>NZ_JBCOIL010000005.1:0-105907 GCF_040926265.1 Collinsella aerofaciens | reverse complement strand
GGGTGGCTCAGCCCGATGGAGTACCGCAGGAAGCTTGGATACGCCTAGGCGCGGTCCAAGAAATCGTCCGCACCCCCAAGCCGCAAAACAGTCCCTATTTCACCGCAACTTATTGAGAAGATCATTCCTCCCCGCCCGGCTTGCGACGGTTGGCCTTTTTAATCGCGTTGAAGTGCTTGTCATTGAGCCTGCGCTGGCGAGAGCGCAGAGGCACCTTAGTCTTTACGCGTCGGCGCGGTGGACGCCCGCGACGCTCCAGCTCAGCGCGCAGCTTACGCAGGCAGCTCGCGCGATTCTGAAACTGACTACGGCTCTCGCGCGCCGTCACAACAATCCCCGTGGGCCCATGCTTCATACGCACCGCCGAGTCCGTCGTGTTCACGCCCTGTCCGCCCGGACCTGTCGCGCGAAACACCTGAACCTCGCAGTCGCGTGCCAACCTCTCGACCGACATCTCGGCATAGCGCGCATACTCGCGCCATCCCATCTTGTTCTCATCCATATCAACACCTCCCCTCATACAAAAAATGTGACAAAGGGACAGTCCCTTTGTCACATCGCATACCAATCGCTTGTGTTGCGCGCTTAGGCGAAGGTGATCTCGCCGTTCTCGCAGTCCATATCGGCGATACGTGCCAGGCTCTCAACGCGGAAGCCGCGCTTACGGAGCTTATCGCCGCCGCCCTGGAAGCCCTTCTCAACGGCGATGCCAATGCCGGCAACTTCGGCGCCCGCAGCCTCGCAGATCTTAATAAGGCCCTCAAGCGCGCAGCCGTTGGCCAGGAAGTCGTCGATAATCAGGACCTTGTCGCCCTCGGACAGGAAGCGCTTACCCACAATGACCGGGTACTCCTTCTGCTTGGTAAAGGAGTAGATGGTCGTGGCATACTGCTCGCCGTCGAGGTTGATGGACTGCGCCTTCTTGGCAAAGACCACCGGCACGCCGCCAAAATGCTGAGCCGCGATGCAAGCCATGCCAATACCCGAAGCCTCAATCGTCAGGATCTTGTTGATCTCGACACCCTCGAACAGACGGGCCCATTCGGCGCCCATGTGGTCGAACAGCTCAACGTCGCACTGGTGGTTGAGGAAGGCATCAACCTTAAGGACGTTACCGGCCTTTACGATGCCGTCATGGCGAATACGATCCTCAAGCTCCTGCATGGCGCAACCCCTTCTCGCGGCAACGATACCGCGCGATTAATAAACGTTGTTCGATAGTCTACCACGGACCGACCCCCGCCCGCCCCACAAGCCGCATCGCACCACAAACCAGTCTTTTTGGGACAACGCAAATCGTGGCAGACAGCCTCCCAACGCACTAATGGCGGGCGCGCATCTTCACCAAACGCACCATGGCGAGCGCAAAGCCCACAGCGGCCACAGCCATAAGCACGTAGAACACCGAGCGAAAGCCGAACAGGAACACATCCGGACGGCCTGCAACAATACTGGTCACGGCCTCGCCCATCGCCACGCTCATCTGCCCATAGAGGATATGCGAACCTGCCGTAATACCCAGCGCCATGCCCGCATAGCGCGCCAAGCTGCCCAAGCTACCTGCAAAGCCAAGTGCCTCGCGCGGAGCCGAGCCCATATACAGCGAGTTATTGGGACTCTGGAAAATCGACGTACCGCACGACATAAACGCGACGCAACACACGATCACAGGGATAGAAGAGTGCTCGTCGAGCGTGCTTACCGCAAAGAGACCGCACACGTACAAGCCCAGACCGACCGCCGTGGGGCCCTCGCAGCCAACGCGGTCCGAAACCGTACCCGAAAGCGGCCCGATAAAGGCATTCACCATCGGCAGCGCCAAAAAGAGCAATCCGGAAATGTCGGAACCAAAGCCGTGGGCGTCCTGAAAATAGAACGGCAGGATAAACTCGGATGCGCCAATACCAACGAACACGATGAGCATGCAGGCAAGGTTGATGGTGAAGGCCGAATTTGCCAAGCAGCGACGAGCAGCCTCAATCAAGGACATGGGGCGCTCGCCGGCCTCCGGCTTAACATGCGGCAGCGTGTAGAGCCCCACGATAAACGAGATTATGCCAATAGGCAGGTTGATGAGGAAGATACTCTCCCAGGGAAAGCTTGCCACCAGCATGCCGCCGAGCACGGGGCCACACATCATGCCGAGGGCCACAAAGGTCGCGAGAATACCCATGGCACGGCCTCGTTCGCGCGCCGGAAACGACTCGGTGATGATACCCATGTTGTTAGCCATGGCCGCCGCGCAACCGATGCCCTGAACAATGCGTGCCAGGATAAGAACCTCGAGCGAGGCCGAAAGGCCGCACAGCAGCGAACCGACCGAAAAGACGATGACGCCCAGCTGGAACACATTCACCTTGCCGCGCACGTCGCCCAGACGGCCAAACGGCAACATAGCCACGCATGTCGCAAGCAGGTACACCGAACTCACCAGCTGAATGCGATCGAGGCCCACGCCCAGCTCCTTTTGCATCACGGGCAGCGCCACGGTCACGACGGTCGAATCCAGACACACCATAAACGTCATGATGAGCACGGTAAACAGAATCGCCCACTTGTTCTTGCCATGGGTGTCGCCCTCTAGGGCAATGTGCTCGCGGCGCAGCTGCTCTGCGGTTTTCTCCATATCCATCCTTTCGAGTGGCGCAACGCAAAAACGGGGCCCCAATCGCCTGCAAACTGCCGCGATTGGGGTCCCGCCTACGGAATCGGAACGAAAGGTCGCCGAAGCTTTCTGCCAGCATCGGCGCCTTGTACGGAGCTAGCCTAGCACTGCTCGAGTGCCTGCTCAAGGTCGGCAATCAAGTCGGCCGTGTCCTCGAGGCCGCACGACAGGCGCACCATGTCGGCGGAGATGCCACAGGCGATGAGCTCCTCATCGTTCATCTGGCGATGTGTGGCATTAGCGGGATGCAGGCAGCAAGTGCGGGCGTCGGCCACGTGCGTGGCGATCTGGGCGAGCTTGAGGCTCTTCATAAAGGTCTCGGCCGCCGCGCGACCACCGTTAAAGCCAAAGCTCACAACGCCGCAGGTACCGTTGGGCATGTATTTCTGAGCGATGTCGTAGTACTTATCGCCCTCCAGGCCCGGATAGCTCACGAAGCGTACCTTGGGATGACTCTGCAGGAACTTGGCAACGGCCAGGCCGTTCTCGCAATGACGCGGCATGCGCACATGCAGGCTCTCGAGCGAGCTGTTCAAGAAGAAGGCCGCCTGAGGGTTCTGCATGGGGCCGAGGTCGCGCATGAGCTGAGCGGTTGCCTTGGTAATGAAGGCGCCCTCACGACCGAACTTCTCGGCATAGGTCACGCCGTGGTAGCTCTCGTCGGGCGTGGTGAGACCCGGGAACTTGTCCGCATGGGCCATCCAGTCAAACTGGCCGTGGTCGACGATCACGCCGCCCAGGTAGGCAGCATGTCCATCCATGTACTTGGTGGTGGAGTGCGTAACGATGTCGGCGCCCCACTCAAAGGGGCGGCACATCACGGGCGTCGGGAAGGTGTTATCGACCATCAGCGGCACGCCGTGGTCATGCGCGGCCTTGGCAAAGCGCTCAATATCGAGCACGGCAAGTGCGGGATTGGCGATCGTCTCGCCAAAGACGAGCTTGGTATTGGGCTCAAAGGCTGCCTCGAGCTCCTCGTCGGTGCAGTCGGGGGCAACGAACGTGCAGGTCAGACCCATGCGCTCCATAGTATGGGCGAGCAGGTTGTAGGTACCGCCATAGATGGCAGAGCTCGCGACCACGTGATCGCCGGCACCGGCCACGTTAAAGATCGCGAGGAAGTTCGCAGCCATGCCCGAGCTCGTGAGCATCGCAGCGGTGCCGCCCTCCATCTCGCAGATCTTGGCGGCAACCAGATCGCACGTGGGGTTCTGCAGACGGCTGTAGAAGTAACCAGACTCCTCCAGGTCAAACAGCTTGCCCATGTGCTCCGACGTGTCGTATTTCCACGTGGTGGACTGGTAAATGGGCACCTGGCGCGGCTCGGCATCTCCCGGGTGATAGCCGCCCTGAACACATGTAGTACCGATGGTCTGCTCGCTCATATCTAGCTCCCTTGCCTGGGTTACGTTTTATCCGGTTCACGATACCGCTACCCCGCACCCCTCACAACCCATCCCCAAGGTAGGTTAAGGGACAAATTGATCAGGGGTATTTATCTCAAGCCTTGGGCATTTGTTCGATAGATAAAAACGAGGCATACATGAAGCTCTCGATGATTACATGCCCCGTCACGGGTACCATAGGCGGGTACACCGTGAACAAGGAGACAACGATGAAGCAAATCGATACGGCCCAGCTCGACATCAACGCCTGTCAGGCTCAGGCTGCCGAATACCACGCCCGTGGCTTTAACTGCGCCCAGGCCGTCGCCTGCACGCTCGCACCTGCCGTCGGGCTCGACCCCCAGACCGCCTTTACCCTCACCGAGGGATTTGGCGCCGGCATGGGCGGCATGACCGAAACCTGCGGCGCCATCTCGGGCGCCGTGGCCATCATGGGCTTTGTGATGAGCGACGGCATGGAAAACCCCAAGACCAAAGGCCAGACCTACAAACTGTCGCGCGAAATCGCCAAGCGTTTTGGCGAGAAGAACACGACGACCGTCTGCGGCACGCTCAAGGGCATCGGATCGGACAAGGGTCCGCTTCGCAGCTGCCCCGGCTGCATCGACGATGCCGTCGAAATCGCCTGTGATGTACTAAAGCAGCTCGCCGAGTAAACGGCAGCACAGAAAAACGACGGCCGGTGCGCTTGGGATCCATCCAAAAGCACGCCGGCCGTCGCCGTTAGAACTCGGCAAATACGGGAGCACCGACCTCGATCTCCTCGCGCCCCGCCATAAGCTCGCGCATCCTGGCGCAAAAAGACTCCTGCTCCCCCGCCTTAAACACCAAGTGAAGTGTCACGGCATCCGCGTAATCGGTATCCGAAACCTTGGCACCCGAATCCTGCGCCAAGCGAAGCACCTGCTCATACTGCGGATAGGCCACATGCACGTCAACAGGCACGACGCTCGTCATCTCGACGATCTGCCCGGCCTCCCGAGCCGCGGCCACCGCCGCTTGCGTCGCCGCGGTATAGGCGCGTACCAAGCCACCAGGCCCCAACAGCGTGCCACCAAAATAGCGCGTCACTACGCAGCAAACATTTTTGAGCCCCGCGCCGCGCAACACCTCGAGCGTCGGCATACCGCTCGTGCGGCTCGGCTCACCGTCATCGCTTTGACGCTCGCGTCCATCGACCAAAATCCACGCGGGAACATTGTGTCGAGCGTCGTAATGACGTTTGCGAACGGTCTCGATAAAGGCATTCGCCTCATCCTCGGACTCAATATGGACCAGCTGGGCAATAAACCGGCTCTTGCGGTCCACAAATTCGCCCGAAACCTCAATATTCGATTGCAGAGTAAAATAGCTGTCCAACAAAGCCCCTCAACAAAATAAAGCGCAGCAACAAACAGCCTCAATAATACGGCAAAGACAGCACCGTTGACCTCGCCAACAAGAACGGAAACGCCAATGATACCGTCACCAACAGCGAGAACCCGTCAGCGCGAGCAAGGTGCCTTGAAAGACAAGGGCATTGACCTTATGGTCATGCCCGAAGGCTTGAAAGGCAGATTGCCGCGCTGACGGGTTCGCAGCGTCAACAAAGTGCTGAGTGGGCCGATAAGCCGGGTTCTGTCGTGAACGGTCATTTATCTTGTCTGCACGTTACCGTGCAGTTCCACGCACGCTACCCGAACGCGGACCGGGCCGGCCCATAGCGTTCCTATTCGCGCTTGCTCCGGATGGGGCTTGCCAAGCCGCCGTGTTACCACGACGCTGGTGGTCTCTTACACCACCGTTTCAGCTTTTCCCTTTACGCCTTGCGGCGCAGGTGGGAGTCTTCTTTTCTGCGGCGCTTTCCGTCGGATCACTCCGCCCGGCCGTTAGCCGGCATCCCGCCCTCTGGAGCCCGGACTTTCCTCACGTGTGCTGCAAGCAGCACATCGCGCGACCGTCTGGCCCACTCAGCAGTGCAAGAGTGTAACACACCGTTGCCGCAGGCAATGGCACAACGCAAACGCTCGACACGATAAACCAAGAACCGCCATGCGCTACAATGGTCCTGTCGATGGGCAACGTCGTCAGTCGAGACGCGACCGCGCTCCACACCCCTCCGTCTACTCGGTGTGTTCCCGCCTCCTCCCCGAGGCGGGATGTCGGCATTTTTCATGCACTGACAACCCAATAGCCTGTGGACAGCCCGGGCAGCATCGCGCACCTCAGCAGCAAATGCAAAAAAGGGACCCGTCCATTGCGGACAGATCCCTTAAAACAAGTGATCGTCAAACCGATTTACTCGGCGTCGGTCTCCTCGTCCTTCTTCTCGGAAGGCAGCGGGGTAACCTCGATCTCGACGCCCAGAGTCTCAGCAGCAGACTTCATGGACAGGGAGATACGACGACGGTCGAGGTCGATCTCCATGACCTTGACCTGAACCTTGTCGCCCACGTGGGTGACCTGAGAAGGCTGATCGACGTGCTTGTTGGCCATCTCGGAGATGTGCACCAGGCCCTCGATGCCCTCGCCCAGATCGACGAAAGCGCCGAACGGGACAAGCTTGGTCACAGTGCCCTCGACGATAGCGCCGACGGGGTACTTCTTGACCAGTGCGCGCCACGGATCCTCGGTGGTCTGCTTGAGACCCAGGGAGATGCGCTCGCGGTTGAGATCGACGTCGAGAACCTCGACCTCGACCTCCTGGCCGACCTTGACAACCTCGGAAGGATGGTTGACGTGGTTCCAGGAGAGCTCGGAAATGTGGATGAGGCCGTCGATACCACCGAGGTCGACGAAGGCGCCGAAGTCGACGATGGAGGAAACGGTGCCCTGGAGACGCATGCCAGACTTGAGCTTGGACAGGATCTCGGAGCGCTCGGCCTTACGGGACTCCTCGAGCACGACGCGACGGGAGAGGACGACGTTGTTGCGGTTGCGGTCCATCTCGATGACGCGGGCCTCGATGCGGGTGCCCATGTAGGAGGTGAGGTCCTTGACGCGACGGAGGTCGACGAGGGAGGCGGGCAGGAAGCCACGCAGGCCGATGTCGAGGATCAGGCCGCCCTTGACAACCTCGATAACCTCGCCCTCGACGTTCTCGCCGGAGTTGAACTTCTCCTCGATGCGGTTCCAAGCACGCTCGTACTCGGCACGCTTCTTGGACAGGACCAGACGACCGTCCTTGTCCTCCTTCTGGAGTACCAGAGCCTCGATGGGATCACCGAGTGCAACGATGTCTGCAGGGTTAGCGTCCTTGCGGATGGACAGCTCGCGGACCGGGATAACGCCCTCGGACTTGAATCCGATGTCAACGAGCACCTCGTCATGCTCGATCTTAACGACAGTGCCGTTAACGAGATCGCCCTCATCAAAGTCGGTAATCGTACCGTCGATGAGGTTGTTCATCTCCTCCTCGTTGACATCGTCAAGAGAGAAAATGGACGAGTTCTGAATCTCACTCAAAGGTGGACCCCTTTCGAACTACGGGGCCCCGATTGCTAGGACCTACAGAAGGGTGCGACAAGCACACAACGTTTAGGAACACTCGGGAGCCGACAGATACTAATGTGACGCTTATGCAATCACGTTCGTATAGGTTACGGGGAAATGAGTTCGATTTCAAGCGTGAACTGCGATTTTTTACTCGTGTGGAGACTTTTTCGTAATCTTATGAACACACGTCTCCGCAACTTGACGATAACCAGCCAGGCATTCGGCTTTGGGGTAAAGTATCCGGAGCCAACGATTCTAGATCGATTTTTCGAGAAAGGTGCCCGCGTGCTCAAAGCAGTCGTTTTCGATATGGACGAAACGCTTCTCAGCATCAACCTCAACGCGTTCATCCTTCGCTATTTTAAGGATGTCTCTTCGATGCTCGCGGATATCGGGCGCCGCAGCCGCGGTGGCACGATGGCGCGCCTCGGCACCATCCTGGTCGACCTCAACGCCAATCGCCGCAGCGGCACGGACAACCGCACCAATCTTGAGTTTTACCGCACCGAGGTCGAGCACAGGTGCGGCATCTGCCTCTCCGATCCCTTCATCTACGAGGCGTTTACTTACTACGACCGCGAAGTTCTTCCGTACAAGAATGACGAACTCATTAACGCCCACGCTATGCCGGGCGCGCACGCCGCGCTCCAGGCCGTACAGGACGCTGGACTGCGTTGTGCGCTCTTTACCAACCCCAGCTTTCCCCAGGGGGCCATCGAGTGCCGCATGGGCTGGGGCGACCTGGCCGACGCCCCCTTTGAACTCGTGACGCACATGGGAAACGCCACCCGATGCAAGCCCGATGCCACCTACTATCTAGAGCAGCTTCAGGTGATGGGGCTCGAGCCACACGAGGTCCTTATGGTGGGCAACGACCCCAAACGCGACTTCCCGTCCCCCGATTGCGGCATCCAAACCGCCTTTGTGGGCCAGGGCAAGCCCAGCCGAGCCACCTGGCGCGGAACCATGGAAGACTTCGCCCGCGACTTTAACGCCGTAGTAGAAGCCTTCTACGAACACCAAGTAGCCGACGAACTGTCGTAGGACCCCTCCCTCGCTCCAAAAAAAGCGCCACAGGTTGAGCATAAGTCAGCGAAAACGCCCCTAAGCGAGCAATGTGCCTTGAAAGAGGAGGGCATAGGCCTTCTGGCCATGCCCGACGATTGAAAGGCAGATTGCCGCTTAGGGGCGTTTGCAGCGTCGACTGGTTACGCGGTTTGGTAAAACCGCGTAACTAACAAACCTGGGTTTTACCGATCATGATGTTGAGGATCTCGATGTCGGTGTCCTTCATGCCCACGCGGCCCACGTAGCCCATGCTGGCAATCGTCTGCTCGACGGTATCCTGAATGAGACCCTCGCCGGCGCGGAAGCCGCGGCCCTGCATGGCCATATCGTGGCCCAGAATCGCAGCATCAACGGCAGCGGAAATCTTAGCCGCGCAACTCGCCTTGGCGCCATCGCACACGATGCCGCCAACGTTGCCGAGCGTGTTCGAGACTGTCGCGCCGATCTGCTCGCGCGTGCCACCGCACAGCCAGGTAATCGCGGCGCCGGCGCCGCACGCGGCGCAAATAGCACCGCAAAACGCCGAGAGCGCACCAATATAGCTCTTGATATGTACGGCGATAAGATCGGACAGCATCACGGCGCGCACCAGGCGCTCGTGGTCGCAACGCAGGTACTCGGCATACTCCATGACGGGCAATGCGCAGGTAATGCCCTGATTGCCCGAGCCGCACACAATGGCGACCGGCAGCGCGCAGCCGTTCATGCGGGCGTCGGACCCGGCGGCCGCACGGGCACGGGCACGGCAGGCGACGTCATCGGCACGAGCACCCAGCAGCGTACGACCCACCTCGGCGCCCCAAGCGTGCGCAAGGCCCTCGGCACTGATTGCGCCATTCAGCTCAATCTGACGCTCAACGGCAGCACGGGCGTCCTCAATGTCACCGTCCTCGATAAAGTCGATGATGGTCTCGATCGACATGGGCGTGTCGGCGTTATCTGCCGCCCGCTCGGCCACGACGCGCTCGGCGCAGGCGGCACACTCCCCCGCCGACTTGCCGCACACCGGAATACCGTCGAGCGTATGGCACGTGACATTGGTGTGGTGATCGGTAATCTCGACGACCGCGGTATGGCCCCCGGCCGTCGCAGTCACCTTGATGTAGAGGTTGGGCACACCCTCGACAAGCGACACATCGCAGTAGTCCGCATCGGCAAGCAGCTCGGCCACGCGGGCGCGGTCCGCGTCATCGACGCTCTCGAGCACCTCGAGCGCGCTCTTGGCGTCGCCGCCCACGGCACCCAGCACGGCCGCGGCTTCAATACCATGCATTCCGCCCGAGTTGGGCACGGTCACGCTCTTGACGTTCTTGATGATGTTGCCCGAGCAGGCAACATCCATATGATCGGGCTCGCAACCGAGCGTCTGGCTCGCCAGCGCCGCTGCATAGGCAACGGCAATGGGCTCGGTGCAGCCGAGTGCACAGACAAGTTCGCGGTTCAAAACATCGCAAAACGCGGCATCACGGATGGAATCGGTAGGCATAGGTATCTCCTGCTTGCATAACGGGCTGGGCTCTCAAAAAAGTTAGCTCCTTTATTTGATAACAATGCATCAAAAACCGCAACCATGGTTCCGGCAGACGGCGCTCAAGCGCAAACTGACGACATTCATTCACGAGAAGCCAGTCTTGTTGCCTGCTAAAGCGTTTGACCAAAAAACGCTCGAGCGTTTACGCAAAAGTCGCGCTATCATGCAGTCGAACGCGGTAAACACCTTTAGCATTTGCGCCGCACAGACCAGAGAGGAACCATCCATGAAGATCGGTATCGGTAACGACCACGCCGCCGTCGAGCTCAAGAACATCATTTCCGAGCACCTGAAGGAGCGCGGCTGCGAGGTCGTGAACTTTGGCACCGACACCTCCGAGAGCTTTGACTACCCCATCGCCGGCTACAAGGTGGGTAAGGCCGTTGCCAACGGCGACGTCGACCTGGGCATCCTCATCTGTGGCACCGGTGTCGGGATTAGCTTGGCTGCCAACAAGGTCGAGGGCGTACGCGCCGTTGTGTGCTCCGAGCCCTTCAGCGCCAAGCTCTCCCGCATGCACAACAATACCAACGTGCTCGCCTTTGGCGCCCGCGTCGTGGGCTCCGAGCTCGCCAAGATGATCGTCGACGAGTGGCTCGACGCCGAGTTTGAGGGCGGTCGTCACGAGCGTCGCGTTAACCTCCTCAACGAGATCGATCACACGCGCGGCCTTAAGATCGTCGACGAAGCCTAAACTATTCAGTGCCACAAGCTAACAGCAGGGGCCCGCTCGGAACACATGTCCGAGCGGGCCCCTGCATAGATTTTGGAATAAAAGGGCACCGCAGATGGAGTTCCGCGGCGCCCAAGCCACACGCTAACAGCTTTAAGGAGTCAAAGCTGGTTTAGCCAAAGAAGCGCTTGATCTCAATCTCGGCGTTCTCCAGGCAGTCGGAGCCGTGGATCACGTTGGCGTTGACATCGACGGCAAAGTCGCCGCGGATGGTACCAGGAGCAGCGTCAAGCGGGTTGGTAGCGCCCATAAGGGTGCGCATCTTGGAGACAGCGGAGAGACCGGAAACGACCATCTTGACGACCGGACCGCTCGTCATAAAGTCGCAGAGACCGCCAAAGAAGGGCTTGTCGGCCAGATGGGCGTAGTGCTCCTCGACGGTAGCGCGCTCGAGCGTGGTCATCTCCATGCGCTCGATGACAAGGCCGCTGCGCTCAATGCGAGCAACGATCTCGCCGATCTTGCGGTCGCGCACGGCGTCGGGCTTAATCATGATGAAGGTCTTCTCGATAGCCATAAAAGTAGCCTTTCAAGTAGGTTCGCGCGTGCCCAAGTCCCATTCCGGCACCCGCCTGGACTGCATCGTAACAGAGTTTTAGCTGCAGTTAAACAAAAAGCTGTTTATTGAAACGTTGCAATTTATTAAAGCGCTCCATATGTGTCACTTCTGTTTCGAAGCCCGATTAGAGTACCATCCGACCGCCCATCAACCGCATCGAACAGAGCAGGCGGTCGGTTGCCGCCCGCGAACGTAACCCCTTCACAACCTGCCCAAAGGTCCTACAGAAGTTCTCGACAAGCCCCTCCCCCATAGCAACAAAATACGGGCGCCCACATCAGCAGGCGCCCGTAAAGTGAAAACGATTTATCAATAAATGGCCAAAACGGCTTCAGCCAAATCCCTACTTTACCCCGTGGCCCATCTCGACGACCTTAGTCAGCGATCCAAACACGCCCTCGTCGGCCACGAGCTGTGCCTCGGCGCGCTGCAGCTGCACGGCAACGGCGGCAGGGGCGGTGCCGCCCTCGGTCGTGCGCGCGGCGACAATCGACGGGATGTCGAGCGCCTCGGTAATGTCGCGCTCAAAGAGCGGGCTTGCCTCATGGAACACCTCAAACGGCAGGTCCTCAAGATTGCAGCCGCGCTTCTCACACATCAGAACCAGATGCCCCACCACGGCATGAGCCTCGCGGAACGGCAGACCACGCTTAGCCAGGTAATCGGCAACATCGGTGGCGGCAAGGTGACCCACGCCGCACTCGCGCGCCATGGCATCCTCGTTGACGGCCCAAGTCGAAATCATACCGGCCATAACCGACAGGCACTGCATGAGCGTATGGGCGGTATCGAGCGCGCCCTCCTTGTCCTCCTGCAAATCCTTGTTATAAGCAAGCGGCAGGCCTTTCATGGTCACGAGCAGCTGCACCAGGTTGCCATACACACGGCCGCTCTTGCCGCGAATAAGCTCGGCAAAGTCGGGATTCTTCTTCTGCGGCATGATAGACGAGCCGGTGGAGTAGGAGTCTGAAAGCGTGATAAAGCCAAATTCGGAGCTCGACCACAGCACGATCTCCTCGGAAAGACGCGACAGGTGCATCGCCATGACGGATCCGGCGTAATGCAGATCGAGCAGGAAATCACGGTCGGAAACCGCATCGAGCGAGTTGGGAATCACGCCCGCAAAGCCAAGTTCGGCAGCCGTCATCTGGCGATCGAGCGGATAGCTCGTACCGGCAAGCGCGGCAGCACCCAGCGGGCAGTTGTCGGCGGCATCAAAGGCGGCCTTCAGGCGCGTAAAGTCACGCGCGAACATCCAGGAATATGCCAGCAGATGATGCGACAGCAGCACGGGCTGAGCGTGCTGCATATGCGTGTAGCCCGGCAGAATCACCTTGTCGTACTTCTTGGCCGCATCCACCAGCACATGGCGCAGCTCAAGATTGGCCTCCATGAGCTCCTTGGCAAGCGCCTTGACGCCCAGGCGCGTATCGGTCGCCACCTGGTCGTTGCGCGAACGTCCGGTATGCAAGCGCTTACCGGCCTCACCGATGCGACGCGTCAGCTCGCTCTCGATGGACATATGGATGTCCTCGTCGTTGATATCGAAGGTAAAGTTGCCGGCATCGATATCCTGCTCGATTCCGGTCAGGCCCTCGGCGATCGCCTGCTCGTCCTCGGCACTGATGATGCCCTGGGCGGCCAGCATCTTGGCATGTGCCTTAGAGCCGGCGATATCCTGCTTATAGAGATGCTTGTCGACCGGCAACGACGCACCAAACTCCTGCGTGACCTCGGCCACGCCCGCCTCAAAACGACCGCCCCAAAGAGCCATGGAACCGTCTCCTTTCTCCAAATACCAAAACAAGCGCCCAAAGCAATGCGCCATATCGCTAAAGCGATTTTTCAACCGCTAGTTTTGCATATTCCCCACCGTGCGCGAGGCCATATAGCTAATTTGCAAAGAAGTGACGCACCATGCACTTGGCGCCCAACGTCTCCCTCCGGATGTTACCCTGCGAACCGTCAATCCAAGCCTTCAGGCTCATAGGGACGTCCTCGACCTTTGCAGCATCGAGCTCGGGCGCGAGGGCAAGTAAAGCATGCACGACAGCATTGAACATAATGGATACTCCTTATATATATAGGCGCAGGGCCGCCAAATTGATAGAAGGAGCCCCGCCGGACAACCCCGGCGGGGCTCGGACTCAGCCGCAGTCGCGGCGTCATATATGCGGGCGGAACGTAGGGGCCACCGATGTTAAGAAGTGTCAGCAAGCATAACGAAAGGTAGGGACCCCATGCGCCCGTTATGTATCACGCGGATGGGCCGCGCGGATACCAAGGAAAGGAAGACCTAAGCCTGAGCAGCGGCAGAGCTGGGACCCTGGACCTTGGCCCACGTCTTGAGCGACAGCGTATCGATCTCGATAAAGCCGGCGCTGGCCTTCTCGTCAAACGTGGTGTCGCGGTCGTAGGTAGCCAGACCGTAGTCGTAGAGGCTGAAGGGGCTCTTGCGGCCGACGACATGGCAGTTGCCCTTAAAGAACTTCAGACGGACGGTACCGGTCACGAACTTCTGGGTGTCGGCCATAAAGGCATCGAGCGCGTTTTTGAGCGGGCTGTACCACTGGCCGTTGTACACGGCGGTGGCCCAATCCTGCTCGAGCTTGATCTTGGTCTTGAGCAAGTCGCCCTCGACGCAGATGTCCTCGAGCGCCTTGTGGGCGGTGATGAGCGTCAGGGCGCCGGGAACCTCGTAGCACTCGCGGCTCTTAAGGCCCACCAGACGATCCTCGACCAGGTCGAGACGGCCAAATCCGTTGTCGCCCGAAATCTTGTTGAGGGCGATGACGATCTCGGAGAGCTTCATCTTCTTACCGTCGACGGCGACGGGCTTGCCCGCCTCAAACTCAATCTCGGTATACGTCGGGGTGTCGGGCGTGTCCTCGGGATTCTTGGTCATAACCCAGGCGTCGTCGAGCGGCTCGTTCCAGGGATCCTCCAGGTGGCCGCACTCAATGGCACGACCCCACAGGTTGTCGTCGATGGAATAGGGGTTGTCGTTGGCACCCTCGGGAACCGGCACGTTGTGTGCGTGAGCATAGGCGACCTCGTCGGGACGGCACTTCAGATCCCACTCGCGAACCGGGGCGATAACCTTGAGCTCGGGGTCGAGGGCCTTGACGGCAGCCTCGAAGCGGACCTGGTCGTTACCCTTGCCGGTGCAGCCGTGGGCGACGTAGGTCGCGCCAAACTCGTGAGCGACCTCGACGAGCTTCTTGGCGAGCAGCGGGCGAGACAGGGCGGAGAGCAGCGGGTACTTGTTCTCGTACATGGAGTTTGCAGCGATGGCCTTAGTCAGGAACTCATCGGAGAACTCGTCGCGCAGGTCGAGTACCTGGCAATCGAGAACGCCCAGGTCGAGCGCCTTCTCCTTCTTGGCATCCAGGCCGGTCTCCTCCTGGCCCACGTTGCCGCAGACGCAAACGACATCGAGATTCTTCTCGTCCTGGAGCCACTTGACACATACGGATGTATCAAGACCACCGGAATATGCGAGAACGACTTTTTCCTTGCTCATGGCTGTTTCCTTTCGCCCTTGGTAGCTAGTTAGAACATCGGTCAGTTGCAAGTCATTTCAAGGTCATATACCGTGCAATATCAGGTTAAATAGCAAAAATCAGCACATACATGCCCTAGAAACATGCAGCAATGTCGTGCTAAAACCCAACGACCTTAAAATGACTCTGTTGAGGCAATTCGCCCCATGCGGACAGAGACGATTGTTATCGTCGTCGGGAAATTGCGCGCTGGCGTCGGATGGCATTGTCTGCAGTAGTGATGATCTTTACGAACTGCATCTGCCTCTCCTTTCACCTATCGCCGGGCGCAATTCAAATATCGTAAACGGTACCTTTTCCTCGGTAAGCGGCTCTTTTGCCGTCTCCGTTTTCGATGGTCGCTATATTACGCTAAAGTGCCCGCAGCACAAGCGACAAATTCAAATTTCTGAAAAGTTTTTTCATTAGTTTGTGAATAGTGATGCAAATACGCGCCAATCCTGCGAAAATACGCTCGATTACATAGCAGAGGGTCATTACGCCCGAAACAATCTGGAAACGGAAAGGCGCATTTATGCAGACTTATGAATCAGATGCCAATATCGGCAACATTAAGATTCTCGCCGTTGATATGGACAAGACGCTTCTCACCGACGAGCGCGTGCTGCCTCAGGGTCTTGATGAGCGCCTGGACAAGCTCGCCGAGGCTGGAATCGTGTTCTGCCCCGCTAGCGGACGTCCAGCCCCCAAGCTCGAGGAGATGTTCGAGGGCATCAAGAACCGCCTCGCCTTTTGTCCCGATAACGGAGCCTGCGTCATCTATCGCGGCAACTATATCTATAAGAGCAACATCGATGTGGCGCTGTATCAGCAGGTCTTGAGCCGTGCCTCGGAGGACCCGCGCGCCGTTCCCGTCCTGTGCTGCTTCGACGAGTTCTACGTGCTTGCCCGCGACCATCAGTACCACGACGAGATCAGCGTCTACTACAACACAATCAACTACGTCGACAGCTTTGAGGGCATTGATTTCGAGTCCAACAAGATTTCGGTCTTCTTCCCCGGCTACGACGCCGAGCCCGCTTTCCGCGAGACCTATAGCCCCGAGTTCTCGGACAAGCTCTACGTCACCAACGCCGGGCGCGAGTGGATCGACTTTATGAACCTGGGTGTCGACAAGGGCGCCGGCGTCGCGCATCTGTGCGAGCAGCTCGGCATTGATATCGCCGATGCCGCCGCCGTGGGCGACACCTACAACGACATCCCCATGCTCGAGCGCGTCGGTCACAGCTTTATCGTGGACAACGCCGAGGAGCATATGAATGCGCATGCTAAGTGGCGCATTCCGAGCAACAACGACGGGGGCGTACTGACGCTCATCGACGCCATCTTGGCGGCTCGTTAACGTGGCTCGTCGGACCTGGCCGGGCGAGGCGGGTAAGTTTTTCGCTCGGTCAGGTCCTGGGCTCGCTCGGAAAGCACATTAAGTGCTTTCCGGCTCGTGCGGAATCTACGAAAAACTTACCCGCCTCGCCCGGCCAGGTCCTTGGGTGACTTGCTTGCCGCCTGGATGGCGTCTTGGCGCCTAAATTCTTTGGCTGAATTTAATTGAATGAAGGGGGCTCCTTGTTGGCAAGGAGCCCCCTTCTGGTTTTGGTTACTTTGGAGTTGTGGGTGTACCTTTACTTGGCGTCGGCCCAGGTTATGCCGGTGCTGGCTTCGGCGATGAGGGGTACACGGAGGTCTACTACGCGCTCCATGACGTCGCGGACCATGGCGGTGAGGCGCTCGACTTCCTCGATGGGGCACTCAAAGTCCAGCTCGTCGTGTACCTGCAGGATCATGTGGGCGGCAAAGCCCTCTTCTTCCAGGCGGCGGCTTACGCGGGCCATGGCGATCTTGATGATGTCGGCCGCGGTGCCCTGCATGGGGTGGTTCATGGCCGTGCGCTCACCAAAGCCGCGGAGTTGCGGGTTTTTGGCCTTGAGCTCGGGAATATGGCGTCTGCGGCCATACATGGTCTCGGCATAGCCCGTCTGCTTGGCGCGCGCCACCACATTGTCGAGGAACGTGCGCACGCCCGGGTAGGCCTCGTAGTAGCGGTCGATCATGTCGCGCGCCTCGGCCATCGAGATATGCAGCGACTGCGACAGACCGTAGGCCTGCTGGCCGTACACGATGCCAAAGTTCACGGCCTTGGCGCGGCTGCGTAGGTCGGGAGTCACCTCGGACACCGGCACGCCAAACACGCGCGCCGCCGTCTCGGCGTGGAAGTCCTCGCCTTCGTTAAAGGCGCGCACCAGGTGCTCGTCACCCGAGAGATGCGCGAGCAGGCGCAGCTCGATTTGCGAGTAGTCCACCGCCAAAAAGACGCTGCCCTCGCCCGCCGAAAACGCCGTCTTGACGGTACGCCCCAGCTCCGAGCGCGTCGGAATGTTCTGCAGGTTCGGGTCGCTCGAAGACAGACGCCCCGTCGCGGTGATGGTCTGGTTGTACGTGGTGTGCACACGACCGTCGCCACGACGCAGCGGACCTAGCGTGTCCAGATAGGTCGACTTAATCTTGGACTTCTCACGCCAGTCCAAAATCAGGCGCACGATCTCGTGGTCGCGGGCAAGGTCGCTCAGCACCTTGGCGTTGGTCGAATAATAGCCGCGCTTGGTCTTTTTGAGGCCCTTGGTCGGAAGCCCCATAACATCAAACAGCACATGCGACAGCTGCATGGGACTGCCAATATTAAAGGTCTCGTCACCCGCCAGGTCGCGAATGCTGCGCTCGACCCCGGCAATCTGGGTCGCCAGGCCCTCGGACAGACTGTGCAGGCGGTCGGGGTCCACAAGCATGCCCGCGCGCTCCATCTTGGTAAGCACCGGCACAAGCGGCATCTCGATGCCATCGAACACGTTGGCGGCGTTCTCGCGGGCCATGCGGTCACGCAACGGCGCGACCAGCGCCAGCGTCAAGGCCGCCGTGCGAGCGGCGGGCGCAGGAGCGTCCTCGCCGGCACCCTCTGCGCCGCGCGCCGCAGGCAGCGCCATCTGCAGATAGGTATCGGCCAGATACGCCTCATCGAACTCGGAGCGATCGGAATCCAGCAGATAGGCAGCGACCACGGTATCGAAGATACGCGTGGAATCGACCGCCAGCGGATCCATGAGCTCGGGCTCAGAAGAATCGATGGGCGAAAGCTCGTGCAACAGCGCCTTCATATCCGGGCTCGCCACGCGACCCTCCATAAAGAGACGCGCGAGCACGCCGGCGATCACGCCGTGGGCGAAGTTGAAGCCCTCAACCTCAGCCGCCGCGCCGCCGTCGCCCTCCTCGAGCGCAAACAGGCCCTTGGGCGTCGACAACCACAGCGTGCGCGTCAGTCCAAAGAGCGCGCCCTCTTCCTTGTCGTCGTCCACCACGGCGGCGACCCACTCGCCGGCATCAATCGCGCGGGAGACCTCCGCCGCAACGGCACCAAGTGCGTCAGCATCGCCGGCGGCTGAGCGAACCATCGCAGGTATCTCAAACACACTGGAGGCAGCAGCAGCCCCGCCCTCGCCGCCGATCAGCGCCAAGAAACGGTTCTGCATGGCGGTGATACCAAGCGTACCCAGCGCCGCAGAAACTTCATCGGCAGAAAACGCCGGGAAGGACGTCGTCTCAAAATCGAGCTCAACGGGCGCATCGGTACGGATGGTCGCCACCTTACGGCTCAGCAGCGCGTCGTCGATGTGTGCGCGCAGGTTTTCGCCCATCTTGCCCTTGACCTCGTCGGCGTGTGCGATGACCTCGTCCAGGCTTCCGTACTGCGCAATGAGCGCGCTCGCCTTTTTGGGGCCGATGCCCGGCACGCCGGGGATGTTATCGGACGTGTCGCCCTTCAGGCCATAAAAGTCGGGCACGAGCGCCGGCGTGATGCCGTGATACAGATCGTCCACGCTCTCGGGCGTCATAATCGCCACGTCGGACAGGCCCTTGCGGGTCGAGACCACGTTGACGTGCTCGGTCACGAGCTGATACATATCGCGATCACCGGTCACCAGCAGCATGTCACAGCCGGCCTGCTCGCCCAGGCGCGCCATAGTGCCCAGGATGTCATCGCCTTCCCAGCCCTCGGACTGCAAAATCGGCACGTTGAGCGCGGCGAGCAGCTCCTTAATCATGGGAAACTGCGCGTGCAGATCGGGGTCCATGGGCGGGCGCTGAGCCTTGTACTGCGGCAGCATCTCCATGCGCACGCGCGGCTTGCCCTTGTCAAACGCCACAACAACGCCGTCGGGATTAAAGGCGTCAATCATCTTGAGGAACATATTCAAAAAGCCAAAGATCGCGTTGGTGGGACGACCGTCCGGCGCGTTCATGGTGGGCGGCACGGCGTGGAAGGCGCGGTGCATGAGCGAGTTGCCGTCGATGACGGCAAAGGTACGGCGCTTGTCAGACATATTGAATACCTCGCTTTAGGCTGGGCACGGTTTGCTCACTCCAGTTTACACGCTCCCCGCCCCGCGGCCACTGCACATCAGGCTTCCCTGCCGCCGCAGGCCCGCGCGTGATACGATGGCTCACGGTACATCAACCAGTACGATCGATCCGAAAGGAGCCTGCGTCATGGAGCGTCCCTGCGCATGGAAAAAGTACACGCCACAGCAGATCGAAGAGCTCGAGGAGCTTTGCCGCGGCTATAAGCAGTTTTTGAGTGAGAACAAGACCGAGCGCCTGTGCGTCAAGACCGGTATCAAGATGGCCGAGGAGGCGGGCTACGTCAATCTGGAGACCGTGATCTCCGAGGGCCGCGCGCTCAAGGCCGGCGACAAGGTGTACGCCGCCAATCACGGCAAGGATCTCATGCTCGTCAACCTGGGCACCGCCCCGCTCGAGCAGGGCTTTAACATCCTGGGCGCCCACGTGGACTCGCCGCGCCTGGACCTTAAGCAGAACCCTGCCTTCGAGGCTGGCGACATGGCCTACCTCGACACGCACTACTATGGCGGCGTCAAGAGCTACCACTGGGTGGCCTCCCCGCTTGCACTCGTGGGCGTCATCTGCAAAAAGGACGGCACCACCGTCGACATCAACATCGGTGACAAGGCCGACGATCCGGTCTTTACCATCTCCGACTTGCTGATCCACCTCTCGAGCGAGCAGATGGCCAAGCCCGCCAAGGACGCCGTCGACGCCGAGATCCTCGACGTGATCGTGGGCGGCCGTCCCGTCAAGTTCGATGAGGACGACAAAGACGCTCCCAAGGAGCCCGTCAAGCAGATGTTCCTGGATATCCTCAAGGAGCAGTACGACGTCGAGGAGGAGGACTTCCTCTCCGCCGAGATCGAGGTCGTGCCCGCCGGACCGGCCCGCGACATGGGCCTCGACCGCTCCATGATTCTGGGCTATGGCCACGACGACCGCGTCTGCGCTTACCCCTCTATGCTTGCCCAGATCGACGTCGCCAACGTGGAGCGCACGAGCATCACGCTCATCGTCGACAAGGAGGAGATCGGTTCCGTGGGTGCCACCGGCATGACGAGCCGCTTCTTCGAGAACACCGTCGCCGAGATCATGACGCTCGCCGGCGAGGATAGCCCGCTGGCCCTGCGCCGCGCACTCGCCCACAGCCGCATGCTCTCCTCTGACGTGTCCGCCGGCTTCGACCCGGGCTACGCCGGCAAGTTCGAAACCAAGAACGCAGCCTTTATGGGTCGTGGCCTGTGCTTTAACAAGTACACGGGCAGCCGCGGCAAGGGCGGATCTAACGACGCCGACGCCGAGTACGTGGCCCTCGTCCGCGACATCATGGACGAGGCGGGCGTGGACTTCCAGACCTGCGAGCTCGGCCGCGTCAACGCGGGCGGCGGCGGCACCATCGCCTACATCATGGCCAAGTACGGCATGAACGTCATCGACTCCGGTGTTGCCGTCCTGTCCATGCACGCCCTGTGGGAGGTCGCTAACAAGGCCGATATCTACGAGGCCTATCGCGGCTACAAGGCCTTCATCGAGCGCGCCTAATCCACCCCACCCATAACTTGCGGTGGAATACGGATTGATTTGGTCTTTCAATAGACCAAACAGACCGTATTCCACCGCAACTTCTTTTTTTGGCAGAGGAGAGCCCATGCTGCAGGTCATCATTTCGCCCGCCAAGCAGATGCGCGCGGCCCAAGATGCTTTTGAAGTCCTGGGCATCCCACCCTTTGTGCGCGAGACGGCTCGCCTCCACCGCGCACTGCTAGATATCGAGCGGAATGAAGGCAGCGGCGGCCTGCAGGCGCTGTGGAACGTGAGTGACAAACTGCTGGGACCTTGCCTCAACACCCTGCATGAGTTCGGGCCCATCCTGAAAAGCGGCGATCTCGACAATCCCGCACTCGCCCGTCACCTCTCCCCTGCCGCCATGTCCTATCACGGCATTCAATACCAGAGCATGGCACCCGAGGTGATGGATTCCGCGCAGCTCGCATGGCTGCAAGACCATCTGTGGATCCTCTCCGGCCTCTACGGGTGCGTTCGTCCCTTTCATGCCGTCGAACCGTATCGGCTGGAGATGGGCGCGAAGCTTGTCGTCGACGGTGCCCGAGACCTCTACGCATTTTGGAGCGATAAGCTCGCGCGGGCTATCGCCCCGGCAGGTTCAAACACCACGATCGTCAACCTCGCCAGCGTAGAGTATGCCAAAGCCGTTCTGCCCCACCTCGCGGGCGACGCCACAGCCGTCACGTGCCTCTTTGGCGAGGGTATCCGCAACGGGAAGCCCATCCAACGGTCGACCGCCAGCAAAAAGGCGCGCGGCTCCATGGTGCGGTGGATGGCAGAAAACAAGCTCGAGGATGCAAGCGAACTTACCGCATTCAACATCGGCTATCGCCACGTCCCCGAGCTCTCATACCTAGGCACCCTCATGTTCATCAACGAACAGATGCTCTAGAGCCGGCACCCAACACTGACCCGCTCAGCCTTCTCTATATAACTTGCGGTGGAATAATTCCTATTTGAGCCTTTTTCGCACAATCAGGAACTATTCCACCGCAACTTTTATGAATTGGCTGCTAGGCTCGACACCTATTCTGCTAGACCGTCGGCCTTTGCAATCCCGTTTGTCGAACCGTCCTGATAGACAATCTTGACGTGCTCGACCTCGGACACCGCAACACCCGACGGGGGCTCCAGGCGCCATTCCGTCAGCGCGATATCCATCGTCGTGGGCACATCCCCTTGATCTTTGAGCTTCACCGTCAACGTTTTGAACGTCGCATCATACGTCACGCGTTCGATTTCCTCACCAGGAATAGACCCACCACTCAGCTGCAACTGCACAAACTCATCGCACGGGTACCAATAATCGCCCGGAACGGCGAGCGTATTGGCATTACCGCCAGTACTCCTCACCGTCATAATCGGTAGGCTATCATCAGCCTCGAACTCCCATGCAGCGCCGTCGCGACCACCAAACGTCCAGATACAAAAGGCAATCACCAGCACGGCAAGCACCGCAAAACCGATCGCGACAAGGCCATGGTGCGCACGGCTTTCCTCGGCCGATACATCCCATTGCGTCTCTCGATATAGATGCTTGTCTTCCATGTTCGCCTCCCCACAGGCACGCTCGTTAGGCCAATCGTACCCATTCGAGCTATACTTGAGCCCATTACATAAACGGGGGGCTTGCAGGACAAGACGGCAGGCTGAGATTGGGCGCGCCCGCCCTGACCCGCAAACCTGATATGGGTAATGCCAACGAAGGGAGCCGTGCCAATGAGCACACAGACCGAGCCCAAGCTCGTCACGCAAATCGACTTCGCCCGCGCCGGGCAGATCACACCGCAGATGAAGGAGGTCGCCGAGCGCGAGCATCGCGACCCCGAGTACATCCGCGAGCGCGTGGCCGACGGCCGCATCGCCATTCCTGCCAACATCGTGCACATCAAAAAAGGCATGCGCGCCTTTGGCGTCGGTGAGGGCCTGTCCACCAAGGTCAACGTGAACTTGGGCATCTCGGGCGACAAGGCCGATGCCGCCGAGGAATGGAAGAAGGTCAAGATCGCCGAGGACTTTGGCGCCGACGCCATCATGGACCTCTCCAACTCGGGCAAGACGCGCCAGTTCCGCCAGCAGCTCATCGACGAGACGCCGCTCATGGTAGGTACCGTCCCCATGTACGACGCCATCGGCTACATGGAAAAGCCGCTGGTCAAGCTTACCAAGGACGACCTGTTCGAGGTCGTGCGCGCGCACGCCGAGGACGGCGTGGACTTTATGACCATCCACTGCGGCATCAACAAGTCGGTCACAAAGACCTTTAAGGAGACCGGCCGCCTCATGAACATCGTGAGCCGCGGCGGCTCGCTGCTGTTTGGCTGGATGGAGGTCACCGGTAACGAGAACCCGTTCTATGAGTTCTACGGCGAGTTGCTCGAGATTTGCCACGAGTACGACGTGACGATTTCGCTCGGCGACTCCTGTCGCCCGGGCTGCCTCTACGACTCCAACGACGCCACCGAGACCGCCGAGATGATCGAGCTGGGCAAGCTGTGCAAGCGCGCATGGGCCGCCGGCGTCCAGGTTATGGTCGAGGGTCCGGGCCACATGGCGCTCGACGAGATCGCCGCCAACATGAAACTGCAGAAGCGCCTGTGCCACAACGCCCCGTTCTATGTGCTCGGGCCGCTGGTGACCGATATCGGCGTGGGCTACGACCACATCACCGCTGCCATCGGCGGCGCTATCTCCGCCAGCTCCGGCGCCGACTTCCTGTGCTACGTGACGCCGGCCGAGCACTTGTGCCTGCCCAACGCCCAGGACGTGCTCGACGGCCTCATGGCCACCAAGATTGCCGCACACGCCGCCGACATCGCCAAAAAGGTGCCCCACGCCCGCGACATGGACGACAAGATGGGCCAGGCACGCCGCAAGCTCGACTGGGACGCCATGTGGAAGTGCGCGCTCGACCCGGTTACGGGCAAGAAGCGCTACGAGGAGTCCCCCGCCGCCACCGAGGGCACTTGCACCATGTGTGGCAAGATGTGCGCCGTCCGCACCGTCAACAAGATCTTCGAGGGCACCACGATCGACCTCGGCATGGAGGACTAACCCTGTCGCCGCGGCCGCTTCTGGCGGCGAGCTGGTGCCTGTCAATTGTTGACTTGTGAACATTTACTTACACTTGCGTAGAGATTGCATCGCCCGCCCGGGTTCGGCATAGAGTCGGCCCGGGCATCTTTATAATGCTGGCTTAAAGACCCATTTGATTCCGACCGAACAAGGGAGCGAACATGGATCGTAGTAAGGTACCTGCCGTCCTGTCCATCGCGGGATCCGATTCCAGCGGCGGCGCCGGCATTCAGGCCGACATCAAGACCATCACGGCGCACCGCCTGTATGCCGAGACGGCCATCACCGCCATCACAGCGCAAAACACCCTGGGCGTTACCGCCGTGCAGGATATCTCGCCAGATATCGTAGCCGCGCAAATTGACGCCGTTTTTGACGATATCCGCCCCAGCGCCGTCAAGATCGGCATGGTTTCTTCTGTCGAGATTATCGAAGTCATCGCCGACCGCTTGAGCGCCTGGAACGCAACGAACGTGGTCGTCGACCCCGTCATGGTCGCCACCTCGGGCGCGCGGCTGATTGCCGAAGATGCCGCCGAGGCGCTCACCCGCCGCCTGTTCCCGCTAGCGACGGTTATCACGCCCAATATTCCCGAGGCCATGGCACTGCTCGACTATGAGGTCGACTCCGAGCGCACGCAGCAAAATGCTGCCATGCTCCTCACCCGCCGCTTTGGTTGCGCATCCCTCGTTAAGGGTGGGCATCTTGTCAACGAGGCCAACGATGTACTGGCCGAACCCGCGCCACTCGATGACGAGGGCAACCATCTGGGAGATCCACTCACCACGTGGTTCCGCCACAAGCGCATCGAGACCGACAACACGCACGGCACCGGATGCACGCTCTCGTCCGCCATCGCCTGCGCGCTGGCTCAGGGCATGGATCTTGCCGACGCCGTCAACGCCGGCAAGGCCTACCTAACCGGCGCTCTGGCCGCCGGCTTTGACATGGGCAAAGGCTCCGGCCCCGTCAACCACATGTGGCAGTATTAAGATTCGCAGTCCAAAGCCACCGCAAAGGCGCCCGTCCCCTTTGCGGTGGCTTGGGGTCGCGCTACTCTCCGAGCATCTCTTGGAGCTTGGCCGCCACGGCGTGACCCAGGCTCTCATGGCTTTCGGGCATCATATGCAGATAGTCGATATCGCCCGGCTCGGCAAACTCCGCTGCATTCAAAAAGTCGCAGCCAAACTGCTCGGCTACGTGCGCATAGTATTCAGCAAAATGCTCCGAGGCCTCGACGGAACGCTCGTCAAAATCGGTCATATATACATCGGCGATTTGCGGCTTGATCTTGATAGGTGCCATCAGCAGAATACGCGGGCAGGGTGCAGCATTGGTCCAGGGAAATGCACGCACCGCGCGAATCAGCGCCATGGTGCCACGGGCAATATCGGAGGCCGTCACACCAAAGACCGTCTTGCAATCGTTGGTTCCCAGCATAATAACGATCGCATCCAGCGGCTTATGGGCCTCGAGCAGCATCGGCAGTGCGCGGATGCCGTTAAGATTGGTGTTCAGATGGCACATGTCGTCGCGTACCGTCGTGCGGCCGTTGAGGCCTTCTTCAATTACATGCCAGCCCTCGCCTAAGTCACGTTGGGCCACGCCGCACCAGCGCACATCCTGCGCATAGCGCACCGCGGTGCCGTCGCGCATGCCCGCCGGATCGTAACCATAGGTGTTGCTGTCGCCAAAGCATAGAACGTTTTTCATCGTAAGCCCCTCGCTCAGTAAAAAACCGACGGAAGCAGCCTCTCCCGCCGGCTCGACCCATCTGTCAGCACGTACCGATTACAGGTACTTGCGCCAGTCGTCCTCGTCCTCATCATCCTCGGTAGCAGCTTGGATCTGCTCGGCGGCGCGAGCTGCCGCAGCGCGAGCGGCAACCTGGGCATAGGACTCCTCGTTGCGCTCGGGGAAGTTTGCCAGCACGTGCTCGAACTTGGCAAAATCCTCATCCCAGCGCGTAGAAGGCACGGCAAAGAAGACTTGCTTGACCTTAAAGTCGCCCGACGCGAGCTCCTTGCGGAAGAGCTCGGCCACGGCCTCTGCGTCAAAGCCGTTGTTGTCGCAGCCCCAAGCGCCCAGCACGAGCTTCTCGCGACCTAGCTCGTCGCAGATGGCAAGCACAAAGCGAATGCGGTCGCGCAGGGCATCCAGCAGAGCATCGTCGCTCACGCGATACTCCTGGCGGGCGCGCTTAACGTTGGGCGCGGCGGCCACGATCACGTCGGCGTATGCATGCACGTGGTTGCGGTCGAAGCGCACCGCAGGCACCACCAGCGCACGGTTTCGGTAAAGCTCGCAGTTGATGTTGCGGCGACGGTTCTCGCCGTACCATTTGCGCTGCTTATCGAGAACGTTGTACAGATACGAATCGGCGCACAGCGTGGCCTCCTGGCCCAGATAACCCTGAATATAGCCACCGCCCGGATTGGTGAACGAGGCAAAGGCGAGCACGGCCATGTCGCAGAACTGCGCATAGCCACGACCGTTGTCCAAGATGGCCTGCGTGGTGGAGGCATCGAGCACGGTGACCTCGGGCAGAACCGGAGCGGGCTCCTCAGCTGGCGCGGACTCAGCTTCGGCGATTTCCTCGGCAGGCTCCTCGACGGGCTCGAGCGCTGCCTCGACCTCGGCAGCCTCCGCGCCCTCGACGTCCTCGGCAACCTGTTCTTCGGTGGCCACAGCACTCTGAACCTTGGCCTTTATCGCCGAGACAAAGCCGGCAGGCGTACCGTCAAACTCGCGAACACCGGCAAGCGAACGCTCGATATCCTTGGCGCACGCTTCGGACACAGTTGCCACGTGACGCTCGGCGGCCTTGGCACGGGCCTCGCGCTTGGGATTGGGCTGACCCGCTCGGTTGGACCTGCGGTTACGGTTCCTGTTGTCGACGTCTGCCATAAGTGGTCACCTTTCTCGGTCTCTGCCGCTATCGGCTTTTCCCATCCATGATACCCCGCCGCGTACAAAAAAGACGGCCCCGAAGGACCGCCTTTCGCATCGATTTGCACGCACGGCAAGCACCGCCGCAATTCGCCACTAGTCGCGACGGCCGAGGATGTTCAGAATGCGCAGGAACACGTTGATAATATCCACGAACAGGTTAGAGGCCATAAGCACGGCGTTGGGCAGCGTAGGCGGCACCGTCGTGGCAACATAGGTGTCGTAGCCAATAAAGCCGGCGAACACCACGATCACGATCAGGTCGGTGATGGTCTGTGAGACGCCCATGAACATCAGCACGATCTCAACCAGAATAGTAGCGAGCAGAATGCCAAAACCGATGCCATATACGCGCTGGAAAAACTTGGGGAACGTCACGCCCAAGGCGCCAAAGACAAAGGTGATGGCGGCCGTGGCGATAAAGGCAGTGTTGATGGTGGGCAGGTCGTAGTTGGCAAGGCCAAACGACGCGGTCAGGCCAAAGGTGCTCGCAAAGATTACGTAGCCCACAAGGGACAGGCCCACGGACTGCTTGCTGGCGGCGGCCGACATCATGACCATGCCGACGATGGTCAAAATAAACGAGCCAAAGACCAGCGGCAGGGCGGCGGCGCTCATCATCATGTGCGCAAACGACATGGTGCTCGTAAAGTAGGCGCCGGCGCCCATGGCGCAAAAGCCCAAGAAGATCAGGGCAGACATGGCGAGATTGTACGCGCGCGGCGACATCTCCTTGGCGCGGCTTGCGCCGCTCTCGACGGGGCCGTTCTGATAGCCCTGGATATCGTTCATAGGTTCGTCCTTTCAAAAAGTGCCGTGAAAGACGGCGCAGCAGGTGACAAGATTCCTGTCATTGTACCCGAATGCCGTACGTCCTTACCCACGGCGCTCGCCCTCGAGCGTACGGTCGAATGCCCACACCCACCAACGCATCAGATGGGCCTGCGAACCATCTGGTCGTTCGCGCGTCTGGTCCTCCAGATACAACTCGGTCGCGTGCCCGCCAAAACGCACCTTATAGGTTGCCGTACGGATGCCGTGAACCGTCAGGCCAAACCCAGTGGTCGAGACAATCTCGTCAATCGTAAAGCAACGACCGTCGACCCAGCAGACGGTGACCGGCACGACCTGTCCGCCCGCGAGGATGCGAGCCACGACGTCCACATACTGCTTGTGCACGCGCCGAGTTTTGCCATCTGTCTGTCGATATTCCATGCCTCCTATTATCGAACGCATGTTTGCATGTTGTAAAGCGAACAGACTGTGGTTTTGGAGTGTCGTAGTAATCGCACGTGTCCGCATGGCGTGTTAGCAAAAAGAACACCCGCGGTCAACAGGGCTAATATTCAATTTTAGTGCCAAAAAGTTCACTTCTCCCATCAGAACTCGGTAAAGAGACCCGCAGGAGGTGATACGATTTATCATGTTTTTGTAACGTGTCTGCAAACTTCGAGAAAGCCCATATATGGACGTAACGTTCTCAACCTTCCTCGGCCAAATTGTGTCGAACCCAGTCCTTGCCGTCACCGTGATCCTCGCGTTGGGCGCCATCTTCGTCAATGGATGGACCGACGCGCCCAACGCCATCGCGACCTGCGTCACTACGCGTTGCATGCCCGCCCGCGCCGCCATTCTCATGAGCGCCGCATTCAACTTCCTCGGCGTGCTCATCATGACGCACTTTAACGCGAGCGTCGCCAACACCATCTCACATATCGTCGACTTTGGCGGAAACAGCACCATGGCGCTCGCCTGCCTATGCGCGGCGCTGTTCTCCATCGTCGTCTACGGCGCCACAGCGTCGCGTTTTGGCATCCCCACCTCGCAAAGCCACAGCCTTATCGCCGGCCTGACCGGTGCCGCCATCGCCCTCGGCGGTGCGAGCAGCGTCAACGTCCACGAGTGGATGAAGGTCATCTACGGTCTGGCGCTCTCCATCGGCCTGGGCTTTGTCATGGGCTGGGTCCTGTGCAAGCTCGTCTCGATTCTTTTCGCCGCCGCCAACAGGCGACGTGCCAATGTCTTCTTTAAATACGCTCAGATCGCGAGCGCTGCGGCCATGAGCTTTATGCACGGCGCGCAGGATGGACAGAAGTTCATCGGCGTGCTCTTTTTAGGCGTGGCCTTTGCCAGCGGCCAGACGAGCGTCGGCGATGCAGGCATCCCCATCTGGATTATGCTGCTGTGCTCGGCCACTATGGGTATCGGCACCAGCGTGGGCGGCGAGCGCATCATCAAGTCCGTCGGCCAGAGCATGGTCAAGCTCGAAAAGTACCAGGGCTTCTCCGCCGACCTGGCGGGCGCCGCAAACCTGCTGCTTGCCACCCTTACCGGCATCCCCGTGTCCTCCACACACATCAAGACCTGCGCCATCATGGGCGTCGGTGCCGTCAAGCGCCTCTCAGCCATCAACTTCGGCGTCGTCAAAGACATGATGTTCACCTGGTTCTTCACCTTCCCCGCCTGCGGACTCATCAGCTTTGTCATGGCCAAGCTGTTCATGATGTTCCTCTAGTCAAACCGAACGTCCATCCGGACTGCATTACCTCGCCCACCCGTCTTCGCCTCGAAAGGACCAACCCATGGCAAAGAAACCCGATTCGTTCTACTTCGACAACTACGTCGCCTGCGCCGACCTTGCCGTCCAGGCCGCAGAGCTGCTCACCAAGATTTTTGAGAACTTTGACCCCGCGCAGATCCACGACATGCTCAATAAGATGCATGCGATTGAGCATGCGGCAGACAAGAAGCACCACGAGCTCGAAGACGCCTTGCTCACCGCCTTTATCACCCCGCTTGAGCGCGAGGATCTAGACCTGATGAGCTGCTCGCTCGACACCGTGCTCGATCGTATCGAGGGCGTCGTGCAGCGCGTCTACTTCACCAACATCCAGAGCATCCACCCCGATGCCATCGTCATCGCCCACAAGGTGACCGACGCCTGCCGCGCCATGAAGGACCTGATGGTCGAGCTGCCCAACTACCGCAAGTCCAAGACCCTGCGCGAGCTCGTCATCCAGATCAACACCATCGAGTCCGAGGCCGACGAGCTCTACATCAACGCCATGCGCAACCTGCACGTTAACGGCAAGGACCCGCTCGAGGTCATCGCTTGGCGTGACGTGTACGCCTTCCTGGAGTACTGCGCCGACTGCTGCGAGAATGTGGCCGATGTCGTGGATTCGATTGTCATGAAGAACAGTTAATTGGGGGTACGTATCCCACCGGTCGCGGGCCTGACCACTAATACCTTTTTCACTCCGGCTGCAAGCAGAGTCGTTCAAAAGGTATTAGTGGTCAGGCCCGCTCCCTTACGTACCACCATTGGGAACTTTGGCTGAGGGGTTGAGCGTGGTGGGGCCTTTGCTGTGATGGCCCTTGATTGCTCGGGGTTTTACTTTGGTATTCGATGAGCGTTTGGCTGATTGCTGCTTTGGGTACTGTTTGGGTTACTTTGGGTTTGTTTGATTTTTAATTGTTGGAGGGCTTGTATGTCTTATTTGGATCTGGCTCGGGGTCGGTATTCTTGTCGTGAGTTTGAAGATCGGGCTGTGGAGCAGGCTGTGGTGGATGCCATTGTTGAGGCTGGGCGTATTGCTCCTTCTGCTTGTAATAATCATCCAACCCGTGTGATGGTGTTGGATACGCCTGAGCTTCTGGAGAAGGCAGCTGCTTGTCAGCCTCGGTTTGCTCGTGATGAGTCTATCTTTGGCGCTCCGCTTGTCTTCCTTATTTGCAGCGTTACCGGTGATGCTTGGGTGCGCCCGTATGACCAGATGAATTCTAGTGAAATCGACACCTCAATCGTGTGTGATCAGATGATGATGGAGGCCACCGAGCAGGGCCTGGGAACGTGCTGGGTATGCCATTTTAAGCCTGAGGTGGCACAGGAGCGGTTCAACCTGCCCGAGGGCGTCTATCCCTATCACATGCTCGTCTGTGGCTATCCTGCCGACCACATCGCCGATCCCGAGCATCGCGAGGCCCGTACCATTCCCCTCCCCGACTTCCTCCTCAAGTAGTTTTTGGCACATACCCTAAAACCTACCTTTTACCGCTCACCCGTTCGCCGAGTTCTGCGCCACTATGTGCAGGGCTCGGTTTTTTATGTTACGCACCCCGGCACAGTCATAAAAAAGGACCCGCAAGCTGCGGGTCCTTTCTAGGCACTAAATTGTAGGCCGAATGTTAGTCCAGGTCGTCGGCAGCAAAGTTGTCGATCGGGGCGAAGGGATCGGCCACGGGGACAACCGGGTCAGCGACGGGCAGCGGCTCGGCGGGAACAGTCACCGCAGGAGAAGCGGCAGAACCGACCGGCGTAGAGGCCATCAGATCGGCCGGGAAGGAGTTCTGGGCATCGTCCATAAAGTGCTGGATGAGCTTGAGATACTCGGCCTTGAACTCCTCACGGGAAGCCTTGAGACGATCGATCTCCTCGAGCTCGGCCTGCTTCTCGGTCAGAGCCTGGCGGATAACCTCGCGGGCCTTGGCGTCAGCCTCGTTGCGGATGCGCTCAGCGTTCTCATTGGCATCGTTGACGATGGTCTCAGCGGTCTGCTGGGCAGCAATCAAGGCAGCGGAAATCTGGCGCTCCTGAGCGGAGAAGTCAGGGGCGGGAGCAGCCACGGGGGCGGCAGGAGCGGCCTGGGCGGTGGCATCCTGAGCCTGGGCAAGCTGAGCCTGCGCATCGGCAAGCTGCTGCTCGGTAGCAGTCAGACGACCCTTAAGGTCGACGATCTTAGCGAGCATAGCGTCAACCTCGGAGGACAGCGTCTCCAAGAAGACGTCGACCTCAGCAGGATCGTAGCCACGCTTGGCCTCAGAGAAAGTCTGAGCCTGGATGTCTGCAGGGGTAATAGCCATAACAAGTCTCCTTTTTCATCGCCTCGGCGCTACACGCCCGACGTAAGTTACTAAGTCAGTTCTACACGAGTATACCTATAAGAAGCTGCAGAACCAGCCTCTGCACCAACTGCAACGCAATAATCGCAACGACCGGCGAAAAATCGATACCGCCCATCGGCGGGATGAAACGACGGAACAGGTTAAGCCACGGACCGCACACGCTATCAAGCACCGCGGCAATATCCTGAAGCAAACCACCCTGCTTCATGGGAATCCACGTCATAAAGCAGTAGACGATAATGAGCGTGGAATAGAAGTTGAACAGCGTGTTGACCAGCTGGACGATGGTGTAGATGTTGATGGGAATCTCCTCGTCTTGTCTTTACTTGAGGTAGCCGTCGGCACGAAGCTTCTTGAGATCGGAATCTTTGACCTCGCAACCGGCGGGCAGCACCATGAACACGCGGTCGCCCACCTCCTTGACCGTGGCACCCAGACCGCAGGCAAAGCCGTAAGAGAAGTCCAAGACGCGCTTGGCAACTTCGGTGCGTACGCCCACAAAAATCAGTGCGACAGGCTGCTTGGTGCGAACGCGGCGCACCACGGTCTCCACGTCATCATAGCTCTCGGGGCGCAGGACATAGGCCGGCAGCTGCGGCGTGGCGTTGATGATATTGCTCGCATAGGCCGAGGCATCGCTCGGTGCAGGCGCGGGCGCAGCGGCGGCACGGGCGCGGGTGTTCTCGGCGTAGCTCGACGGCGTGTCATAAGCACCAGGACGATAACCGCTCGCAACACTGTCCTGCGAGCGCGAAGGCGGGTTATACGTCGTGGCATGGCGAGAGTCATCGCCGACCAGCTGTCCGGAGCGTGTATACACGGCAACCGACTCAGCTTCACCACGGCGCGTCTGACCAAGCAGGCCGTTGCTCGGCTCGTCTTGGGTGTAGAAGCCCTCGCCCGAAGCACCACTGTAGCCGTTGCCCTGATAGCTATCGTCATAGCCGTCATCGTAGCCGTAGTCGTCATCCTGGCCATAACCCTGGTCGTAACCCTGCTGGCCGCCCAGGTGCATCTTATTTTTAATCTCGTCAAGGAAGCCCATGCTTGTGTCCTCTCGCGGTTTAGTGCAGGCGCCCCGATAATCAGTGCGCACTTCAGAGCCTTATTTTACTGCAAACTCCGGGCTAAATACTACCCTGCCCAGGCGAACGAGCGTAGAGCCCTCCTCAAGGGCAGGCTCAAAGTCCTCGCTCATGCCGCAGGAAAGCTCAGGCAGGTTCAAATCGGGATGCGCCGCCTCCAGCTCATCCCTCAGCTCACGAAGCCCCGCAAAGGTGCGGCGTGCCACATCCTTATTCCCCCGGGGCGCCATAGTCATAAGCCCCTGTACGCAAATTCCCTCAAGTTCTGCAAGCTCACCCGCGGCGGCGCGAATCTCATCGGGCGAAAAGCCTCCCTTCGACTCCTCACCACTCACATTGACCTCAATGAGCACACGCTGGGGGCCGGCGAGCTCGCCTGCCTCAATCTTGCTGACAGCACGGCTCGAGATCGCCTGCGCCAGATGCAGCGAACCCACCGAGTGAATCAGCTCGGCTGAGCCCAGCACCGCATTGATCTTATTGGTCTGCAGGTTGCCGATCATATCGAAGCGCACCTCGGGCAGCTCCGGATGCTCCGCCAGACGCGTGAGCTTGCGAACCAGCTCCTGCGGGCGATTCTCGGCAAAATGGCGATACCCCGCCTGGATGGCGGCAACGGTCTCATCGACACCAACGGTCTTGGACACGGCAATGAGGCGCGCGGCGTCGTGGGGACGGCCTGCGCGATCGAGCGCCGCATAAAAACGTTCCAGAATCTGCTCGCGGCGAGCGCGCATCAAGTCCAAATAGTTATCCATTGCCAATCGCCTCCGCTGACGGCCAAACAAGTAGTCCCATGCTAACGCAAGAGCGCGGCCCCGCATGTGCAAGGCCGCGCTCACTTAGGTATTTACAATCTTTCGACGAACGGGGTTACTTACTCCTCGTCGTCCTCGCCATCGTCCTCATCCTCAAGATGATCGAGCAGGTAGCGAAGACCCTCGCTGACCTCGTTAACGGGCACCTTGGCAACGTAGCGTGCATCGACGGCGGGCCTCATGATAACACCCTCGCCCGAAGGCACGCGCATGCTCTCGAGCTCATCCTCATCAGTGCAGGCGATATCACCGGCAGTCATACGCTGTCCGGTCAACAGGAAGGTCAGACGGCAGGCGGCATCGATGGAAATCGAGGCGATGCGATCGAGATAGCGCGATACCATGATGGCGCGGCGCAGGTCGTCATAGTTGCTGTCGTCGTCCATAAAATCGCCCGTGTCCATGCGGTTAAAGGTGCGGAAGAACTTCTCGTAGGCGGCGTGCACTGGCTCGTCCTCGACGGCCAAGTTGCAGATGATGGACATGTCGTTGGTGACGAGCGCAGAAAGCGAAGAGCCCAGCACCTGGTAGACGGCCTCAGCCTCGGCCTCGACCGTGCCGACAAGCTCCTTGGGCAGCGAGATGTCGGCCTTGATCATATGACGCGTGGCGCGGCAAATCTGGCGAACCTTATCGGTCATGCGCTGCAGGTTAAAGTCGACGTAGATGATCGTCTGCAGCAAGCGGAAGTCGGAGGCGACCGGTGACTGCGTGGCAATCAGGTTGTAGCAGACGGCCTCCAGGTTGGCGCAGCGTGCGTCAATCGAAAGCGTGCGCTTCTTGGTCTTGGTGGCGAGCTTGCGGTCGTCGGTCACATAGGCCTTCACGGCATCGTGGAGGGCCAGATCGACGGCCTCGTAGATGCTCAGCATCTCGTGACGGGCCTCGATGAGCTGACGGGAAAACAGTTTGCGCATGGTTCACTCCAATCAGTTGGGTGCGGTCATGCCGCCCGCACAGTGAATACGCACCGGACCAGATCCGATCGGCTTGGGACTAGTCGCACCGATCAGCCAAAGCGGCCGGTGATATAGTCTTCCGTCCGCGAGTCCACCGGGCTGGTGAAGATCGCGTCGGTTTGACCATACTCGATGAGCGTAGCGGGCTCGCCGGCAACTTCCTGCAAGAAGAATGCGGTGTAGTCGCTAATGCGAGCTGCCTGCTGCATTGAATGCGTGACGATGATGATCGTCATCTCGGGCGCCAGCTCGGCCATCAGATCCTCGACCTTAGAGACGGACGTGGGGTCGATGGCGGAGCAGGGCTCGTCCATCAGAAGGACATCGGGTTGCACCGCAAGCACGCGCGCGATGCACAGACGCTGCTGCTGACCGCCCGAGAGCGCCAAACCATCCTTGTTGAGCTGATTGGATACCTCTTTCCAGAGGTTGGCGCGCTTGAGCGATTCTTCCACGATGTCATCGAGGTCACTTTTGCTAGTCACGCCCTGCAGACGAGGGCCAAAGGCGACATTCTCGTAGATGGATTTAGGAAACGGGTTGGGCTGCTGAAAGATCATGCCCACGCGACGACGGAGATCGACCGGGTCGACACCCTCGGCATAGATATCGTTGCCGTCGAGCGTCATGGTGCCCTCGACGCGCGTGCCCTCGATCAGGTCATTCATGCGGTTGATGCAGCGCAAAAACGTCGACTTGCCGCAGCCCGAAGGGCCAATGAAGGAGGTGATGGCGTTTTTGGCGATGTTGAGGTCAAGCCCCGTCAGCGCATGAAAGTCACCGTACCAAAAGTTGAAATCCTTGGCCGTAATGGCCGCTTGCTCCAACGTGGGAGCGGACTGATAAACGGACATGGGACTCCTTAACTAGCGACGCTTGCGCGACAGGAAGCGCGCAAACAGGTTGAAGGCCAGAATGATCACCATCAGCAAGAGCGCGGTGCCGTAGGCTGCGTTCATGTTGATGCCGTCGTTGGCAAGCAGATACAGGTGAACCGTCATGGGGCGGCCGGAATCGAGCGGCGAAATAGGTAGATTGATGGCCTGCCCCATGGTATAGAGCACCACCGCGGTCTCGCCAATGGCACGGCCGATGGCGAGAACGATGCCCGTGGCAATACGGCCAAAGGCAGAAGGAAGCACGATCTTGGAGACAACCTGCCACTTGGTGGCGCCCAGGCCATATGCGCCCCAGCGGATATAGCGCGGAACGGCGCGAATGGCCTCTTCGGTGGTACGCATGACGATGGGAAGCATCAAGAGCGCGAGTGCCAGGGCGGCCGAGACCATCGAAAGGCCCAGACCCATGGCCTCGACAAACAAGGCGTAGCCAAACAGGCCCATAACGATGGAGGGCACCGAGGCCAAAGCGTCAGCAGCGTAGCGAATGAGCTCGACGACCTTGCCCTGCTTGGCGTATTCGGCCAGATAGACGGCTGCCAGCACAGCGATCGGCGTGCAGATAAGCATGGCGAGCGCCGTCACGTAGACGGTCGAGACGATCGTGGGCCAAATTCCGCCCTCGGCGTTGACGCCCTGGGGCCAACCGAAGATAAAGTCGAGCGAGATGTGTGGCAGGCCGTTGATGACCACGTAGGCGATGATAGCGACCAGCACCAGCGTGGTGATGTAGGCAGCGGCACGGAACACGCCAAGCATGATCTTGTTGGACAGGTCCTTGTTGATGCGGCCCTTCTTGCCGTGGGAAAGGGCACGCTTGATGCGCTCGCGCGACGAGGTCGCATCGACCGTCGCGTCAACGGAATCGGACATAGCCTACCCCCTCTTCTTCTTGGAAATCAGACGGACGATGCCCACCAGTGTGGCGGAGATGATAAACAGGACCACGCCCATGCCGAACAGCGCCGAGCGGTGCAGACCCGAGGAATAGCTCATGTCGAGCGCAATCTGGCTCGTGAGCGTCGAGATGGGGCTCGCAATGCTATCGGGAATAACCGGGGCGTTACCCACGACCATGAGCACGGCCATGGTCTCGCCGATGGCACGGCCCATACCCAGCACGATGGCATCCACGATACCCAGCTTGGCGGCAGGTAACACGACCTTATAGATGGTCTGCCACTTGGTGGCGCCCATGGCATACGATGCCTCGCGAATGCCCATGGGAATGGAATTGAGAGCATCGATGGTGAGCGTGGTGATGGTAGGGACGATCATGATGGCGAGCACAAACCACGCCGTCAGCGCACCAAAACCAAGGCCGCCGGTCAGTTGTGCGATAAACGGGCGGATGATGATCATGCCAAAGAAGCCGTAGATGATGGAGGGTATGCCCGCCAGCAGGTCAACGGCGGGGCTGATGAGCTTGCGCACGCGCTTGCTGGCAATCTCGACCAGGTAAACGGCCGTACCCACGCCCAGCGGCACGCCCATGGCGAGCGCACCGACGGTCACCAGACCCGAGCCGGCAAGCAGCGACAAGATGCCGTAGTGGCCCTCGGAAGGCGCCCACGTAAAGCTAAAGAAGTCCGCCAGACCGATGTCGGTAAAGACGGGCAGCGCCGAGTACGTGGTAAAGACAAAAATCAGGATGACGGTAACGACCGCCAAAAACGCGCAGGCAAAGAAGATCCACTGCAGCGCCTTCTCCTTGATATAGGTACTGCGCGATACGAGCGCCAGCTCGCGCTTCTTGGGTGCCTGAGCATTCTGCTCAGTCTGGGAGTTTTCCTGTGCTTCCATGCTACTCACTCCCCTTCTCGTCGTTGGTGACGGGAATAAAGCCCGCATCGCGAATCTGCTTGTCCATCTTTTCGGACGTCACGTAGTCGATGTAATCCTGCGCCTGCTGCGAAGGCGCACCCTTCACAAAGAAGTAAAGGTCGCGCGAGATGGGATAGCCGCCACTCGCGACCGTCTTCTCGGACGCCTCAACATGATTGACCGAGACAGCCTTGACCGAGGTCTTGGCGTTGAGGCTATCGACGAAGCCCAGCGAAATGTAGCCGATGGCCCCACGCGAACGAGATACCACGTCGCGCACCTGGCCCGTACCCGAAAGAACAGCCGAGCGGCGATCGAACGGCGTGCCATCCATCACGATGGTACGGAAGGCCTCGCGCGTACCGGACGCCTCGTCTCGGTTGATGACCTGAATCCTCAGGTCCTCGCCACCGACCTCTTTCCAATTGGTAATCTTGCCGGCGTAGATATCGCGGAGCTGCTCGGTCGAGAGGTTATCGACGGGGTTGTCGTCGTTCACGATGACCGCAATACCGTCGTGGGCAATGACGATGGGAGTCAGGCCCAGATCCTGTTCGTCGGCATTGAGCCCACGGGAGGAGCTGGCGATATCGGCCGTGCCGGCGCTGACGGCCTCGATGCCAGCGGAAGAACCCAAACCGGAAACGAGCACGTCGATGCCGGTCTCCTCCTTAAAGCCCTCGGCCGCAATCTCGGCGATAGGAAGGCAGGTCGTGGAGCCAGCGACGGTAATGGAAGAGGTAGAAGATCCCGAAGAACAGGCGCACAGCGTAAGCGTAAGCACAGCGGCGCTCAGGACCGATACGATCTTTCTCATAGCATCACGCCGATCGCAGCATGGCGCCCACAGGTGCCGTCCTCGTTACGGTAGGAATAAAAGCGGTCGTTCTGACGCACGGTCGAAAGCTGGGTATCCACGATATTATCCGCGTCGACACCGACATCTACCAGCGCCTCGCGAATGGCAGCGGAAAGATCAAGCATGCGAGAGGTATTCGCATCGATGCAAGAGAACTCGGCGGCAAAGCGATCCATGAGTTCCTGGGATACCTCATATTCGTCACCCAAGATATGGGGGCCGATATAGGCGGAAACGTCGCTCGCATCGCAACCGGCAGCATCGCAAAGCGCCTGGCACGCCTTGGCGGAAATACGTGCAATCGTGCCCTTCCAACCGGAGTGCACCACGGCAAATCCGCCGGGGGCCACCAGCACCACGGGAACGCAGTCGGCAAAGCAGAGCAGCACGGGCACGTTATGCGCCGTGCAGACGATGGCATCACAGCCCTCGGCAATCTGCTCGCGAACGTCCTCAAGGTCATCGGCGCCGTTCGAGGTCACCGCAACGATATGATCACCATGGACCTGATTGGGAACGAGCAGGTTGTGCTCGCACTCGGCGGCACCCATAGCCTCGAGCGCACGACGACGATTTTCTTGAACAGCAAAGGGGTCATCGCCAACATGCGAGCCCAAGTTGAGTGAGGAGTACGCATCTTCGGAAACGCCACCGGCGCGCTCGGTGAAGGCAAAGCGAACATCGGATGTCGCGCCCTCCACCAACGTAACTCCATCATGGTCGACACGCGAAACTTTGTCCGCACGTGCTGCCATACTAAAGCCTCCTAATAACACAAGTACCGCGGCATCGCCGCTACAGCCCGCGTTTATACGGCTGTCATACTTCTCTAAAAGGATACCTGCTGCGCTGGAGGCAATCGTAAAGGGAACGTAAAGAGATTGGAGGTTCTAGTTTACAAAGTCGAAATAAAAAGGGCGCGTCCATACGGACACGCCCCTGTGCACAACAATGCAAAGAACGACTTAGAAGCTACCGCGCTTCAGGAAGTCGGGAAGCTCGAACTGATCGTTGCCGAAGTTAGGAAGCTCGGTGCCACCGACGTTGCGGGTCGGAGCGGCCTGAGCCGGGCTCGTGGCAGGAGCGGTGCGCTGCGGCTCAGCGGAGGCAGCGGCCTTGCTCTGAGACTGCTGAGCAGCAAAGAGCTCGTCCTGACGGTTGACGTTGGAGTCGGAGAAGCCCGTAGCGATGACGGTGATACGCACCTGATCGCCCAGGGACTCGTCGACAACGGTACCGAAGATGATGTTGGCCTCGGGGTCGACGGCGTTGGCGACAACGTCGGCGGCGTCGCTGATCTCCTGGATGCCCAGGTCCTTGGAACCGGCGATGGAGAGCAGCACGCGCGTGGCGCCATCGATGGAGCTCTCGAGCAGCGGGCTGGAGATGGCCTGCTGGGCAGCGTCGACGGCACGGGTGTCCCCAGAAGAGGTACCGATACCCATCATGGCGGTACCGGCCTGCTTCATGATGGTCTTAACATCGGCGAAGTCCAGGTTGATGATACCGGGGACGGTGATGAGGTCGGTGATGCCCTGGGTGCCCTGGGAAAGGACGCCATCGGCAATCGCGAAGGCCTCGAGCATGGTGGTCTTCTTCTCGGCGATGTCGAGCAGCTTATCGTTAGGGATGACGATCATGGTGTCGACGCAATCGGAGAGGGTCTTAATGCCCTCCTCGGCGCTCTTCTTGCGCTTGCGGCCCTCGAAGGTGAAGGGCTTGGTCACGACGGCGACGGTCAGCGCACCGACCTCGTTCATCGCGATATCGGCAACGATGGGAGCAGCGCCGGTACCGGTGCCACCGCCCTCGCCGCAGGTGATGAACACCATGTCGGCGCCAGCGAGCGCCTCGGCAATGTCGTCGCGGGACTCATCGGCAGCCTTGCGGCCAACCTCGGGGTTGGCGCCGGCGCCCAGGCCGCGGGTAAGGTCGGTGCCGATGTGCACCTTGATATCGGCATCAGAGATCGCGAGTGCCTGAGCATCGGTGTTGATGGCAACAAACTCGACGCCGCGGATGCCCTCTTCGATCATTCGATTGACCGCGTTGGTACCGCCGCCGCCGACGCCGACCACCTTAATGACGGCAAGGTAGTTGTTGATCTCTGTCTCGTGCATGTCGGTCCTCCGAACAAAGGTTATAGCCATAGCATGGGTCGACCCCTGCGCACATTAACCTTCAGGTTGAAAGTAAATGCAAAGGTAAACCGTATTATGTTTGCACATTATGAACGTATCAGTCAAATAATTGACCGTGAAAACCAAACAAACCAGATAAACGGCGTGGTATGGCCCCTCAACAAAGCATCAACCAGCGCTACGAGGTCGGAGCGTTCCTAAATGTATAGTTACCCGGAGAGCGCACATTGATATACGTTACGCCCTCTACCTGCGAAAGCAACTTGGTGACTACGCGTTCCTTCTTGACGATATCGTCCGAATCGCCCAGCGACACCTCAATGCCGTTATTGAGGTTTGCCGAGATGGCTTCGACCGAAGGCGTGGAAATATCCTTGACTTGTCCCAAGAACTCGCTCGAAAAACCACGCACATAATCCAAGCCAGCCTTAACGGCCTTGGAGCTCACCGCCTGGCCGGAAACCGGAGCGACATCCGCCGAGACATCAGTCAACAACACCGCGCCATAGTGCTTAGCGAGCGCCAGCGCGGCATCAATGCCGGTCAGGGTATTTGAGCCCTGCCCCGTCGTGATGACGTTGCCCTGGTCATCCACTTCGACCGACGTCGACAGCGGGGCGATCCAGGTGTCATCATCCCCGATGGCCCAGGCTAGGTCATCGGAGCTGATATAGGCAATTGCGATGACCTTGCGCTCCATAGGCGTAATGATGAGCGTATGCGGGAACTGACGCTGAACATCCACGCCCGAGACCCACGGGTTCTGCTTGAGGTCCTCGGTAATCTGGTCGGGATCGACGTTAAAAAGCGACGTTCCCTCGGGCAAATCGATCAGCTGGATAGCATCGTGCTTCGTCACATGCTCGCTGCCTTGAATCTGAATATCAGTGGCGGTAAACAATCCAGAGTTAATCACCACGATGGCAACGACGACGAGCACGGCCAAGACGGCCAGAACGCCGCCCACGATTTTGCCTTTGCCTGTAACGACAGAAGCGGCGTCTGATGTTTTATTTGCCATCGCCCCAAGTGAAGACAACGGGTTGACGCCTTTTTTACCCGAAGGCTTCTTGGCGGTAGCCGGCACCGATGTCAGCGAGCGCGGTTTCGATGCGCCCAGCGTGCGACCCGGACGCAGCGTTTTAGTTCCCGTCGGTGGCTTAGGAGTTGCCATGGGACGGGCAGGCTTGGCGCCCATAACAGGCTTTGACGTCACCGAGGGACGCGAGGACTTTTTTGCGGCCGGACGATTACCGAGCTGCGAGCCGACGACCGGACGACTGGTCTGTCGAGCATGCCCGACAGACTTAGAGTGCGCGACGGTATTGCGTTGAGGTTTGGCAGGCGCGCCGGAACGCCCTCCGGCGCGGCGGAAGGTGGGTTTCGATGCTCTAGAAGCCGAGGAATTTAACTTCCGGTCTGAGCTCGATGCCATACGCCTCCCTCACCTTTCCGTGCACATGTCTGATAACCGCGGCAACGTCATCGGCCGAGGCAGTTCCGTTATTAACGATAAAATTAGCGTGAACGGGCGAAACTTCCGCGCCGCCAATCGAAAAACCCTTTAATCCACAATCCTCGATAAGCTTGCCCACGCTCGCATCGGGCGGGTTGCGAAAGACCGACCCGCAGGATGCGCGACCCATGGGCTGCGTACGCTTGCGCCTCGTCAGGTACCGCTCCATGCGCTCGCGAATGTCGGCCTTGGGCGCCGGTTTAAGCTTAAGCACGCACTCGAGGATGATCTCATTGCGGGGAAGGCTACATTCTCGGTAGCCCCAAGTGATCTCGGACCCCGCATAATGCTTGATACCGGATGCCGGGTCAAACGTTACGACATCCTCAACCAGCGAGCCAATCCACTCGGTCCGTGTGCCTGCATTCATAGATATCGCACCGCCAACCGAACCAGGGATGCCAACGGCAAACTCAAGGCCCGAGAGGCTACGCGACAGGGCATCGTTGACCAGGCGCGCAAACATCACGCCCGCACCGACCGTCAGCGTACAACCGTCATCGGCAACAACCGTGCGCTGAAACTCACGTCCGAGCGAAATGACGGCACCGCGATAACCGCCATCGGCAACCAGCAGATTGGAGCCCTTGCCGATGATGACCCACGGCACCTGCTCGCGATCGAGCACCGCCACGGCGCGGCGGAGGGCATGATAGCTATGGCACGTCACAAAGAGGTCGGCCTTGCCGCCGATACGATAGCTCGTATGACGCGCAAGGCGCTCGTCCTCGATCACATCCGTGTCGATCATGCCCGAGAGCGCCATGACGGCGTTAAACAGACCCATTAGACTTAAGCGTCTTTCTTGGCAGTCAGATACTCAATGAACTCGGGGCCGACGGTCGTAACGTCACCGGCACCCATAGTGAGCAGCAGGTCGCCCGCGCCCACCATCTGCTCGAGCTCCTGATTGAGCTCAAGACGGCTGGAGCAGTACACGACCTCCTTGCCAGGATGCTTGGCGCGCACGGTATCGGCGAGCATCTTAGAGGTGACACCCGGAATGGGCATCTCGCCAGCCGAGAACACATCAATCAGCAGCAGTTTATCGGCATTGGCAAATGCGTCGGCAAAGTCGTCGCACAGGGCCTGCAGGCGCGAATAACGGTGCGGCTGGAACACGACGTCGACATGCTTGTAGCCCAGCGACGAAGCGGCAGCAAGCGTCGCCTTGATCTCGGTGGGGTGATGGCCGTAATCATCGACCACGGTGATGCCATCGATATCGCCCACGTGGGTAAAGCGACGGCGGACGCCCTCAAAGCTCGAGAGCGCCTTGGCGGCGGCGTCGATGTCAAGGCCCAGGACATGGGCGACGGTGAGCACCGCCGTGGCGTTGAGCATGTTGTGGCGACCGGGATTGCTCTTGATCTCCACGGCATGCTCAGTGCCGTCCTCAAAGCGAACGATAAAGTCACTCTGGATGCCCTTGACATCCGGGTGCATGCAGACGATGTCGTTGCTCTCGGCAAAGCCGTAGGAAAGCACGCGTCGACCGGTCGACTTGGCGAGCTCGACCAGATGCGGGTCCTCACCGCAGACGATGACGGTGCCGTCCTCGCCCACCAGGCTCATGAATTTGGCGAAAGTTGCCTCGATCTCCTCGATACCCGAGTAGTGATCGAGGTGATCGGCCTCGACGTTGGTCACAATGACCACGTTGGGGTCCAGGAACAGGAAGGAGCTGTCGGACTCGTCGGCCTCGGCGACAAAGTAGTCGCCCGAGCCGTTCTTGCCGTTCGTGTCATAGCCCTCGACGATGCCACCGATCAGGAAGCTCGGATCCAGACCCATGCGGTCGAGCATGGTGGCGCACATCGAAGACGTGGTGGTCTTGCCATGCGTGCCGGCAACAGCGACGGTGGTGTAGCCGTGGCCCAAAGCAGAGAGCATCTTGGCACGGGGCCACACGGGAATACCAAGCTCGCGAGCGCGCACGAGCTCGGGGTTGGACTCCGGAATAGCGGTGGAGACAACAACCACGTCGGGCTTGACCTCGTCGATCGTGGCGGCCTCATGGCCCACATGCACCTTCACACCAGCGCGGGTAAGCTGGCGGATATAACGTGACGTCTTAAGGTCGGAGCCGGTAACGGCATAACCGCGCTCGTGCAGAACGAGGGCGATGCCGCTCATGCCGGCGCCGCCGATACCGATAAAGTGGGCGCTCTTAAACTCGGGCGCGGAGGTTGCAGTCTGGGAATCAGCCATGTGCTCGTGTACTCCTTGCGTAAACACTGCCTGTAACCCGTTAACTGTACCGCACCTACCGCATCAGCGCGAGGGCGACCGACGATATCCCGTCTAACTAACGCAAACCCTCTACCGCATCCGCCAGAAGAGCGGCGGCCCTATCCTGGGCCAGACCACGCGCCGCCTGACGCATGGCGTCGCGCGCCGCCGCGTCATCGACCAGGTGCAGCAGTTCATCGGCAAAGGCAGAACCGTCGATATCGGCATCGGCGCAGAGCACACCGGCCCCGGCGTCGACCAGATACCGGGCATTGGTGGTTTGGTGGTCGGCCGTCGCATGCGGGTACGGCACGAGCACCGAAGGCACGGCGAGTGCAGCGATCTCGGCCACGCTCGATGCGCCCGAACGCGAGAGCACCAAATCGGCAGCAGCCAGCATATCGCCCATGTTGTCGATGTAAGGCTGGACGCGGTAACGCTTCGCCTCCTCGGGCGTCAGCGCCAAAGCGCTCTCGGTCTCCTCAAAGCCGTCGGCACCCGTCGAATGCAACACATAGAGGTTCTTGCGCGAAAGCAGCTCGTTTTTGAGCGAGACCACGCGCTCGTTGAGGTGCTGGGCGCCAAGTGAACCACCAAAGACGAGCAGCAGCGTAGCGTCCTCGGGAACGCCAAGTGCCTTGCGGCCGCGAGCGCGATCGCCCTCGATCACCGAGCGACGTACGGGGTTGCCGGTCATGAGCACGTGGTCAGGGTCACCTTCGCGTTCAAAGACCGAGCGCGCTGCCGGCACCGAGATGCACACGCGGGCGGCGTGGGAGTTCATCATCTTGTTGGCCAGGCCCGGAACAGAGTTCTGCTCATGCAGCAGATACGGAACACCCGCGCCCTTGCACCACCCCAGCAGCGGAACCTCGACATAGGCACCAAAACCGATGGCGGCATCGGGCTTGCCGACCTTTGAAAAATGACTGGCGAGCGCACGCTTGGCCTTGTTGACACGCCATAGCGAGGTCAGCGCCGTCCAAGGACGGGAGCGGTCGAAGCCCGTGACCGTAATGGGCACAAAATCAAACCCAGCCTCAGGGACCAGACGACCCTCGAGCTTGCGCGACTGGCCCACGAACACAACGTGGTGGCCACGATCACGCAGCTCTTCGGCCAAGGCGAGCGCGGGGTTGATGTGTCCTGCCGTACCGCCGGCTGCAATAGCAACGGTCATCTTATCGGTCATGGTAGTCCCTTCGTACACGCGGTCCCTGGTCGTCGGTGCGCAGACGCGCCGACGGGTCCGAGTTCAAATCGATTCGATTATATCCGCCGCCCGCATTGCGAGGGCTGGAGCGCTGAGGACGACCTTGCGGCGCCGTTCGCTGACGCGGGCGGGCTGCCGGCTCGGTCGCAGAGCCATCCAGGACGGTAAAACCGTTACGCGAAGATCGCTCGCCGCGCACGTGGGGCACGCCGGCGGTGCTCTCATCCATAACGGCAAAGCTCTCACGGCGGCGGTCATACTCATCGCGGCGGGCGCTCTCGTACGAAACGCGCAGGATCAACCCGGCAAGCATGAGCGACACAATAATCGACGAACCGCCGTAGCTAATAAACGGCAACGGTTTGCCCGTCATGGGAAATACGTTGAGGATGCCCAGCGCGTTAATCAAAAACTGCACCGCGAGAATGACTGCGGAGCCAGACGCCATGAGCGCGCCCCGACGATCGGTCGCCTGCTCGGCAATGCGAAACGCCGAGTAGATCAGCATCGCAAACACCAAGAAGAACAGCACGGTTCCGACAAAACCGACTTCCTCGCCAATGATGGCCAAGATGTAGTCGTTGTGTGCCTCGGGCAGATACGAGTACTTCATGGTTGAGTTGCCGATGCCACGGCCGAACAGACCGCCCGAGGCAAAGGCCATGATGGCAAGCGTGGCCTGATAGCCGTCACCATACTCGTCGGCCCAAGGGTTCAAGGCAACCTGAATACGCACCATACGGTACGGCTCTGCGACAAGCGCAATCACGATCACGAGAATGCCGAAGATTAGCACGCCGATGATAAATCTGGGGTCGAGACCCGCAAACAACGCCATGCACATGAGGGTCAACAGGATGATCAGGACAGTACCGAAATCGGGCTGGATAAAGATCAGAAAGAGCGAAATGCCAAGGTAGATGCCCATCTTGCGAAGGAATTCGTTGATGTTGCCACCGGGCGAAAAGAAGCGATCAAGCATGATGGCCGAATACGCAATGGCAAATGGCTTTAAAAACTCGGAAGGCTGGAACTGAATGCCGGCGATGTTGAGCCAGCGCGTGGCGCCGCGGCTGCCGCTGCCCACCAAGAACACCAGAAGCAGTAGCCCTATCATGCCGATAAGAAAGATCCTGAGCACATCCTCCCCAAACCAGCTGTCCGGCAAAACGCGCACGATGGCAATCAGCGCCAGAACACCGACCACGGCAAACGCGGCCTGTCGACCCAGAAAAAACGTCGCCGAGCCATTCTCGTGCAGCGCCTCGACCGAAGACGCCGAGTACACCATCAGCAGGCCAAAGCATACCAAGGTAAACAAGCAGGCCATGAATATCAAACGGGGGCGCATGATACGGGCGGGAACGCCGGCAATATAGCGTTCGCTAAACGACTGCCCGCCGCGGCCGGAACGCGGTGTGGTGCGACGTGAGGAAGCACGGTCCGAGTCGGGCCTCCTCATACCTTGTCGGGGGCTCTCCTCTCTCACCGCAACCCCTATTCCATTTGTGATTTCGCCGCAGCGGCAAGCTGGGCCACGTAGTCCTTAAACACGCGGCCGCGCTCCTCATAGCCCGAGAACTCATCGAACGAAGAGCAGGCAGGTGAAAGTAAGATCACGTCGCCACGGCTCGACAACGAACGGGCAACGTCCACGGCGTCGCGTAGGTCATCCGCCTGGGCGATATCCACATCGCCATCGACATCGGCCTCGTCCATAGCGGCGGTGAAGCGCTCGCGCGCATCGCCAAAGCAGACGACCGAGCGCACGTTGTCCATAACGACGCGCGCGAAGTCCGTGAGCGGCGTGCCCTTATCGTGGCCGCCGAGCAGCAAGATCACATCGTCATCGGGAAATGCCGTCAGCGCCTTCTCGACCGCATCGGTGTTGGTCGCCTTGGAATCGTTGACGTAGCGCACGCCGTCAATCTCGCCACACGGCTCCACGCGGTGCTCGAGCGGCTGGAACGAGGCAAGACCGCGGCAGACACCATCGACATCGGCACCGACAGCCGAGGCAGCCGTGGCAGCACACAGGGCATTGATAACATTGTGATGGCCCGAGATCTTGAGCTCGGATGTAGCGATGAGCGGGGTCTCGACACCCTTCAGACGCACGATCATCTTGCCGTCGCGCACAAAGGCGGCATCCTCGCCCTCAGGCTCGTCAAAGGCAACCTTGCAGATGCGACGACCCGGCGTATAGATGTACTCATCGAACTCGTGAATGCCGGCGTCTTCGACGTCGACAACCACCAGATCGTCATCGACCATATTGTCAAACAGTTTGATCTTGGCAAGTGCATAGTTCTTATGGCTCTTATGCCAGCCCAAGTGGTCGGGAGTGATGTTGAGCAGCACCGCCACGCGGGGGTGGAGCTCGGTTGTCGTAGCAATCTGATAGCTCGAGAGCTCAGCCACAAACCACTCGTTGTGGGCTCGGCCGTCAATCTCGTTGACCGGCGGCTCGCCGATGTTGCCGACAGCAACGCTGGCCTCGCCGGCAGCCTTAAGCAGATAATCAGTCAGCGACGTGGTGGTCGTCTTGCCGTTGGTGCCCGTGATGGCAATCCAGTTATCGGGCGACAGGCGATAGGCAAACTCGGGCTCACCCATAATCTGGGCGGCACGCTCGCGCCCGGCCTTAAAGAAGCCCGAGAACTCCGAGATGCCCGGGCACGTCACGCATACGTCATAGGCGCCCTCGACCTGTTCGGTCCCATAGACAAACGACGCACCAGCAGCCTCGAGCGCACGCGTGGCGTCATTGGGCTCAGAGGTGCCACCGCCATACACGGTAACGGCACTTACGCGCTCGGGATGTGTCAGCGCCCAGCGGGCGACATCGAGACCGGATTTGCCCTGACCCAAAACGAGCAGGCTAAAGACATCAGCAAGAGGCATGAAAGACCACTATCCCAACTGGAAGAACAGGGCAAGGCCAACGGCACCAAAGGCAGCAGCGATAATCCAAAAACGGATGACGACCTTGGTCTCGGCCCAGCCCTTCTTTTCGAAATGATGATGGATGGGCGCCATAAGGAAGACGCGCTTGTGCGTAAAGTGGAAGTAGACAACCTGAATCATGACCGACAGGGTCTCAACGATAAACAGGCCGCCGATGATGAGGGAGACGACCTCGGTGTTGGTCATGATGGACGTGCAGGCAAACGCGGCGCCCAGGGCAAGCGAGCCGGTATCGCCCATAAAGATGCTCGCCGGATAGCAGTTGAACCACAGAAAGCCCAAGCAGGCACCGGCACACGCGGTGCAGAAGATGGACAGGTTCACGTCTCCGTGCAAAAACGCCATGGCAGCCATGGCGAGCATGGCGATCATGGAGGTGCCGCCAGCAAGACCGTCAAGGCCATCGGTCAGGTTCACGGCATTAGAAAGACCGGCGATCATCAGCCAGCAAAAGACAATGTAGAGCCACGGGAACGAAAGGCCGCAGATGGTGGTCGAAAGCACGCCAAGGTCAATCGTCAGGCCGCCGGGAAAACGAATCTCGGGGGCGACGCCGCACCAGTTAACGGCAAGTACCGTAAAGGTGACACAGATAATGGTTAGGCCGATCATCTTGGCATGAGGCGTCAGACCGAGCGAGCGCCCATGCGTAACGGAGGTCAGGTCGTCGATCAGGCCCAGCACGCCGGTCGCCAGCGTGGCGAGCAGCACGAGCACGAGCTCGGTGGTGAGCTTGCCCATCAGCAGGCAGGTCAGCGAGATCGCGACGAGGATGACAACGCCACCCATGGTGGGCGTTCCCTGCTTAACCAAATGACGCTTGGGGCCGTCGGCACGAACCTGCTGGCCGATACCCTCGACCTTGAGCAGCTTGATCCACCACGGCATGAGCAGCAGCGCAATGGCAGCGGCGATGCCAAGCCCCAAAAAAGCCTGATACGTTGGATACGAGGGATTGCCGAACATGGGCTAGCACACACCTTCCACAAAGCGGTCGAGCTCAACAAAGCGGGAACCCTTGACCAGTACAACATCATGTTTTTCAAGCGCGCCGCCCATGCGGTCGAGCACCTGCTGATAATCGGAGAACACCTGGATGCGGTCCTCGTCCATACCCATCATGCGCGCGGCATCGGCCATAAGCTGGGCCAGCTCACCACCCACGCACGCCAGCATGTCGAGCTTCTTGGCGGCGGCATAGGCGCCCACGAGCTCATGCATGCGAGGAGCCTCATCGCCCATCTCGCCCATCTCGCCCAGGATCGCCATGCGAGACCCCGTGCACGAAAGCGAGCACAGTAGATCGAGACCAGCAGCCATGGATTCGGCGCTGGCGTTATAGGAATCGTCAATGACGCGGGCACCGCTCTTGGCGCGCTTGATCTCCTGGCGGTGACCGGTGATCGTGAGGCCTCTAAAGGCAGCATCGATCTGCTCGGGCGTCACGCCCAGGCGATAGGCAACTGCGGCGGCCTTAACGGCATTTGGGACGGACTGCACGCCGGGGATGGCAAGCATGGTATCGGTCGTCTCACCCTGGCCAAAATCGAGCGTAAAGACCGGACGGCCCTCGTCATCAACACGAATGTCGCGGGCACGGACCTCATCATCGTCCGAGACGCCGGCCAGCATCACATCGATACCAGCAGGCTGGGCGAACGTATCGCGAATGAACGGCGTAAAGTCGTCCTCACCGCCCAAAACCAGCAGCGGCAAGAAGTCGCCGGCGGCGCGCATACCCTGGACAATCTCGGCCTTAGCGCGGGCGATGTTCTCGCGGCTGCCCAAAATGCCGATGTGAGAGGTGCCGATCTTGCTCACGATGGCAAAGTTGGGATTGGCGGACTGGGAAAGGCGCTCGATCTCGTGGAAATGGTTCATGCCCATCTCGAGCACCAGGACCTCGGTATCGGCCGGAGCGGAAAGCACCGTGAGCGGCATGCCGATCAGGTTATTGAAATTGCCCTTGGTGGCCCAGACACGATAGCGCTTGGCGAGCACGGCGGCGAGCACGTCCTTGGTCGTCGTCTTGCCGATGGAACCGGTAATGCCAACGACCAGGCAGCCAAGCTCCAGGCGATACGCGTGCGCCAAACGCAGCAGAAACTCCTCGGGATCATCGGTCAGCAGGATGGCGCATCCTTTGTCCTGCGCCAGCGAGACCAGCTCGGCCTCGGGCTCACGCGTCATCACGACGGCGCCGGCACCCGACTGGACGGCACGGGAAGCAAAATCATTGCCGTCGACGTTTTCACCGGGAAAGGCGACGAAAATCGTCCCTTCCTCGACCTGGCGCGAGTCGATAACGCACCCGCGGCATACCCGATCGGCTTCTCCCGTCACGGTTCGGGCCCCTGTTGCGGCCGCGAGGTTGTTGACGGCGATCTCTATCATTGCAGCTCCCCTGTAAACCTAATAATGCTATCGGCGTATTGTATCCCAGCGCCGCGCATGCGTGGTGCAGGGCATGTGAACACCCTCATATGGGACAACAAACCACGCCCCAAAGATTGTAACCCCCTACTTCGTGTGCGGGATACCCAGCACGTCGAGCGCGTTGGCCATAATGGACTGGAACGGCACCGCAGCGGCATCTGAGCCGCTCGGCGTTCCGTCGAGCGTGATATAGCACAGCACCTTGGGCGATTGTGCCGGTGCAAAGCCCATAAAGGACGACATGTAGTTCTCCTTGAGGTAGCCGCCGTTCTCGTCGGCACGTTCGGCCGTACCGGTCTTACCCGCCACGTCATAGCCGTCAACCGCGCCGCCAACGCCCGTTCCCTCGGACACGACCGTCTGCATGCACGATGTCACCTGGGATGCGGCGTCCTCCGAAATCGCGCGCTCGCCTTCGCCCCAGTCCTTCTCGTCGCCTTTGCTGGACTTATAGAAGTGCGGTGTCATCATCACGCCGCCGTTGGCGATGCCGCCCACGGCACGTGCGATCTCAATCGGCGAGACGGACAGTGCCTGTCCAAAGCTCATCGAGCCCAGCGTGGCGCCGTCATACTGGTCACGCTCCTTGACGATACCCAGGCTCTCTCCCGGAAAATCGACACCCGAGCTGTGACCGATGCCCCACTTGTCCACATAGGCGGCAAAGTCGTCGGCACCGATCTTGCGCCCCACTAGGACAAAGCCCACGTTGGACGAACGGCGCATCATCTCGCGCACATCCATGGTCATGGCATAGTCGCGCTTGTCGGCATCGGTGACGGTATCGTCGCCCACCTTGATGCTCGCCGGCACCTCAAACGACGTACTCGATCGCACGACGCCCAAGTCGAAGCCGGCGCCCGCCACGAGCGTCTTAAAGACCGAGCCGGGCTCGTAGGCGTCGGTGACCAGGCGCAGATTCATATCCTCGGTCTTGGCATTCTCCAGATCGGTCTGGTCGTAGGTCGGGTACGAGCAGGCTGCCAAAATCTCGCCTGTCGTAGGATCGGTGACCAGCGCCGTGCCGTTCTTGGCCTTAGTCTTCTCAACTGCCTCTGCCAGGGCATCCTCGGCCGCACGCTGGATATTGACGTCGAGCGTCGTCACGATATCAACGCCGTCGACCGCAGCCACCTTTTTATAGGCACCGCCCGCAATATAGCTGCCGTCCCTCGCGCGCTCGCGTACGAGAGAACCGTTCGTGCCGGTCAGAAGCTTGTTGTATTGCTTTTCGAGACCCGTCAAGCCATCGTTGTCTACATTCACTACACCCAGCACCTGCGATGCCAGATTGCCGTATGGATATACGCGCTTCATGGCCTGCTCAAAAAGCACGCCGGGCAGGTTCTTCTTCTCCAGCGCCGCAACATCGTCTTCGTCCACCTGGCGCTTGATATACACCCAGGTTCCATCGGACTCAACGAGCTTGCGGCAGGTCTTTTTATCGATTCCAGTTGCCTTGACCAGCGCCGACACCGTCTTGTCAACATCCTCGACAAGCTGCGGGTTCACGGCGATGTTGCGACATTCGACCGACGACGCCAACACGTTGCCGTTGCGGTCGTAGATGGTGCCGCGTTTGGCATAGAGGGTCTGCGCAAGCAGGCGGCGCGCATCGGCACGCTCGCGCAGTTTATCGGCTTCGACAATTTGATAGTCGGCAAGGCGAAAGACGCCCAAGCCCAAGCCAAGCCCGATGAAGCCCATGACGGCTTTGCGGCGAGGCAGAGGTGCGCCTGTGAGCCATTCGGTCGACGAACTCTTGCGCGACCTGGTGTTATGCACTTGAGGGCCGCCCGAGCCGCGAAGTCGCGACGCCGGGTCGTTGCCACGGGACCGCCCGGCGTTGTAAGATTGCCGACCCGTTCCTTGATAACCAGAACGTCCCCGCGACGAGGGACGTCCAGAACCGCGGCCCCCATCGGAACCGCGGCGATAGTCATTTGTCATACTCAGCTACCGTCTTGCTACTGAGCGGTCGCGGTCGCGTTGGCGCCCGCGGCTGCATCCTGCGAAAAGTCAAGTGTAACGCTCTCGCTGGGCTCCACCATGCCATAAGCGCCCGCAAGGTCGCGAATGCGCGTGTCGGCGCCATAGACCGAATGCATGACCTCCAGGTCGGAGCTCTCATCGGTCGCCTTTTCGAGCGTGTTGGTAAGCTCGGCGTTGCTGTTGAGCACCTGGGCCGTAACGCCGGCGAGTGCCACGCGGGCGACGCCGATCGTCATGAAGATAGCCGCAATGATGCAAAACGTTTTAAGAACGCTCATGAAAACCGGGCTTACCGCCTGGTTTGCCTGACGGCCCGCGCCCGTGTAGACATCAAAGCGCGGCGTGCGCTGCTCACGGGGAGCAACGGGGACCTGCGGCGTCTCACGATAGGCGGGCATGGCGTTCATATCATAGGCGAGTGCTGCGCTTGAAGTGTTGTAGCCCATGATATGCCGCCTCCCATCCCGAGTACGTTGGTAGTGTGTTTAAACTTCGTTTATGGTGCGAGCGGGAGGTCCAATATCGCGCGGTCGCGCCTACAGACGCTGCGCCACGCGGATTTTGGCTGATCTCGCCCGAGGGTTGCGCTCAACCTCATCAGGCTGGGCAACCAAGGGTTTGCGGGTGATGACCTTGAGTATCGGCACGTTGCCGCACACGCACACCGGAATCTCCGGCGGACACGTGCACCCCTGGCTCATCTCCTTAAAGTGGTTCTTTACGATACGGTCCTCGAGCGAGTGATACGAGATGACGCAGATACGTCCGCCCGGGTTGAGCCACCTGGTGGCGGCATCAAGCCCTCGTTCGAGCACATCGAGCTCGTGATTGACCTCGATGCGAATGGCCTGGAAACTTTTCTTGGCCGGGTGTCCGCCATGCCGACGAGCGGCAGCCGGGATACCCGCCTTGATGATCTCGACAAATTGGCCGGTGGTTTCGATCGGTTCTTGCTCGCGGCGGCGCACGATCTCGCGCGCGATCTGCGAGGCAAACTTCTCTTCGCCGTAGACGCGTAGAATCCGGGCGAGGTCGTGTTCGTTATAGGTGTTGATGACCTCAGCTGCGTTTAAGGTGTTATTACCCGGATCCATCCGCATGTCCAATGGGGCGTCCTCGTTATACGAAAAGCCCCTGCCAGGGATATCGAGTTGCGGTGACGAAACGCCCAAATCGAACAGGAAGCCATCGACCCCGGGCACCTCGGCCGAGCAAAGCAGCTCGTCCAAGTCGCCGAAGTTGCCCTTCAGCAGCTGGTGCGGAACTCCGGGAACCTCGCGGTCCAGACGGGCGCCAGCGGCCTCGAGGGCCATGTCGTCCTGATCGACGCCGAGCAAAAGGCCCGTCTCCCCCACCTGCGCGGCCATCTTTACCGAATGGCCGGCACCGCCAAGGGTGCAATCGCAGACAACGGAGCCGCTCTTTAGCCGCAGCGACTCAAGCACTTCGCCGAGCATGACAGGTTCATGCCGATATTCTTGTGTCAAGATCCCACGCTCCATCCGTTACCCGTGCCTTGCCCTTACGAGAAGAAGAGGTCCAGCAGGGCCTCATCGTCATCGTCCTCATCGGCCGCGGCGCGATCCCAAACCTCAAGGTGGTCGTAGTTGCCCACAACCGTGACCTCGCGGTCGAGGTTCGCCTGCTTGCGGAGAGACTCGGAAAGACCGATACGACCGGCGCTGTCCACGTCCATCGACGTGGTGCGCTTGTTGATCGCCCTCATGAGCTTCTGGTCATTAATGTCACGCGGGTTAAAACCCTCGTGGCCCTCACGACCCGCGAAGAGTCCTTCGACCCACTTATCGAAGGCCTCGGCAGAGAACACGTACAGAGCATCGACATCCAGGGCTTTAAACACGCGAACGTGCTCTCCAAGCTCCTCGCGAAGGGGTGCAGGCAGGGATAGACGACCTTTTGCATCGAGATTGCGCTCGTATGCACCAGTCATTCCCATGTGCGCCCTCCCCTCGGTTACTCAGATGGCACGTACGCGGGGAACCACCCCGCCTGTCGACGTCATTAATAATATGGGGAACCGCCCCATTTTTCAACAACTTTCCCCACCCCTTCCCCCACCCCGCCCCACTACTCCACCCACCATATATTGCAAAACACCCCCAAGCATATGTTCGAAAACACAATATGTTGTGTTTACAGCAACGGCGGGATGCCACCTGTGGCATCCCGCCGTTCAACCTCAACCTTCAAGTTGACCTTGAGGCGATTTTTGCGTCCCTTTATATACCGTTCACATCGCCCCCCCAAACTCCCCCACCCAAGGCACGTGCGGCCCACTACCGCGACGCCAAGTGGCGAAAAATGGGACGGGCCCCAGATTGCCCATGCGCGCGCAAAAGCACGCCGCGGCAATCTGGGGCCCGTCCCCAAGTACCTATAAATATGCAGGCCAGCGATGTGTTAACGATGTGCTAGCGGATGCGCCGCCAGATAGACCTCGGTCAGTTGCGTTCGGTCGACATGCGTGTAGACCTGCGTGGTCGATATATCGGCATGGCCCAAAATCTCCTGCAGCACACGCAGGTCGGCGCCGCCCGCAAGCATATGGGTGGCAAAGGAGTGGCGCAAGGTATGGGGATGGAGCCCCACCAGCCCCACCTGACGCCCATACCGCTCGCATATCGCATGCACGGCCTGGCGCGACAGGCGACGTCCGTTCTTATTTAAAAAGACCGCCGAGGTCTCGGTTCCGCGGGCATGGGCCGCCAAGCGAGAACGTCCCTCAGTTACATAGAGCGCCAGAGCTCGCGCCGCGCTTCCCACCAGCGGGGACAGGCGTTCCTTTGAGCCCTTACCGCGAACGAGTACAAAGCCATCGTCAATATGGATATCGCCCACATCGAGCCCCACCAACTCGCTCACACGCAAACCGCATCCGTAGAGCACTTCCAAGATGGCATGGTCGCGCAAGCCCATCTCGCCCTCGGGGAAGTCTTGATCGAGCAGAGCCGAGACATCCTCCACCGATAGATACTCCGGCAAACGCTCAGCCTTTTTAGGCAGGCGCAACGCCGCCGTTGGATTTTGGGCTACAGCCCCATCGCGCACCAAAAAGGCATGCAGGCCCTTCACGGCTGCAAGCGCACGCTCCACCGAGGCATCGGAATAGCCCCCATCGCGACGGTCGGCGACAAAGCCCTCCACGACCTGACGAGTCACCTCTTCAAAAGACACAATACCCGCCCGCTCCAGATAGGCGCAGTACGTCGTCAGGTCACGACGATAGGCCGCAATCGTGTTGCGCGCCAAACCCCGCTCGACCGCGAGGTAATCGAGATACTCCCCCGCCGCCACGGCGAGCGACGAGGAAGTAGCTTCGGTATGTTCCTTATTCGCCGGCACCCTTAGTCCGTAGCGAGGTTCATGGGCGTCACCTGCAGACGGTCGACACCCTCGTGCTGGCCGATCGAAGCGCGTACGAACTCGCGGAACAGCGGCTGCGGGTTGGTCGGGCGGCTCTTGAACTCGGGATGAGCCTGGGTTGCCACATACCACGGATGCACGTCGCGCGGCAGCTCGACCATCTCGACCAGGCGCTCGTCAGGCGACAGACCCGAGATAACCAAACCGGCGTCCTCGAGCTGGTCGCGGAAGGCGTTGTTGAACTCAAAGCGGTGACGGTGACGCTCGTAGACGAGTTCCTCGCCATATGCCTCGCGAGCAAGGGTATCGGCGGCGAGCTTGCACGGATAGGCGCCCAGGCGCATGGTGCCGCCCTTCTCGGTCACGTCCTCCTGCGAGCTCATCAGATCGATGACACTATACGGGCCATCCGGATCGAACTCAGAGGAGCTGGCGCCGGCAAGGCCGACGACATTGCGCGCAAATTCGCACACGGCCACCTGCATACCCAGGCAAATGCCCAGATACGGAATCTTGTGCTCACGGGCAAACTCGGCCGCGAGGATCTTGCCCTCCAGGGCGCGCTTGCCAAAGCCGCCGGGGACCAGGATGCCCGAGGCGTCGCCCAGAACCTCGGAGACATTCTGCTCGTCGAGGCTCTCGCCGTCGACCAGCTGGACGTCCACATGGCGATCGTAGAAGACGCCCGCATGGTGCAGGGCCTCGATAACCGACAGGTACGCATCGGGCAGCTGCGTGTACTTGCCCACGACGGCGATCTTCACCTTGTCGGCGTGATGGTTGGCGTGATTCTGTTTGCGCAGGAACTCGTTCCACTCGCTCATGTCGCGCTCACGCGGGTCCAGACCCAGGCGCTCGCAAATGCGCAGGTCAAAGTCCTGCTCGGCAAGCAGCTGCGGAACATCGTAAATGCTCGCGCAGTCCTCGTTGGTAAAGACGCAATCGGTGTCGACGTCGCAGAAGCTTGCGATCTTTCCGCGGATAGCGTCATCGATATGGTGGTCGGAGCGCAGCACGATAATATCGGGCTGGATGCCAAAGCTGCGGAGCTCCTTGACGGAATGCTGTGTGGGCTTGGTCTTGACCTCGTGGGCGGCGGCGATATAGGGAACGAGCGACACGTGGATGTAGCAGACGTTCTCGGGGCCGGCCTCCTTGCGGTACTGACGGATGGCCTCGACAAACGGCTGGGACTCGATGTCGCCGATCGTGCCGCCCAGCTCGGTGATGACTACATCGGAGCCGGTCTGCTCCTCGATGCGGCGGAACTTGTCCTTAATGGCATTGGTGACGTGGGGAATCACCTGCACGGTACCGCCCAAAAAGTCGCCGCGACGCTCGCGGGCGATTAGGCTTTTGTAGATGGCACCGGTCGTAAAGTTGGAATCGCTGGTCAGGTTCTCATCAATAAAGCGCTCGTAATGACCCAGGTCCAGGTCGGACTCGTAACCATCCTCGGTAACGAAGACCTCACCATGCTGGAACGGGCTCATGGTACCGGGGTCGACGTTCAGATACGGGTCGGCCTTCTGCATCGTTACTTTGTAGCCACGCGACTTGAGCAGACGGCCCAGCGAGGCCGCGGTGATACCCTTGCCCAGGGACGAAACCACGCCACCGGTTACGAACACATGCTTGGTCATATTGAGTTACCTGCGCTTCCCGTAGAAGTTGTTTATCCACATCTTACGGGTCTTCATTGTAATACTCGCGCCGCGGACCGTTCGCAATTTTTCTCGCGTGCGATTGCATTTCTCAATCTTGAAACAAAACGCCGCCCGGTTTCCCAGGCGGCGTCGCTATGGCAAGGGTTACATGCTGCTATCGATCAACAACCTCGTCCTCAAGCATTTCTTGAACGAGCATGCCGGTACGGACGCCCTCAAGATACCACTCGCCACGTTCGGTGAGGCAAATGCCATTTGCAAGCTGACCGCCGTCGTCGCTATAACGCGAGACGACATCAATCATGCCTTCGGAATCCAAGCGATCGATTGCGGCGCGGGCACGATACGGCGAAACCCCCACGCGCTCGGCAAGCGTTTTGCGCGAGAAACCATACGGCCCGCCATTGTCTTCGGTTTGCTGGTCGATTTCCATCAACACCAGCACCTCAACACGCTTCATATCGTTGACACTCGCACGACCCTTGCCCGCCATAGCAGCCTCCTCAAACCGAGCACGAGCATCTAACGCGCCGTGCGCGACCGACACACCTCACGATGGCAGGTAATATCCATCATGCGGCATCCCGCTAAGGATGAAACAGTTACGGTTATTGTATACCGCTCAAATTGTTTCTAGGCAGGTAAACGGCTATTTTTCGCCGAAATAGGCGCTTTATTGATCAAAAAGCCGTACCGGGCGCCAACCCGATACGGCCAAAATGCAATGCAATTACCGCGGTGCTTCAAACTTAGCGGTGGAAGAAACCGCGGCGCTCAAACTTGGGCTCGCAGCACACGTTGATACCCAGTTTGCGCAGTACCGTCTCGTCCGTCGGCGAGATAATCACGCTAAAGAAGGCATCGCAACCGCGCAGCTGCTCCAGGCCCGAAAGGACGCGAGCGGCCGTCTCACTCGTGGCCGAGGTGATCGACAGCGCCATAAGCGTCTCGTCGGTGTGGAGGCGAGGGTTTTTGCTGCCCAGGAAATGCGTCTTGAGCTTGCTGATGGGCTCGATCGCCTCATCGCTAATGACCTCGAGCTCAAGGTCGACGCCCGAGACATGCTTGAGGGCGTTCATAATGAGCGAACTTGCGGCGCCCAGGCGCGTGGAGGTCTTACCGGTCACCACGGAGCCATCGGGCATGACCATGGCACCCACGGGACCACCCGTCAGCTGCTCCCTGGTGAGGGCCGCCGAGCGCGCCGGTGAGTAGTTCTTATCGATGCCGGCTTTCTTCATAATAATCTTGAGACGGTCGACTTGCTCATCGCCCATGCCGGTACGGCGCACATTTTCGACCGCGGTAAAGTAGCGGCGGACGATCTCCATCTTGGAAGCGTCGCGGCAGGCATCGTCATCGGTGATGGCAAAGCCGACCATATTGACGCCCATGTCCGTAGGACTCTGATAGGGGCTCTTGCCCAGGATCTTTTCCATCAGAGCACGGACCACCGGGAAGGCCTCGACGTCGCGGTTGTAGTTGACCGTGGTCTTGTTGTAGGCCTCCAAGTGGAAGGAGTCGATGATATTGGCATCGTCGAGATCGGCCGTTGCTGCCTCATAGGCGATGTTGACCGGATGCGTGAGGGGCAGATTCCAGACCGGGAAAGTCTCGAACTTGGCGTAGCCGGCGGCGGTGCCGTGCTTGTGCTCGTGATAGAGCTGCGAGAGGCAAGTGGCGAGCTTGCCTGAGCCGGGGCCGGGAGCGGTGACCACGACGAGCGGACGAGTGGTCTCGACAAACTCATTCTTGCCATAGCCGTCGTCGGACACGATCAGGTCGACGTCGTGCGGATACCCCTCGATGGGATAGTGCAGCTTGGCGGGGATACCGAGCGCGTTCAGGCGGTTGCGGAATACATCGGCAGCGGGCTGGCCGGCGTACTGGGTGATGACCACAGCCGCGACGGCAAAGCCGTTGCCGCGGAACAGGTCAACCAGGCGCAGCACATCCTCGTCATAGGTAATGCCGAGGTCACCACGAGCCTTGTTTTTCTCGATGTGGTTCGCGTTGATCGCGATGATAACCTCGACATCGTCGGCGATGCTCTTGAGCATGCGGAACTTGCTGTCCGGTTCAAAACCCGGCAGCACGCGGCTCGCATGATAGTCATCGAACAGCTTACCGCCAAACTCCAAATAGAGCTTGCCGCCAAACTGCGAGATGCGCTCCTTAATGTGAGCAGCCTGCAGCTCGATATACTTCGCGTTGTCGAAACCCTGGCGCATATATGGCTCCCGTCCCGTTTCCATTTATTGTTCTAGGCGATTATAACGGAGCAGACCCTCCCCGATACCCAGACCATCAACAGGCACCAACCAAACACGCCCACCGCAACCACCGGGGACCCAGGATGGCTAATTTGAGGCGGGGAACAAGTCGCTCAGCACCAACGATGGCAGCGCCGCAGGTTGAGCATAAGCCAGCGAAAGCCCGCCAGAGCGAGCAAGGTGACGTGAAAGAGGAGGGCATAGGCCTTTTGGCCATGCCCGACGATTGAACGTCAGATTGCCGCTCTGGCGGGCTTGCAGCGTCGAGCGGTTCCGGCGTTTGGTAAAACGCCGGAACACAAGAGCGCCCCCTCCCGCGCACGGAACGGAAGGGGGCTAAAGGTAGGAGTCTACCGGTGGGTTTACCCCACCGGACAGACGATGACCAGGTGATCCTCTACAGGATCGTCAAGGTTTCCGTGGGGTACCCGTTGGGTACTTAGATCAACACGCAGGCGACGGTCAGGATGATGGCGCAGACGACAGAGAGCGCGACGATGAGCTTAAGGGCAAACTTGAGCCAGGTCGTCCACTCGATCTTGGCCAGGGCGAGACCGCCCATGATGGCGCCGGAGGTCGGGGTGAACAGGTTCACGACACCGATGGCGGCGGAGAAGATCATGACCATGACCTCAGGCGAGAAGCCGAGCTTAACAGCCAACGGTCCCATGATGGGCATGGAGACGGTGGCCATACCGGAGGTCGAGGGGATCAGGAAGGACAGGCCGAAGTAGACCAGGAAGCTCATGGGAGCGAAGATCACGCCGGACAGGCCAGCCAGAGCATTGGCGGCAGCGTCGAGGACGAAGACGTCGAGGCCGGTGTTAGCCATGAGGACGGAGATACCACGGGCGAGGGCGATGACGAGAACAACGGACATCATGTCGGCAGCGCCGGTGATAAAGGTGTTAACGATCTGCTTCTCGGACAGGCCACCGATGATACCGATCAGGACGGCCATAAGGAAGAACCAGGTGGAAGCCTCGTCGAAGTACCACTGGCCAATGGGCAGGCCGGTGATCAGGGCAGACCAGCCCTGGACGACGGCGTTACCGTCGGCGTCGTAGACAGCGCCAGCGTCGAAGAAGTTAGCGACGCCCTCGTTGAGGTCGGCCAGCGGAATGAAGCCGACGATCATGACGACGAAGGTGAAGGCGAAGGCAATCAGAACACCCTTCTGACGACCGGTGAGCTTGACCTCCTTGTGGACCTCGGAAGCAGCCTTGCCGTGAGCCTCTTCGGCATCCTTGAGCTCCTGCATCGACAGGATGGTGGAACCCTTGTCAGCCTTGACCTTCTTGGCGTAGCTCATCACGAAGAAGATGGACATAGCGGTAGTGACAATCCACAGGACGGCACCGAGGCCGATGATGATGGACTGGTTGACCTCAATGCCAACGCCGGTCAGAGCGTCGACGGCAGCGCCGACGGCGAACGGGTTAACCGTGGAGCCCAGGCAGCCGCAGCCAGCGCCGAGCAGGACGGTAGCGGCACCGACCATGGGGTCGAAGCCAGCGGCCATCATGGTAGCGGCGAGCAGGGCGTAGAAGGGAACGGTCTCCTCGCACATACCATAGGTGGTACCACCGAGGGAGAAGATGAGCATCAGCACGGGAATGAGCATAATCTCGTTGCCCTTAAGCTTCTGCACCAGAACGGCGATGCCGTTGTCCAGGGCGCCGGTCTCGGTCATCATACCGAGGAAGCCGCCCAGGATCATAACGAAGAGGCAGACGGGCAGAGCGTCAGCGAAGCCCTTAATCGGGGCGGTGCAGAAATCGCTCAGACGGGCGGCAGTAACCGCGCCGCCGGACGTGCCGGAGACGATAACGGTAATCACTGCGACAATTGCCAGCAGAGCAAGAAGAATGGTGAACGATGAAGGCATACCGCGCTTTTTCTTAGCGGTCTCAGTCATAGTTCTCATCCCCCCTTCATAAATCATTTACTGATCTCGCCAGAAGCGGCTCTTCCGTGCCGTGCCTGCCGCTTGATGCGAGATTATTACCAGATAAAACCGCTCGGGGTGTGCAGCAATACACCCCGAGCGAGATGCTAGATGCTCTTACTTGAGCGTGGCGTACATGACAGCCTTGATGGTGTGCATGCGGTTCTCGGCCTCGTCGAAGACCTTGGAAGCGGGGCTCTCGAAGACCTCGTCGGTGACCTCCTGCTCGGTGATGCCGAACTGCTCGCACTTCTCGGCGCCAATGGTGGTGTTGGTGTCGTGGAAGCTGGGCAGGCAGTGCAGGAAGATGGCACCCGGGTTGGCCATAGCCATGACCTCGGAGGTGACACGATACGGGGTGAGCTGAGCGATGCGCTCGGCCCAGACCTCGTCGGGCTCGCCCATGGAGACCCACACGTCGGTGTAGATAACGTCGGCACCGGTGACGCCGTCCTTGACGTCGGTGGTCAGCTTGATGGTGCAGCCGTTAGCCTCGGCGATGGGCTTGCAGGCCTCGATGACGTCGTCAGCGGGCATGCACTCCTCGGGGCCGCAGGCCACGAAGTTCATGCCGAGCTTGGAGCAGACGACCATGAGGGAGCGAGCGACATTGTTCTTGCAGTCGCCCATGAAGACGAGGGTCTTGCCCTTGATGTCGTAGTTGAAGTTCTCCTGGACGGTCAGGATGTCGGCGAGCATCTGGGTGGGGTGCCACTCGGTGGTCAGGCCGTTCCACACGGGCACGCCGGACTTAGCAGCGAGCTCCTCGACGTCGTCCTGGGCAAAGCCACGGAACTCGATGCCGTCATACATGCGGCCGAGAACGCGGGCAGTGTCCTCGATGGACTCCTTCTTGCCCATCTGCGACGAACCCGGATCGAGGTAGGTGACGCCCATGCCCAGATCCATGCCGCCGACCTCGAAGGCGCAGCGGGTACGAGTAGAGGTCTTCTGGAAGAGCAGAACGATGTTCTTGCCCTCGAGATAGCGGTGCGGAACGCCAGCGCGCTTCATATCCTTGAAGTTCTTGGAGAGCTTGAGCAGGTACTCGATCTCCTCGGTGGTGAGGTCGAGAAGCTTGAGGAAGCTACGGCCGGAAAGGTTAACACCCATGGTTTGATTCCTTTCGAAGAAATGAATTACGTAAGTATTAGTGGTGCCCGTTTAACGGGCGAAGCCGGTGCGGTTGTAGGGGGACCGCACCGGAAACGGAAAGACTTAGAGGTCCTCGCGCCAGAAGGGCATGCTCATGCAGCGCGGGCCGCCGCGGCCGCGGGAGAGCTCGGCGGAGGGCACGACGAGAAGGTCCAGGCCCTCCTTGTACAGCACGTCGTTGGTGACGGTGTTGCGGGCGTAGACGCAGATCTTGCCGGGCTCGACGCACAGGGTGTTGGAGCCGTCGTTCCACTGCTCGCGGGAGGCCGCGATCGGGTCGCCGCCGCCGCAGGGGATCAGCTTGACCTGGTCGACGCCGGTGGCGTCCTCCAGGACGTGCTCGAGGGTGTCCTCGATCAGGCGGATGTTCACGTCGCCCGGGTTCTTGCCGGCGGTCAGCTCGTAGACGCGCAGGGTGCCCATGATGGCGGGATGGATCGTGAACTTATCGACGTCGATCTGGGTGAAGACCGTGTCGAGGTGCATGAAGGCGCGCGAGACCGGGATGTCGAAGGCCAGGATGCGCTCGACCTTGGAGTCGGAGTTCCAGAAGATGTTCTGGGCCATGACGTCGATCGCGGCGGCCTGGGTGCGCTGGGAGATGCCGACGGCGAGGGTCTTCTCGTTGATGTTCAGCACGTCGCCGCCCTCGGTGTGGAACTGGCAGTCGCGGCGGAAGTACAGCGAGACGTCCTTGTAGTCGGGGTGGTACTTGAAGACGTACTTGCCGTACAGGGTCTCGCGGTTGCGGGTGACCGAGTACATGCGGTTGAGGTTGACGCCCTCGCCGACGACCGCGAACGGGTCGCGGGTGAAGTAGAGGTTGGGCATCGGGTCGATGATCAGGTCGGACTCGGACTCGGAGTTGACCAGGGAGTCGAGGGTCGTGGACGCCGTGAGGGGCATGTCGATCTCGGACTTGGTCATGCCGGCCATGGTCTTCTTGACGAACTCGAGGTTGTCCTCGATGGAGTCCAGCTTCTCGCGGACGATCTGCGGCATGTGCTGGCCGCGGATGCCGGCCTCGGCGATGTACTGGTCGGTGAACTCGGCGCGGGCGCCGGGGACCTGGTCGAACACCTCGGCGACGAGGTTCTCGAGATAGAGGACCTCCACGCCCTGGTCCCTCAGGATCTGGGCGAAGGTGTCGTGCTCCTGCTGCGCGACCTCCAGGAACGGGACGTCGTCGAACAGGAGTCGCTCGAGCTCGTCGGGCGGCAGGTTGAGGAGCTCGTCGCCGGGACGGTGCAGGCAGACCTTCCTGAGCTTGCCGATCTCGGAAGGCACGTGCAGACCTTTCGTCATGGCCTCCTACCTTTCTTTCGGGCCCTTGTCAGGGCCGATTCGTTAGCGCCTCTCCGTGTGAGGCGTTATTGCTGACGACATATTTATATCCAAAATCAGCTCATACTTCCACCTTGCCCCCGAACGGTTTTTTATAGGGGGTGAACGGCATACACATATACTTCACGCATGGCACACTTCATCTTAATAAAGCGTATTTACGTGCTTAAACGCGTTTTAATCCTAAAATCAAATGGAACTAAACTTTGTTAAACCATCCTCAAATTGCATATTTCCAATAAAGCTATGAATAGAATTAGCGGTTCACACCGCGTCTCAACCATTTTCATTTTTATTCAGAAAAAAGTTTGTCCTATTCATTTCTGATAAATAAATTACCGTTTACCAGACGCTTGATACCGTTCACCGGAAACTCAGTATAAGGCCCAGCGGATACCGCCTCGCTTTACGGCCCCATTTGTAACAACTTGACTTCTCGGTATAGAAAAACGGACCCGCTTCCCCTAGGGAAACGGGTCCGTTTTCGATTATCTTCGGCTAATTTGGATAAGGCCCCCGAAGACCATCGGAATCCTAGCGATCGAACTCCGCCAGTGCCTCGCCCAAAAGCCTCAGGCCCTCGCGCAGAACGTCCTCGCTCGCGCAGTAGCCCAGGCGTGCGCCGCAGGGAAGCTCAAAACGGCTACCGGGGACCAGCAGCACTCCCCTCTCGGACAGCAGGCGCCTGCAGAACTCCTCGTCATCCTCGGGAATATCCAGCTGGATAAACGAGGTGGACACGCCCTGCGGGGCCGTCCAGGAAACGTGATGCTGCGTATCGATCCAAGCCTGCGCGATATCGCGGTTGCCAAACACGATCTTGCGATTGCGCTCGAGAATCTTATCCTTGTGCTCAAGCACATAGGTCGCCAGAGCATCGTTGAACACGCCGCCGCAGATCATGGTGTAATCGCGATAGGTACGGATGCGGTTGGACACCTCTTTGTCGGCCAGGACCCAGCCCACGCGGGCCGCAGGTGTCGAATAGGTCTTCGACAACGAGTTGGTGACAATGGCCCTCTCGTACACGTCGACCATCGACATAAAGGACTCAGTGTTTTCGAGCGGCAGATATACCTCGTCGCACAGCACGTAGGCGCCCACCGAGCGGGCGATCTCGGCAATCTGGCCGAGCATATCGGCATCGAGCACCGTACCGATGGGGTTAGATTCGTTGTTTATGCAGATAAGCTTGGTGTTGGGACGCACCAAGCGCTTGAGTTCCTCGATATCGGGCTTCCAGCCGAGTTCCTCGCGAAGCTCCCAATACTCGACCTCGGCGCCCAGCGTGCGCGGAATCTCGTAGAGCGGCGCGTAGGTGGGCCACTCGGCGATAACATGGTCGCCGGGCTCGACCACAGCCATGATGGCGTTGAGGTTAGCGCCCGTGCAGCCATTGGTCTGCAGAATGTGATCGGGATTGACCTCCCGACGATACAGCTTGGCAACCTCGGCCTTAAACTCCGGCGAGCCCTCGATCCAGCCGTAGTTCATCTTCTCGCGGTCCAGGCGCTCGTAGAACGTGGCGCCGTCCTGTTCATCGAGCGCGCGCAGCTCGCCCATGGTGAGCGACGAGATCGTCGACTGGGCGATGTCCCACGTGGCGCTCTTCTCCCAAACGTTGAGCCATTCCTCAACGCCAATCGTCTTGATGTCCATGGCCAAGCTCCTTACAAAAGCAGTCATCCAATCGTGTTGACGTTCCTCATACAAGATTGGGGCGGTGCGAAAACCCGCACCGCCCCAATGGGAGACATCTAATGGCAGCTAGATGTATGTATTATGACCTGTACGGGTCCTTGAAGACCTTAGAGGTCCTCGCGCCAGAAGGGCATGCTCATGCAGCGCGGGCCGCCGCGGCCGCGGGAGAGCTCGGCGGAGGGCACGACGAGAAGGTCCAGGCCCTCCTTGTACAGCACGTCGTTGGTGACGGTGTTGCGGGCGTAGACGCAGATCTTGCCGGGCTCGACGCACAGGGTGTTGGAGCCGTCGTTCCACTGCTCGCGGGAGGCCGCGATCGGGTCGCCGCCGCCGCAGGGGATCAGCTTGACCTGGTCGACGCCGGTGGCGTCCTCCAGGACGTGCTCGAGGGTGTCCTCGATCAGGCGGATGTTCACGTCGCCCGGGTTCTTGCCGGCGGTCAGCTCGTAGACGCGCAGGGTGCCCATGATGGCGGGATGGATCGTGAACTTATCGACGTCGATCTGGGTGAAGACCGTGTCGAGGTGCATGAAGGCGCGCGAGACCGGGATGTCGAAGGCCAGGATGCGCTCGACCTTGGAGTCGGAGTTCCAGAAGATGTTCTGGGCCATGACGTCGATCGCGGCGGCCTGGGTGCGCTGGGAGATGCCGACGGCGAGGGTCTTCTCGTTGATGTTCAGCACGTCGCCGCCCTCGGTGTGGAACTGGCAGTCGCGGCGGAAGTACAGCGAGACGTCCTTGTAGTCGGGGTGGTACTTGAAGACGTACTTGCCGTACAGGGTCTCGCGGTTGCGGGTGACCGAGTACATGCGGTTGAGGTTGACGCCCTCGCCGACGACCGCGAACGGGTCGCGGGTGAAGTAGAGGTTGGGCATCGGGTCGATGATCAGGTCGGACTCGGACTCGGAGTTGACCAGGGAGTCGAGGGTCGTGGACGCCGTGAGGGGCATGTCGATCTCGGACTTGGTCATGCCGGCCATGGTCTTCTTGACGAACTCGAGGTTGTCCTCGATGGAGTCCAGCTTCTCGCGGACGATCTGCGGCATGTGCTGGCCGCGGATGCCGGCCTCGGCGATGTACTGGTCGGTGAACTCGGCGCGGGCGCCGGGGACCTGGTCGAACACCTCGGCGACGAGGTTCTCGAGATAGAGGACCTCCACGCCCTGGTCCCTCAGGATCTGGGCGAAGGTGTCGTGCTCCTGCTGCGCGACCTCCAGGAACGGGACGTCGTCGAACAGGAGTCGCTCGAGCTCGTCGGGCGGCAGGTTGAGGAGCTCGTCGCCGGGACGGTGCAGGCAGACCTTCCTGAGCTTGCCGATCTCGGAAGGCACGTGCAGACCTTTCGTCATGGCCTCCTACCTTTCTTTCGGGCCTTTCGGCCGAATCTCTCAGCGCCCTTCCATAGCGGACGCTGCTTGCTGACAGCTCTAGTTATATCCAAATTCCACCCGCAATTCCACCTCGCCCCCGAACGGTCAACAAAGTGCGATGAACGGTATATCGCATGAGATTCCCCCATAATGTACTTCGGCGTTCTAAAGTAACTTTTCTAAGGTAAACGCTCTTTTTTCCTAAAAACTATTTGCAATTGCATTTCTAAACTTTTGATTCAGAATTGCATAGCTAAATCGGTTTTATGTATATAAATGATGTTTGTTTACGTTTCCGCCTGCATTCAATGATATTCAGCTATCCATCATTCTTATTCACACTTACGTACCAGTTGAGTGAGGATATAGACCGCTTGCAGACGAGCAGGGCGTCAGTCCTATGACTTGTCAGCGTAAGAAGTAGGTAAAGATACCGTTCGCATAATACGTCCGTGCCACAAGTCGACTAAATTGAGACAATAGTGAATAGGGTTAGGCTACCGTCCCCTGCGGGGACTGAACGGACAGATGCATATGCCGAGCAAAATCGAAAAAAAGCAAGCCGCCGCAAAGCTGCGCAAACCGCCGCGCGACTTCTCGTACACGCAGAACCGAGAGCTCAGCTGGCTACGCTTTGACAACCGTGTGCTTGACGAAGCCTTCGATGAGACCGTTCCGCTGTTCGAGCGTCTAAAGTTCGTGTCGATTTTCGAGTCTAACCTCGACGAGTTTCTCATGGTGCGCGTGGGCGGCCTGTCCGATCTGGCAGAGCTCAAAAAGCAACCTGTCGACAACAAGAGCAATATGACCGCCTCCGAACAGGTCGATGCTGTCATGGCCGAAATGCCCGGGCTCCTTACCCGTTGGGAGTCCATCTTTAAGAGCATCGAGGGCAAGCTCGACACCTTGGGCGTTCACCGCGCCCGCATCGATTCGCTTACGCCCGAGGAGCGCACCTTTGTAACCCGCTACTTCCAGGCCTACGTGTCACCGGTCATCTCGCCGCTGGTCATCGATCCTCGCCACCCCTTCCCCAACCTGCGCAATGGCGCGCTCTATCTGGCCTGTGGTCTGGACGGTGCCACCGACGAGGAGAGTCTGCTGGGCCTTATCGAGATTCCCGCCTCGATGAACCGCGTGGTCGAGATCCCCTCGCCCACCGGCACCTACTCCTACATCTTGCTCGAGGACGTCATCCTCGCCTGCCTGGACAGCTGCTTTGGCTCCTATAAGCCGCTGGATCGTGCGCTGATCCGCGTCACCCGCAACGCTGACATCGATCCGGACGGCGAGGGCGTCGAGGAGGAAGAGGACTACCGCCAGCACATGAAGCGCATTCTCAAGAAGCGCCTGCGCCTGCAGCCGGTAGTGCTCGCGGTCTCGGGATCGCTCGAGAAGGCGACGCTCAAGACTATCCGCAAGGCGCTCGAGCTTTCGCGTCGCTCGGTCTTTACCTGCGATATCCCGCTCAACCTGGGCTACGTCTTTGGCATTGAGGGCAAGATTCCCGAGCACCTGCGCAACGAGCTGCTCTTTACGCCGTTTAAGCCGCAGCCCAATCCCACCATCGACATGACCCGCTCCATCCGCGAGCAGGTGCTGCAGCACGACAAGCTGCTCTTCTACCCTTACGAGGCCATGAACCCCTTCCTGGATCTGGTGCACGAGGCCGCCTACGACCCCGAGTGCATCTCGCTGCGCATCACGCTCTACCGCGTGGCCAAGCAGAGCCGCCTGTGCGAGTCGCTGATCGATGCTGCCGAGAACGGCAAAGAGGTCACGGTGCTCATGGAGCTCCGCGCGCGCTTTGACGAGCAGAACAACATCGAATGGGCCGAGCGTCTGGAAGAGGCAGGCTGCACCGTCATCTATGGTTCCGAGGGCTTTAAGTGCCACTCCAAGATCTGCCAGCTCACCTATCGCGAGGGCATGGCGCTCACCCGCCTAACGCTTTTGGGCACCGGCAACTTTAACGAGAAGACGGCCAAACTCTACAGCGACTTTATGCTCATGACCGCCCATCCCGGCATCGGTGAAGACGCCAACCTGTTCTTCCGCAATCTGTCGCTGGGCAACCTGCGCGGCGACTACCGCTTCCTGGGTGTGGCGCCCGTCGGACTGAAACCGCTCATCATGCGCGGGCTTGACCGCGAGATCCAGCGCGCCCTTGCCGGCGAGCCCGCTCGCGTATTCTTTAAGCTCAACTCGCTGACCGACCGCGAGGTTATCGACAAGATCGCCGAGGCATCGTGTGCCGGCGTGCGCGTAGACATGATCATCCGCGGCATCTCGTGCCTCAAGCCGGGCGTTCCGGGCAAGACTGAGAACGTGCATGTCCGCTCCATCGTCGGACGCTTTTTGGAGCACGCGCGCGTCTATGCCTTTGGCGTGGACTCGGACATGATTTACCTGAGCTCGGCAGACATGATGACACGCAACACCGAGCACCGCGTGGAAATCGCCTTCCCTGTGCTCGACCCCACCTGCCGCGCCCTGGTACACGAGTACATGGGCATGCAGCTGCGGGACAACGTGAAGGCCCGCAGCCTCACGAGCGACGGCACCTGGGTCCCCGTGGAGCGTGCAGAGAGTGAGAAACCCTTCAACTCGCAGGAGGCTCTGCTGGAGCGCGCCTATCGCAACGCCGAGGCCGCGCCCGAGCCCGTCATTGAGGCGGAACCTGCCCCCGAGGCCGAGCCGCAGCCAGTAGCACCCAAGGTCCAAGAGGTCCAGGCGACCGTCATTGAGCCCGAGCCTGCACCTGTACCTCGGCCCGAGCCTCAGGTCACCAAGCCCGCACCCGAGACGAGTGCCCGTCGCGATAAGCCCGCTGGCAAGACCAAGGCCATCGAGCGCCATCGCCCCGGCCGCGTGCGCATGGGTCTGGGCCTGATCGGCCTGGGTCTTAAGACGCTCATTACCGGCAAGACGAAATAGTCGTTTGTAGAAGCAGTTTGTAGAAGCGCCCCGCATTTGAGGAAAGCCTCGGATGCGGGGCGCTTTTCCCTGCTACCATGGTGCGAACAACAACGCGAATGACAGGCAGGAATATGAAGCTCACTATAGAATCGATGACCTACGGCGCCGACGGGCTGGCGCACGCCGACAACGGCAAGGCCGTCTTTGTGCAGGGTGCCGTGGCAGGCGACATCGTCGAGGCCGAGGTCGTACAGGACGGCAAGTCGTTCATGCGCGCCCGCACCACCGAGATTCTGGAGCCAAGCCCCGATCGCATTCAGCCTCCCTGCCCCTTCGTGGGCATCTGCGGCGGCTGCTCGTGGGGCAATCTCTCACGCACGGCACAGCTCGCCGCCAAGGAGCAAAACCTGCGCTCCACGCTCGAGCGCATCGGCAAGTTCGCTCCTGAGCAGGTCGATGAGTTGGTACAGCCCATCTGCCACACCAAGGACGACTGGGGCTACCGCAATAAAATCGAGCTCGAACCGACCGTCGTCAACGGTCGCGTGCGCCTTGGCATGCACGGTGTCGACCCCAGCAAAATCGTGACCGTCGATACGTGCCCGCTGTTCGATAAGCGCTTCCCGAAGGCGCTCAAATCGGTCGTCGGCGCGCTCAACTATCTGAGCGGCAGCCACGACCTGGGCCTCGAGCGCGTGGGCATTCGCGCCTCGCGCCGCACCAAGGCGCTCGAGGTCGCTCTCTGGACGCCTACGGGCTCCTTCCCGCGCTCGCAGGTCTCCCGCGTGCTGGCAGACGCCGCACACCCCACGAGCATCGTGCGCGTGATGAGCAAGGGCGAAAAGAAGGCCCGCCGTGTCTCCAAGGTCGAAATGCTCGCCGGAGAGGGCTCATGGACCGAGAATATCGCCGAGGGTCAGATGCGCTTGTCTGCCCCGTCTTTTTTCCAGGTCAACACCAAGGGTGCCGAGATTTTGATCGAGCTTGTCATGGAGGCGCTCGATCCGCAGGAAGACGAGCTTGCCGTGGACCTGTACTGCGGTGCCGGCACCTTTACCCTGCCGCTCGCCCGCCGCTGCGACTTTGTCGCTGCCGTCGAGGCCTACGGCCCCGCCGTGCGCGATCTACGCCGTAACCTGGAAATCAACAAGCTTGATAACGTCGACGTCATTGGCGGAGACGCGGTGCGCGAGTTCCCCGACCAGGACGCCGATGTCCTAGTAGTCGACCCGCCGCGTGCAGGCCTAGCGCCTGAGGCCATCGACCTCATCGCCAGCACAAGCGCTCGCGATGTCGCCTATGTGAGCTGCGACCCGGCCACCCTGGCGCGCGATCTTAAACGCTTTGTCGAGGAAGGCACTTTCTCTCCCATCAAGATCACACCGGTCGACCTATTCCCGCAAACCTTCCACTGCGAGACCGTCGTCCACCTTAGGCGCAACTAGCCACTTAATCATTGCTCAGAAAAATCATTGGGAAATCGAGCGTGGCAAGCGGAGGTCTTCGGGGTATAAGACGGCTAATTGTATGCCGCCTATGAAAGGAACCCTCATGCCCAGCGTTGCCGTTCTCGCCGCCGATGGCTTTGAAACTATTGAATGCTTGACCATGGTCGATGTCATGCGTCGCGGCGGCGTGCGCGCCACACTCGTCTCGATCATGCCCACGCGTGAGGTCGTAAGCTCGCTGCAGATCCCCGTGACCTGCGATGCACTCTTTGATGAGATCAACTTTGACGAGTACGACTGCGTCGTGCTGCCCGGCGGCCTGCCCGGTGCCACCAACCTGCGCGCAGATCAGCGCGTCTGCGACGTGGTCTGCGAGTTCGCCGCGACCAAGCACGTCGCCGCCATCTGCGCCGCCCCGTTTATCCTGGGCGAGCTCGACCTGCTCGAGGGGCGCCATGCCACGTGCTTCCCTGGCTTTGAGAAAAGCTTCCCCGAGGGCGCCTATACCGGCGAGAAGGTTACGCAAGACGGCAACATCATCACCGCCAGCGGCATGGCCCAGTCGCTCCCCTTTGCGCTTGAGCTGCTGCGCACGATCGCCGGCGACAAGGCTGTCGAGAAGGTCGCCGAGGGCATCCAACTATGATTTTGGCTTCGCAATCACCGCGCCGCATCGAGTTGATGCGCGAGGCAGGGTATGACATTCGCGTGATTCCTGCCGATATCGACGAAACGCCGTTTGATGGCGAGGCCCCGCTTACGCTCGTTGAACGTTTAGCACGCGCAAAAGCCGCCGCCGTTGCTGCCGAGTATGCCGAGTCCAATGAGCTGACGGTCGCGGCCGACACCATCGTCACCTTTGACGGCAAGATTCTGGGCAAGCCGGCAACCGAGGACGAGGCGCACACCATGCTCCGTGAGCTTTCGGGCCGCACGCACCAGGTCGCAACCGGCGTCTGCATCGTTAAAGCCGGCGACGCTACAGCCCCGCATGCCGCCGAGAGCCTGTCCTTTGTCGATGTGACCGACGTGATGTTCTACGAGCTCACCGACGAGCAGATCGAGCGCTACGTCGCCTCGGGTGAGCCCATGGACAAGGCCGGCGCCTACGGCATTCAGGGCACAGGCGGACGCATGCTCGTGCACGATATTTCGGGCGACTTCTATAACGTGGTGGGCCTACCCATCGCCCGCGTCGCGCGCGCGATTCAAAAACTCTCGTAATTGCATCTGGCGCTGGGTATTCCCCAGCGCCTACAATTTTGGCGTACCGTACGGATCCCGACCGGGCACAAGGCGCGGCGGAAAACCGATAGGAGTTAAACATGGATACACTGCTCGAGACCATTGACGTCTGCGATGTCGATGGCTTTTGCTTTGGCAACTATACGGACGAGGAGGCCGACACCGGTTGCACCGTAATCGTGGCACCCGAGGGCGCCACCGGCGGTGTTGACGTACGCGGTGGCGCTCCCGCTTCGCGCGAAACCGACCTGCTGCGACCCGAGAACACCGTCGACAAGGTACACGCCGTCTGCCTTTCGGGTGGATCGGCCTTTGGCCTCGAGGCTGCAAGCGGCGTCGCTCGCGAGCTTGAGAGCCGCGGCATCGGCCTTCCCGTCGGCCCCACCCAGGTGCCTATCGTGTGCTCTAGCTGTATCTTCGACCTTGCCTTTGGCGACCCCACCGTTCGCCCCGACATTGAGGCCGGCATCGCCGCCGTGCGCGAAGCGCTCGACCACACCCCCGCCACGCTCGAGCAGGGCAATGTGGGCGCCGGCACCGGCGCCACTGTAGGCAAGCTCATGGGGCCTGCCACCTGCATGAAGGCCGGCCTTGGCGCTGCCGCCGTGGCGCTCGGCCCTGTTAAGGTGGGCGCCGTGGTCTCGGTCAACGCCTGCGGCAACGTTGTCGACCCCTTCACCGGCGAGTGGGTCGCCGGCATGCGCGCCGCAGCCGATAGCGACCAAATCGTCGACATGGAACTCGCAGCCTTTGCCGCCGCCGGATCCATGCAGATGCCGCTCGACCGCACCAACACCACCATCAGCTGCATCGTCACCAACGTGGAACTCACTAAGGCACAAGCCACCAAGGTCTCCCAGATGGCCGCAGACGCCTACGCACACGCCATCCGTCCCACGCACACCACCAACGATGGCGACACCATCTACACCCTCGCCAGCGGCAAACTAGACGCTCAGACAAGCGCCGCCGTTCCCCTAGACCTACTGGGCATGCTCGCCGTAAGGGCCCTACAGACCGCCATCGTAAACGGAGCCAAAACCGCCAAAACCTCCCACGGCATCCCCGGCGCCGCGAAGTAACCCCACTCGACCGTCGGTCGGAGGCGGGCGGGCATTACGTTTGCTGCTCTACAGTCCTATGCAAGACGAAGGCCACATTAAGTGGCCTTCTTTGCATGCGGAACTCGCGACAAACGTAATGCCCGCCCGTCTCCGACCGACTACCAACTAATATTTTTTCAGCCCAGGCCCCTGTGTACCGCGCGTCGAAGATCTTCAAATTCAGGCAGCCTGACAATCGATTCTTATAGCAGAGGCCCCTTGGCCTTTAGTTTGATACAAGTTCCGCACGAGCCGGAAAGCACTTAATGTGCTTTCCGTGCGAGCAGGACTGTTCGCGGTAGCAAACTAAAGGCCAAGGGGCCCAGTCAACCTATCAGCAGCGATTACTCAACAGTTAGTTGAATTTGAAGATCTTAGAGGCAAGACGGTATAGGCCGAGTGTGGTTTTGTCTCCGGCCCGTCCGCGCAGATTGGTGAAGAACCCGACCACGCCGTAGCGGGCACGACGATACATGCGCTCGTCGTAGGCCTTCAAATCATTCCACAGCGTCTTTAGGCGCTCGTCGGCGCAATCTTCCTCGGAAAGCTTAGTGAGCACTGAGCAGATCGCCATCATCATGGTGAAGTAGCCCATCATGTACGAGCGCAGACGAGACGACTCAACATCGCTGTACAGGTGGTACGACTCCATCATGATACGCGTAACACGGAACTGCTGGTCCAGACGCTTGACCATCGTTGCCTCGTTGACGCTCTGGCCCTCGCGACCGATAAAGTAGCGATAGAGGTCGATGTCGGCATAGTACATGGTCTTGCAACGCGGCAGCGGCACGTAGGCGTAGATGTTGTCCACATAGAACGTGTGCGGCGGCATGGGAAGGTTGGACTCGCGCAACACATCCGTGCGATAGCACAGGCTGTGCATGAGTAGGTTCTGGTCCAGGCGGAAATGACCGATCTGATCCCAGGAAAAGATCTTCTTGCGCGGCAGGGCAAATTTGTAGCCAATAGCGGTATGCGTGCCCTCGTAAACCTTCTCGTACACGTAGTTCGAGATAAACAGGTCAACGCGCTGGTCACGCTCTTCAAAGCCACGCAGAATCGACAGCATAGTCGAAAGAGCCGCAGCGTCGAGCCAGTCATCCGAGTCGACAACCTTGTAGTAGGTGCCCTGTGCCTCGCGCAGACCCGAAAGGACGGCAATACCGTGGCCACCGTTCTCCTGGTGTACCGCGCGAATGATACCGGGATAACGTGCCTCCCACTCGTCGGCCTTGGCGGCCGTCTCGTCCTTGGAGCCGTCGTCCACCACGATAATCTCGATATCGGTGGCGTAATTGCTCCCCTCCAAGATGGAGGTGATGCAATGGTCCATATCCTTAGCGGCATTATACGAGGGAATACCGAATGTTATGACTTTATGCATGGCAGGCGATAATCTCATCCGAAAGATCGAGGGCGGAATTGGTCACGGCGTCCATATCATAGTAACGATACTCGGCCAGACGACCCACCGGGTGGAAGTTCGTCAGGTTCTGGACGCGCTCAAGATAGCGCTCATAGAGCTCACGGTTCTCGGGCTCAAGAATAGCGTAGTACGGCGTCTCGCCCGAGCCGGGCGTATAGGCCTTGGAGTACTCCTTCATGATGGTGGTCTTGCCGGGCAGAACCTGACCGGTCATGTTCTTGAACTCGGTGATACGCGTGTAGTCCTCGCTCGTGGTGTAGTTGACGGTGCCCACGGGCTGGAACTGGTCCATATCGAGCGTCTCGAACTTCATATCGAGCGTGCGGTACGGCAACGCACCCAAGTCGAGGTTGAACAGCTCGTCGAGTGGACCGGTGTAGACGATCTCGCCACCATAGACCTTGCCGTCGATCTTGACGGTGGTCTCGTCGATCTCAAAGAGATCGCGGGCGTCCACGTCGCAGAACACGTCGATCAGGTCGTGGTCGAGCATGTGCTCAAAGAGCGCCGTGTAGCCCTCCTGCGGCATGCCCTGGAAGGGAGCTTGCGGGAAGTAGCGGTCATCATCACCCACAAAGACGGGAACGCGGCCGGTGATCGAGGGGTCGATCTGATCGGGCGTCTGGCCCCACTGCTTCATGGTGTAATGCAAAAAGACGTTCTCGTAGACGTAATCGGCGACCTCGGCCAAGTCGGGGTCGTTCTTCTTACGAAGCTCCATAATGGGCACCTTGACATCCTTGCCAAAGGTCTCCACGAGCTTCTGATACAGCTCCTCGCCGCGCTCGTCACCAAAGGCGAGCTTGAGACTCGCATGGTTGAAGGGCACGGGCATAAGGGTACCGTTGATGTTGGCGAGCACCTTGTGCTGATAATCCGTCCACTTGGTAAAGCGCGACAGGAAATTGTGCACGCGCTCGTTAAAGGTGTGATAGATATGCGGACCGTACTCGTGGATCAGGATTCCGGCCTCGTCAGTGCAGTCATAGGCATTGCCCGCAATGTGGCTACGGCGCTCCAAAACGGCAACACGATAGCCGATGGTCTCGGCAAGACGGCGGGCGCAAACGGCACCGGCATATCCAGCACCGACGACAATCATGTCGTACGCGCCGGCGTTAAAGCCTTCAGGCAGGCCTGAGGTAATCTGCATCGATACTCCTTGTCAAAAGCCACGGGCTCATTAGCTGGGCTTTTCTCGAACATTCTTCGAGACATATTTATCAGAGCGATTATAGCGCTAATGCGTCCTATAATGAGCTTGCCACACAAGGAAAGCTCAAGCACAGCGGCGAACATAATTGAAAGGTAGACCCGCTAGCAGCGGGTTTATTCGTGAACAGCCGGGCGCCTGGAGCTTAGCGAAACGCTTGTAAGGAGTAACATGAGCGATTTCCTAAACCGTATGAAGTCTGCCGCCAAGGCCGACCTTAAGACGATCGTCCTGCCCGAGGGCGAGGATCCGCGCACTATCGTCGCGGCCACCAAAATCATCGAGGAGGGCCTGGCAAAGATCGTCATCCTGGGCAACCCCGACGAGATCAACGTTCCCGGCGCCACCGTCATCGACCCGCGCAATGCCGAGAAGCACGAGGAGTACGCGCAGAAGTTTGCCGAGCTCCGCGCCAAGAAGGGCGTCACCATCGAGCAGGCTCGCGCCCAAGTGATGGACGCCACCTACTTTGGCACCATGATGGTCAAGATGGGCGATGCCGACGGCCTGGTCTCCGGCGCCTGCCACTCCACCGCTGACACCTTGCGCCCCGCGCTGCAGATCCTCAAGACCGCCCCGGGCACCAAGCTGGTCTCGGCCTTCTTCGTGATGTGCACCGACACCCCGCAGTTCGGCACCGACGGCACGCTGATCTTCGCCGACTGCGGCCTCAACATCAACCCGTCCTCCGACGAGCTCTCCGAGATCGCCATCGCCTCCGCTCACTCCTGGTCCACCTTCATGGGCAATGTTGAGCCGCACGTGGCCATGCTCTCCTACTCCACCATGGGCTCCGCCGGCGGCGAGGTCGCCAAGAAGGTCCAAGAGGCCGTGAAGTTCTGCAAGGAGAAGGCTCCCGAACTCGCCATCGATGGCGACCTGCAGCTCGACGCCGCTATCGTCCCCACCGTCGCCCAGCTCAAGGCTCCCGGCTCCTCTGTCGCCGGCAAGGCCAACGTGCTCGTATTCCCCGACCTCGAGGCCGGCAACATCGGCTACAAGCTGGTCCAGCGCTTCGCCGGCGCCGACGCCTACGGCCCCATCCTGCAGGGCATCGCCAAGCCGGTCAACGACCTGTCGCGCGGCTGCTCCGCCGATGACATCGTGGGTGTCGTAGCCATCACCGCCGTCCAGGCTCAGATGGCTGAGTAGCGGACATATCCCCTCGGGACCCTACAGGGTAAAGCTCTGAAAACGTCCTCGGACATGCATGAAACCCCCGCTGCGCACTTCGTGCGGCGGGGGTTTCATGCGTCCTGCGGAATATTTTCAGAGCTTTACCCTGTAGGGTCCCTGCCGCCACGTAGCAATCAGGGAATCCGGGGTGGACGGCGGCTTGGCTACGAGCTGGAGCTGATGATCTGAATGGTCTGGTGCCGTTGCTGGGAGCGCAGGCGTTGCTGGTGATGATCACTTTGGGACTGGAATTTCCGCCTGCTAGTAAAAAGGCCTCCGGAGCTGTTGCTCTGGAGGCCTTTCGTTTACTTGCAAATGCGCGCGTTAGTTGTTCTTGGTCAGGCGCTCGACGTCGTGGGCGATCATGTATTCCTCGTCGGTGGGGATGACCATGACCGTGACGGCGGAACCGGCGGCACTGATGACCTGCGGGCCGTTGCCCACGGCCTCGCGGTTCTTGTTGTTGTCGATGCGTACGCCCAGCCACTCAAAGCAATCGCAGAAGGCCTTGCGGATCGACCAGTCGTTCTCGCCGATACCGGCGGTAAAGGTGATGGTGTCCACGCCCGCCATGGAAGCAATCATAGAGCCGGCCTGCTGCATGGCCTTGTAGGCGAACATATCGAAGGCGAGCAGGCAGCGCTCGTCGCCCTCGGAGGCGCGTGTACGGATGTCGCGGGCGTCGTTGGAGATACCCGAAATGGCAAGCAGGCCGGACTGCTTGTTCATCATGTCGTCGACTTCCTGGTAGCTGTAGCCGCCCTCGCGCTGCAGGTAGCATACGGTAGCCGGGTCAATGGAACCGCAGCGGGTGCCCATCATCAGACCGTCAAGCGGTGTGAGGCCCATCGTGGTGTCGCGGCACACGCCGTCCTCGATGGCGGCGAGCGAAGCGCCGTTGCCCAGATGGCACGAAAGCAGACGGTGGCAGCGCGAGCCCAGGATCTCCTTGGCCATCATCCACTCATAGCGGTGGCTCGTGCCGTGGGCACCGTACTTGCGCACGTGGTACTTATCGCACACGTCCTTGGGCAGCGCGTAGGTGTAGGCGACCTCGGGCATGGTCATGTGGAACGAAGTATCGAAGACGGCGACGTTGGGCAGCTCCGGATACTTCTCGCGGCAATACTCGATTGCTGCGGCCTCGCCGTAATTGTGCAGCGGGGCGAGCGGGGCCACCTCGAGAATCTTAGCCATGACCTCGTCGTCGACAACTGCGGAATCATCGAAGTGCCAGCCGCCCTGAACGATACGATGGCCAATGCCATCAATCGTAAAGTCGGTCTTCTCGAGCTCCTCGAGCACGCGAGCGATAGCAGAGCGATGATCGGGGAAAGGGACCTCCTCGGTCTGCTTGGCGCCACCGTTCTCGGAGTGGCCAAAGATGCCCATGTCCGAACCGATACGTTCGCAGTTGCCCTTGGCGAAAACCTCACGGGTATCGGTATCCAAAAGCTGATATTTAAGGCTTGAGCTACCAGCGTTGACAACAAGTACGTTCATGAGACTCCTTTGCAGTGCAATACGGTCGACGCAGACCCCTTAAGGCGGCCGCATGTTAATAAGAAGTTATCACAACTTGATAAATAGCTATCAGTCATATCGCCCAACGAGCGCAAAAGAGGGGCCGAACGGCGCTCGGTCGTCCAGCCCCTCCCCTCTTGCAATTACTTGCCGTTGACGATGCGCTCGACGTCGGAAGCGATCATGAACTCCTCGTCCGTGGGGATGACGAAAATCTTGACCTTGGAATCCTTGGCAGACAGGCACCAAGCGCCGTCACCACGCAGGGCGTTGCGGGCATGATCCATCTTGACGCCCATAAAGGCCAGACGGTCGGCGACGCCGGCACGAACGGCCGGAGCGTGCTCACCGATGCCAGCGGTGAAGACCAGCGTGTCCATGCCGCACATGGAAGTAGCCATCTCGGCAGCCTTGGCGGCAATCTTGTAGACAAACATGTCGAAGGCGAGCTGAGCATCGGGGTCACCAGCGGCGGCGAGCTCCTCAACGTTGCGGCAGTCGTTGGTCTTGCCGCCGGTCACAGCCAAAAGGCCGGACTTCTTGTTCATCATCTCGTCGACCTCGTCGAAGGTGTAGCCGCCCTCGCGCTGCAGGTAGCACACGGTAGCCGGGTCGATGGAGCCGCAGCGGGTGCCCATCATGACACCGTCGAGCGGCGTCAAGCCCATGGTGGTGTCCATGCACTTGCCGTCCTCGATGGCGCACAGGGAAGCGCCGGAACCGATGTGGCACACGACGACCTTGCGAGCCTCGCCGTTGGTCATCTCGGCAACCTTCTTGGAGATGTAGCGGTAGCTGGTGCCGTGGGCGCCGTACTTGCGGATGTGCAGCTTGTCGCAGACGTCCTTGGGCAGGGCGTAGGTCTTGGCGACCTCGGGCATATTGAAGTGGAAAGCAGTGTCGTAGACCGTAACGTTGGGCAGGTCGGGATACTGCTCGAGGCAGTACTCGATAACGTTGGCCTCGGGGTTGTTGTGCAGCGGGGCGAGCGGAGCGACCTCGCGGATCTTGGCGAGGACGTCCTCGTCGACGAGGGAGGAGTCGCCAAAGTACCAACCGCCCTGAACGATGCGGTGGCCAATGCCCTCGATCTTGACGCCGTTGGCCTCGAGGTCCTTCAGAACGACCTCGATGGCGACCTTGTGGTCAGGGAACTCGATGTTCTCGGTCACCTTCTTGGAACCGTTGGCAGCGTGAGTGAAGGTACCGCCGGTAAAGCAGACGCGCTCGCAGGAGCCCTTTGCGGACACCTTGTGGGACTTGGTATCGATGACCTGATACTTAAGCGTCGAAGATCCTGCGTTGACGACCAGAACGTTCATGTGTCTCCCTACTAACAGGCGGTGTGGCGCCGCCAGGTTACATACGCTTCAATAATAAACCCAAACGCCCTCGCGCTCGGGTTTATTGCGTTGATATATAAGTTATCGGTGTTTGAGCTTCCGTTTCATTGTAAGGAAAAAGCGCCCTCAGATGAGGTTCTCGCCCAAGTTCTTGCCGCCAAGGACGTGCATGTGGAAGTGCATGACGGTCTGGCCGGCGTTGACGCCCTTGTTGGAGATGACGCGGAAACCGTCCTCCAAGCCCTTGACCTTGGCGACCTCCTGGATGGCGTGAGCCATGGCGCCCATGGTCTCGGCAGGCACGTTGTCGGCGATGTCGCTGTAGTGCTTCTTGGGGATCACGAGGGTATGGACCGGCGCCTGGGGGTTGAGGTCGTCGAATGCGATGACCTGGTCGTCCTCATAGACAACGGTCGAGGGGATCTCGTGGTTGGCAATTTTGCAGAAGATGCAATCGCACATGGTTGGTTCCTTTCTCACAGACCAAGGTAATTATATTTGGTCGGGATGGTTAGAACGAGAGGTTGTCGTCGGTGTTGGCGGCTTCGCCGTCGGCGAGCACGTCGTTGCCGTCGACGTCCTTAAGAAGCACCGAGACCTTCTGCTCGGCATCGGACAGGCGGGTGCGCAGACTCTTGAGAAGCTCGACGCCGCGGGTATAGCTCTCGAGCGACTCCTCGAGCTCCATATCACCCGACTCCAAGCTGCGGATGATGAGCTCCAGCTCCTGCGAGGCCTGCTTGTACGTAAGCTGCTCGACCGGGGTCTTCTCTGCCATATCTGTTTCCTTTCCCAAAGGTTTATCACTGTAAAACGCGGTCTATTCGACCGTATTGACCGTTGCCGCAACGTTACCGTCTGCCATGCGCACACGAATGGCGTCGCCGGGCTTAAAGGTCTTGGCGCTCGTGGCCACACCATCATCGCTGTACGCGATGGAATAGCCGCGGGCAAGCACCTTGAGCGGCGACAGGGCATCGAGCGAAGCCGCTGCACGGCCCAGGTCGGACGCGGGTTTGCTGAGCATCGTACGTCCCTGATGCTCCAGACGGGAACTCGCAAGCGTGAGCGCATGGCGCTTGCCATCGAGTCCCGAGGTGCTTGCAGCCAGACGCTCGGGCAGGCGTTCAAAGCTGGATCGGAAAGCCCCGACCGAGCGCGTTATGGCACCGGACAAACGATCGGCCGTCAAGGCAAGCTCTGACTCACGACGCTCGACCATAAACGTCGGATCGTTGAGACACGGGCGGCATGCGGCCGCATCGAGCGCGTCGCCCAAGCGAGCCGTATAGGTATCCCAGGAACGACGGCCACGCTGATCGAGCATCTCCAGGTCGACCTGGGCCGACCCAATCATCGATGCCATCGCGGCACCCAGACGCTGATGGCGCGCCTCGAGCACATCGGCCAACTCCGTCATGGCCGGCGCCACCGATTCGGCCGCCGCCGTGGGCGTGGAGGCGCGGCGGTCGCTCACCATGTCGCAAATCGAGGTATCGGGCTCATGGCCAATGCCGGTCACCACGGGCACAGGGCAAGCCGCCACCGCGCGGGCAAGCTCCTCGTCGTTAAAGGTCATGAGGTCCTCGAAGGAACCGCCACCACGCACGAGCAAAATACAGTCGGGCGCCGGCGTAATGGAAGCGGCACGGCGCAGGCCTTCAATAAGCTCGGCCGGCGCACCCTCGCCTTGAACCTTGGCGCCCACGCAAACGAGCTCGACGAGCGGGTTGCGACGACGCAATGTGCGCTTGACGTCGTCGATTACGGCACCCGAAAGCGAGGTAACGACCGCCACGCGTGAGCAGAACACCGGAATGCGACGTTTGCGCGCTTCGTCCATCAGCCCCTCGCGGCGTAGCTTTTCGGCCAGTTGCGCCACTTGTTGACGCAGCAGGCCCTCCCCCGCCAGCGAGAACGAGCGAGCGACAAAGCTCATGCGGCCCGTGGCCTTATAGAGATTGAAGCTGCCCTTAAAGCTCACCTGCATGCCGTCGCGCAGATCGAAAGTGCGCTTGAGATAGGCGCCCTTCCAGATGATGCAGTCGACGGCCGCCGAGTCGTCCTTGATTTGGAAGTAGCAGTGGCCGCTTCGGGCATTGGGACCACGGAAGCCCGTGACCTCGCCCAGGACGCTCAGCTGCGGAATGGCATCGAGCGCACCGGCAGCGATCTCTACCGCCTGACTCACGCTGAGCTCCTTGCGCTCCTGCTCATCCGAACCGTCGAACTCGGCGGAAACGGCATTGCCGGTCAGATTCCAGCCTGCCACGCAGCCTCCTTTCGTTATCGTGCACAAGGGCTTCGGCCCTGCGCAAATTCAAGTCCAACACATAGTACAGCGCCGCGGGGACACAAATCTCCGCGGCGCCTGTCAAGCCAATTTGTTATCGGTTGGAGTTTCTGTTGTAGCGAGCCATAAGATAGAGCAGCTGAATGATCGACGTGAGCGCTGCGGCAACATAGGTAAGCGCGGCTGCCGTCAGGACCTTCTTGGCACCGTTGACCTGCTTGGAGCTCATACCCGACTGCTCGATATACGCCACGGCGCGGCGGCTGGCATCAATCTCGACCGGCAGCGTAACCAACTGGAACAACACACTAAACGAGAAGAAGATCAGCGCGAGGGTCGTGAGTCCCGCGATGTTCATAAACAGACCCATGAGCAACACGATGGTCCAAGTGTTCTGGGTAAAGTTGACGACCGGCACGAGGACTGTGCGTACCTTCATCATGGCATAACCACTTTGACGCTGGGCGGCATGGCCCGCCTCGTGGCAGGCGACGGCAACGCTTGCGACCGACCCGCCCGAACGGTTGGCATCCGAGAGATACAGGTTATTGTCCTGCGGGTTGTAATGGTCGGTGAGCTCGCCGGCGACACCCTTGATACCCACGGCGTTGCAGCCGTTGGCGTCGAGCATGCGGCGAGCGACCGTGGCGCCCGTGTCGCCGTCCGAGCGAACCTTGGACCAGGTTTTGTATGTCGAGTTGATATAGTTCTGTGCGGCAAGGCCAAGCACCGTGCAGACAAGAACAACCAGCAGGTACAGCGGGTCGATGCCAAAGCCGTATCCATAGTAATAAGGCATGCGAATTCCTCCGAATCGAGTTACACGTTGGAGGCATTTTACCCACTCGCCCAGCCAACGAGACACCATCGATGTTTTGGCATTGCAGCTCTAGAACGACGTTTACAGCGTTTGGTAAAACCGCGTAACTATAGAAGCTCGATTTTGCCGTCCTTCACGGTGAGTCCCATATTGCCGGAAAGCAGATCGTCCAGACGCGAGCCCACAAGCTCAAAGCGCCAGCCTTCGCGCAGGGGGCTCTGCTCGGGGTGCTCAATATAGTCGGCCAGGTCATCGCGCGAGGCGATGACCGAGGTCGCCACGCCCGAGCGCTCGGCAACCAGGCGAATGAGCGCATACATCAGGTCCGTCACGCTCTCCAACTCCGGAGAGATCTGGCGATGCCCGCGCACCATGAGCGGCAGGCGATCGTGCGGGCAGCTTGCGCCACGCTTGATGGCCATGAGCGCACCGTCCACGTCGCGCTCCCCCAACTGATCGGTACCGCGAATGCTACGGAACTCCTCAACGCGCACGGGATTGCGCTTGACGAGCGCAAGCAGCGTGTCGTCGGACATGACCCACTTGCGCGGGATGTTACGGCGCTCGGCGCGGTCCTCGCGCCAGGCGGCGAGCTCGCGCGCGATGCCCAGCTGGTGGCGGCTGCACGAGTTGATGCGCTTGACCTTGCGGAATGCCTCGTGACGGTCGGCGCGATAGTGCGACTCGTCAGCCAGCGGGCGTAGCTCGTCGAGCACCCAGTCCACACGGCCCAGCTCGCGCAGGCGACTCATCATCTCGGTATAGGCGACGATCAAGTACTTGACGTCATCAATCGCGTACTCAATCTGCTTATCGGTCAGCGGGCGACGCGACCAGTCGGTCAGCGACTCGGTCTTGGGCAGCGAGACGCCGCAAAACGTCTGAACAAGCGCGCCATACGAAATCTGCTGGCGCTCGCCCAAAAAGGCAGCGGCGACCTGCGTATCGAAAATCGGTCGTGGCAGCACGCCCACGGTATGGAGCATAACCTCCATATCCTGCGAGCAGGCGTGGAAGACCTTAGTCACGCTCTCGTCGGCCATAAGCTCGGCCAGCGGCGATAGGTCGTCGATTACCAGGGGATCGACCGCTACGCTCTCGGCAGGGGTGGCAATCTGAACCAAACACAGACGCGGATGGAACGTGCGCTCGCGCAAAAACTCGGTATCGACGGCAATCGCGTCGAACTCACGGGCGCGCTGGCAAAAGTCGAGTAGAGCCTGATGTGTGGAAATGTACATATCAACCCATCGAATAAGGTTAGGCCCGAAAAACACGGGTAGGATATCGGCATTGCCTTACAACTATACTCGGTTAGTCACAGAACGGGAACGTAAGTATGCGCTGCCTTATCATCCACAACCCGGCATCGGGCCCCAGCTCAGATGAAATCTTCGCATTCACGCACGCCCTCGCGCAGGGCGGCGACGAGGTCGTGATGCGCTTTATTGGCGATGGCATGGAGCCCGAGGACGCCGTGGCAGACGTGCGCGAATTCGATCGCGTGGTCGTTTCGGGCGGCGACGGCACCGTCTCCAACGTGCTCGACCAGATGCGCGGGTGCGGTGTCCCCACGCTCGTCTTCCCCTCCGGTACAGCCTGCCTGTTCTTCAACAACATCGGCAATGCCCCCGAGGCAGCGGCGCTTGCCAAGGCTTGCCGCGCCGGTCGCACGGTCAAAGTCGACATGGGCGAGCTCTTTTGGCTCGACGAGAACGGCAACGAGAAGCGCCACGGCTTCATCATCATCGCCGGCTCGGGCTTCGACGCCGAGATCATGATGAAGGCCGCCCCCACCAAAAACGACATCGGCGAGATCGCCTACTTCCTCTCTGCACTCGCCACGCCCAACCCTACGGTAGCGCACTTTACCATTGAGCATGACGGCATTGTCGAGGAGCTCGACGGCATCTGCTGCATGGCCGGCAATACCTCGGTCATCCAAAACGACATCAACCTGTTCCCCGACTGCCGCATGAACGATGGCATGGTCGACATTGCAGTCATCGAACCCGTGCGCACCGTGCAGCTGCTGCCTACCGTGATCACCGCTGCGCTTGACCCCGCCGGCAAGGTACTCGGGCGCCCGCAGTTCAAGATCATCCAGACCAAGGAAGCCAAAATCACCTGCACCCCGTCGCTGGGCATGCAGTTCGATGGCGAGATTATCTCCAGCAATTCGGGCGTCTTTGGAGCCCGCGCGCTTCCGCAATGCCTCGACCTCATCGTCGACGAATTCTCCCCGCTCGGAAAATAGGAGGACCCCATGAACGACAATCCCCTGATCGGCTTTATTGTCATCGTCTTGGCCATGCTCGTCGGTTACGCCATCAACGTGATTCACCGCCGAAAGAAGTAAATCCACATTGGTATGATATTCATCCAGTTATCGACTCTCCCGCTGTTTATGCAAATCCTAAACAGCGGGAGAGTTTTCTTTTTGAGCACCGTCTAATGCTTTATTCAGCTACAGTAAATGCAGGGTGCCTTTATTTAACTAAAGCCATAAAATGAGTATTATTATCCGTTCATCGTATATTTCCACACGCTCATCGAGTAAAAGCTGTTGTCGAGTGAATACTCTTTACACTTCCTTTAGGCTAGTAGATGTATTTATTAGCTGAAACTCCGTACGGTTTCGCGGGGTTTCAACAGTTGGGAGGGATTATGAGGTTTACTCATCCTGTCAACACGCTCAAGAAGCTCGGCTGCGGCCTTGCGTTTGGAGCAGCGGCCATCATGGCCATGCCGACTTCGGCACTCGCCTGCACCCAGATCTACATGGGCAGCAAGCTCACGGCAGACGGCAACACGTACTACGGCCGTTCCGAGGACTTCGGTCCGCGCTATGTCAAGCACTTTGGCATTGAGCCCGCACACAAGGACGGCAACGAGTACACCTCGGTCGAGTCCGGTTTTGAGTACAAGTCCAAGGGCGCAACCTACCGCTACACCTTCGTTCGCGACAACCCCTCGCAGTGGGAAGATCGCTACGACGCATATTCCGAGGCAGGCATCAACGAGAAGGGCGTCTCCTGCTCTGCCACGCTGAGCACCTCCTATAACGAGAAGGCCGAAGAGGCCGACCCCATCACCGAGGAGACTGGCATTGGCGAATACAGCTATGCCAGCGTCATCCTGGGCGAGAGCGCCACGGCCCGCGAGGGCGTCGAACTCATCGGCAGCCTGATCGACGAGCAGGGCGTCTGCTCCAACGACCAGATCATCATCGCCGACAGCACCGAGACCTGGTTGTTCGCCGCGCTTTCCGGCCATCAGTGGATTGCTATGAAGCTCGCCGATGACATCGCCTCGCTCAACCCCAACATCGGCAACCTCACCTATAACGTCGACCTCGATGACACCGAGAACTGTCTCCATTCCGAAGGCATCGAGTCCATGCCTAAGGAGAAGGGCTTTGCCGAGTACACCGACGGCAAGTTCGACGTCGCCAAGACCTACGGCGAGGAGATTAGCGAGGCCGGTATGCACCAGTGGTCGCGCTATATCCAGGGTCGTGATTACTTCATGGCTCCGCTTGCCGAGGGCACCGACTACGAGATCGTCAAGGACGAGCGCGAAGAGGCTCGCGCCACGACCGGCGCCCTGGTCCACGAGATGCAGCCGCTGTTCTTCCAGCCCGGCAAGTCCGACTGGAACACCTTTGAGATGATTCGTTCCTTCGCCGCTCGCGGCGAGAATGTCGCCGGCCTCAACGCCAACACCGACGGCGCCTATGCCATCGGCTCCAACCGCAACACCGAGATCCACACCTTCCAGATCCGTCAGGGCATGGACCCCGAGATCGCGACCATTCAGTGGGAGATGCTCTCCAACGCCGAATTCTCCGTCGCCATCCCCTTCTACTCCGCACTGCTCACCGAGGTCAGCCCCTACTTCAGCGATCAGGATGTCTCCTTCGATCACTGCGAAGAGGAAGACGTCGTGAACAACGAGGAGCCCAAGAACTCCATCAACTACGTCCTCATGGACATCAACACGCTCGCCTATGAGAACCGCGACCACTGCGCCACCGGCGTCCGCGCCTATCTCGACGCCCTGCAGAAGGAACTCATCGAGCAGAACCTGACCGTCGACGAGGCCATGCAGGCCGAAGAAGGCACCGAGGCCCGTACCGCCCTGGCCAACAAGGCCGGCAAGGCTGCAACCAAGAACACCTATGTTAAGTGCAAGGCCATGCTCGAGGAGATGCGCGACTACCTCAAGGAGGGCGATTTCTCCGAGGAGTTCGTCCCGAGCGACTACGATGCCGACAACGACTGCCTGGTCGAATCCATCACCTACGCCGACGAGGCCCTTTCCGATGAGGACGTGACCGAGCCAGAGGCCGAAGAGGAAGAGGTCACCGAGGAGAAGTCCGAGGGCAACAACATGGCCGCCATGGCCGTTGGCGCCGTCGTCATCATCGGTGTCTGCGTCTACGTGATCTATCGTCGCAAGAAGGCCTAAGACCCTCATGTCCTAGCTGAGCGGGCGGGGCACATGAGTCACCTCGCCCGCTTAACCCGCCTTTTGACCGGCGGGAAACCCGCTTGAAATCTTTTCAAAAAAGATTTCCCCGCACACACTTTGCTGTGCTATAGTGCAGCGCAACAGCAACAAGGTGCGACCGCGCCACGGCATCACGAAAGGAGCCACCAAGATGAAGAACACGATGAAGTCTCTCAACAACTGGTGGTGGCGTGATGCGAATACGATCGGTCGACAGTGAGTCCCTCACGCCTGTTTTTGCGCTCTAGGTGATTGGAAGGCCTCCGGTTTCGACCGGGGGCCTTTTTCTATCTCGAGCCCGATCGCATTCGCATCACGCGCCTCCGCTTTTCCCCTGCGCTTCCCTTCAGAAAGGATTTTCACCATGTCTCAGAACACCACCGCCACCCAGCCCCGCACCGTCCAGACCGCCGACCGCGGCAAACTCGACGTCCGCGCTCTCGTCCTGCTCGCCATCCTGCTCGCCGCCGGCTTCATCCTCAACTTCACCGTCGGCAAGGCCATCTCAGGCATCTCGGGCGGCATGATCAGCCCCGAGTTCATCATCTCGGCCTTCTGCCTCACCATCCTGGTCGTTCGCCCCAACATCGGCCAGGCGCTCGTCATTGGCCTCATCTCGGCTGCCGTGATCCAGATCACCACCACTTCGCCGTTCGTCGATTTTGCCGCCGAGGGCATCGCCGCCATGCTCATGGCCGGCATCGTCAACGCCGCCGGCAAGGACGGTCAGGTCAAGCCCGCCATCGCCATTGTCGCAACCTTCCTGACCACCTTTGTCTCCGGCGTCATCTTCATGGTCATCAAGATGGCCATGCTCGGCGTGGTCGGCGAGCTCGCCGCCGCCATGTTGCCCGTCGTCGCCATGACCGCCGTCTTTAACGCCATTCTGGTCGGCGCCCTCTACCTGCCCATCCAGAAGGCCCTTAGGCTCAACTAACCCGCTCGGCTTTACGAGCCACCCCATCTTGGCGTTCATTCGACGCTCGCGTACCCAAGTACGCTTCGCTCCTCTTTCGCGCCAACCTGGGGCCCCTCGTAAAGCCGTCTCCGTGCTTCACCACCAAAGACCGTCCCAAACAACGAGCTTTTTTGGGACGGTCTTAAACAACTGGTCATTTAAGACTGTCCCCAATGACTATGAAAGGTATCCATGGAAACGATCGTCAACGTCGACGATGTCTCGTTCTCCTATGGCACGCAGACCGAGCAGGCGCTCAGCCACATCTCGCTCAGCGTGAACAAGGGAGATTTCATCGGCATCATCGGACCCTCGGGCGCCGGCAAGTCCACGCTTGCCGCCTGTCTGTCGGGTGCTGTGCCCCACCACTACACCGGCACGTTCTTCGGGTCCGTCATGGTTGACGGCCACGACACCTGCGAGGTCTCGCTGACCGACGTGTCGCAAATCGTCGGCAGTGTGCTGCAGGATATCGACACGCAGATGGTCGCCTCGGTCGTCGAGGACGAGATGCTCTTTGGCCTCGAGAACTTTGCCGTTCCCCACGACCAGATCGAGCAGCGCGTGAGCGAGACGCTCGAGACCGTCGGCATCAGCGACCTGCGCGACCGCGAGATCGCCACCCTCTCGGGCGGACAGAAGCAAAAGGTGGCCATCGCCGCCATCCTCGCCATGCGTCCGCGCGTCTTGGTTCTCGACGAGCCCACCGCGGCACTCGACCCCGCCAGCTCCACGCTGGTCTTCGAGACGCTGCGTGAGGCAAACCGCGCGCTTGGAATCACCATCGTCGTCGTTGAGCAAAAGGTCGCCCTGCTCTCGGAGTACTGCAACCGCGTGCTCGTGCTCAATCATGGCGAAATCGCGCTGCAGGGCGAGCCACACGAGGTCTTCGCGCATACCGACGAGCTCCGTGCCATCGGCGTCGACTGCCCTCGCGTCACGCGTATCTTCAATAGCCTCGAAACTGATGGCCTGGTAAGCGGCACCCCCTGCTTGGATGTCGATGAGGCCGAGCGCCTGATTTCGGGCATCGTCGACCCCGCACACGCGGCTATCGAAGCCCAGGCGCCCGCCGGTTCCCCGCATGCACCGTCGTTGCGTCCTCATGCCAAGGATGCCGAACCCGTACTCACCTTCGACCATGTTGAGTTTGCCTATCCCAACGGCGGCGCCGCCGTACACGACCTTAACCTGACCCTCTACCCCGGTGAGCTCGTGGGCATCGTCGGTCAGAACGGTGCCGGCAAGACCACGCTCACCAAGCTGCTCACGGGCCTGCTCAAGCCCGCCTCGGGCAGCGTGCGCGTCACGGGACTGGATACTGCAACCGTTCCCACGAGCCGCATTGCCCGCGAGGTCGCGACCCTCTTCCAAAACCCCGACCGCCAGATCTGCAAGGATACCGTGCTCGACGAGGTCGCCTTTGGCTTGGAGCTTGCCGGCATCGACCGTGCCGAGGCTCTGCGTCGCGCCCAGCTGGTCATCGACCGCTTTGGTCTGCCCGCCGACGAGGCACCGTTCTCGCTTTCGCGTGGCCAGCGACAAATGGTGGCACTTGCCTCCGTCGTAGTGGTTGAGCCCAAGATCGTCGTGCTCGACGAGCCCACGAGCGGCCTTGACTACCGCGAGTGCATGACCGTCATGGAAACCGTGCGCACCATGGCCGAGCGCGGATGCGCCGTCATCATGGTCTGCCACGACATGGAAGTCGTCTCCGACTTTGCCGAGCGCATCGTAGTAATGGCCGACGGCCGCATCCTCGACCGCGGCCGCACGCACGAGCTGTTCTCGAACATCGATCTCATGCGGCGTGCCTACGTGGAGCCTCCCCAGGTTATTGAACTCTCGCGCCGTCTGGCATCTTCCGTCTCGCCCGCTTTTGCGCAGGTGAGCGAGGTCACCGATGTCGTTCGAATTACCAAGGAGATGGTCCACCGTGGTTAACGTCATCGACTACATGCCGGGCGATACGCTGCTGCATCGCCTGAACCCCGTCGTCAAACTGGGCCTCGCCGCCGCCATCATCGTCGGCATCTTCTTGTCCGACACCTACGTGGCGCTGCTGGGCTTTTTGGCACTCACCCTTGCACTGGGTACCTATGCCGGCGTCGTCGACCGTCTGCTCTCGCTGCTCAAGTTGCTGATTCCGCTCGCGCTTATCATGCTGGTGCTCCAGCTGGCCTTTATGCGCGATGGCAACGTGGTGTGGGGCTTTATCACCGACGCGGGCCTCATCACGGGATCGAAGGCCTGCCTGCGCCTGCTAGGTGTGGCGTTGCCACTCATCCTCATGCTCATGGTGACCAAGCTCAACGACCTTGCCAACGCCTGCGTCGAGGTGCTGCACGTACCGTATCGCTATGCCTTCACCTTTACCACGGCGCTGCGCTTTGTGCCGGTGTTTGGTCAGGAGATGAACGCCATCATGGAGGCGCAGACCGCACGCGGCGTCGAGTACGACACCAAGAACCCCATCAAGAAGCTTAAGCTCATGTTGCCACTGTGCGTGCCGCTGCTCATCTCGAGCGTGGGCAAGACCGATGCCACCGCGCTTGCCGCCGAGCAGCGCGGCTTCTACCTGCGCACACGCGCCAGCTCGTACAAGCGCTATCCCATCAAGGGTCTGGACATCGCCGTGCTCATCGTCAGCATCGCCCTCATCGCCATCGGCTTCCTGTTCTAGTTCACCACCGACAGCAACCGCCCAACGCAAAAGGCCTCGGCTCGCACCAAACGAGCCGAGGCCTTTACTGTTTCTCCAGATAAAACCCACCATAATTAACCTGTCCCTTTTTGGCAGGTCGGAAGCTAGAGGCGGTAGGGAGCGCCGCTGCGGATGATGGATTCGCGCACCAGGACGTCCATGGCGTCGAGGGTGATCTCGGGCATCTCACGGTATTTCTGCAGCACCGAGAGCTCCGTACAGGCCAGGATGACGCGGTCGCAGCCGCTACGGGCGAACTCCCACATCACGCGGTCGAACTTATCCATATCGGGCTCACGTCCGGCCTTCACATCATCGTAGATAAGCGACATCACATCGTTCTGACGTTTCTCGCTGGGATAGACAACCTCAACACCCGCAGCCTTACATTCGCGGCCGTAGACGCCCGCGCCCACGGTTCCGTCGGTGCCCATGATGCCAATCTTGTGCACCGGCTCGGCCGGCATACTCAGGTTGGGGTCGAACTCGCACTCCCCCATCACCGCACCGGCCAGAGCATAGCGCACCGACTCACGCGGCATGTGGATAATCGGCACTGTGGTAAACGACTGGATCTGGTCGTAGAAGTAGTGTGACGTGTTGCAGGGAATGGCAATGTGCGCACAGCCCAGCGACTCGAGTGCCTGGGCACACTCTTTCATGGTCGCCAGCAGCTTGGCATGCTCGCCGGTCTTAATGGCCAGCGTGCGGTCGGGCATGGTCGACTTGGAGAGCACCACCATGTCGATATGTTCCTGATCGCAGGCAGCAGCCGTATGACGCACCACCTGGTCGTAGTAATACGACGTGGCCTCGGCGCCCATGCCGCCGATAACTCCCAGCTTTTCCATCGCCGCCTCCTTGGTGACGCTTGCGCAATTGCGCGTATCGTACCCGCGCCCGCCCGATGCAAACCGGACGGGCGCCGCACTCATCTACTTGTAATACGTCTTGAACAGCTTAAAGTGGCGCAGCTTAGTGTGCCACATGCGCAGCCAGCGGTTAAAGACAAAGTCGCCCTTCATAAACGAAGGGTCGGCGCCCTTGCCTTCCTTGTCCAGGCGATGCACCTTAGCGCGCAGCTCGGGATCCTTGACGTATTTGTCGACGACGCCCATGGGGACGACCATCCACAGAGCCTCGTCCTGCGCCGTCACAAACTCCGGCGCAAACGGGCGGTTGAACACATACTCGTCCACCACATACTTGGCAACGTTAAAGCCGCTGTTGGTAACGTAGTAGTTGCTGCGGCCCTGGCGCGTGTTGAAATCGAAGAACTTAAACGAGCCATCGCGCTCGTCGTACTTAACGTCAAAGTTGGAATAGCCCACAAAGTGAAGGTCCTCGAGCAACTTGCGCACGCCGCCCATGAGCTCGTCATTAGGCTCGGTAATGATACAGGCATGGTTGCCGACACCGTGGGGCTGATGCTCCTCGAGCAGTACGTGACCCAGGCACATCATGCGCACCTTGCCGTTGCGGTCGGAATAGCTGGTGAGCACGCGCATGTACTCGTCGTTACCGGGCACGCGGTCCTGTAAGATCAGGTCGTCGGTGTAGCCACTGGCATACGAGTCGCGAATGACCTGTTCCAGCTCGGCACGGTCGGCAATCTCATAGGCCTTTTTCTGGCCCTCGAACTCGTGCTGCCACCACATGATGCCGTCAGAAGGCTTCAGAATCATCGGGTAAGGAAAATCGATCTGGTCGAGCACTTCGGCAGGCGCCTCACCCTGGGCATTGAGCATCGCCTTGGTAAAGGTAAACGTGTGCGGATAGGGCACGCCATGTTTCTCGCACAGCTCGTAGAAGATCTCCTTCTTCTGGCACTGCTCGAGCATGCTGTAGGGCGCGTAGGGAGCGACGATGTTGTCCGCCAGCTCATGAGCATCCTTGGCCTGAGCCACGAGGGCAACATAGTTGTCGCCACAGCCCACAAGGACAATCGTCTTGTCGGCATGCGCTTGGGCAATGCCGTTGACGGTTTTGAGCATCACGGGCATGGTGTCGATATCCACGTTGGGCGTGTAGTCGATAATCTGGCTGCGGTACGCGGGACCCGTCTGATACTTGCCAAAGACCAGACTCTTGACCTGGTACTCCTCGTAGAAGGCGCGCGCCACCGAATAGGCGTTGATGTCGCCACCGAGCAGCACGGGAATGAACTCGCGCTCTGTAAATTGCAATGCCATGGAAACTTCCTATCATGAACTGCCCACACAATGGGCGGTCTTTGCGCAACTGATTTATTCTAGCGTGCCAAGCCGCCGGCGCCCAAAGCTCCACCGTATCTATGGCAATCGACGTAATCGTCCAGCACGAAGGCCAGCACGAAGACGGCGCTCACCGTTGTATGACAATGGGCAATGAACCTACCATTGTTGTAGGATTCAGCGTATTGACATCCTCGAGCGAAAGGCGCACACGTGCCCCAAGACCATCCGACCGATAATCCCATCCTCAATGCTGCGAAGCGCGAGCTGGTGGAACGTGCGAAAGCGACCGCTCCCCTGTGCACGGCAAACGACGCCTACAACGGACCCGCCCGCATCGTCTCAATCAACACGTCGGCACACAAGGGCACGCGCAAGTCGCCCGTCGCCGATGGACACGACACCGTTATAGAGCAATTTGGTCTCGCCACCGATGCACACGCCGGACATTGGCACCGTCAGGTTTCCTTTTTGGCCGCAGAGTCCATCCAGACGGCGCAGGCTCGCGGACTCGATGTGCGCGAGGGTGACTTTGGAGAAAACTTCACCACCCAGGGCATCAATCTACTCTCGCTCCCTTTGGGCACGCAGCTCAAGCTTGGCAGCGAGGTGCTCGTCGAAATCAGCCAAATCGGCAAGGTCTGCCACACACGCTGTGCTATCTACTATCTCGCTGGCGACTGCATCTTTCCGCACGAGGGCATTTTTGGCGTGGTACTAAAGAGCGGAGAGGTCCATATCGGCGACGATATCCAGGTAGTCAAACTCGGCGACGGCACCTGTTCGTTCACCCCTGCCGAGGCGCTCGAAGAGATTGAGCAGGCTCGTCAGGAGGGCGCGCTGTAGCTGTAAAACCCCACGTTGAGATAGCTTTATAGCCCAAAACTCCTCTCAAACAGACCCCTGTAACGTTAAAGTTGAACTCTATGGTTTCTCAACAATTCATCATAACTGCAGGTCAAAGCCAAAGCCTCAAGTTCAACTTGACCCTTTGGAACCTTTAAGGTTCAAGTTGAGGTCGAAAGCAGTAGTAGAATACCGTTCGAACCATAACCTACGATTGATTGCAGAGGGACTGGATGCAGCATTCGAATCATCGCACCGCAGCGCTCATTGCGTCGAAGCCGGCTCGTATCATCACGAGCGCCGCGCTCGCCGTTGCGCTGACGGCCACGCCGATGCTCTCCCCCGTTGCGGCGTATGCCGCCTCGCAGGCAACGCAGGACCAGCTTTCCGCAGCCCAGCAGAAGATCGAAGCCGCCACGAGCGCCTACAACGACGCCCGCACCAAACTCGATGACCTGCAAAAGCAGATTGACTCCAATGAGGCAAGCATCGAGGAAATCGAGGCTAAGCTTCCCGAGCAGCAGGCCAAGGCAAGCTCCGCCATGCGCGATCTGTACAAGTATCAGAAGGGCACCAATCCCATCGTGAGCTTCCTGGTCAACGCGCAGAGCCTGGGTGAGTTCATCACGACCTGCAAATACACCAACCAGATCACGAGCTCGAGCGTCGACGAGATCGAAGAGCTCAATAACATGCAAACCGAACTCGAGCAGAACAAGGCTGAGCTCCAGCAGGCCAAGTCTCAGCTTGAGGCTGAGCAGAAAAACGCCGAGGATGCGCTGGCGCAGGCCCAGCAGCTCCGCAGCGAGGCACAGGCAAAAGCCGAGCAGGAAAATGCCGCCGAGCTTGCCAAGCTTGAGGCCGATAAGGCCGCTGCCGCCGAGAAGCTCTCGGGCGAGGGCGTAAGCGGCAGCAATTCCAGCAGCCAGGCCACCAACACCAACACCACCATCGACACCACGGTGAACAACGCCAATACCGGTAGCTCCGATTACGATTCGTTCATTAATGAGTGGACGAGCCGCATCGACAATTATCTCGCCGGCTCCCCCATGGCAGGCCAGGGCTATAACTTTGCCGTCGCCGCTTGGAATACCGGTGTCGACCCCCGTTGGTCCCCCGCCATCGCCTGCATCGAGAGCACCAAGGGTGCTTATTGCGCCAATTCTTACAACGCCTGGGGCTGGAGTGCCCGTGGCGGCGGTTGGCGCAGCTTTGGCAGCTGGAGCGAGGGCATCTCCGCTCACGTTGCCTATCTGGGCGCCAACTACGACTCCACCCTTACCCCGGCAGCAGCCAAAAAGTACTGCCCGCCCACGTGGCAGGACTGGTACAACAAAGTCGCCGCTCAGATGAACCGCATCTAAGTGCAACTGCAAAGGGCCCCAATGGGGCCCTTTTCTTTTAGGTAGCGGAGGTATCGACGACGCCGGTCGCATTGGCAACCGCGACTATGACGATCATGCATAGGAGCAGCACACCCAATGCCTTGAGCCAGAGTTTCGCGAGCTTCTTGCCGCGATAGCTGTCGAGCAATGCGAATCGCCGACGAAGACGGCGCTTATCGAGCAGCGCAAAATGCATAAGCACCATAAGGCTATCGACAAAGAAAAAATACTCGATGATGAGAAGCCACGTCGGGTAGCTTTGGTTTGCTCCGGTGGGGTGAAAGACGGCAAAGTGACTTCCGACAAAGAACACAAGCAGCGAGAAGCAGACGAGCGTATTCCAAATGCGCCCCAGAGACTCCGGAACGCGAGAGAGCAGACCACATGCAGCGGAGGCGGCGGGCCTAGGAAGCCCTGCGGGGTTTCGGGGCCCTTGGGGCGTCAACACCGTCTCCGAGGCCGGAGTACGGACAGGCGCAGGAGGCCGCACGGGGCGACTCAGATCGTATGCCGCGCGCGTCGCCCGTCCCAACGCTTCCGCACTCGCAAAACGCTTGACCGGGTCGAGCGCCATCGACATGCAGACGACATCGGCAAGTGGAGTGGGAATGCCGCGCGCCTCGCATTGCTCGCGCATGTCGAGCCCTGGTTTAGGGTCGACTCCCGTCAAGCAGAAGAACAACAGGGCGCCAAGCGCGTAGACGTCGCTGCGCACACTCGTCTGCCCAAACCCATACTGCTCGGGCGGCGCATAGGGTCGCGTGCCAAACTTGACGGTGTCGGCATCGGCGCCATCGCGCCATACGCGCGCGATCCCCAAGTCGATAATCACCAGCGATGAAAATGTCAGGCCGTCATCAGGCGTATAGTTGGCACCTGTCACGATGATATTCGACGGCTTGAGGTCGCGATGGATCACCGGCGCCGACGTCTCCCCCGCTATTGCAAAACCGGCGTGGAGCTCGCCCACGGCATCGCATAGGGCAGGATACAATTCACGCGCATAATCGGGGGTGGCTCCCAGACGGTACACCAGCGCCCTGAGCGTCTCCCCTTCGATGTATTCCATAACCACGTTGAGCTCGTCGCCCACACGACGACAATCGACGATTCTGGGCAGGTGCTCAAAACGCCTGCCTGCCCGCTGAGCGGCAAACAAACGCCCGTATGCCCCGCCGATTTGAGCCGAAGCATCGATGCGTTTACGGACAAAGGGGCCGAGCGAACCACCGCCGGTTCCTTCAAAGTACACAAGCTCGGTTGTTTCAACGGGCGAGCGCTTAAGTACACGCTCCACGCGATAGCTGTCGTCACGATCGAGCGACGCCAGGTGCTCGGCAAGCGCTGCGGTCAACTCATCATCGGAATATGTTGGGGTCTGAGTATCCATAGCCTCCATCATAGCGCAGGGCGCAGACACCCCATGGCATCCGCGCCCCGTTCGTTTGCATCGCTGTTCGACAGCTCCGCCGGCTCAGATATCAACCGCTAACTCACCGTCTCCTCGCCAAAGCGATACAGCTCCTCGTTGACCTTTTGGAGGCTGCACCCGCGATCGATACAAAAGATGATAATCGCATCGCGGCGGTCCTTGCAGTTAAGGACGCTTACCCCGGCAGCCGTCAGCGCACGGTTGGTCTCTTTGAGCGTCAGTGCCATCGCAAAGGCAATCTGCAGCACCTTATTGCGACTCGGATGACGCGCACCGGTAAAGATCTGATAGCCAAAGGTCTCATTGAGATCGGCCATACGAACCACGCGCGAGCGCTCCAAGCCCTTTTCCTGCAGTAGCCGCTTCAGGTAGTCCGAAAGCGATGGGGCGGCAAAGTCGTGTTCTTTGATATAGCCATCGATGTTTGGCGCGTCGAGAAGCTCATTGAGCAACTCCTCGGTCAGCTTTTTATCGGGCATACGGCTTCACCTCCCCCAGTGCATGTAACATGCTAGAAACCACTTACGTCCGAACGCTCCCAGCTAGCAACCTGGTCGGGAGACACTGTACCCAGCGCCTCGAACTTCCAGGAGCCGCCCGCCTTCAGATGATTGGTGTTTGCAAGAGCCGTTCCAACCTGGTTGCCATCGGCATCATACAGAACATACTCAATCTGAATGTAGCTCTTTTCCTTGTCCGTGTTATTGGTCAGCGTGCCCGTGATCTTATAGGCAAACTGATTGGAGGTGTCTTCAGCCTCATCAGCAATGGCATACGGTTCTTGCGGTTCTTTTTGCTCCTCAGCCTGCTGTGTCGTCTCGGCAGGTTTTGCCGAATCGCTCGCAGACGAATCGGTTGAATTGCCACCCATAGAGCCCACGGCACCGACGATAACCAGCACCACGATGACGCCTAGGACAATCTTGCCGATCGGCTTCTTTCCCTCTTTTGCCATTATTCATCCTTCCTACGATCCGGCTACCGCGCCGGCATACAGCACATCGTAGAAAGGATTGAACTTGAATTCATTAGCTGAGAGCTAAGGCTGCAGTAAACGGCCAATGCAGTTATCCAAACGCCGAGCAAACGCACTTTGCGCAACCGTCTGCTGGCAGCGCGTCAACCCACCGTTACGGATTCCCCAGTAAAGGCGCTGATCATCAACAGGACAAAGAACACCAGGTAGCTGGCACTCAGCGGGTACGCAATAATCAGGAAGACGACCCAGCCGACAGTGGTTTTACCGTCGGCACGGCGTTGCTCGTGATTGCGGCAAAGCCAAATCGTCACGCCAATGGCCACAATCAGCAACACGAGTGCCGCTGCTGCCAACCCGGCAAGCGCAAACATTACGCCAATGCTCACAGCGATGACCGGAAGCAGCAGCAAACCGCACCCGCATCCACCCGGACTATATACGGCAGGCTGTCGGCGTCGCCTCATCGTCACGCCACCCCCATCATCTCTGAGCACTACAGCGCAATGGCCTGCTGAACAGGAACGATCTTATCGAGTTCCGGTTCGATCCGCCTTTTCTCGGCCTCGAGATCAAACGCTATCTGGGCGCGCAGCCAATAACCATCCGTCAGGCCAAAATAACGGCAAAGACGGAGGTCGGTGTCGGCCGTCACGCGACGTTTTCCCAAGACAATCTGCCCGATACGCTGAGCCGGAATCCCTGTCTCTTTCGCAAGGCGATATTGAGAAATGCCCATGGGAACAAGAAACTCCTCTTTGAGAAGCTCACCAGGAGTCACCGGCGACAGCAAATCGGCCGAGGTCTCATCACTTGTGATAATCGACGATTTCGACATTCCAAGCCATCTCCTGTCTCCACTCAAAACAGACCCGATAGCGCTCATTACGATGCAATCATAGTATCGCCTTACGTTAGTAACGTCAAACGTTTCTATAGACTTACATCTCTATTATATCGTACGTTTGTTCGTGTTTTCTAGAACAAATAGTCCTTCACGCCTTAGTCAAGCAAAAGCAATCGTTTGTAGACATCGAGACCTTTGAGTAGGATTTCCTCGTCGAAGAGCATGCTATCGGTATGCAGAGCGCTTGTGGCATAGGCGGGGCAGCCATCCGAATCACTCGGGTTGTCTTGGTCCTCTGGCATACCCGTGCCCAGCAGGAAAAACACGCCCGGCAGATGGCGCTGATAGAACGCGAAATCCTCGGCGATCAGCAGCGGCTCGTCCACAAGTTGCAGCTCGGGCAAGGCAGGCGCAATGTGGGCAAACAACTCGGGGTCGTTATCGACTGGCGGATAGCCCTCGGCAAAGTCGAGATCGTACGTACAGCCCGTTGCGGTGCACGCCTCGTCGAGCGCACGGCGTACGCCCTCGCGCGCACGGTCGAACATGGCGTCCGTAAACACACGCAAGCTACCGGCAACATGGGCCTCCCCCGCCACCGCATTGCAGACGGTGCCTGCCTGCAGCAGGCCGAACTTGCCAATGCAGGGCTCATCGGCACCCAACTCGTCCATGAGCTCGCGCTCGGAAACTAAGAACTTGGCCGCTGCCAGCGCGGCATCGTGCGATTCCTCGACTGGAACGCCGTAGGTCTTGGCGATATGGATACTCGTTCCATGGATATGAATGTGCGTCTCGCTTGAGCGCGCCAGCAGCGGACCGGGGCAGCTCGCCAACGTGCCGGCGGGCAGATCGGGCCACACATGAAAGCCAAAAATGCGGTCGGCCCCATAGCGCTCGAACACACCACTCTCGCATACCGTCTTGGCACCACCGGTCGTTTCCTCGGCCGGCTGGAACACAAAGAGAACGTTGCGCCTAATGGCGCCCGGCTGTTCGCGAATCGTACGGTCAACATACGTCGCGGCGGCAAGCGCCATGGCCATGTGTCCGTCATGTCCGCAAGCGTGCATCTTGCCGGGATGGGTTGAGGCAAAGGCCGCTCCCGTCGCCTCCGCGATGGGAAGCGCGTCCATATCGGCGCGAATCGCCGTGGCATGCGCGGCGCCCGTGCCAGCGTCGAAGAAGGCGCAGACGCAGCTCGGACAGGGATGGGTCACCTCGCAGGCAAGCGGGGCGAGCACGCCCTCGATATAGGCGATGGTTTGCGGAAGATCGAAGTCGAGCTCCGGAATGCGATGCAGGTCGCGACGATAGCGACGGAGTTCTTGGAGCTCGGTCATAAAGGATCCTTTCATGGGGCATATCCATTCACACAATATTGTGATGCAGAATTGTGACGCCCTTGTTTCTAGCATATCCCTGCATTTTTTAAACGTTATATACGAATACTCTTGTTTGGTAAAGTGCAACGTGATAGGGTCTTTACCACTTGATAGAGGCGCGGGCACGAAGAGCCGCGGGCGAGCCGGCAGGCTTTGACCCCGTGGGGAGGCGAAACCCGCCGAACTGGGTTTTACGGGCACGAACAACCTGGTGGGCCTGTGGGAAACACCCACAGGACTGTCTGCAGCAATGCGGGAGCGCTATCCGGACATTGGGTCCACGCTATGCGGATTCGATGCGCAGATGGCGCCGTCTGGATAGCGAGGTTTACGGGACATGGCATTGACCCCCAACGAGGCATATGCGGCCAAGCAGCCGTTTGTGGACAAGGAGACACTCGAGCATATCGTCGAGCAGTTCCCCACGCCGTTTCATCTATACGACGAGGCGGGCATCCGCCGCAACATACAAGAAGTGCGCGACGCCTTTGCATGGAACCCGGGCTTTAAGGAATACTTTGCCGTCAAGGCCAACCCCAACCCGGCGCTCATCTCCATTCTCAACGAATACGGCTGCGGCTGCGATTGCTCGAGCTATACCGAGCTCATGATCGCCCGCTCGCTGGGTATCACGGGACACGACATCATGTTCTCGTCCAACGATACGCCGGCTGCCGACTTTGAGCTCGCCGACAAGCTGGGTGCCATCGTCAACTTTGACGACATCAGCCACATCGAGTTCTTTGAGCGTGTTGCGGGACCCATCCCCAAAACGGTCAGCTGCCGCTTTAATCCAGGCGGCCTGTTCCAGCTCTCCAACGGCATCATGGACAACCCAGGCGACTCCAAATATGGCATGACCACCGAGCAGCTCTTCGAGGCCTTCCGCATGCTCAAAGCCAAGGGCGCCGAGGACTTTGGCATCCACGCATTCCTTGCCAGCAACACCGTCACCAACGACTACTACCCCGAGCTCGCGCGTATCCTCTTTGAGCTTGCTGTACGCCTGGAGCGCGAGACCGGCGCACACGTCGCCTTCATCAATCTGTCCGGCGGCGTCGGCATCCCCTACCTGCCCGAGCAGCAGGCCAACGACATTCGCGCCATCGGCGAGGGAGTACACGCGGCATACGACGAGATCCTGGTTCCCGCCGGCATGGGCGATGTGGCCATCTGCACTGAGATGGGCCGCTTTATGATGGGCCCCTACGGCTGCCTGGTCACCAAGGCTATCCACGAGAAGCAGATCTACAAGGACTATATCGGTGTCGATGCAAGCGCCGTCGATTTGATCCGCCCTGCCATGTATGGCGCCTACCACCACATTACGGTGATGGGTCAGCCGGGCGGCGCCGACAAGGCCACGGCGCCCGTCACGAACACCTATGACATCACGGGCAACCTATGCGAGAACAACGACAAGTTCGCTATCGATCGCAAGCTGCCGCATATCGACATGGGTGACCTGCTTGTAATCCACGATACCGGTGCGCATGGCTACTCCATGGGCTACAACTACAACGGACGGCTGCGCTCGGCCGAGGTCCTGCTGCGCCCCGATGGCGCGGCCGACCTCATCCGCCGCGCCGAGCGCCCGGGCGATTACTTTGCCACGCTCGACGTGCTGCCGTGCGGCCGAGAGCTGCTGGCCAAGTCGCGCGCCGAAAGTGCCCGCCGTCGCGCCGAAGACGAGCGCCTGGCAGTCGCAGCTCAATGGAACAAACGCATCCAGATCGCGGAGGCGAAGGAGAAGAACATGGACATCCGCAATCTCGAGGGCTCAATCGTCGCCCTGGTTACGCCGTTTAAAAAGGACGGCAGTGTCGACTTTGACGCGCTCGAGCGCCTTATCGATTTCCACTTGCAAAATGGCACCGACGCCATTCTCACCCTGGGCACCACCGGCGAGAGCGCCACGATGACCGATGACGAGGACAACTCCGTCGTCGCCGCCGTGGTCAAGCATGTTGCAGGACGCGTCCCCGTCATCGCCGGCTCGGGCTCCAACTCCACGCAGACCATGCTCACCAAGTCGCTCACCTATCAGGGCCTGGGCGCCGACGGCCTGTTGCTCATTACCCCCTACTACAACAAGTCCAATGAAGAGGGTATCTATCAGCACTTTAAGACCGTGGCCGATGCCGTGGACATCCCCTGCATCCTGTACAACATCCCCGGCCGCTGCGGCTGCGGCATCAGCGAGCGCAACGTTGCGCGCCTGGCAGCACATCCCAACATCATGGGCATCAAGGAAGCCTCGGGCAACGTCGCCTACGCGGCCAAGATCGCCCACCTGCTGTCAGACGACTTCCGCATGTACTCGGGCGAGGACGCGCTTACCGTGCCGCTCATGAGCCTGGGCGCCGCGGGCACCATCAGCGTGTGGGCAGACGTGCAGCCGCAGCTCGTACACGACATGTGCCGCGCTTATCTGGACGGCGACGTAGCGCGCGCCCGCGATATCCAGATTGCCGGCCAGCCGCTCATCAACGCCCTCTTTAGCGAGGTCAACCCCATCCCCGTTAAGGAAGCGCTCGCCCAGATGGGCATGATCGAGGCAAACTACCGTATGCCGCTGTGCCCCATGGCAGACGACACGCGATCCGCACTTACCGATGCTCTGAAGGGAGCTGGTCTGCTTGATTAAGACCGTCATTATGGGAACGGGCCGCATGGGCTCGCTCATCCGCACCACCGCCGAAAGCATTGTCGATGCCGCCGGGCAGCCCGTTTTTGATATCGTGGCCCAGATTGGCTTCGATTTGAGCGAGCTCGAGAACGCACCGGCTGCCGATGTGATTATCGACTTCTCGAACGTCGTGACCTTCGATGCCGTCGTCGCCTATGTCGAGCGCACGGGCGCCGCACTCGTTTCCGGCACCACGGGCTATTCACCTGAGCAGATGGACCGCCTGCGTGAGCTGGGCCAGAATGCCCGTGTCATGCACTCGGGCAATTACTCCATCGGCATCGCAGCCCTGCGTCATCTAGTGGCCCAGGCCACACGCGAGCTGCCCGGCTTTGACTGCGAGATCGTCGAGACGCACCACAACCAAAAGGTCGACGCCCCGAGCAGCACCGCCAAGCTACTGCTCGACGCCGTCGTCGAAGCTGAACCCGAGGCAGGCTACCACCCCGTCTATGGCCGCGAGGGCATGTGCGGCGCGCGTGGCCCCAAGGAGATCGGAATGCACTCGCTGCGCGGCGGCACCGTCGCCGGCGTGCACGAGGTTAGTTTCTTTGGCCAGGACGAGGAGGTCACGCTCACCCACCGCGCAACGAGCCGTCAGATCTTTGTCAACGGCGCCTTGGCAGCCGCGCAGAAGCTCGTCGTCCGCGAACCCGGCTTCTATACGTTCGACAAGGTCATGTTTGCCTAACCGGGTATCAACCGAATCCACCCAAAGGAGAGATAGCAAATGAGCAACGCAGCCGAGATGGATGCACAAGAGATTATCAACTACATCGCCACCGCGCCCAAAAAGACGCCCGTCAAGCTGTACGTGCGCGAGAAGCCGGGCATGAAGGTTGCCTGGGGCAACGCACATGTCTACGGCGGTCGTCGTGGCAAGACCGTCTTTGGCGACTGGGAGGAACTCAAGGCCATCCTGGACGCCAATGCCGATTCCATCGATTACTACGACGTCGAGAATGACTGCCGCAACTCCGCCGTCCCCATGCTCGACCTTAAGGGCATCAACGCCCGCATTGAGCCGGGCGCGATCATCCGCGACCGCGTCGAGATCGGCGACCGCGCCGTCATCATGATGGGCGCCATCATCAACATCGGCTCCGTTATCGGCGAGGGCTCTATGATTGATATGGGCGCCGTCCTGGGCGGCCGCGCAACCGTGGGCAAGAACTGCCACATCGGCGCCGGCACCGTACTGGCAGGCGTCGTTGAGCCCGCGAGTGCCACGCCCGTCATCATCGAAGATGATGTCATGATCGGCGCTAATGCTGTGGTCCTGGAGGGCGTGCGCGTGGGCAAGGGTGCTGTCGTTGCCGCCGGCGCCGTATGCGTCGAGGACGTCCCCGCCAGCGCCGTCGTGGCCGGTGTCCCCGCCAGCGTCATCAAGATGCGCGATGAGAAGACCGATAGCAAGACCGGTCTCGAAGAGGGCTTACGTCACCTTTAATAGTTACGCGGTTTTGACAAACCGCGTAACAGGTCGACGCTGCAAACGCCCCTAAGCGGCAATCTGACGTTCAATCGTCGGGCATGACCAGAAGGTCAATGCCCTCCTCTTTCACGTCACCTTGCTCGCCTAGGGGCGTTTTCGCTGACGTGTGCTCAACCTGCGGGGTAATGTCAGCAACCAAGCCAAAAACAAAAAAGGCCGAAGCACCATCGGAACTTCGGCCTTCCCTATCTCAGGGTTCCGTCGTATTCAACCATGGCGGATTGCTTTGACAGGCGCCCTACGGCCGTCTTATAGACCTCGGAACGATCGCGCCGCCCTA
>NZ_JBCOIL010000004.1:0-116895 GCF_040926265.1 Collinsella aerofaciens | reverse complement strand
ATTACGAGCTCCTGTGCGAATTGAAGGGAGCTCTCCCGCAAACTGCCTCTTGACAACTTATAGGAGCGTCGGTTTTATTCTCTGCAAATTTGGCATGCTCGGCGATAAGCAATTCATCGTAGTAAACCGGCATAGTTTGGCAGACAGCGCCACACAGATCCCCTACGAAGGCAAAATGATCCGTTTTCCTCCGTCCCCAAGGGATCAGTTGAACAGATTGCCGATGGGGTCGGGATTGGAGCTGGGGAGATGGCGGATTTCTAGCTCTATACCGAGCTTTTGCAACTCTTTGAAGGCGGCGATGTCTGTATCGCCTACGGCAACGGCAGGCGTTGCAGAGCGCTTGCCCTCCCCCGCCCGCATATGGCCTATACTAATCTTGGTTATTGGCACACCGCCCTTAACCAGCGCGAGCGCATCGGAGGGTGAGGCCACCATGATCAGAATCAATTGGCGAGGCGTTGCGGTATGAATGACGTCGATGGTCCTTTGCACCGAGAAAAACCGCGTCCAAACGCCTTCTGGCGCCGCCACCCTCATGGGTGCCCATTGGCGCGAATCTGCCGCGATCTCATCGTTGACGATTAAAACAAGGTTGGAACCCACGGCTTCGTTCCACAGCTCAACGTCTTGCCCGTAAATAAACCGGTCATCGATGCGTGTGAGAAGAATCTTGGGTTGAGCCATCGCTGCCCCATTCTCTTTGAGACCCGTAAGAGCAAGACATCGCGTCTCCAATATTAGTGCATTTAAAGTGAGAAAAGCCATCAGAACCCTTGCGCGGATGTGCGATGTCCCGTATCATAGACAGCCGTTGACGCCTCAGTTGCGTCACCACATGGCCGCCAGCGTAGCTCAGTTGGTAGAGCACCGCTCTCGTAAAGCGGGGGTCACCGGTTCGAGCCCGGTCGCTGGCTCCATTGCACAAGATAGCCGCCTTCGGGCGGCTTTTTTGTTGCCGATTTATCGCACAATGCCAATCCAAGCACAACGCCGCCGGCAACTCCCCTACTCAACAAAAACCCCGCCAGCCGCAATCCCCAAAGGAACCGCGATTAACGGGGCTCAAGCGCGCTCCTCCAAAGGAAAACGCTCACAACACGAACAGCTCAGCCGAGCAGCTCGCTACTCCTCCCAGTAAGCATCTGCAAGCAGCTTAAAGCAGATCTTCTTGACCGGCTGCGCGCCATCGCCCGGGAACTCGAGCGTGGGCATATGAGGCTCGCCGGCAACGAACAGTGCAAACTTATCGTCAGCAAGATCGCCGGCGATCGAGGCGTCGGAATCGACCAGATCGTAGTCGTCCTTCTCGTCAAACTCCTGGACCAGCGTCAAGCTGCCCGTAGCGACCTTAAAGGCCTCGCGACCCTCGACGTCGATCTGCAGATCGTGATAGCGCTGGTGCGTCTCGTAGTGAGCCTCGGCCTCGGGACGCGTCGTGGGAGCCATGACGTTCGCAAAGACCTTGTCGCCCAGAATCGGATGGCTGCCGACCTCGAGCTCCGCCGGATCGTTCTCTTCGAGCCAATCGATCAGCACGTCGAGGCCCTTGAGCATTCCGCGGTACTCCTCGATATCGCCCAATGCACCGTAAATCATCTAAATCCCCTCTCGGATCGTTTCTTTGGCGGCTACGCGATAAAAGCGTTACCGCCGCTGTTGCCGCCCACATACGTCTCGACCAGGGTAAGGTCGGGATTGAACACGACAGCGTCGGCGTCGCGCCCCGGCATAATGCTACCGCACTTGTCGTCGGCTCTAACCATAAGCAAATAAGCGATGCCGGGGCCGTCGCCCAAACTCTTACAGCTCGGTCACGACAACGCCGTTATAGACCTCGTCCCAACGATCCATGACCAAGTGGCCAGTCATGGGATCCATGGCGTTGAGCTTGCCGCAGGTGTTGGCGGTACGCAGCACCGTCTCGTCGTCTGCGCCGGCAGCGATGGCATGTGCGAAGCCGGCAATGGTCGAATCGCCAGAGCCCGTGGCGTTAACGGCAGGGATATCAGGCGTCTTGGCGCGGAACGCACGGCCATTGTGGAAGCCCACGGAACCGGCGGCACCCATGGACACGACGACCCAGGGGATATCGGAGAAGCGGGCATCAGAGGCGAGCGCGGCGCGGAGCTCGTCCACATCGTCGGTGGTAAAGCTCGTGCCCAAAAGGCCGTTAATCTCGGTCAGGTTAGGCTTAACCAGCTCGGGCTTGACCTCGGACTTGAGCGCTGCCTCGAGCGAGGCACCCGAGGTATCGAGCAGCACCTTGGCGCCGGCATTCTCGGCAATGCCCGTGATCTTGGCATAGTAGTCTGCCTCGACACCGCGGGGCAGCGAACCCGAAATGGTGACAACGTCGGCCTTGCTCGCAAGCTCGGTAAACTTGGCGGTAAAGGCATCGAGCTCCTCGGGGGCAATCGTCGGGCCGCTCTCGAGCAGCTCGGTCTGGTTGCCGGCGTGGAGGATGTTGAGGCAAATGCGAGTCTCGCCCTTGATGGGCACAAAGTCGTTGTTAATACCGTTGGCGTCCATGAGCTCAGCCATGTAGGCGCCCATGTGGCCGCCGAGTAGACCGGTTGCCACAACGTCGTCGCCCAGCTGACCCAGCACACGGGCCACGTTGAGGCCCTTGCCGCCGGCGGTCTTTTCGGGCGTCACGCGGTTGACGTCGTCGATAATGAGCTCATCGAGCTGATAGCGCGTATCGACAGACGGGTTCATCGTAACGGTGAGGATCATTTTTAGCTCCTTATCTCGCAGGCTCCTTATGCCTCGCGATACGAGTCGACAAAACGGAATTACAGAATCTCAATCGTGAACGAGCGGACGACGGTCTCCTTGGGCTTGGCGACAAGGCAGCCGCGCTTATGCTCAAGTACGTCGTCCTCATCGGAGCAGGTCGAGAGGCCGCCCCAAGGCTCAACTGCCACAAAATCGCCCTCGGGCTTACTCCACACAATGAGATACGGGAAGCCCTCGAAGCTCAGGCGAACGCCCTTGTCCTCCCCCTTCTTAGAAAGCGTGACCTGGCGGCTCTCGAGCACGTCAAAGATGGTCTCCGCAAAATCGAAGAGCTCGTGCGACAGGGGCAGCGTCTTTCCCACCATGGGGTTCTTGGAACGGTTTGCCACGTCAATCAATCCGGTCGAGGGCACGGCGGTGCAAAGCTCCGCAGCCTCGTCTTTCTCAAAGCGCAGCTCGTAGTCCGTATAGGCCTCGCCCTCATCGAGCGGACACCTGAAGCCGGGATGACCGCCGATAAAGAACGGCATGTCCTCGGTTCCCTCGTTGGTCACCTCATAGGAGACGCGCACGGCGGTATCCTCGAGCGCATAACGAGCGACAAGCTTAAACGGATACGGATAATCGCTCAGCAGCGCGGCGTTATCCTCCGAAGCCAGGCACATCGCCAGCTCGTTCTCGCTCTGGCTCAGCAGCTTCCACTCCTGTTTGCGCGCAAACCCATGGCGAGCGAGCTTTACATGATGCCCGGCAAACGTCATGGCGTTGTTATCGCGCAAGCCTCCGCAAATCGGGAAGCAAATCGGTGCCTGGCCGGACCACACGGCGGGATCGCCCTGCCACAGATACTCGCGACCTCCGGCCTCGATCGAGGTAAACGAACCACCAGCCGTGGACACCTTAATAGAAATCGAATCGTTGGAGAGAGCGTATTCCATTGCCCATCCTTTCGAACAACTGCTTTTTGCTCGCAAGTACCCGTCTCGGCCCTGACCAAAGGACAAACCCGCACGTTCATCGATACGTCCGGTATCCCAGCCATGCAACGGGGTACCATACAGACATTGATGCAATTACAGCTGAAAGGCCTTCTTATGCGAACCATCATCCTCTACGCCTCGCGCCATCACGGCAATACCAAAAAGCTCGTGGACGCCATCGTCGAGGCACACCCCGAGATCGATACCCTCGACGTCAAGGCGCTCGGTAAAAACGAGTACCCCGACCTGCACGAATACCATCTGATCGGTGTCGCCACGGGCATCTATTACTCCGAGATCGACAAGGACATGGCACGCGTGCTCACTAACGTGCTGCAACCGCAGGACAAGGTGTTTGGCCTTATGACCTATGGCGGCAAAAACAAGTGGTACGGCAAGGATATCGATGGCATCTGCCGCATGAGGCAGGCCATCTTTATGGGTGTCTACGGCTGCCCCGGCTTTGATACGTGGGGGCCGTTCAAACTCACCGGCGGTGTCCAAAAGGGACACCCAACCGCTGAGGAAATTAAGGGCGCCGTCGACTTCTTCGACAAGATCGAAGACGAGTATGGCGACATCATCGTCGAAGAGTACGCCAAGCGCGAAAAGCGCCTAGCATACGAGAAGGAGCATCCTGCGGGAGGCCTGGTGGCCGGCGTTAAGCGCACGGCAAAGAAGATCGCTAACAAGCTGTAACTGTGAAGGTGCTTTTGAGCGTTTAACCCATACGGCGGGTCCGAGCAGATTCGGGCCCGCCGTCTTTTTCTATCGTTACTCGGTAAAGGCGTTGCCGACGCTCTGGCCGCCAACATACGTCTCGACGAGGGTGAGCTCATGGTCGAACACGACAAAGTCGGCGTCGCGACCCGGCATGATGCTGCCGCACTTATCCTCGATGTGCGCGGAGCGTGCCGGCACCTCGGTTGCCATGCGAATGGCGATATCGGCGCTGGCGATGCCCCAGTCGACGATGTTCTTAACGCCCTGGGCAAGCGTGAGCACCGAACCGGCAATGCTCTTGCCGTCGGCGAGCCAGCACAGGTTGTCCTTCATGATGACGTCCATGCCGCCACTGGTGTAGCTGCCCTCGGGCATGCCGCCGCAGCCAAGGCAGTCGGTGATGAGCACCGTATGCTGCCAGCCCTTTGCCTGCAGCAACGCCTTGATGGCAGCGGGGTTTACGTGTTTGCCATCACAGATGATCTCGGCGTAGGTCTCGGGCGTGGACATGGCAGCACCCACGACACCGGGCTCACGGTGATGCAGCCCGCGCTGGCCGTTATAGGTATGCGTAAAGCAGCTGGCACCGGCGTTGATGGCGGCGATGCACTCATCGTAGGTGGCGTCGGAGTGACCGATGCTGGTCACGACGCCCTTGGCGTTCAGAGCAGCCGCATAAGCAGCGGCACCGTCGCGCTCGGCCGCCATGGCGCTCTTAACGATGCGACCACCCGCAGCCTCCTGCCACTGGTCGAAGACCTCCTCGGAGGGATCGATCAGGTAAGCGGGGTTCTGCGCGCCCACATGCTTCATGGTAAAGAAAGGGCCCTCCAGGTAGATGCCCTGAATGCGAGCACCGCAGAAGTCGGGGCCGCGACCCTCGTCCGCCTGGGCGATAGCGGCGCAGGCGTCCTTGATCTGCTCGACGCCATCGGTGAACGTCGTGGGCAGCCAGCTGGTGGTACCGCGACGGGCGAGCTCGGTCGAGCTGATATCGATGCCCTCGGGATCGTTATCGGTAGTTGAGTGGTTGTAGAAGCCATGGATGTGAGTATCGACCATACCCGGCGCGATCCACGATCCCGTGTAGTCCTTAATCTCGCAAGAGGGCTCGTCGGCCTGCCAGGCGCCAAAGACGCCATCCTCGACCATAAGATAGCCGCCCAGCTGCGGGCCTGCCGGCAAGAAGAACTTGTCAGCCTTAATTGCGTACGTGCTCATATGCACTCCTTGCTTCTAAAGCAGTTGACTGTGGTGATGCTTATACCCAGCACACGTAAAACAAAAAGCGCCCGCCCGCCGTTATGAGCGGACGGGCGCCCTTACAGGGGGACGCGATTAAGCGGTGAAGGGGTGAATCGTCACGCCCTTAACCACGCGGTTGACCGTGCCGGTGGGGCTCGGCGTATCGGGCGTATTGCCCACGCGCACGGAGTTGAGCAGGCTGATAGCCTGGGCAAACATCACGAACGGCAGAGCAAGGTAGCCCTCGGGAAGTGCCTCGTAGCCCTTAAAGGTGAAGGACTCACCCTCATAGACGGTGGCACCTTCCTGCTGAACGGCGACGGTGTGCTGAGCGATCTTGTCGCCACCGATCTCGTTGAGGATGTCGATGTCGTACTGACGGGTGTAGGCGTCGTTGTTGACGAACACGAAGACGAGCGTCTTATCGTCAACGAAGGACTTGGGTCCGTGACGATAGCCCATGGAAGTGTCGTAAGAAGTGGCAACCAGGCCGTGAGCAAGCTCGAGAATCTTAAGCTGGCTCTCCTGAGCAAGGCCGCCAAAGGAGCCGGAGCCCAGGTAGGTCACGCGGTTGAAGTCGCCAGCGAGGTAATCGGCGACCTCGGACTCGCGAGCGATAACCTCCTCGCCCATCTTGGCGATGGTCTCGACCCACTCGGCCTTCTGCTCGTCAGAGGCAGTGTCGAAAATAAGGGTGGAGAGCAGGGTCATGCAGGAATAAGAACCGGTCATGGCGAAGCCCTTGTCGTTGGCGCGCGGAATGAGCAGCGTCAGCGCATTGGGATCATCGGCAGACTCGACGGCGAGCTTGCCCTCGGGAGCGCAGGTGATGTTGAGGAACTTGACGTTGTGGACGAGCTCCTTGGCAACGGCAACGGCGGCAAGGCTCTCGGGGCTGTTGCCAGAGCGGGCAAAGGAAACCACGAGCGTGGGATCCTCGGCGCGCAGGAAGTCGCGCGGAGCGCTCACGATGTCGGTCGTGGCGATGGGCTTAAAGTCGTAGAGATCAGTGTTGCCAGCGTGACGCAGGTACGGGGCGCAAGTATCGCCAACGTAGTCGGACGTACCGGCACCGGTGAAGACAACGGACAGACGACCCTCGCCCATAGCGCGAGCCTCGGCCAGGAAGGCCTCGATGGCCTCCTTGTTCTCGCGATAGATGTTGAGCGTATCACGCCAAAGCTCGGGCTGCTGAGCAATCTCGGCCGTGGTGATCTGGGCGCCGAGCTCGGTGAGCTCCTCGACACTCTTCTCGAACATTTCTAATACCTCTCTCTAGAAGTAATCCTCTGACGTGCAATTATACACTTCGGTTGGTTATCTGGTAGTAACCAGTTAAATGCAAAGAATCACCATATGGAAACGATGCGAGCACTAGTTACTGCGCTGGTGGTAAACCTTGTATTTAAACTGATCGGCACGAGCAACCGAGAGTGTGTACTCCACAACCTCGTTTGACTCGTTATACGTAGTCCTGACCAAATCGAGCACAGGCGAGCCCTCGACAATTCCCAAAAGGTGGGCATCGGTGGGACGGGCTATGCTCGCATAGAACTCCTCTTCGGCCACGCGAATCTTTTGCTGAAAATCCTGCTCAATCACATCGTAAAGCGGCTTACGCTCCAGCAGCGGTCGCTTTAGGGACAGAAATTGACGAACCGGTAGATAGCTGCGTTCGACCATCATGGGCATGTTGTCGGCAGAGCGAAGGCGCTTGAGCTTAAAAATGCGATCACCGATGCGCAATCCCATATGCTCGGCCAGATTCTTATCGGCCTCCATCTCGCAAAACTCGAGAATCGTGGTCTCGGGTTCTCGACCCATCGCGCGCATCTGCTCGGTAAAGCTGTAGGACTGCATAAGATTGGTTGCTTTTGCCGAACGGTCGGTCACAAAGGTACCGCGACCGTGCTGCCGAACCACCAGTCCTAAACGCTCCAGTTCCTGCAGAGCCAGGCGTACCGTAGTGCGCGAGAGACCATAGCGCTCCGAAAGTTCGCGCTCGGAAGGAATCATGTCACCGGCGCGATATTCATGGTCGATCTTTTCGGTCAGAATATCGACCAGCTGATCGTACAGCGGTTGCTTACGCGCTCCGATCGCCATCCTATCCTCCCTTTTGCTCGAATTCGGCTAACTACCTAGGGTGTTTAGCATTATCTGTCTGCCACACCCGAATCATCAAGAAAACAAAAGCCGCGCGCTCTTTCGAGCACGCGGCTTTTAACATACACATGGCTTAAGGGGTCGGGGTGTGAGCCGCGTAGGGACACACCCCTCAAGCTAGAGCCTTACCAGATGCTCGGCCAGAGACCAAGCGGGCCAGCGCCCAGGATGCCAAGGACGAAGAGCAGGAGAATGCCCTTGGTCGGGGTCCAGCTGTGCTTAGCGAACATGTAGTAAAGCAGCAGCGTAAGCATAAGCGGGACGAGCTTCGGGACGATGGTGTTGAGGGTGTCGGCAACAGAGAAGTTGACCGGATCCTCGGTGACGGTAGCGTAGGTCACGGACTCCATGCCGTTGCCCAGATCGGCGACGCCGCACTTGACCTCGTTGCCGTCGGCATCGGTGGCGGTGAGAGCGTTGCCGTCCTCATCGGTCATGGCGATGGTACCGGCCTCAGCGGTCTCGGTATCGATGCCCTCCATACCGGTGAAGTTCTCGGCCTCCTTCTCGGAGACGATCACGGTAGTGGCGGAGAGACCACGGGTGGTGCCGTTGGGGATCTGGAGGTTGATCTGGGTGCCACCCATGGTGACGACCAGGCAACCGACGACGAAGACGCCCATGATGGAAGCGGCACGCGTGAAGGCCTGCATGTTGGCGGTCAGAGCGTCAATAGCGCTGGTGCCAAGCTTGTAGGACCAGTTCATGAGCCAGAAGCGCAGAGCGAACTGGACGACGTTGAAGATCACCAGGAAGATGATCGGTGCAGCGGCGTTGCCGTTGATGGCCATGTTGGAGGTGATGCCGGCCGTGATAGGCACGAGCGTCAGCCAGAACAGGGCGTCACCGATACCACCGAGCGGGCCCATTGCGGCGACGCGGACGGCGCGGATCGTGGGGATGTCAACCTTGTTCTGCTCGAGCGAAAGCACGATGCCCATAACAAAGGTGACAAGGAACGGGTGGGTGTTGAAGAACTCCAGGTTGTGGCTCATGGAAGCCGCGAGGTCGTTCTTGTTGGTGTGGATCTTCTCCAGACCGGGGATGATGGAGTAGAGCCAGCCAGCGGCCTGCATGCGCTCGTAGTTGAACGATGCCTGCAGGAAGCAGGAGCGCCAAGCCATCTTGTTGAGGGTCTTCTGGTCGAGCTGCGGAGCAGGAGTGAGATCCTCGTAGTGCTCCGGGATCACATACTCATTAGATGCCATCTTCGAAGTCACCTCCGTCAGAAACAGCTGCACCCTTCAGCTCGGTCTGCTGCTGGAAGTCCCAGAAAGCGATGCCGAAGCCGATGAGAGCGAGGATGAGCAGAGCAGGGGTTGCCAGCGAATCGTTGGCAACGGTGATGAGCGCGAGGCCAAAGCCCATGAGGAAGAAGCCCCACATATCGCGGTTCATCATAACCTTGAGCAGGACGGCGAAGCCGACGAAGCGCATCATGCCGCCTGCAGCGGACAGACCGGTCTGCAGCCAAGTCGGGATGGCGGAAGCGATGGTCTGACCGATGGTAGCGCCAGCGATGAAGAACAGGGTGACGACGACAGCGAAGATCAGGCCGAGCAGAGCCATGGCGAAGTAGTTCAGGCGCTCGATGCCCTTGGTGTCCGCGTTGTGAGCCATGTTATCGGCCGTGGACATAAGCGGGGACATAAGCGTGAAGACCAGGGTAACGCCGAGCTGGCCAAGCAGAGCGAACGGAATGGCGAGACCGACTGCCGCGTTGGGCTCGAGGCCCGTGGCGATAGCGAGAATGGCTGCCATGATGCCGCCGATGACGGCGTTAGGCGGCTGAGCGCCTCCGATCGGCATGTTGCCGATCGTCATGAGCTGATAGGTACCACCCACGAGAAGACCGGTGTTGAGGTCGCCAAGGATAAGACCGATGACGGCGCCGGTGACGATGGGCTGATAGAGAGACTCGAGGAAGTCAAACTGGTCGATTGCCGCGATGAACGTGACGACGAAGACCAGAGCGATCTGGATGATCGAGTATTCCATCTTGCTCCTCCTTTCAAAATGTATGTACGCACTTTGGATATCACGTACAGAACGTCAGGGTTTCACTCCTGACAACGTGGATCACGAGGATTACGAGAAGAGCTTGCTCGTGTCCTCAACAGGCGTGCTCGGAACGCGCCTGATCTCCAACTCCACCCCCAATTCCTGCAGCTCTTTAAACGCAGCGACATCCTCGTCGTTAACTGCGACGGAGGTGGCGACTTGGCGCTTTCCTTCCGACATGTGCATGTTGCCGATGTTTACCTTCTTTATAGGCACACCGCCCTTGACGAGCGTAAGCACGTCTTCCGGTGTTTCGGCCACGATGAAGATCTTCTGGCGCGGGCTCGCCTTGCCAATGACGTCGATGGTCTTCTGCAGGGAGAAGAAACGCGTAGCGACGCCGGCGGGAGCGGCCATCTTCATGAGGTTCTGGCGCATGGTGTTGGACGCCACGTCGTCGTTGGCGACGAGGATGAGGTTGGAGCCCAGAGTGGAGTTCCACTGGGTGGCAACCTGACCATGAACCAGTCGGTTATCGATGCGGGTAAGAAGAATGTTGGGTTCTGCCATGTTGATCAGCTTCCTTTCGATATTTGCTGACGACAGTTACTTGATCTCCTGAATCGCGTAACGCGAAACATCTACGACGGCTCCGGATCGGACTTTGATCTGGACCTTCTCGCCTTCGATGCCTTTGACGGTTCCGTAGATACCGCCGGCGAAAAGAACCTCCTGACCCGGCTTGAGCTCGGTGTGCAGCTCCTTGAAGTACTTCTGCTTCTTCTTCATGTTGATTTGCGACCAGATGGTGTAAATCAAGCCCATGATGACAAGCAGGCCTAAAAGGGCGACCGAGGAGCTCAGGACGTTGGCTCCGAAATCGGCCATTAGATGCCGTCCTCGTCGCCGAAGATATCCTCTTCCTCGGAGCCGGCAACGGATGCGACCGTCTGGGCGGTGATGCCCGTCTGGCCAACGGTCACGGCCTGCTCGCCAAGCTCGGCGAGCGTGGCATTGCCGCGGAGGAACAGGAGCTCAATAACCATGGGAAGGTTGGTGCCAGTCAGAACCTCGACGTTGTCGACATCCTGGGCAATCATCATCGACTGGTTGAACGGGGTACCACCGAGCAAGTCGGTAAAGACGAGCACGCCATCGCACTCCTCGCGCATGGCGGTAATAGCGGCGCGGAGATCCTCACCGTAGGATGCGGCCTGATCGCCCTCAAAAGGAACGACGGTAAAAGCAGGCTGGTCGCCGGCAACCATAGCGATAGCGCTTGCAAGGCCGGGTGCGAACTGTCCATGACCGGTAAGAATAAAGCCAACCATTCAAATTTCCCTTCCGAAGGTGTGTACGATCTGAGTCCGATGATTTTCGGAAGCCAGCGGGCACTTGCCCTTAAAGCTTCTTAGAAAGCGTTCTTTGAAGACCAGTGGTTTCTAAACTGGTAGTAACCACGTGACGTGTTGTTGTCACTATATCACCCCAGAAGAGATCGCTTTCGCTGATTCAAACAGTAAAACGTTTTTGCACCGCTCACGGTGATATTTCGACCGTTTACCGCTCGTTAACACTTCTACCTGCGGTTTTGAAACCGTTTCGAAACGCTTTGGCAAAAGAACGGATCTTTCCCGGTGTCTAAACAACGCAGGGCGGCTAAAAATAGCGTGTAGAAAAATTGCAGGTCATTGTGAAGATATGTGAATTGGTCTTTTTGACTTAATACCAGTTAGAACCAGTTTTGAGATTATCGGTGAACGGTAGTTTTCGACCGTTCACCGGTCACTTGCAATCGTTTGCAGTTGTTTTCCCAGATGAATTAGGGGAACCCGATGGAGCGCTTGTGCGGGCGCGAGGCCTATCCTATTGATTTCGGCAACAAAAAGCCCGCTAGAACGTTGTCCGTTCTAGCGGGCTCAATCAGGTAGATCGGTTAGCGCGCAGTAGTGCAGGCAAACCTTACGCAAACAGGCCGTAGATGCTGATGTTGGCCTTGGCGTAGAGGCCGTTCGCATACTCGGTCCACTTGGAGCTGGCGCTCGAAGCCTGCGAGGAATACTGCTGGTAGGCGGTGTAATAGGCGGTCATGGCTTGCTTATAGGTAGCGCTATCGGCCGTAAAGGCATCGTCAGCGAAGGCCTTGGCATAGGTGCTGTCGGCATCCTTCCAGGTGCCCTTCTCGCTATCCCACTCGTCACCGGCAAGGTTGATGATGTAATCGGCGTAGTCCTTGCTCGCGGTCTCCTCGTTGCCGTCAGCAGGCTCGGTCGGGGCGGTCGGCATGCTTGCGGAGCTATCGCCCACCTTCTTCTTGTAGAGCTTCTGCAGCGTCGCGGACTGGCGGACGATCTGCTTGGCCTGGTCCTTGGACACGCCGTACTGCGTGGCCATGGTCTTGTAGTCGGAGGTGCCGATGGAATCCTCGGCATACTGCTTCATTTCCTTGGAAGAGACGGTAATGCCCTCGTCCTCGGCAGCGTCCAGCAGAATCTGGTTGCGCACGTAGGACAGGATAACGTCGGCAGACGGAGCGGTGTAGTTGCCGTCGTCGTCCTTGACGGTGTCAAGGCTGTACTGGCTCTCGATGGCCTCACGCGCGGTGATGTCGCTCTTCTTGCCGTTGTAGCTATAGCTCGCCACGGTCGAATCGAGCTGGTCCTCGGACAGGGTCGCCGAGCCGACGCCCTTGCCGCCAAAACCACCGTTGCCGATAAAGAAGCCGACCACAGCAGCGATCACGACTGCAACCACGAAGGCGGCAATCATCGTCTTCTTGTGCTTGGATGCGCGGTCGTCTTCGTCGGAACCCAGGATATCGTCGTCCTCGTCCTGCTCCTCGGGTATGAGGTTCTCGTCGGCGGCGTCCGCGGCGATCTTTGCCTCCAAGCGAGCGTCCTCCTCCTCGGCCGTCGTACCGGCGGCAATATGTTCGGCAGACGTACCGGCGACCAGATCGATCTTCTCCTCCTCATCACCATCGGGGCCTTCGCCGCGCTCGATGATCTGGATGCCGTCGATCTCGTCCTTCTCGTCCTTCTTTTGAATCAGACCCATATCAGTTACTCCTTGTTAGGAAACATAGTCCGCAATAGAATACGCCCGACAAAGCGCCGGGCGTATTGATTCTCAGGTTATACGCAAACACTTAAGTACTATTTAGGCGTTTGCAGTCTGCATGCCTTAGGCCAGGTGCGCGATAACGGCATCGGCAAAGGCCTGCGTGCCCACAGCGCCCTCAACGGAGCCGGTCTGGGCACGACGAACGTCGCCGGTAACCTGCTCACCCTCGTCGAGCGTGGCAGAAACGGCGGCGCGGATGCGATTGGCCGCGTCGTTCTCGCCCAGGTGATCGAGCATCATAGCCGCGGACAGAATCTCGGCCGTGGGGTTAGCGATATCCTGGCCAGCGATATCGGGCGCGGAGCCGTGCGTCGCCTCGAAGATGGCGCAGTCGGCACCGATGTTGGAACCCGGAGCCATACCCAGTCCACCTACCAGACCGGCGCACAGGTCGCTCACAATGTCACCGTACAGGTTGGGCAGCACCAGGACATCGAAGTCGTTGGGGTTCTGGACCAGGCCCATGCAGGTGGCGTCGACAATCTTGTCGTTGAACTCGATATCGGGATAGCTGGCGGCCACCTCGCGCGCAACGCGCAGGAACAGGCCATCGGTCGCCTTCATGATGTTGGCCTTATGCACGGCCGTCACCCTTTTGCGGCCGCAGCGGCGGGCGTACTCAAAAGCGTACTCCACAATGCGGCGGCTCTTGGCGATGGAAATCGGCTTGATTGAGATGGCGGAATCCGCGGCGAAGGTCTTCTGGCCCGAGCGCTCGACGAGCTGCGAGAGCTCCTCGACCTCGGCAGCGCCCTCATCGAACTCGATGCCGGCATAGAGGTCCTCGGTGTTCTCGCGCACGATAACCAGGTCGACGTCGCGGAAGCGCGAGCCGTCGCCCGGCTGCGACAGGCAGGGGCGCACGCAGGCGTACAGGTCAAAATGCTTGCGCAGGGCGACGTTAACGCTGCGGAAACCCGTGCCGACCGGCGTGGTGATGGGGCCCTTGATAGCAACCTTGGTCTCGGCGACCGCATCGAGCACATGTTGGGGCAGCGGCGTGCCAAACTCGTCCATGACGCCGGCACCGGCCTCCTGGACGTTCCAGTTGATCTGGACACCAGTGGCCTCGACCACGCGGCGCATAGCCTGCGTAATCTCGGGACCGATACCGTCACCAGGAATCAGGACTACATCGTGCGCCATAATCTGTTACTCCTCGTCTTCGGCGTCGTCAGATTTTTATACGCTAGCACGCTTCTTCTTTTTGGAGAGATCCAGGCCAAAACGTTTAACAAGCATTTCGCAAATCTCGCTCGAACGGGCCTTGAGATAGCTACCCTTGCCGTTCTCGGCATCGAACTTAAGGCGCAGCGCGAGCTTCTCGGCGACCTCGGCGTCAATCTCGCCCCGGCCAAACTCGTACAGGCAACCGAGCATGTCGCGATACTCGAGGTCGCCGTGGTAGCACTGGATGGCCTCGTCCAGGATGGGCCAAGCCTCGCGCGAACGCTCGACGCTCGTGGCGCCCCACACGCACAGCAGGCGGAAGGCGGCATAGCGCAGCGTGGACGAAATCTCATCGAACAGCGCGGTCTCGGCGCCCTCAAAGGCATCGCCCAGCTGCTCGGGGCAGGTGGTGGCGAGCGCCGCCAGGGCATCGAGAGCCTCCCAGCGGGTCTGAGCCTCGGGGCGGTCGAGCGCCTCGATCAGCGCGGGCACGCAGGGCACGACGCGCTGCGGATCGCGCTCGGCAAGCAGGTGCAGCACGCGGGCGGCAAACTGACGGATGCGGCGCGTGGGGCAGCCGAGCTCCTGGACCAGGCGGTCGACGGCGTTCTCGTTCTCCTCTGCCAGCTGAAGCTGTGCCAGCTCCTCGTCGGTGAGCTGTTCGTCTTTGTTTTCTGCCATAGTTACCTCTTCTTACTATTACTTAGCGTGCTTGCCAGCACCCTTGCTGTCATCGGTGACCGAGATGAGCTGTCGGTCGGCCGCGCCATTGCGACGCGCACGGCGGCGTTCCTCAGCGTCGCCCGCGTCGGCGGCGGCGCGATGAGCCTTGTTGACGTTAAAGACCTCGTCGTGTTTGCGCCACGGACCGACGGACTCGCCAAAGCTCATCTTAAGACCGGCGATAAAGCCGCCGAGCCAGCCGATCGGCGCAAACTGCACCAGCGGGAACAGTGAGAACACCCAGGTCAGCAGGACGACTGCCGCCGCGCCTGCAAAGTTGGCAATCCAGTAGTCGCGCTTGGTGATGACGCGCTTTTCGCACGCCCACTGGCCGCACAAAAAGCCAATGTAGATCGCGAAGAGAAAGAGCACCAGCGCAAGCACCACGAACGTCCAGCTCATGGGCGCTACTCCCCGTGATGGTGGCCGCAGCAGCACTCGTGGCCATCATCATGGCCGTGGCCGCCGCAGCACTCGTGGTCCTCGCCATGGTGGTGGCCGCAACCGCACTCATGGTCGTCGCCGTGCTCGCCGCAACCGCAGCCGTCCTCGTGAGCACCGTGCTCTTCGGGACGATACTGCGACCAGTCCAGACCGGCGGCGATGGCGTCGGCCTCCTCCTTATAGAGGACCGTGATGGCCTGGGTGCCCAGCTTGGCACCACCGATGGCATCGAGCATGTCGTAGAGCGTAAAGGCCACGTCGGCGCCGGGCAGCGCAAGCTCGCGATCGTCGGCATAGGCGAGCGCCAAGCGCAGGTCCTTGATGAAGTGCTCGACCATAAAGCCGGGCTTGTAGTCGCCGTCGAGCGCCTTGGTAGCCAGGCTCTCCATGGCGCCGGACTTGCCGGTACCGCCCAGGATCATCTGGCGGGTCTTCTCCAGATCAAGGCCGCTCAGCTCGGCAAATGCCATGGCGTCTGCCATGCCGACCATGCAGGCGCCCAGCGACACCTGGTTGGCGAGCTTGGCAGCCTGGCCCTTGCCGGCGCCGTCGAAGCAGCAGATGTTGGCCGCAAAGGTGGCAAGGATGTCGCGGACCGGCGCGATGTCGTTCTCGGTAGCGCCCACGATAGCCGTGAGCGTACCGGCGATAGCGCCCGACTCGCCGCCGGTGACGGGGCAGTCAAACGCCATGCGACCAGAAACCTGGGCGGCCTCGGCAATGTCACGGGCAAGCTCGGGCGAGCTCGTGGTGAGGTCGATCAAGACCGCGCCGGGCTTAGTGCACGCGAGCAGGCCGTCGCCCGCCAGGTAGAGTTCCTCGACCTCGGAGGGATAGCCCACCATGGTAAAGACGACATCGGCGTTCGCCGCGGCATCGGCCGGCGTATCTGCCCAGACGGCGCCGCGCTGGATAAGCGCCGCCGCCTTGGACTTGGTGCGGTTGTTGACCGTGACGGGATAGCCGGCGTCCAGAATGTGGCCGGCGATGGGGGCACCCATGATTCCGGTGCCGATGAATGCGACGGAGAGCTTGTTTGCCATGAAACCTTTCCTTTTGGGTTGGGTGTTGTTACCAGGTTGAATACTCGGTGCCAGCGTTTGGGCTGTGAGTCGAGGGCGATTACGGACGCAGCGCTTGCCTACTGACCGCGCACGCGGCGGGCGATACGGTCGGAAAGCGACGCCTTGTCGGCGCGGTTCTTACCCCAAAACGCGCAGCCCACCATGCCGGGGCCCACGTGCGAGCCGATGGTGGGACCCACGGAGCCGCGAATGATCGTGACGTCGGCGCAACCCTCCTCCTTGCGGATGGCGGCTTCGAGCCAGTCACCATCCTTTTCGGCATCGGCCGTCATGATGGCGATGGGCATGGTGCGATCGGGCACGTAGTTCTCGCGGAACGACTTGAGGATGGACTTGAGCGCCTTCTTGCGGCCGCGGTTGACGCCGATCAGCGACAGCGAGCCGGCCAGGTCGTAGGAGAGCTCGGGCTTGACGTCGAGCTTTGCCGTGAGCTGCGCCGCCGCGGGAGGAATGCGGCCGCCGGCAGCCAGTGCGTCGAAGCTCTCGAGCGTAAAGTAGCCGTGCACGTAGGTCTTTGCCTCGTTTGCCCAATCGACCAGCTGCTTGGCGGTCAGTCCCGCCGAACGCTGGCGCACGGCCTCGAGCGCCAAGAGCGCACCGGTCGCGCAGGGCAGAGCGTTGTCGACCACGTAGAGCTCAAAGTTGGGATACTCGGCGCGCACGACATCTGCCGCCTGGCACGCGGAGTTGTAGCTCGACGACAGCGCCGAGGTAAAGCACAGGTAGACCGTGGGCGTGCCCTCTTTGGCGCACTCGGTAAAAAACTCGATATAGCGACCGAGCGACACAGCCGAGGTGGACACGCGGGCACCGGCGCGCATGCGGTCGTAGAACTCCTTAGGGCTCATGCTCGACCAGATGTCGTCTGTGCGCTCCTCGCCATCGATAATGAAAGGGAAACCCAGGATATCGACATCGAGGTTCGCGGCGACCTCGGGGCTAAAGTCGCAGCAGGTATCGACGACGATGCGGCAACGGTTCGAATGACCGGCGGATGCGGCCTTGTCCATCAAAGCGACTCCTTACGTAAAAAGGCGGCCACCCGCATGGGATGGCCGCCAACCGTTAACTCATGCAAGTTAACGTATTTTACTCGTCAAGTGTTTCGATGCGGGGCTTGATGATGCCATATCCACCATTCTTACGGTGATACACCACATTGATGAGACCGGTCGTCGCGTTCTCGAACACGTAGAAGTCGTGGCCCAGCAAATCGGTCTGCACCAGCGCCTGCTCCTCGGTCATCGGGGTGACATCGATGACCTTCTCGCGGACGAGCAGGTCGTCGTCCTCCTCGGGCAGCAGCAGGTCGGCCAGATCCTCAACGCGCTCGACCGGCGCGACATCCGCGGCACTGGCACCACCCTGGCGGTTGTCCACGACCTTGGTCTTGAACTTGCGCAGCTGGCGGGTGACCTTATCGGCGGAGAGGTCGATGGCAGCATACATATCTGCGCCGTGCTCGGCAACGCGAATCACCGAACCGCGGGCACGAGCCGTGACCTCGACGATTGCCGGGTTGGGGTTCGAGGGGTTCTTCTCATAACGAAGCACGACGTCGACTGTCATGGGCTCGATGTCGAAAACCTTGAGCGCCTCGCCGATTTTCTCATCCACATGCGCACGCAGAGCATCGGTTACCGTCGTCTTGCGTCCAGAAACCTTGATATCCATACGTGGCTCCAATCTGCCTCGGGGACTTACTGTACTGGCTATGTACCCATTGCCGTGCATTTAATCACGCGATTTCCCAAAGACCCGAATAACGACTGCTTGATACCGCATACCGAAGTCTCGCACTTTTCCGTGGCAAAGTGCGCTATAGGAGGGCGACGACTTTGTATTTGGTCCCGAAAATTGGCTTTGACCTGCTGGTTTTATTGGGATGAAAAAGCCGGGCTCCCCCATCGGGGAAGCCCGGCAGTGCGTGTTGAAACCGTGAAGAGGCATCTCTCCTAGCGCATAGGAGACGCCACCCCTAGCAATAACTAGCTATTGAGCTTGTTAATGTCGTCGTCGGTGATAGTGCCCTCCTGGCTGGACGATTTATCCTCGGAGGTTGTACCCTCGCTGCTCGAATCGGAGGATGCGGACTCGCTGGATCCGGTGTCGGTCGACTGCACGTCGGCGCCCGAGACCGTCTTGGTGGTGAGATCATAGGGCATCGTGCCGTACCAGACGGAGTGGACCGCCTCGAGCGTGCCATCGACCGTGATACCGTCGAGGGCATCGCTCACGGCACGGCATAGCTCATCGTTGGCCGCGAGGCCCGCGACGTCGAGCGTCGAGGGTGTCTCGAGCGCGCCGACGTAAGAGATCTGGCTCATCAGGCGCGCAAGGTAGCCGCCGGCCGTGGAATCGCAAATCACGTAGTCGATCTCGCCGGACTCGAGTGCCTCAAAGCACTCGTTGATGTTGGTGAAGGTCTTCTGGTTGGCGGTGATGCTTTGCTTGGCAAGCGCCTCCTGCGAGGCCGAGGAGGTCTGAACGCCCAGGGTAGCGGTGTTAAGCGTTTCGGTGGAAACGCTCAGCGACTCGCCGTCGCTCGTCTTCCCGAACACTGCCGCAGCGTCGTACAGGCAAGTACCAAGCGTGCTGATGTCACCATCCGTGGAATTGATGTCGCCAATGAAGATGTCGGCCTTTTTGTCGCCGAGCGCGGAATCGGCAGAAGACGCATCGACGAAGGCGACCTTAAGGCCCATGCGACTTGCAAGGGCGCGGGCAGCGTCAACTGCGTAGCCCATGAGGTTGCCATCGGCGCCCTGCATGGCCTGCGGGGCATCGGAGGTATCGAGGGCAACCGTCAGGGTACCGGGAGTGACCAGGGCATCGTCCGACACCGTAGGGGTAACGGTCTCGCGCTCGATCTGGTCAATCGTGGGTGTCGTGAACGTGGACAGTGGGTTGAACGCGCATCCGCTCAAACCCAATACGGCAATGACCGCCGCGGTCCCAGCACCTAACCGAGCCGCGTGCATCAAGCTGCCCCTCACCATGTCCACTACCCTGCCTTCTGTGTCGTATACAATCCGTGCGTTGCGCGGAATAACGGGTTGTTCCCACCAGCTGACCTGGTATTTGACCCCACACTTGCGCACCGGGGTGTTTGCTCGGGAGGCCGTAACCACCTTCACGACTGGCCCGCTCGCCCGCGAGGCGGTATTGCCCCAAAGAAAGTAGAACGGACGGTGCGGCTTACATCTAGGACGCGCCATGATCGCGCCGCGCGCACGCGGTCGCTTACGTGGATCCCTTTGACCGCGTCTGTCTTGGACTAGGATGGACATTTCGTCCGTCCGCAACCACAGCCCGGCAGGAACGTAGCGCATTATAGCTAAGTTCAAGCTAAAGTTTAAGGTTAGGGACGTCATTCGCATCGTGAGCACAGATTTTGCAGGTCGGAGCGGACCATTCGTACCCCCATGAAGCCCGGAGCTCCCCTACGGGGAGCTCCGGGGCACCCGTCTCAGGGTGCCGCGGCCAAAAAATAGCAAATATGAGTACTGTTACCAATTTAGTAGCAGACAATTTTGGCCTCTCGGACAGATTTTGCGCTCAGTGTCGCCAACCTGATGCTTAGTTATTCTACATTTGTTTATTATCTTCTTACTTTACGACGCCTCCGAGTCCTAAATTCCTTGATTTTGCTGTTACTGATTTAGTGACAGTACTCATATTTGCCATATTTTGGCCAGGGCATATGATTAACCCCCTATTTTCGACGCGAATTAGACCGGCTTAAGCCCAAAACACGCCCGCAGCGTGTTAAGCAACGCCTCTTGCTTCTTTCTGCGGGCATCGACACGATTCCGGTACCGCTTTCGCATACGCTGGTGGATGCGCCATGCGAGCGCTTCCATCGCTTCCATGTCACAGAGCATTTCGTTGTTGACCGTCGCGACCTCGATTCCCATAGTAATCAAGCCCGTGTTGCGTTTTTCATCATGGATACGTCCCTTCCGGGAAGAATGGCCCAGCTCACCGTTGTATTCCAGGTCAAACCGGGCTGTTTCCTGATACGCATCGCAAACTGCATGCGGCATCCCCGAGATTGCCTGCGCGCGGTCATCGAACTCGATCTTGTAGTCGGTCTTAAAGGGACCGCAGGCAAATCCGCCATAGGAAAACGGAAGCGAAAACATGGCAAGCATGATGCACTCCATGGGTGAGCGAAGGTTTTCTGACAGGTAGGGACACAGGCGTAGCAGTTGTTTGGCCGCACTCCCCTTGCATGCCGCAAGGTAATCTGCCAGGCGATCGGGCGTCAGCACCGGCTCGACTTCAAAGTAGCCCACGTCTGCCGGTTGGTCCTTGTCCTTTGCAAGTCTATTCGCAACAGGTGAGGTGTAGGGAGGCAGATACTTCCCGCGATCACTCAGTGAAATCTTGGAACACAGTTCCTGGGCCAGGGCAAACGCCTGGATACAGCCGACCTCGCGGGCGACGGCAACACAAAGGGCCTCGGGAGATAGGCTACACACCCCCGATTCCACCTCTAGAATCGCGCCGGCAGGCAACCCGGAACACACGGACCAGTCCACGCCAGGCATGCGGCGGCGCTGCGCCGCAGATCCCACCAGCAAGCAAAGATCTTCTTGCACCTCGCCGCTTTTGGCTCCAATTCGCACCAGGTCGGGAAGATAGATATCCTCGGTCGAAGGCGATGACGTACACAGCACGCGGCGCTCTTCATCGGGATTGAGGTCCTTCCAGCCGATGTAGCCCATCTGCCGGCGCTCGGCTCGAATCATGCGCAACGCCGAGGCGCCCGTCAGGATCACGGAAGCCGCTAGCTGCTCTTTTGTCGGTTTGTTGCACTGCCTGATTGTTACCGCCACACGAATCACCCCTACCAAACGCGTGCGATAGCAAGGCCATCAACGGCCGCGGCACCGGCGCGCTTGAGTTCCGCCGAAGCCGCCGCCATCGTCGCACCCGTGGTGATAACGTCGTCGATAAGCAGCAGGCGGCGGCCCCGCACGTCCTCAACGGTCTCGTACATGCCTCGGGCGCGTTCACGGCGTTCTTCACGACCGAGTTCACGTTGGTCGCCATGGCCGTACTTAACGAGGGCGTCGAGCAGCGGAACACCCGACAGCCCGCAAAATGGGCGCGCGATGGCTTCCATATGATCGAAGCCGCGCCGCCGAAACGCCGCCGCCGTCGCGGGCACAAACACCACGGCATCGGCGCCGGACAACACACCGCCTAAGCGATCGGGTGCCGCGGCCTGGGCATGTAAGGCAGTGTCGTATAGCAGCTCTGCCAGATACGGCGCCAGGCGTCGCTCGCCCGCGTCTTTGTACGCTTTAATGATCCGCGGCAGCGGATGCGTGTAAACGGCACATGCCAGGCACCGGTCGAGTGCTTCGGCCATCGCCGAGGACGAGCCCTCGACCGAGCACTCGGTGCACAGCAAGTCTCCAAACGGGGCGCCGCATCGAGTGCAGCTATGCCGCGGGTCGATGAGCGCAAGCGCCGCCAAGCAGTCTTGGCAAATAAGCGCACCGGCGCGCTCGCAGCCGGCGCATCGCGTGGGCGACAACGCCTCAAGCGCCTCGTGCGCCGCCCGCTCGGCAAACGGTAGCAATTCGTCCGCAAACGGTAGGATGCCGGTACCTTGCAGGCATCCCAACACATTCAAATGTCTCTTCACGACACAACCCTCCCTACGCTCGGTCGCAGGGAGGGTTGTCGATTCAGCGCTATGGTACCCCGACGCGTTTGGGGCCAGACAGGTTAAATCCGTTTGCGGGTGCTATTCGCCGGTGGGCGGTTGCGGTGCGGACGAGTTTTGGGTCGAGCCCTCGCCACCATCTTGACGCGGCTTGCGGGAACGACGACGGCGACGGCGCTTCTGGCCCTGGTCGGCCGAACCCTCGCCACCACGATCTTCGCGCGACTCGCGTTCGTCGCGAGCAGCGCCGCGCGCGGCCTTGGCAGCCGCCCCTCCGCCATCTCCAGGGCGACGGCGCGTGACCTTGACCTCGCCATCCGAGACCTGATCGGCCACGGAGGGCACCGAGGGCTTTTGCTGCGTGCCCGAGGAATGGCGACGACGCGGACGCGGGGCGCGCTCGTCATCGTTGCGCTGCTTGCCACCCTTGTCGGCAGGCGTATCGGAACCCGAACCACCCTTGGGGGCGGCACCGGCTTCGCGAGCGGCTGCGGCGCGGAAGGCGTCCTCGCGCTCCTCGCTCGACAGATGACGGCGGCGACGGCGCGTGGGATTCATGCCACCGCCGCGGTTTTGCTGCTGGGGCTGCTGAGCCTCGCGCTCGCGGGGGGAATTCTTGCCTGCGGGAGCGGCCTCGCCGGTATCGCCCGAACCCGAGCGCTTGCGGCGGCGACGTCCACCGGCAGCCTCCTCGGCCTCGGGTGCCTCGGCCTTGCCGCGACCCTTACCGCGGCCGCGACCCTCGCCCTGGCTCTGACCCGCACGGGTATCGGCGTCCGCATCGCGACGGCGGCGCTTGGGCATCGTCGTCCCCGCCAGACGGTCGGCGCTCGACAGGCCATCGCCCACGTCGACGCCGTTCTCGCGGTCGAGCTCCATAAGCGCCAAGCGCATCTCGGGCGACTCGATACGCTCGAGCACATCGCGCGTCACGCAGTCGGGGCGGCAGTTGCAGCCCTGCTCGGCGGCCTTCTTTTTACAGCCCTCCGAGCAGGTCATGTCGGCCAGGTTGACCTTAAAGACTTTGCCGTTCTCCAGGCGCAACACCAGCTGCTCACGCGGCGTGTCATATTCCTGGATACGCGCCTTGCCAAGCGGCGTATCGATAAGCGTCTTCTTTTTGGGCGCGCGGCTCTTAAAGTCCTTGTACGCCTCGAACTCGTAGCGCAGGCAGCACATCAGGCGGCCGCAGACGCCGCTAATTTTGGACGAGTTGAGCGGCAGGTCCTGCTCTTTTGCCATGCGAATCGAAACCGGCTCAAACTGTCCGCCAAAGCGCGTGCAGCAGAGCTCCTGGCCGCACTGGGCATAGCCGCCCACCAGGCGGGTCTCGTCACGCACGCCGATCTGGCGCATGTCGACGCGAATGTGCAGCGTCGAGGACAGGTCCTTGACGAGCTGACGGAAATCGACGCGCTCCTCGGCAGCAAAGTAGAACACAGCCTTCTCGCCGCCAAACAGGTACTCGACGCCGACCGGCTTCATCTCGAGGTCGAGCTCCTTGACCAGACGGCGGAAGTCGACCATGGCCTCGTCACCCTGGATAGCCAGGTCGTCGGCAAGCTGCAGGTCGATGTCGCTCGCTACGCGCAACACGGGCTTGAGCGGCTGACCGATTTCGTCGAGCGGCACCTCGAAGGGATCGGCCGTGACCAGGCCGATCTCGGTTCCGCGCTCGGTGGAGCAGATAGCATAATCGGCCTCGAGGATATCCAGATCCTGTGGGTCGAACCACAGGTCGCGCGAGGCGTAGGTAAACTTAACGGGTACGACTAACGGCATTTCAGTGCCTTCCTGATATCGAACAGCATGACCTCGATGGCCAGCTGGGGAGTAACGTTTCTGGCGATGTTGCGCTCAGCGGTCGCGACTGCCTCGAGCGCCCGGGTGGCACCCGCAACATTCGTCGCCGCGGCAAGCCGCCCGATCGTGTCGCGCACGTCCTCGTTCACAACGTCTGCCGCCTCATCCTGAAGTGTCAGCAGCACGTCGCGCATGAGCGTCCGCGCGCTCGCCAGCGCTTCCATGATACCCGAACGCTCGCGCGCGTTGAGTTCGCGCTTGTTGCGGTCCTCAAGCTGCTTCAATGCTCCACGCGACAGGTAGTCGGCATTTTGCTCGAGCACCTTTTCCTGCGTGGACTTGACCTCGGCGAGCGGCGCCTTGACGGCGACGATGAGCGACTTGGCGCGACTGAGCACATCGGCCTCGTCGGCGGCGATGAGCGAGTCGATGGCACGGACCATCTGACGACGGGCGTCCTGGCGCTCGGCGCTCTTGAGGAACTCGATGCCACGCGTGGGGCTTCCCGCCACAGCGACGGCCATGCGGCAACGCGCAGGGTCCTGACCGGTGGCGCGGCTCACGGCCTGCGCAGCCACAGTGGGCGACACCAGCCGAAACGGTACGCACTGGCAGCGGCTCACGATGGTGGGCAGCATCACGTCAGCCGAGGTGCCCAACAGGATGAACATGACGCCCTCGGGCGGTTCCTCGAGCGTTTTGAGCAGCGCGTTGGCGGTGTTGGCGCGCAGTTGCTCGGCACGGTCGATGATGTAGACCTTTGCCTTGGCGCGAATGGGCGCCAGGGGCACGTCATCGAGCAGCTCGCGGGTCTGCGCGATGAGGTAGCCCGTAGCGCTTTCGGGGGTGTAATAGTGCACGTCGGGATGCGTGTGCCGAGCAACGCGCACGCAGCTGTCGCACGAACCACAGCCATCCTGCTCGCACAGGAATGCCTGGGCAAGCGCCCATGCGGCGTCGAGCTTACCGGCACCGGGCGCGCCCAAGAACAGGTAGGCGTGCGATGCACGGCCGCTTGCGATGGCGTTGGCCAAAAAGTCGCGCACGCGCTGTTGGGTGTCGAGCTTGGCCAGCAGGCTTGTCTGCGCGGGGGCCATGTTACTCAGCCTCCTGGGCAAGCGCAGCGGCGACGGCATCCTGGGGGATGTCGAGACCGTACGCACGAACCAGCTCGACCGTCTGCGCGAAGACGTCTGCGATCGACGCAGTGGCGTCGATGAGCTTCACGCGGTCTGGCTCCTCGGCAGCAATGGAACAAAATCCCTGATAAACGCGCTCCTGGAAGGCCATGCCCTTTGCCTCCATGCGATCCGCCGCACCGCGGGCCGCCATGCGCAGCGCCGCCTGCTCGGGCGTGATGTGATAGACGAGCGTGAGCGCCGGATGCGTACCGGTGACAGCCAGGTTGTTGGCATCGCGCACCATCTGACGGTCGAGGCCATCGGCAAACGCCTGGTAGCAGGTCGTGGAATCGTAGAAACGGTCGCACAGGACCACCTTGCCGGCAGCGAGGGCGGGAGCTATGACCTCATGCACCAACTGAGCGCGTGCCGCCTCGTAGAGCAGCAGCTCGCAGGTGTCGCCCATCGCCGTATTGGCAGGGTCGAGCAGCAGGGCGCGGATCTTTTCGCTGATGGCGGTACCGCCCGGCTCGCGCAGGCTCACAACCTGGTAGCCAGCGAGCTCGAGCGCACGGGCAAGTAGGCGCGCCTGCGTGGACTTGCCGGCGCCGTCGACGCCCTCGAGCGTGATAAAGCTATGTTGAGCGGGCTCAAAAGCCATGGGCGCAGCCCCTTCCTACAAGGCGCGTAAATGCAGATATATCAACTAAGCCATGATACCCCAGGGGCAGGCGCGTCCCAAATCCAACCTAGCCATCGAGGCATCCCCGAAGTTGCGGTGAAATAGGGACTGTTTGGCGGTCTCAGAGCTTCAATCAGTCCCTATTTCACCGCAACTTATGATGGGGAATTTTGGACGCTGGGTATAATCGTCGTATTGCATTGAAATGTGGCGAAAGGAGTGGCAATGTCTCGGTATTGCGCCTCGTGCGGCAAGCTTCTTGCAGATAATGCCAAGTTCTGCACCTCGTGCGGTGCACCCGTTGAGCAAACAACCGCGAGCGATAGCCAGCCCGCTTTTGAGCAGACCGGCTCCCTTGATACGCCGCAAGCCAAGGCGGACGACCCCCTCGCCTATCGCCCCGACCCCGCCGCAAGCCCTGCGGCCGTCGAGACCACGCAGCGCATACCCGTCGCGAGCGGCTCGCCCCAACAGGAGCCGGCTCCCGCATACACGCCCGCTTCGCCACAGACCCCCGCTCCCAAAAAGAGCGGCACCGGGCCGCTTATCGCCGTTATTGTTGTGCTGGTGGCGATCATCATCGCCCTGGTCGTTTTCTTTGTGATCAAGCCTTTCGACAACGCCGCCACGCAGACGACTGCCGAGGTAGCTAAGCTGCACCATGACGTCGACGACGATGACCTAAAGCCTCTCGGCGATCCCAACAGCCTGTACGACGATGATGACGATGACGACGAGGATGGCGGCGAAGCAACGCTCTCCGAGCAGAATCTCTACCGCCGACTGAGCGAATACTACGACTTGCTCGAAGACCTCGACAACTACGTCCGTGGCTGCGCGCAGAACTTCAACGGCAGCTATCTGGAAGAAGATCGCACCACCCGTCAAAATCTCGCCGACGTCGCCGAGCGCACAGAGGACACCATCGAGCAGTATTACGACATCGTCGAGGACCTGGACGTCCCGACGAGCTCTAAGAACTACAGTTCCTGGAAAGACATCGTTGCCCTGTATGACGACCTGGATCACCGCATTGACGCAATCTGTGATGCCTGGGAGATCAGCCTGAAATACACCAAGCCTGCGGATCACAAGAATGAGATCGTGGCGCCGCTGTCGCGCGACAACGTGGCGGGCACCAATGACAATAAGTACCGCCTAGACTTTGAGGAGCGCTACCCCGGCGCCAAACCCGTCGAAGTGAACTAGCGCTTTGTCGTTCCCGAGCCGGCAGTTAGGGACGTTCCTAAACTGCCGGCAGAAAAGGAACGTCCCTAACTGCCAGATAAAAAAACGAGCGAGGATTTTGAGGTCCTCGCTCGTTTTTGTTTTAGGTGATGTCTCGACCGTGCGGCTACTTGTCGGCAGCGGTCTTTTTGGTAGTCGACTTCTTGGCCGTCGTCTTTTTGGCGGTCGTCTTCTTGGCAGCAGTCTTCTTTGCCGACGTCGTCTTCTTAGCCGTGCTCGCCTTAGTCGTGGTCTTGCGGCCGCGTGCCGGCTTCTTCTCCTTGGTCGGGCAGTCCATGTTCACGCAGATGCGCCACGGGCCGCGCGCCGTGTTGACCACCACGATGGGGGCGCCGCACTCGGGACAGGTCTCGCCCGTCGCCTCGAGTTTGCCACGTGCCGGAAGCGGATAGCTCACGCCGCAGTCATCGTAGTTGGTGCAGCGGATAAAGCGCTTGCCGCTCTTCTCGCTCTTGTGTGCGATCAGGTCGCCATGGCGTCCGGCCTCGGCACACACCTTGCACTCACCCACCTTAAGGTCGGGTTCGTAGTTAGTGGGGCACGTGGGGTTCACGCAGATCTCAAAGGCCTTCTGACGGAACGGCTGGCACTTAATGCGCGGCGCGCCGCACTCGGGGCACACGGCTGCCTCGCCCTCGAGCGGGCTCACCTTAACGCCGCTCGGCACCGGATAGGTCACATCGCAGTCGGGCCAACCCATGCAGCCGATAAAGCTGCCACGGGTCTTGGCGCTCATCTTCATGACCAGGTCCTTGCCGCACTTGGGACAGGCGCCCACGCGTGCATCGGCCGTGACGGCGTCGCTGATAGCGTCGCCCAGCTCCTGCGTATGTTTGAGCAGCTCGTCGAGCACACCGGCCAACAGCGCGCGCGAGTGCGTCACGACATGCTCTTCGGTGTCCTCGCCGCGCTCCACGCGGGTCATGTCGCCATCGAGCTCGCTGGTCATATCGGGGCTCGTGATGCGCGGGGCAAACTGCGACAGCGCATCGATGATGGCGATGCCCAGCTGACTCGGCTCAACGGGATCGTTTTTGAGATAGCGCACGGCATACAGGCGCTCGATGATGCTCGCGCGCGTGGACTTGGTGCCCAGGCCACGCTTTTCCATCTCTTGCACGAGCTTGCCCTGGCTGTAGCGCGCGGGCGGCTCGGTCTGCTTGGCCTCGAGCTTGATGTCGAACACGTCAACCGTATCGCCCTGCTCAAGCGGCGGCATCTGTTCGTCACGCTTAAGGCCATACGGATAGGCTTCGCGGAAGCCCGGAGTCACGAGCACGTCACCCGAAGCCACAAACGGCTCGCCGTTGACGTCGAGCTCGAGCTTGGTGTTCTCGATGGTCGCGGGGCCCATAAGCGTCGCCAGGAAACGGCGGGCAATGAGGTCGTAAAGCTTACGCTGGCCGCCATCGAGCGTGGACGGATCGCCCTCGCCCGTGGGGTAGATGGGCGGGTGGTCGGTGGTCTCGACCTTGCCGCGCGTGGGCTTCATAGGACCGGCGAGCACCTTTTTGCACACGGGTGCCAGCGCCGGATTAATCTTTGCCAGGTCGCTTACCACGGCGCCCAGATCGAGCGTCGCGGGGTATACGGTGTTGTCGACACGCGGATAGCTGATGAGGCCCGCCATGTAGAGAGACTCGGCGATACGCATGGTACGTGCAGGCGAGATACCCTCGGCTGCGGCGGCAGCCTGAAGCGAGGTGGTCGCAAACGGCGTAGGCGGTTGCTGTTTGCGCGAGCGCTTGGTCACCGCGGCGACGGTTGCCGTCTTGACACCGTCGACGTTGCCATACGCCGTCTCGGCAGCATCCTTGTCGGTAAAACGCGTCGTCTTGTGCGCAATCTTAAAGCGGTCATCCTCGGCAGCGCCCTGCGCGGCACCCATGCCGCGAATCTGCCAATAATCCTCGGGCACAAACGCCATGCGTTCGCGCTCGCGCTCGACCACCAAGGCGAGCGTCGGGGTCTGTACGCGGCCGGCGGAGCGCACGTTGCCAAAGCCGCCAAACTTGGCGAGCGTCAGGTAGCGCGTGAGCACCGCGCCCCAAATGAGGTCGATGTGCTGGCGGCTCTCGCCGGCGTCGGCCAGGTTCTGGTCGAGCGAGACAAGGTTATCGAAGGCCTGCGTGATCTCGGCCTTGGTAAACGAAGAATACTGAGCTCGAGCGACCGGCAGGTCGGGCGCCACCTCGCGCACCTTGTTGAGGGCGTCCGAACCGATCAGCTCGCCCTCGCGATCGAAGTCCGTGGCGATGATGACGCTGTCGGACTTTTTGGCAAGGTTCTTAAGCGAGCGGATGAGTTCCTTCTCGGCCGGCAGCTTAATGACGGGTGCCCAGGTGAGATACGGCAGACTCTCGAGCTTCCAGCCCTTGATGGAGATGCCGTCGGCAAGAAACGGCTTGCGCTTGGTGTCGTAGGGCGGGCGTGCCAGGCCATCGGGCATGTCGGCCGGCAGCATCTCGCCGTCCTCAGTAACCGAATACCAGCCCAGCTTTTTATCGAACAGCACGCTGTCGCAAAAATCGGGCGCAAGGATGTGACCGGCCAGGCCGATGGTCACGCACTCCTCGCCCTTCCACTCAAAACGGTAGATGGCGGTGTTGTACACCTTATCCTTTTTGGGTTTGCCCGTGGACAGACGCTCGGCGATCTGACGCGCAGCGTCGTTTTTCTCGGCGATGATGAGCTTCAAAAGAGGCTCCTATCTCGTGTCTCTGCGGCTACGCCCGCCCGTATGGCGGCCGATTTACGCCCTTGCTTGCTCGATCTGCCCGATGAGCCAATCGCACCAGGCATCCATGCCCTCGCCCTTGCGCGCGCTCACGGCAAACCGCGGCGCCTGCGGATTGAGGTCATCGAGTGTCTTAGTATACCTATCCATGTCAAAATCGAAAGCCGGGGCCACGTCGACCTTATTGAGCAGCTGCGCGCCGGCGTGCTGGAAGATGCCCGGGTACTTGATGGGCTTGTCGTCGCCCTCGGGCACCGAGAGAATCATGATGGACAGGTTCTCACCCAGGTCAAAGTCGACCGGGCAGACCAAGTTGCCCACGTTTTCGATAAAGATGACGTCGATGTTCTCCAGACCGACGGCCTGGTCGAACGCGTCAACGGCCTCCATGATCATGTTGCCCTCGAGGTGGCACAGGCCACCCGTGTTGATCTGGATGGCGGGCATGCCGGCTTCCTTCATGGTGATGGCGTCGACATCCGAGGCAATATCGCCCTCGATGACGGCACAGCGCAGGCCAGCCTTGTCGCGCAGGCGCTCGTTGGTGCCCAGGATCGTGGTGGTCTTGCCCGAACCGGGGCTCGACAGCACATTGATCACATAGGTGTTTGTCTCTTTAAATCGCTGTCGCAGCTGATCTGCCAGGCGCTCGTTGCGCGACAGAATCGGCGACGCGATATCAATCGTTTTCTCAGCCATACTCGGCACTCCTTACTTTGGCCCCTTTATACCCCATCACCAGATGGCTAGCGGGCTAATCGTCGGGGGTTTCGATTTCGATACTTGCGATGTCGAGCTCGCGGCCGTGCAGCAGACGCACGTTGGCGCCGCCACATTGGGGACAGCGGCAATGGAAGCGGTCGTGCTCGAAGACCTCGCCGCAGTCCAGACACTCGCTTTGTGGATGGACCTCCTCCACGGCAAGCTCGCAGCCGCGCGTGAGCGGGTCCTCGTCGCGAAATGTCTCCCACGCAAAGTCGAGTGCTTCGCGCACGACCTCGGTCATATCCCCGATACGCAGCGTTACCAAAACGGCGCGCGAGGCCCCCGCCCCACGCGCCGCGCGAATCACTGTATCGAGTATGCCGTTGACAATGCCAACTTCGTGCATACCGTTTTACTCCTCGTCGTCCTCGTCGTCCGAGAACAGGTCCAGACGACTCACGAACAAGCCCTCCTTGCCCTCGCGCGCGGTAATGACCACACGGGCGATGGCGAGCGAAATCTCGTAGAGCGAGAGCAGGGCGCCATACATGAGACCCAGCGTAACGGGCGAGCCGTCGGGCGTGATCACAGCCGAACCCACGAGCAGGCCAACGTATACATAACGCCAGGCACCGCGGAAAGCAGCGTAGGACACGATGTGGAAGACGGACAGATAGAAGATGATGAGCGGCAGCTCAAACGCCACGCCAAAGCCGATCATAAAGAGCAGTTCCATGTTGACGTAGTTCTCCAGATCGGGCAGTGCCGTAGCGACGGCCGAGGTCTCGCCGATGAGCCACTCAAAGCCCGCAGGAATGATGATGAAGTAGCAGAAGATGGCACCCAGGAAGAACAGCACCGTCGAGGCGAGCACCGTGGGCACGACCCACTTGCGCTCGTTGGGGCGAAGCGCCGGTAGGAAAAACGCCAGAATCTGCCAGATGATCATGGGCGTGCACATGACCACGGCCATCTTGATGGCCAGCGAGAAGCGCAAGCCAAAGCCGCCGAGCGTGGTAGTGATGTAGAACTTACCGTCCGGCACAAAGGAGCGGATGGGATCTTCCAGGATGTCGAGCACCACAGGCGTGGCGAAATACAGCACGATGGCGGCGGCAAACACCGACACGACCACGATAGTCAGGCGGCGACGGAGCTCTCCCAGGTGATCGAAGAGCGGCATGCGCGCAGGTCCGATAGGCATTACTCATCGCCTCCCTTCGAGGCGTCGGCGGTGGCAGTCTCGGCAACGGCCTCGTCCTCGGCCTCGAGCTCGCGAGCGAGCTGGTCGACGACGGCCTTGCGCTTGCGGGGACGACGGGCGTAGAGGTCAGCCGTCGTGGGCTCTGCCGGCTCGGGCTCGGACTCTGGCTCTGCAGCAGGCTCGGGCTCGACGACAGGCTCGGCGGCAGCGGCAGGCTCGGCGCCCTCGGCCTCGGACTCCTCAGCAGCACCCTCGCCCTCGGCGGCAGCCTCGCTCGCGGCCTTCTCGGCGGCAAGGCGGGCACGGCGCTCGGCAAAGGTCTCCTTCTTTGCGGGCGCTGCCGTCTCGGCGGCATCCTCGTCCGCATCGGAATCGTCGTCGGTCGCAGCAGCCTTCTTGGGCTTGACCGGGGCCGAAGCGGCCTCGCTCACCGGATCGATAATCTCGGACTGAACAACGGCCGTCATCTTTTCCTGCGTCTCGCGGAACTGACGGATGGCACGGCCGATCGTGCGGCCCATCTGTGGGAGCTTATCCGGGCCAAACAGCAAAAAGCCGAAGACCACGATGATCGCGAGCTCACCCTCTCCAATACCAAACACACATACCTCCAAGGCTCGATGTGAGTCGAGCCCGCACCGCGCCATTCGGCCGGAACTCGTCTATTCATTCGGTCAAGTATAGCGCCCGGACGCCAAAACGTCCGAGCGCATCACAAACATATGCCAAACGGCACGCCCTTTTGGGGGGCAAAGATTATGCAGCGGTGATCGAAATCTCTTGGTCGACACCCAACAGCTGGACCACACGCATCACCGGGGGCTGCACATTGGTGCAGCTAAAGCGCTTGCCGTGGTCGACCGCGTGGTGCGCAGCGCCCACGAGCACGCCAATGCCCGTCGAATCGATGTAGCTCACCTGGGCAAAATCGAGCTCAACGGCCTCGGTGGGCTGCTCGAGCGCCAGGTCGATGGCATTGCGCAGGCTATCGGCGTTAGAGATATCGATCTCGCCGGTTACCTTAATGGTGTAGAGCTCTGGCGTGGGGTTGGTGGAAATACCCAAATCCATGTATACGCTCCTTTACGTATCGAAAGTGCGGATAGTACGGGAAGCCGCGCGTTAGGCGCGCTCGGCACGCGCAAGCTCGGCAGCGACGAGCTTAACGGCCAGCACCAGCACATCGAGCGCGGCCTCCAGGTCCTCGACCGTGGGATAGCTCGGCGCGATGCGGATGTTGGTGTCGCGCGGGTCCTTGCCATAGGGCCAAGTGGCGCCGGCCGGTGTGAGCTTGACGCCCAGGTCGGCGCAGAGCGCGGCGACCTTTTGGGCCGAGCCCTCGGGACCATCGAAGCTTACAAAGTAGCCGCCGCGGGGGTGCGTCCAAGTAGCGCAACCCGTATCGCCCAAGCCCTCGGTGAGCTTGCGCTCAACGGCCTCAAAGCGCGGGCGCAAAAACTCGGCATGCTTTTTCATGTGCTCCTTGACCGCCTCGATGGTGGGAAGGAAGCGCACGTGACGCAGCTGGTTGAGCTTATCGGCACTGATGAGGCCGGCCTTCAGGCGCTTGGAGAACTCGGCGATGACCGCGGGGCTCGCACCGATAAAGCCGATACCGGCGCCCGGGAAGGTGATCTTGGACGTCGAGGCAAAGGCCACCACGCGGTCCTCGGTGCCCGCCGCGCGAGCGAGGTCAAAAATGTTTGCGAGCTCATCGGTCTCGTCGTACAGGTCGTGCACGCAGTAGGCGTTGTCCCAGAAGATGCGGAAATCGGGCGCGGCCGTGGGCATCTCGACCAGGCGACGCACAGTGTCCTCGCTAAAGGTGATGCCCGTGGGGTTGGAATACTTGGGCACGCACCATATACCCTTGATGGAATCGTCGGCGGCAACCAGGCGCTCGATTTCGTCCATATCGGGGCCGTTGTCGGTCATCGCGACGGGAACGTTCTCGATGCCCAAGTCGGCGGTGATGCCAAAGTGGCGATCGTAGCCGGGAACCGGGCACAGGAACTTGACCTTCTTGCCGTCGTGCGCTGCCTCGTAAGCCTCCCAGGGCTCGCTGCCGCACGAGCCACAGCGCCAGAACATGCCGGCGATGTCGTGCTCGATCAGCAGGCTCGACGAGCCCAGCACGAGTGTCTGCTCAGCGGGGCAGCCCAGGAACTCCCCTGCCAGCTTGCGTGCCGAGGGAATGCCCTCAAAGCAGCCGTAGTTGGAACAATCGACGTTGCCGTCGTGCAGATCGGCATCGGCATTGAGGATATCGAGCATGGGTCGAGAGATGTCCACCTGGGAGGGCGACGGCTTGCCGCGGGCCATGTCGAGCGCCAGGCCCTTGGCCTTGACCTCGGCGACCTCGGCTTTGAGCGCCTCGATGGCGGCATCGAGTTCGGTGGTTTCCATCTTCTGGTAGATCGTCTGCATGGGTGCGACCTTTCACGAAGCGGTACGTTGCAATTCTTCTAAGTATAGACCGCCACCGTCGCAACGTTATGAAGCCGTGATAGATTAAGTCCATCGCAATGAATTACGAATCGCCGCGCATGCCGGCATGAAGCGCCCAAGGAGGCACTATGGAGTACGGATCGTTCCAGACCGAGGAATTCGGCGACCTTCAGCGCCTGGTCGACGGACTGTTTTACGACCGCCACGCCATCGACCGCCTGGATCTGATCGTACAGGCCGAAATCTTGGACCTGGCGCCCGATCTCATGGAAATCGTGAACCTGCTACCGCCCGGCTATTACGACCGCCAGTCACTTTGCGACCAGCTCAACTCCGCCTTGGCCGCCCACGGCTGGGGCGCCATCTACGGCACCGTGGAATAAACCTAGTCATTGGGGCCTGTGGTCAAAAAATAGCAAATATGAGTACTGTTACTTTTTTAGTAACAGCGATTTTGAATTAAAAAGGCCAGTCTTGGCCTTTTGTGTCCGGTTTTGGAAGGATGCATCAGCATTTTTCGTCCAGCCACGCAATCGTTAATGCACAGACAGAATAGATTTGTACATTATTTTTCGCGCCTAAAATGAAACGCCGTTTGTGACAGTACTCACAAACGGCGTTTTTTGGCCACTGGGGTGTCCGGCAGGTGGCAAGTACCACTCAAAACCGCGTTTTACACGCGCTCGAGCAGGCTCTGGCGTCTGTTTCTACGCGCCTACTCGTTCTTGGGCGCGGGGTGCTTGCAGATCACACTCATGTAGATCATGCCAAGTACGGCCGCGGTGACAGAGCCGGCGAGAATAGCGGCCTTGGCAGCCAGAACCTCAAACTGGGCCGTCGGGAAGGCGAGGCCGCTGATGAGAATCGACATGGTAAAGCCGATACCGCCCAGAATGCCCACGCCGGCAATCATATGCCAGTTGACATTGTGCGGCAGCTCGCAGGCCTTGAGCTTGACCAAGGCGAACGTCATGCCAAAGATACCGATCGGCTTACCCAGCAGCATGCCAAAGTACACGCCGAGCGTCACCGGGTCGGTGAGCAGCGTGCTCATGTCCACGCCCACTAGGCGAACCTGTGCGTTGACGAACGCAAAGATCGGCAGGATCACAAAGTTGACCGGCGTGGAGATCAGGCGCTCCATGCGGATGAGCGGCGGGGTCACGCGGTGCATGACGCGCTCGACTTTGGTGGTCGAGACGGTAAAGTCATGCTGGCCCAGGATGTGCGCCTCGTCGTCGTAGCGGTCATCGAGCAGCGGCAAGCACTCGCCCAGCCAATCGGTGAGGCTATCAAGCTTAACACCGCACTTGGCCGGGATGGTGAAGGCCAGGATGACGCCAGCAAGCGTAGCGTGCACGCCGCTCTTGAACATGCAGAACCACAACAGCAGGCCCAGTACCGAATACGGGGCAAGGCGGTAATGCTGCGTCTTGTTGAGCCACACGAGCGCACAGGTCACAAGCGCGGCGGCGCCCAACCAAAACGGATTGGGGCTCTGACCGTAGAAGATGGCGATGGCGGCGATGGAGATGAGGTCGTCGGCGATGGCGAGCGTCGAGAAGAACACGCGCACGCCGTTGGGCACGCGGTTGCCCAAAAGCGACAGCACGCCCAGCGCAAAGGCAATATCGGTTGCCATGGGAATGGCCCAGCCGTTGTGCGCGCCGGCATGGTTAAAGATCAGATAGATGCAGGCGGGAACGACGACGCCGCCCACGGCCGCCAGCATGGGAAGCATAGCCTGGCGCGGGTTCTTGAGCTCGCCAACTGTCATCTCGTACTTAAGCTCAATGCCCACCAACAAAAAGAAGATCGCCATGAGGAAGTCGTTGACGAAAAGCTCAACGGTGAGACCGGCCGCAAGGTTGCCCAGACCCACATACAGCGGGGTCTCCAAAAAGTGATGGATGGCCTCGTAGGCATCGGTGTTGGCGCAAATGACGGCGGCGATGGCGGCGAAGACCATGACGGCGGCGGAAATCGTGCCGTTCTCGGTGATGCGCTCCCAAATGTCGTGGCGCTCAAAACGCTTGCGCTCACGGACGTTGAACAGCTGCTCGGGTGCTGCCATGGGCGGCTCCTTTCACGGGAAAGCTCCCGTCTTAAAAAAGCACGGCCCGCCCAAGTGGCGGCGCCGCGCTCTAACGTATTACGCTTGCATCTAGCCTACCCTGCACGACAAGCGCGCAAGCGTGGCCGAAAAGCGGAACCACAGGTTGAACATTATTTGCTCAACGGCACGGGCACGCCTGTCCAAGAGACGACGCGGCGACGTGCACAAAAAACGACCGGAGCGCGGGGCGTCCGCGATCCGGTCGTGGCGTTTGGTCAACTAAACCTAGCAGGCGGCCATGATGGGGGCAGCGACCTGCTTCTTACGGGAGAGGACGCCCGGCATCCAGACGCCGTCGTGCTCGTCGGCAATGCCCAGGCCCTTCTGAGCAGCCTCGGTCTCGCCCTCGAGCAGGACCTGCGAGCCCTCCTCCATGATGTCGGTGATGCACAGGACGATGCCGTCGGCACCCTTCTCGGCGGCGTAGGCGCGCATGGCCTCGCGAATCTCGTCGATCATGCCAAGCGCACGGCTCTTGTCGACAGTCTCGTACTGGCCGATGAGCAGCTTCTTGCCGGCAGGCTCGAACATCTTGATGTCGTTGCCGACCATCTCGGCTGCGGTGAAGGAGCCGGACGGACGGGTGAGGAAGACCTCCATGCCAAACTTGACCGGGTCGACGCCCACCTGCTCGCCGAGCTTGGCGGCGACGGCGCGGTCGACATCGGTGGTGGTGGGGCTCTTGAGCATGAGCGTGTCGGTCATCATGGCCGAGAGCAGCAGCTTGGCCTGGACGTCGGAAAGCTCAACGCCGAGCACGCCGGCGAGCTTGGTGACGATGGTGCAGCTGGAGCCCCAGGGCAGGCAGATGTAGTGCAGCGGGCCGGCGGTCTCGAAGTCGCCGATGCGGTGATGATCGACAACGCCAAAGACCGTGGCGTCCTTAAGGCCGGCGACGGACTGGGCAGACTCGTTGTGGTCGGTGAGGACGACGAGCTGACCAGCCTCGACGGACTCGATCACGCGGGGCTCGGCGATGCCGGCGTCGGCGAGCAGCTTGGCGGACTCGGCCGGAAGCTGACCAAGGGCGCAGGCCTCGTAGGTGTTGCCGGCATACTCAACCTGGTTGAGCAGCTGGGACAGGACGACGGCGCTCATGATGGCGTCGTTATCGGGGTTCTGGTGACCAAAGACAAGAACGTTTGCCATGGATATCCTCCACTTGATATGTGTACTTGGACGTAGCTATGGTAGCACGCCGATGCCGAGCCTTCGCAGACGGAAGGGCCACGGCATATTTTGGGGCGCAGGCACGGGGGCCAAGGCTGTCCCTTTTGCACCATGTTGGTGCAATGTAACCTGTCCCCCTTGCACCAGCTATTTACCGGCAGCGCGCAGGGCTACGTAGGCAGCACCGATGATGCCGGCGTCGTTTCCGAGCGAAGCGACCTTAATGGGCGTCTCGCGCGAGGCGGAAAGCGCGTACTGCTTAAAGTGCTCGCGAACCTTGTCGAGGTAGAAATCGGCCGAGGCGGAGGCGCCGCCGCCGATGAGGAACATCTCGGGATCAACCACGTTGGCAATAAGCGCCAGTGCGCGGCCGAGGTAGTCGGCCATGGTATCGGCAGCTGCCAACGCGAGCTTGTCGCCCTCGCGGCAGGCCTGGAACACGTCCTTGGAATCAGAAGGCCCGGTGAGCTCAATGGGCTCGACGCCCGCCTTCTTGCACTCGGCAAGGTAGTTGCTCACCACGCCGGTGGCGCTGGAATACTGCTCCAGGTGGCCATGGCCACCGCAGCCGCAGGTGCGCTCTTCAGCCGGGTTCAGGCACATGTGGCCAATCTCGCCGCCGGCGCCCACAACGCCCGATACCACGTCGCCGTTAACGATAACGCCGCCGCCCACGCCGGTACCGATGGTGACCATCACGACGTTCTGCACGCCCTTGGCAGAACCGAGCCAGGCCTCGCCCATGGCAGCGGCGTTGGCATCGTTCTCATACTTAACGACCGCGTCGGGGCAGTGCTTTTGAATGGCGATCCTCAGCTCGGGCAGGTTAATGGCAATGTTGGCCTTGACCTTGGCATCGCCCGATGCCGGGATGGGGCACGGAACGGCCAGGCCAATGCCTGCCACAAAGGCACGCGGAATCTGCGCCTTGGCGACCACCTGGTCGATAGCCTCGGTCACCGCGGCAAAGCCCGCAGCGTCAACGATGGGAGGCGTAGGCACACTGGCCTTGGCCAGCAGGTTACCGTCCTCGTCGAACAGTCCTTCCTTAACCGAAGTGCCGCCGACGTCGATGCCGATGTAGTATTGCTTAGGTTCCATGGGAGCCCACCTTTCTCGTTTAAACATTGCCTGTATGGTACCGCTCCCAAGGCAAAAACCTACCAAAAAGGGACAGGTTTGTTTTTGCAGGTTTTATCTGGGGAAGCGCAGAGTACGAGATTCGGTTCGCTGGGTGTTATATCGGTTCGGCCCCGTCCTCGGACCGATCATTTTTCAACACGACACTACTCAGATGTTTATCATTTAAAACGCTCTAATTTTACAAGCGAGGCGACTTTTAATTTTATCTTTCTCGAACTTTTCAATAACTCAATAGAGATACTTAGGTGTTGACTATACTTTCTTTTATTCTCAATCAAGTTGGAAAGGAGGTTCCTTGGTTCCCAAATACGAGGCGATAGCTGCAGATATTCGTCGAAGCATCGAGGATGGCGCTCTTAAACCGGGCGACAAGCTTCCCACCGTCGTTGAGTTCTGCAAGCTCTATAACGTTTCCAAAATCACCGTCAAACGAGCTATTGAACAAATCACCGAAGAAGGTCTTATTACCAGCCGGCGTGGATCGGGTACCTACGTTAAGGACACGGCGGGGCTTCCCGGCCAGGCGTTTTTCCAGGGCAAAAACGACCGTACCCAGGGTTTTTCGTATGAGCATCGCGGGGAGAAGGTGACCTCGGTGGTCTACGATTTCTCGATCGTTAATCCACCAGCGGACATCGCAGCCCAGCTGGGAATTGCCGAGGATGACTTTGCCTATCACGTCGTGCGCGTGCGTCAGGCCGATGAGAAGCCCATCGTTATCGAGTACACCTACATGCCCCTCGAGCTGATTCCAGGCCTTAAAAAGAAGGACCTGTACGGATCGGTCTACCGCTTCATCCGCGAGCAATGTGGGCTGAAGATTTCGAGCTTCCACCGTACCATTCGCGCCGTGGCAGCAACCGAGGAAGAAGCCGAGCGTCTGGACACCAAACTTGGCTCTCCCCTGCTCGAGCTCACCCAGATTGGCTTTTTGGACAGCGGCGCCGCCTTTGAGTATTCGATCTCGCGCAACGTTGGCGATCGCTTTGAGTTGCACAACGTAACGTTGGCATAGGTTTTTGTAGTCACGCGGGCGCTCGTTTTGAGCCGTCTTACGCGGCACCCGCACAACCTTATGGGAGTATGCACATGTCCGATTTGATTAAACTCACGCCGATCTTCCACGAGAAGATCTGGGGCGGCCGCCAGTTGGAGACCGTGTTTGGCTACGACATTCCCGAGGGTCCCATCGGTGAGTGCTGGGCCATCTCGGCCCATCCCAACGGCGACTGCCAGATTGCGGAGGGACCGTACGCCGGCCACACGCTGTCGTGGCTGTGGGCCGAGCACCGCGAGCTCTTTGGCAACTGCGAGGGCAAGGAGTTCCCGCTGCTCATCAAGATTCTGGACGCCAAGGACGACCTTTCGATCCAGATTCATCCCAACGACGAGTACGCTGCCGAGCACGAGAACGGTAGCCTGGGCAAAACCGAGTGCTGGTATGTGCTGGACTGCGAGCCCGGCTCCACGATTATCGTCGGCCAGCGCGCGCATGACCGCGCCGAGGCCGCACAGATGATCGAGGACGGCCGCTGGGACGACATGCTCAACGTGCTGCCGATCCACAAGGGCGACTTTTTCCAGATTGATTCCGGTACCGTGCACGCCATCAAGACCGGCACGCTCATTTTGGAGACGCAGCAGTCGAGCGACGTGACGTATCGCCTGTACGACTACGACCGTCCCGGCACCGACGGCAAGCTGCGCCCACTGCACATTGAGCAGAGCCTCGACTGCATCGACTTTGATGCCCAGGCTCCGACCGACGGCACGGTGACCGCGCCCGAGGTAAACGGCGTGACCGAGCTCGAGTCTAACTCCTGCTACACCGTCGATCGTGTGCGCGTCGACGGCAGCAAAACCCTCGACCAGCGCTGGCCCTTCATGTGCCTGTCGGTCATCGACGGCGAAGGCACCGTCTGCGGCGACCCCGTCCACAAGGGAAGCCACCTGCTGGCACCCAGCACCGTCAGCTCCATCGACCTCGAAGGCAAGATGGAACTGATCATCAGCCACCTCTAGTTCGCACCAACAACCCAAACGCAACAAGGGGCTCCCCCGTTCACCAACGGGGGAGCCCCTTGTCCATATATATCAGCCCACCCGGCTCTCCAGATCAAAAAGCGGACGAGCAAAGCGACGATTGCGCAACAACGTTATCTAAGAACCTGGGCGGGCGTATGGGGCAACATCGATCGCGAGTTCCGCACGAGCCGGAGAGCACTTAATGTGCTCTCCGTGCGAGCAGGACTGCCCGAGCAGGCGATGTTGCCCCATACGCCCGTCCAGGTCCGCCGGGATTATGACAGCTTGACGATCGGTGCAAAGCCCTTCATCAGCTTTTTGGTCTGGCCGGTCTTTTCGAATTGAACCTCGATCATGTCTCCGGCGACCGAGATCACGGTACCCGTGCCAAAGGTCTTATGGCTCACGGTATCGCCCGCGGCAAAGTCCTGTGATGCACTGGCGCGATCGACCTTGCGCTCCACCGTCGGGGACACCTTAGACGACGGCTTTTTGGCTCGCGGCGCGCCCGAGCCAAAGGTCGAGGCAACACGGCCGGCGTCGGGCGAAACCCCACGATGGCGCTCGGTGCCATAAGTGCTGCCGCCAAAGAAGTCATCGAAGCTCGATCCGCTGCGCGATCCAGAGCCGCCGGTCGAGCGCGTATGCGAGCCAAACACCTTGCCGCCATACATGTCCGAGCCCATACCCGAGCCAAACGTGCCACGACGATCGCCGCGCTTCTCCCAGCCCGTGCCCTCAAAACCGGCAGAACCGATACCGCTAAACTCGATGTCCTCAAACGGGATCTCGTTGAGGAAGCGCGAGCGCGGGTTGGCAGAGGTCGAGCCGTAGGTGCGGCGCGTAGCGGCGTAAGTCAAGAACAGGCGCTTGCGAGCACGCGTGATGGCGACGTAGGCCAAGCGGCGCTCCTCCTCGAGCTTGCCCGGATCGTCACTACCGCCAAAGTCGTGCACGTGCGGGAAGATACCCTCCTCCATGCCGGCCACGAACACCGCCGGGAACTCCAGGCCCTTGGCGGAGTGGATGGTCATCATGGTAATGGCATGCGTCTCGCCGGCCAGGGAATCCAAGTCGGAGCGCAGGGCCAGCCACTCCATGAGTGCCGGCAGCGCCTTACAAGTGAGCGGACCGTAGGTGCGCTCGATCTCGTCAGCATGCACGGCGCCCGCCGGCAGCTCAGTCGGCGCGGCATACGCGTTGCCCGCGATGGCGGCGGCCAGGGCATCCTGCGGAGAAAGCGCCGGAGCGGCCAGGCTATCGAGCGGATTGGAACCCGCGGCATCACGCGCGCCAACGAGCGCCTCAAACGAAGACACGGGCGCAGACGGGCCGGGCTCGGGCGCAGGCGCGCTCACCACAACGGGCTCGGGCTCAACGTCGGCGGACACATCGGCAACACCAGCAGCGCGCAGCTCTTCCAAGCTCTCGAGCGTGCCTTCGATATCCTCGTGCGTCTCCTCAAATTCGGCAGCGACACCCAGGAATTCCTGGATGATCTCGGCGCGGCTCTCGGACTCCATGGTGCCCTCGGCGCGGAAAGCCTGCAGCAGGCCCGTCTTATCGACAATCATCTCGACGACGTCCTTGAGCTCGCCGTCCATGCGGCGACCCTCGCGCACCAGCGACACAAAGCTCGACAGGCCATTGCGCACCTTGGCGCTAAACATGCCGGTTTCGGCGCACGCGATCTCGCAAGCCTGGAAGAACGAGCAACGGTTGTCGCGCGCCAGCTGCTCAATCTTTTGGATCGAGGTGGAGCCGATGCCGCGGCGCGGCGTGTTGATGACGCGCTTGACGCTCATCTCGTCTGCCGGGTTCACGATCATCTTAAGGTAGGCCATGACGTCGCGGATCTCGGCACGGTCGAAGAATCGCGTGCCGCCCACAATCTTGTAGGGCACGCCCGCGCGCAGGAACATATCTTCGAGAATACGCGACTGGGCGTTGGTGCGGTAGAACACGGCGATATCGTCGTAACTCGTGCCCTTGGAGTGCAGCTTTTCGATCTCGCCGGCAATCCAGCGGCCCTCGTCGCGCTCATCGCTTGCCTGGAAGGCCTGGATCTTCTCGCCGTCGCCCTCGGCCGTAAACAGGCGCTTGTCCTTGCGCTGCGAGTTGTGGCGCACCACGGCATTGGCGGCGCTCAGGATGTGACCCGTAGAGCGGTAGTTCTGCTCCAGCTTGACGGTCTTGCAGTTTTTAAAGTCCTTCTCAAAGTCCAGGATGTTGGTGATGTCGGCGCCACGCCAGCTGTAAATGGACTGGTCATCGTCGCCCACGACCATGAGGTTTTGGTACTTGGCGGCTAGCAGGTTGGCGATCTCGTACTGGACGTGGTTGGTGTCCTGATACTCGTCGACGCTAATGTAGCGGAAACGCTCTTGGTACTTGTCGAGCACCTCGGGGCGAGTGCGCAGCAGCTCGAGCGTGCGCACGAGCAGGTCGTCGAAGTCCATCGCGTTGGCGGCGCGCAGGCGGCGTTCCAGCTCCAGGTAGACCTGCGCGGCCTTTTTGTCGTTGGGGCTGTCGGCGGATTTGAGCATGTCCTCAGGGCCGATCATGGCGTTTTTGGCCGAACTGATCTTGCTGCGGATCATATTGATGGGGAATTGCTTTTGCTCGATACCGAGCGCCTGCATAATATCGCGCACCATGCGCTTGGAATCGTCGTCATCGTAGATGGTGAACTGACCGGTGTAGCCCAGCAAGTCGGCGTCCTCGCGAAGCATGCGCACGCACATAGCATGGAAGGTGCACACCCACATACCGCGGGTACCGCTGGGGATGAGTGCCGCCAGACGCTCGCGCATCTCGGCCGCGGCCTTGTTGGTAAACGTGATGGCAAGGATCTGCCAGGGCTTAACGCCTAGGTCGCCGAGCATATGTGCGATGCGGAAGGTCAAGACGCGGGTCTTGCCCGAGCCGGCGCCGGCAAGCACCAGCAACGGGCCCTCGGTGGTCAGAACTGCCTCGCGCTGGGCGGAATTAAGGCTGTCGATGTCGACGAGCGGCTTGGGTGCCGGCGCGGGAGCGTCGTAGATGTCGAGCGGGACGAGCTCGGGTTCCGGCGCAGCGGGGGCAGTGTATGCATCGAGCGGCACGGGTTCCGGCGCGGGCGGCACGGGTACCGCGGCATTCTTTTCCCAGGGCAAGGGCTGGGTCATGGGCGACTCCTCATCTGACGGACGGCGCGCCTGCGGGCGGCGCCATAGTTTGAGCCGTACCAGTATACCGACCCGCGCGGACACCGACGCAAATCACACCACGACTCCGTGCGTCACCATCAGGCCCGCACCAGCGGATTTGGCGCAATGGGGTCAGGTTAGTCTGCACCATGTTGCTGCAAAGCAACCTGTTCCCATTGCACCAATCAGGGAGCCACCGATGTCACGGCAACGGTAGCGAGCGGCGGCCAGAACGAACAAATTGGCATGAAAAGAGGGCGGCATAGACCTTTTGGTCATGCCGCCCTCTTTGAATGACAAGTTGTCGTTCTGGCCGCCGCGCAGCGTCAACCAAGCTACAGGCCGAGCATAGGCTCCAAGACGAAGAAGTACGCAAGCACCACGATGCCCAGAATGATGCGGTAGACGCCGAAGCACTTGAAGTCGTGACGGCGGACGAAGCCCATGAGCCACTTGATGGCGATGAGCGAAACCACAAAGGCCACAACGCAGCCCACGCCCAAGATAGCGACCTCGTTGGCGCCGAACGTGCCGCCCTTGATGAAATACTTGACCAGCTTGAGCGCACTCGCGCCAAACATGACAGGGATGGCCAGGAAGAACGTAAACTTGGACGCCACCGAACGCGTGCAGCCCAAAAGCAGGCCGCCGATGATGGTGGAACCGGAGCGCGACGTGCCCGGAATCAGCGAGAGCACCTGGAAGCATCCGATGCCCAGTGCGGTCTTCCAACTCAGGTCCTCGAGCGTGGTGATGGAACCAAAGTCCAGATCCTCGTCATCGCCCTCGTCCTCGGCAACGTCTACCGCGGGCGCCGCAAAGTGCGCACCGGCGGGACGTCCACCCGACACCACAGCACGCGAACCAAACGAACCGGCAACGGCCATTTCCTCGCGCTTGCTCGCGCGCCAGTTCTCGATCACGATAAACAACACGCCGTACACAATGAGCGCCAGCGCCACGACGGGAGCGTTGTAGAAATGCTCCTCCATCCAGTCGTTGAGCGGCAGGCCGATCGCCGCCGCAGGAATGCAACCGAGCACAATCTTGCCCCACAGCACCCAGGTGTCGCGACGGCCCTCCTTGCCCTTGCTGGGCGAGAACGGATTGAGCTCATGGAAGAACAGCACACAGACGGCCAAAATGGCGCCAAGCTGAATCACGACCAGGAACATATTCCAGAACGTCTCGCTCACGTTCATCTTGACGAACTCGTCCACCAAGATCATGTGACCGGTCGACGAAACAGGCAGCCATTCGGTGATGCCCTCGACCAGGCCCATGAAGGCAGATTTTAGAAGCTCGATAATATCCAAAGGGACCCCCTCGTTAGACACCCGCCGATATTGTTCTGCGGACGGTGCGGGCGATGTCCCATTATCAACCGTTGGCGGCGCGCCTGCGCCTACCCTTACCAAAAAACTCGCCCGTTCACAGAATTGCGAGCGGTCAAACCCAAATCCTTGGGTATAACTGCAACAAGATAAAGTGTTCGGCGGCCAACGCGCCCGCGCCCGCCCGATGCACGAGCCCCGCGCCCGTGCGATAGACCAAGGAGGAAACCATGAACGAGGGCTACACCAAGGTATTTGTTTCACTCGATGGTACTGAGCAGCAGGATTTTGTGCTCGCACGCGCCATCAAGGTCGCCGCGAACAACGGCGCCAAGCTAATCATCGGCCACGTTATCGATTCCACGGCGCTCGAGAGCGCCGGTTCCTATCCGGTCGATCTGGTCAACGGCCTAGAGGAGGCATTTAAGAACTCCATCGCCAAGCAGCTCGAAGAGGCCAAGGCCAATCCCGATATTCCCGAGGTCGAGGTCATGATTCGCGCCGGCCGTATTCGAGAAACGCTCAAGGACGAGATGCTCGACGTAGTCAAGCCCGACCTGGTGCTCTGCGGCGCACGCGGCCTGTCCTCGATCAAGTATGCGCTGCTGGGTTCGATTTCGACGTTCCTGCTGCGCAATACGGACTGCGACATCTTGGTCGTGAAGTAGGTTCCTTCCCGTCGGCGCAAGGCCTGCGGGGTTATCACGCCGACGTCCTCGCCGCTTCGCGGCTGCGGGATGTCGGCTTTGATAACCCCTCCCGGCCTTGCGCCTTCGTCACCGTACTTCAGCGAGTTGGCTGATAAAAGATGGCGTGCCGCCCCATTTGGGGCGGCACGTTTTGTTTGAGGCGGCACGTTTTTGTTTGGGCGGGCGTCTGCCGTGTGCGTTACTCAAAGTATTGGAACTTGTTCGTTGAAAAAGCGAATGTTACGACGAAGCCTTCGCCCGGCTCCGATGCCGCGGTGACGTCGATGCCCATCTTGGAGCACAGGCGCGCCACCAGGTAGAGGCCGATGCCCGTTGCGCGCTTGGTGGTGCGGCCGTTGTCGCCGGTAAAGCCCTTCTCGAACACGCGCGGCAGGTCTGCCGCACACACGCCGCAGCCGTTGTCCGCGACGGTAAGCTCGATGCGCTCGCTCGCCAGGCCCTCGTCCAGCAACGCACCCGAAAACACGATCTTTGCGCCGTCCTCACGCGCATATTTAATGCTGTTCTGAATGAGCTGGCCCAGAATAAACTCGAGCCACTTCTCGTCGGTAAAAACCTCAAAGTCGAGGTTCTCGCACACCGGCGCCACGTGTGCCGCGATGAGCTCACGCGCATTGGCCTTGATTGCGCCCGTCACCAGAGCCTTGAGGTTCCAACGTCGAATCAGGTAATCGCGCTCCACAACCTCCGAGCGCGCATAGTAGAGCGCCTGGTCGATATAGCGCTCCACGCGGGCAAGTTCGCGTGCCAGGTCGTCCACGCGCGACAGGTCGTCTTCGCTGCTGTCCAGGTTTTCCAAAATCAGGTGAGCCGCCGCCAGGGGCAGCTTGGCCTCGTGGACCCAGCTCTCGATATAGTCGCGATAGTCATCGGTCTGACGCCGGCCTTCGGCAACCTCGTCGCAAGCGGCTTTGCCCACCCGGCGCAAGACCTCGTACTCGAGCTCGCCCTCGGCATAGGTCGGGCATTGCACCATCTCCTGTACCCATGCGGGACTCTCAAGCTCCTCGGCCGCGCGCTCCAGCTGGCGCAGAAAACGACGACGGCGCGCGTACTCGATCACGATGCCGAGCATACCAAAGATAAAGGACACGCCGACCGCCACGACCACGATAGAAACGGGTGCGCCGGCGACCGTCAGCACAAAGCAGCTCAGCAGCACACCGCACGTCCACACGGCGACGGGAAGCAGCGCATCTTTAAAGAACTTGCCAAACGACATAGCCAGCTCCTAGACCGAATAGCCCTGGCCGCGGTGCGTTGTCAAATACCCCTTGATGCCGATTTTTTCGAGCGTGGTGCGCAGGCGGTTGATGTTGACGGTAAGCGTATTGTCGTCCACAAAGGCGTCGGAGTCCCACAGGTCCTGCATGATGGCCGAGCGCGAAACGATCTTGCCCGCGCGGCTCAGAAGCAGCGAGAGGATACGCAGCTCGTTTTTGGTGAGCTCGGTGCTGGTGCCCGTTTGCGTGTTGGTGACCATGGAGCGTGCGAGGTCGAGCTCCAGTCCCTTGTGGACGAGCGTGCTGCGCTCGCCCGCCGCCGCGGTGCGACGCAGCAAGGCATTGATGCGCGCCACGAGCACACGGGCGCTATAGGGCTTGGGAACAAAGTCGTCCGCGCCGAGCGTCATGGCCATGACCTCGTCGATCTCGGTCGTGCGCGACGTGAGGACGATGATGGGAACCTCGGATTCGCGGCGAACCTCGTGGCAGATATGCTGGCCGTCCTTGACGGGAAGCGTGAGGTCGAGCAGCACCAGGTCGGGCGCGGCGGCGAGAATATCGCGCGAGACATGCTCAAACGATTCGCATGCCTCAACCTCAAAACCGGCACGGGCAAGGATGTCGGCAAGCTCGCGACGAATGGGCTCGTCATCCTCAACGATATAGATCAGCGCCATGCGTCCTCCCATTTCGCGTAACTTGCACCTTCCATACCATTATGCCCACGGCGTCGCAGCGATACGACCCCGTGGGCACCCAATATGACAAAAGTGTTCGGTAGCCTTGAGAGAAAATAGAGGCCGACCGGTCCTAAGCCGATCGGCCCCATCACTTCGACCACGAGTCTCTACTCGAGCGTACGCATGTACGCGGAGATGGCATCCAGGCCCTTCTGCAGGTCGTCGGTGTTATCGGAGTATGCATAGCCGATGCGCATGCTCTTGGGCTCCTCGAAGCAATCGCCCGGGGTGACGAGCGCGCCGGACTTCTTAATCATGTCGATGCAGAACGTCCTGGAGTCGATGTCGTAGTCGTAATACACGAGCGCGGTGGTACCCGCCTCGGGCTTAACGAACGACAGGTGCGGCTCGCTCTCGACCCACTTCTCCAGAACAGCAAGGTTCTGACGAACGATGCGACGGCTGCGCTCAAGGATCACGGAAGCGTTGCCCAAAATCAGCTCCGCCACCGACTCGCTGAATATGCCGGCGGAAATCAGGTTGTAGTCGCGATGCGAGAGCAGCGCGCGACGGAGCTCCGGGCTCTTGGTGACCGCCCAGCCCAGACGCAGGCCGGCGAACGACCAGACCTTGGACATGGATGCGGTGACGATGGCCTTGTCGTACAGGTCGATCACGGACTCGGAGTACTCATCCGTCTGAGTAAGCAGACGGTAGACCTCGTCGCAGAGCACCCACGCGTCGTGTTTGCGTGCGACCTCGACAATCGCCTTGAGCGTATCGGTGTCGAGCAGGGCGCCCGTGGGGTTGTCCGGGTTATTGATGCAGATGAGCTTGGTATCGTCGGTCACCAGAGCATCGAGCGCGTCGACGTCGACGTGGTAGCCGTTCTTGCGATCGAGCTGAAGAATATCGACCTTCGCACCGCACATCTCGGGAATCGAGTAAAGCTGCTGGTAGGTGGGCTTGACGGAGACTACGTGATCGTCCGGTTCGACGAGCGTGGAAATAACCAGGGAGTTGGCACCGGTCGCGCCGTGCGTGGGCACGATATGCCCGGGCTCGACCGTCTTATAGAGACGCGCAACCCCCGCGAGGAAGCCGGGCTGCCCCTCGATGTCTCCGTAGGTGAATCGGCGCGAGCACAGGCTATCGAGCCACGCCTTCTTGTCGGTGTTCGTAAGCTTGAACAGCTGGTCGAGCGTGAGGGAGTAGACGCACGTCTCCGCAACGTTGTGGGTGCACTTGGTCTCCCACTCGTTCATCCACTGCTCGACGGCGAAATCCTTGATCTGCATTGTCGTTTCCTTTCCTTGACTTTCTTACAGTTCCACCACGGTGCCCAGCCCCGCCTCGATGGCGCGGTCGTAGGCGATTTTCGATGCCGAAAGGTCCTGAACGGCGATGCCCGACGTATCGAACACCGTCACCTGCTCGTCATCCGAACGCCCCGTAGCCGTGCCGGCGATGACTTCGCCGAGCTCCGCTCTGATGTCCTCGGGCGTGATGACACCCTCGGCAACCGGAATCTCCAGCTCACCGGACGTGACCGATTGCTCGCGGTCGTCGACGTAAACAGCGGCACGGGCGACAAGCGCCGAGGCGAGCTCCTGCTTGCCGGGCATGTCGGCACCGACGCAGGAGATATGCGTACCAGGACGCACCCATGAATCGGGAATGATGGGCTTGGTCGCCGGCGTGATCGTCACGATGATGTCGGCCTCTGCCGCGGCGCCTTGGCCGTCGGCCGTCGCCTCGATGGAATAGGTGGATGCCTCGCGAGCATGCTCGCAGGCGCCCAAGATATGGGCGACCTCGTCTCGCATGCGCTCGACGCGGGCCTCGGGCGCGGCATCGGAAACTGGCTCCCACACCTTGACCTCGCTCACTTTGGGACAGGCGGCGAGCACGCCCGCCACCATATAGGTGCTCATGTGGCCGGCACCCGCAACAAGCAGTTTGGACGCATCCGCCCGAGCCAGCCACTTGGCACCGAGCGCAGCGGCGGCACCGGTGCGAAGTCCAGTGACGGCGGAGGCATTGAGCAGCACCAACGGCTCTCCCGTCGCGTTGTCGCACAGCAGCGTGGTGCCAAAGATCTCGGGCAGCCCCTTTTTGGGATTCTGAGAGAACCAAGCAGTGAGCTTGAGACCGAAGAGGCCGCTTCCCGCCAACTCGCCCGAGCGGATATCCATATCGGCCACGCCGGGTTCGAACTGCTCATATACCATCGGCCACGCAACACCCTTGCCCGTTGCCTTCTGGCGATATGCCGCCTCCACGGCAGCGATTGCATCCTCAATCGTCAGCACCTTGGAAACTTCCTCGGCCGAAAGCACCACCATCTGCCCCATCATCGCTCCTCTCAGCGAAAGCTTTACGTTGCTTCACTGTACGGTTTAGTAACGATGCCGCCAAGGATCATTTCTTGTTGGAATCTACAACGATTCTCGATCTGATTTTTCGTTCTATCAGCAGGTATTTGAACTATTTATCGCATCAAAGGCATACGGATGTGCGATTATCCTATTTGTATAGGTACTTATTGTAATGATTTACAAGGTGATGCTGATGCTATACACCATCTCGGACTTCTCACGGGAATATGAGGGGTCGGTCCGTCTAATCGCCGGCAGCGATGGCGTCTCGCGTGCCGTCTCTGGCGTCGGGATCCTCGATTATGAACTCATGCCCGGCCTCAAGAACAAATACCAGCGCGTCAACTTCAGCTCAGACGAGATCATCCTCAGCACTTTCCTCTATGCGAAGGACGACCCGTACCTCATCACTGAAGCCGTGAAATACCTCGTCGCCAAGGGAACGAGCGGTCTCATCATCAAAAACGTCCTGCACATCCCGATTCCCGACCAAGCCATCCGCTACGCCAACGCGCGGCACTACCCGGTCTTTCTCACGACCGACGACTCACTGTTCTTTGACAGCGTCATCTATGAGGTCAAACGGCATATCGAGCAGCTCGCGTCCATCGACTTCGCACAGCGCGAGATCGATGCCCTGAGGACAGACGTATCGCCCGAGTCCATCTGCCGACGCATCCGAAGCCTCAACCCGTCATTTCTGGACGAAGCGGTCGCCCTGTTCGCATCGTTTGCAGAGCCCCTCGACCCGCGTGCGTTTTTGCAAATCGAACGTCTCTGTGCAAAATCGACCCTCGCCGGATGCCACAACATGCTGGCACCCTATGACGGAGGATTGCTATTCGTAGCGACAAGCGACTCGGAGCAGACGCTCGATGTGGAGCGAATCGTGCAGGCGCTCACGGAGCTCATCGAGGCTAGCGGCATCGATGGCGGAGTGGAAGGGCTCGGCATCAGCGATATTCTGTTTGGAGACGAGGCGGTGGCGCAGGCGATCTCGCAGGCGATTTACGCACAGCGCCTATCTTGTCAACGAGCCGAGGGTCCCGTCCGCTATACGCAGCTCGGCATCCTGAGAACCGTGATGCCTTTTGCGGAAACCCCGGAGATGCGATCGTTCTCGGAAGCGATTCTCTCGCCGATACGCGAGCACGACAGTGAGCATGGCAGCGAGCTGGAATCCACGCTCGCCGCATTCATCGAGAACGACCGACGTATCGAGCGAACCGCCAAGCAGACTGGCCAGCACCCGAACACGATTCGATATCGCCTCGATAAGGTGACAGCCCTCACCGGACTGAGTTACAAATGCGCCCCGGAGATGGAGCAGCTGTCGCTCGCCTACGCCATCGAACGCGCTCGCTCGCTTCAGTAAGCCAACCCCGCCTTGAGATTAGGAGCGGCGGGCACGGAGCTTTTCGTAGCCGTCGGCAAAGAAGGCGACCGTGGCGGCGTCGGCCTCCGCAGCGTCCGTCTCGGTTGCGGGAACCACGCCGTGCTCGTCGCTCACCAGGAACAGCGCGCCCTTGAGTTGCGCGGGAATGTCTACGCGCGTGACCGGGATGCCCTTGGTCTGGGCCAGCTGCTCGATGAGCGTCGCCGTGCCGCACAGGCACTCGTCCGCCGGCGCCACAAAGGCAAGCTCGCCGTTGTTGACGGCGGCGAGCAACTCGGGCGCCACGCCGGTCTCGTCGGCCTCGGAGCGGGCCTCGGCGGAACGGGCACGCAGCGCCTTGGCCGACGTATCGGCGAGCGGCTCGTACTCCCCCACCGTCATGGCGGCGTTGCCGTTGATGTCGATCACCAGCATGAGTACGCCGTCGTGCGCAGTGTAATCGCCCTCGGCAAGCGACCACTCAACGTGCTGTTTGGCCCAGCTGAGCATGTTATGGGTAAGCGGCTCGCCCTGCACCAGGCGCTCGGACAGTGCGCGAATGTGGCGGTTGAGCATGGGCACCTTTTTATTGGACATGCGCCAACGGCAGACAAGCGCGGGCTTGTCGAGCGTAAACTTCTCGACCGCCTCCTGATTGGCGCAAAAGTCCTCGTACGCACGCTGATCCTCGGCATTGCCAAACAGCTCGGCATCATCAATCTGGGGCATGGTCATACCTTTCGTGTTAGTCATTTCGTCCTCTTATACCAAAAAGACGGCCCTCCAAACGGAGCAGCCGTCTTTTGCGGAGATTATTTTGTCCCAAGGCGGAACTTAGTGGCGGAAGTGGCGGGCGCCGGTAAAGACCATAGCAATATTGTGCTCGTTGCAGGCCTGGATGCTTTCGTCGTCGCGCTTGGAGCCGCCGGGCTGGATGATGCAGGTCACGCCGTGTGCAGCAAGCACGTCGACGTTGTCGCGGAACGGGAAGAACGCGTCGCTTGCACAGGCAAAGCCGCCCTTCTCCACGCCCTCGCGCTCGCAGAAGTCCTCGGCGCGCTCGCAGGCAAGTAGCGCAGAGTCAACGCGGTTAGGCTGACCCGGGCCCATGCCAATGCCGGCCTTACCCTTGGAGACCAGGATGGCGTTGGACTTAACGCCCTTGCAGACCTTCCAGGCAAACTCGAGCTCGGCCATCTCGGCGTCGGTGGGCTTGCGGTCGGTGGGGAACGTAAAGGTCGCGGGATCCTCGGTCACGTGGTCGACCTCCTGCACCAGCATGCCGCCGTCGACGGAGCGCAGCTCCACCTGAGCGCCGTGGTCCACGCCGCCGGTCGCCAACACGCGCAGGTTGGGGCGCTTGGCCATGCGCTCGAGCGCCTCGGCGGTGTAGCTCGGGGCGATGATGACCTCGACGAACTGCTTGTTCTGATCGGCAAAGTGCTCAACCAGATCAAAGGGAACCTCGCGGTTGCAGGCGATGATGCCGCCGAAGGCGCTCTTGGGATCGCAGGCAAAAGCGCGGTCGTAGGCAGCCGTGATGTCCTCGGCAACGGCGGAACCGCAGGGGTTCTGGTGCTTGAGGATTACGCAGGCCGGCTCGTCGAACTCGCGGACCAGGTTCCAGGCGGCGTCGGCATCCAGATAGTTGTTGTAGCTGAGCGGCTTGCCCTGGATCTGCTTGGAGCCCACGAGCGGGAACTGCGAGCTCGCGGTGTTCTCGCAGCCCTCGGCAAAGCGATAGACTGTGGCTTTCTGCTGCGGGTTCTCGCCATAGCGCAGGTCGTCGACCTTCTCCAGCGAAATCTCGAGCTTGGCAGAGGTGTCCGCCACGTCGCTTGCCTGGGCGGCGAGCCAGCGGGAGATGGCCGTGTCGTAGGCGGCGGTGGTCTGGTAGACCTTCACCTGCAGGCGACGACGGGTGGAAAGCGTGGTGCAGCCACCGGTCTCGTGCATCTCGGCCAGGACGGCATCATAGTCGGCCGGATCGGAAATGACGGTAACGCTCGTGGCGTTCTTGGCGGCAGAGCGCAGCATGGAGGGGCCACCGATGTCGATGTGCTCGATGGCGTCCGCGAAGGTGACCTCGGGGTTGGCGACGGTCTTCTCGAACTCGTACAGGTTGACGACGACCAGGTCGATCAGCTTAATGCCGTGCTGAGCCGCCTCCTGCATGTGCTGCTCGGAATCGCGGCGGGCCAGCAGCGCGCCATGAACCTTGGGGTGCAGGGTCTTAACGCGGCCGTCCATCATCTCGGGATAGCCCGTGAACTCCTCGATGGGGGTTACGGGAACGCCCGCGTCCTCGATGGCACGAGCCGTGCCGCCCGTAGAGATGATCTCGACGCCAAAGTCGTCAACCAGCGTCCGTGCGAAATCGACGACGCCCGTCTTATCGGTAACCGAGATCAACGCGCGTGCGATCTTCACATCAGATCCCATGCAGTCCTCCTGTCTGGTACGCCGCCGTGCTCCGTGAGTCGGTGATACGTCGATCTGCAGCGCTCGCGCAGCGGCATTGAAAATACTGATTTAATGTAGCGCATCGAGCGCATCGATGCACCCCGCAACGGGCGCATGTGCAGAAAAAGTTTGCGAGCGGAGGGGATGGGCATGGCACCGGGCACGGTGAGTTCATGGAACACAGGGGCACCATAATTAGATGCCAATGGCGTGGTAGAACTGTGCTCGATATGCATCCGCAAAAGAAAGAGGCACCATGGTCTCGCGGGTTCTCTACCGACCGTTTGATACCGAAGACTTCGACGCCATCGCGCTGATTCTGCAGCAGCTTTGGCATAACAATTCGGATAACGATGAGTACAACCGCCTTGAGGCCGCGTGCGACCTCGCCTATTGCCTTTCGTCGTCGACGTTTTCACAGGTTGCCGTAATCGACGGTCAGGCGCGTGGCATTTCGCTCGCGCGTGCGGGACAGAGCTCCGGCGCCACTATCAACGAGCATTGGATGGATACCGAACGCGCGCTGCTATCGCAGATGCGTGAGCTAGAGCCCGATGCGTGCGCCGAGTATCTCTCGTTTGTGCGCGCAACCATCCGAACCAACAACCGCCTGCTCGAGAGCAGCCCGTTGCCGCACGACAACGAGGTCACGCTGCTTGCCGTGGATCGCGATGTCCATGGCCTGGGCGTTGGCACGGTTCTGCTCGATGCCGCCGTCTCGCACCTGTCCTCGCTTGGAGCGACGAGGGCGCACCTGTACACCGACTCCAACTGCTCGTGGAAGTTCTACGAGCTGCACGGCTTTAAGCGCACGGCCACGCACCGCGCCAACCGCGAAGAGCGCCGTCACGACATGCCGCGCGAAAGCTTCCTCTACGAACTTGACCTAACGGCCTAGGCCCAGCAGCCATACCTAGTCATTTAGGAACGTCCCCAGTGACTAGTCGTTGGGGACAGTCTTCGTAGGTAGCGCATGAAAAAGGGATGGATCCGTCGGCAGTCGCCGGAGAAGATCCATCCCAAAAATCAGAGCGCGCTAGAACGTTCCGCCGCCGTCTCCGCCGACGCCGCCACCACCGCCGCCAGAGAAGCCGCCGCCGCTGCCGCCGCTCGAGCTATCGGAGCTCGAAGCCAGCTCGCGGATGGTCTCGTGATACACATCGTTGAACGAATCGAGCGGAGACTCGATACCGTAATGATGGTAGTACCACCAGTAGCAGGGATAATTGTCATAGAAGCCGTCGGCCTCGCGCACCTCGGGCGGCACGGCCTCGGCAAGCTGACGCAGCACTTCCTTGGAAACACCCAGCGCCACGCCCATCACCAGCAGCTTGTTCCACAGCACCAGATCGCCCGGGACGGCTTCCTTTAGACGCGTGAAGTCCTCGAGCCAATGCTTAAGTGCCTTGCAGCGAGCCGCCACCTCGGCGCCCTCCGGCGTAAAGCGGCGAAACGTAAGGCCCACGCCGATACCCACCAGCACAATCGGCACCGAGATAACCGCGGCGGTAATGTTCGCCTGTGCGCCATCGGTAAAGAAGATGGATCCCACGGGAACAAAGGCAATCAGGATACCAAGAACCAGGCAAAACACCATTGCGACAATGCCGTCCGAGGCAACGTACTCGCTATCGGCCAGCTTGCCCTTAACGGTGTTCTGATAGTCCTCGAGCTTGTCGCCTACGGGCGTAGCGTGCTGCTTGACGTAGTGCTGCAGCTCGTCGAACGTGCGCGAACGGTCACCGTTCTCGTCAGGCTTAGCACCGGCAAAGAAGACCTTGAGCACCATGTGGTCAATGCCCTTGGCCGACTTCCAGCCCGCATCACTCACCGTCACGCGATACGTCTGCTCTTCTTTTTCACGCCCCAACAGACCCTTCTTGGCCTTGGTCACGGTCGCCTGCTCCAGCTTGATCACACGGTCGTCAGTGAGCTTCATGAGCGTGGCGATATATGCCTGGTCGGGCACCTCGTTCCAGCTCATGAGGGCCGAAAGCACGGCGGGATGGTCGGCCGAAGGCACATCGCGGAAATATTCGTCCTGGAAAAGCGGCTTGGGCTTGCGCTTGCGCAGCTTGAGCATAACGATTGTGCCGGTAAAGACCACCGCCGCAACAACACTTAGCACGGCAAGTGCATTGGCAATCATGCGAGCGTGAGCGCGGCGGGCGTTAGCTTCGTCGGCCCATTCCTTCTCTTCGCTCAGGATCGTTGACATGCGCTCTTCGCCCGAAGCGGCAAGCTGCGGCACCCAGTCGCTAGGGAAGGCGATGCGTGCCTCGGCGAATTCGCCCTGATGCACGCAGGGAATGGTATAGGTGACCATGGGTTCGTCCGCATCGAGCGATACATCGCCCGTCAGCGGGCCGTGGCCCCATGCGCGGAAGTTATCGCCCTTGACGGCCGCCGTCCCGGCAGCGGCATTCGCGAAGTACACTTCCATCTCAACGTCATCGGAGTCCGCGGACCAGCCGTCGCCCACAAACTTCCAGTAGAGCTCGGCGGTATCGGCCCAGTTCATGACCGCACCGGTCATGGTGTAGCTCACGTAATAGATCGCGCTGTCGCCGCTCTCGTGGGGGCTGAACACCTTAATCCTTACGCCGTCACCGGTCTGCTCGACCGTGTAGACGCCAGAATCGCCCTTGTTCGCGCTATCGACTTTGTTAAACGCGGTGTCCTCTTCCTCGACACTCAGCACGTCAACGCCCGCCGTGCCGCCCTGCTGGTTGGTGCCCGTATTGATCTCCCAAAACACGCCGTTGATGTCGTCGTCGAAATCAAACTGGCGTCCCTCGACAACGGTCAGCGATCCATCGGCCTCAACCGTGGCACTGATATAAGTTTGGGTCATGGAGTAGCCGTCGGCGTGCGCGGCGACAGGCAGCAGCAACAATGCAAGCGCGACGAGTGCGCAGACGGAAGCGAATCGCGCAAACAGGTGGCGCTGCCGGCTGACTTTGGCGGCGAGGGTGTTCATAGGCACATCCTTTGTCTGTAAAACCAACAGCGCCATTGTCCCACGTTTGCGGGTACGCATGGCGAACATCTAGGCGACCGGAGCGCCAAACGGGATGAAAGTCACACCCGCACCCCGGCAGCTAGTCATTGGGGACGTTCTTAAATGACTAGTCATTAGGGACACCCTTGGCATAGCCTGCCCCGGCAATAGATACCACTTCACAGCTCCGTCACAGGTGTAGCGGCTTTGTGTGGGCGCGGCACGCGCTGATTGAGCCGCCAGCCGAGGGGCATAAAGCAGTTGAGCGAAAACGGTTTGCCCCTTTGCCGTTCGCTCGAGGATCATGTCCCCCTTTTCCGCGGAAACCCCGGCAGTTGCGAAGAGCTGCCGGGGTTTCTGTCGTTTGTGAGGCTAAGTCGGTACGCAGCGATCGAGACCTTGAGCCGCAAACCCACCGTGCGCAATGCGTACCGCCGCCAACTTGTGAGCGCAGCAACGCCTTCCCTGCCAAGCCCCGCGCTATACTCGTCCACATGGATATCAACGCACGCAACATAGCAACACACGCCGCGGACGCACCAGCAACGGCAGCGCCCACCCCCGTCGTGGGCCGCTTTGCCCCGTCGCCCTCGGGCCGCATGCACTTGGGCAACGTGTTCAGCTGCCTGTGCTCGTGGCTTTCGGCCCGCAGCCAAGGCGGCAGCATCGTGCTGCGCATCGAGGACCTGGACGATCGCTGCAAGCGCCCGGAACTTGCCACTCAATTGATTGACGACCTGGCCTGGCTGGGACTGGAATGGGACGAAGGCCCCTACTACCAGCACGATCGCCTGGATCTGTACGAGGACGCCCTGCGTCAGCTGCAAGACGCCGGCCTCACCTATCCCTGTTTTTGCACGCGTGCCGAACTCCACGCCGCGAGCGCGCCGCACGCGAGCGACGGCACGCCCATCTACCGCGCCGCCTGCCGAGACCTTTCTGCCGAGGAGGTTGCCCGCCGCAGCGCTCTGCGCGCTCCGGCCACGCGCCTGCGCGTACCCGCCGTCGACGACCTCGCAAACGATGTGATCGAATTCGTGGACCGCACGTATGGAGCCCAATGCGAAGCACTCGCCACCGAATGCGGCGACTTTTTGGTGCGCCGCAGCGACGGCGTTTTTGCCTACCAGCTAGCCGTGGTGGTCGACGACGCTGCCATGGGCGTCACCGAGGTCGTGCGCGGATGCGATCTGCTGGGCTCCACGCCGCGCCAAATCTACCTGCAGCATTTGCTGGAACTTCCCACGCCGCACTACGCGCACATTCCGCTGCTCATGTCGCCGGATGGCCGCCGCCTTTCCAAGCGCGACCGCGACCTGGACCTGGGCGAGCTCCGCACCCGCTTTGGCGCGCCCGAGGCACTACTGGGCTGGCTCGCCGGGCAAACAGGCATCGCGCCGGACGCCACACCGCGCTCTGCCGAGCAGCTGGTCGAGCACTTTAGCTGGGATGTTATCCGCACGCATCGGGAAAACATCACTGTAACGGTCGAGTAGCCAGCCACCCCGCCCCTACGCGACATCCCAGGGCTGGAGTTCGTCGCCCAGGCGGACAATACAGTCGTAGAGCACGGTGTGGCACTCGGCTGGGTTGGCGTCACGATGAAAATGCCCGTAGTACCAGCGCTTGTAGTCCAGGTGGTCCTCCAGCTCGTCGAAAAACGTGGTGAGTCGATCGACATCGGGATAATTCCAGCCAGGTGCCGGGTAAAGCGTGGGCGAAAGCATGCGCGTGGAGCAGGTATGGGTGATCGCATAGTCGACCTTCCAACCCACGCTGTCGAGCTTTGCCCGCGCCTCCTCAAAGTTGCGCTCGTCCGGCAGCTCCTGCGGCCACCAGCTGGAATACGGAATGCGGTATTCCTTATCCACGCTCGTGGCGCCGCCCATGGTAAAGATCGTTGAGCCGTCGAGCTCAAAAACCTCACCGCGCGTCAGGCGTCGGATGGGCGAGGTGTCCGACAGACGCTGCGTCAGGCCGCCGTGCCACAGCTCCATGGGGCGCTCCGACCAGTGATCGAAACGCTCGTGGTTGCCGTCGACAAACAGCACGGTATAGGGGCGCGACTCCAGCCAGGCGATGTCGGCACATTCCTCGGCAGAGAAATCCCACGGAAAGCCAAAGTCGCCCGCGATGATGAGATAGTCGTCACTTGTCAGACCATCCCCAAGATCCCAGTCGCGAAGCTTTTGCATGTCGACGCCGCCGTGAATATCGCCCGTCACATAGACCGTCATCGGATCACCACTTCCCTGTAAGTCGCTAGCCCACATTCTGCACGATCACTAAGTCAACCGTTCCAGCCCTTCCATCCTTTGGGACCTACCCCTCGCTCTTCCATCCAAACGGGTCAAACACCCAAAAGATCAGATCGAGCACGCCGCCGGTCATCGTGGCGCCGGCAAGAGCCATGCAAACATGCAGAAAGCTGGCACTTCGGAGCACGTCGAACGGCCCCAGAACAGCCAGCAGCGCGACCGCTGCGCCGGCTACGCACAGCGCGAGGCACGGCCCCGCGTCCTTTACGCACTTCTTTGCGAGATGCTTTGCGTTGTCACTCATCGGTATCGAACTCCTTAGAGAGTCGTTGTTCAGACGCATGCCGCCGCGGCAGAGCGGGGCGGCAGGGTAAGTGTCACATGCTGTGCGGACATCAATGGAGAAACCGCCTGCTCGACCAACCTTTGACGCCGTTTTGCACCGGCACCACATCCCCCGCTATCGAGGTCTAATACTTTTCCCACCGCCACCCAAAAACTCATCCAACGTTAATCTTGGCTCAAGAATCGCTTAATCTATAACCTGCACTATAGAGTTCGACCAAGGGCGGGGCGGCGTCACGCAGGCCGCCGAACGCAACGCTCGCGCCCGGGCAGATCGCCCGGCGTCGCGCCCATCGAACGAAAGGAACAGGTCATGGACGACCTCGAAAAAGTTGAAACCATCCGCACCAAGTGCAACGTGAGCTACACCGATGCCAAGGCCGCGCTCGACGCCGCCGACGGCAACGTCTTGGATGCCATCATTTGGCTCGAGTCGCAGGGCAAGACCCAGACCACGTCGGCGCACGCCGCCACCGAGTCCGCGCCAGTCGATGAGCCCTCAGCCGAGATGGTCGCCGCGCAGGCCGCCTACGAGAAGTCGAGCGAAAAGACCGACTTCTCCAAGAAGATGGACAGCGTGTGGGAGTACCTCAAAAAGCTCTTCCGCCTGAGCCTGGACACCAAGTTTATCGCCACGCGCCGCGACGCGATCATCCTCAACATTCCCATCCTGATCCCCATCGTCGCGCTGTTTGCCTGGGGCGCCACGATATGGCTGATGCTGATTGGCCTGTTCTTTGGCATGCGTTACCGCATCGATAGCGACGGCGACGTACCCGGCAGCATCAACAACCTTATGAATCACGCTGCCGATGCCGCGGACGACATCAAGCAAAATCTCAACGACGACAAGTAATCTCAGACGGGGGCACGCATGGCACGGATCCTGATCGTAGAGGACGAGGAGAAAATCGCCCGCTTTGTGACGCTCGAGCTGGAGCACGAGGGCTACCAGGTGGAGCACGCCGCCGACGGCCGCACCGCCGTGGACCTGGCGCTGGAGCGCAACTACGATCTGATTCTGCTCGATGTGCTGTTGCCGCAGCTCAACGGCATGGAGGTGCTGCGACGCGTCCGCAAGCACAAGGATGTACCGGTGATCATGGTCACCGCGCGCGATGCCGTGATGGACAAGGTGGCCGGGCTCGATGCCGGCGCCGACGATTACCTGACCAAGCCGTTTGCGATTGAGGAGCTGTTCGCACGGATCCGCGTGGCGTTGAAGCGCTCGGAGGCCGTGCGGGCGGCTTCGGGCGTTGGCGGCGTTGGGGCCGGGACGGGCGCTACGGGCGCCGCTGCGATACCCCCGGCTGGCGACTCGACCCAGGCATCCGCCTCGCCCTCCCCCGCCGCGCTCACCGTGAGTTCGGTCGCGCTCGATCCCGACCGCCGCGAAGTCACGGTCGGCGGCTCGCCCATCGCGCTCACTGCCCGCGAGTTCGACGTCCTCGCCCTGCTTATGGCGCACGCCGGCACCGTGCTCACGCGCGAGCGCATCGCGCACGAGGCGCTGGGCTACGAATACGTGGGCGACACCAACAACGTCGACGTGCACATCGCGCACCTGCGCGCCAAGATCGAGGACGCCGGCGGCGCCCGCATCATCCAGACCGTGCGTGGGGTGGGCTATGTCTGCCGCGCGTAACGCCGAGGCCAAGCGCGTCACATCCATCGCCCGCGCCATCAACTGGAGCTATATGTGGCGCCGCTTGATGAGCTACGTCTGGCTCGATCTGCTGCTGATGGCGATTGCGGCGGCGATCCTCGTCTATGGATACAACCAGATGCTGCCCGACGGCGCGTTTACCGCAGGATGGATCCCCGGCGTCGCCGTTCACGGCATGTCGCTGGCGCCTGCGCGCGGCTGGGACCTGGCAACGCTCACCTATACCGTCGAGCTTGCGCGTACCACCAAGACTTTCCCCCTCGCGCAGGACCTCGTCGCGCTATGGCCTCTCTACCTTGTCGTTGTGGGTTGGCAGGTCATCAGCGTGCTCGACATGCTCGGCGGCGCCCGTCGCGTGCGCCGCACCATGGCACCGCTCAACGACCTGGCCTTGCGCGTGGACGAGCTCGGCCGTATGCAGCTCTCCGGCGGCAAGATGGAAACACTGGAGCAGGCCATCGAGCGCGCAAGCGTCGACTCGCCGAGCGTCACTACCGGCGACGCCGACCTGGCAAGCATCGAGGTTGCACTCAACCGCCTACTGCGCCAGATGCAAGAGGCCAAACTGCAGCAAATGCGCTTTGTCAACGATGCGAGCCACGAGCTGCGCACGCCCATCGCGGTGATTCAGGGCTACGTAAACATGCTCGATCGCTGGGGCAAAGACGACCCGGACGTGCTGGCAGAATCTATCGCGTCCCTCAAGGCCGAAAGCGAGCACATGCAAGAGCTCGTGGAGCAGCTGCTGTTTTTGGCGCGCGGCGATGCCGGGCGCACGGTCCTGCGGCGCGCAAATACCAACCTTGCCGCACTGGTCGACGAGGTATGCGAGGAATCGCAGATGATCGATACCGAGCACACGTATCGGCTGGCCTTTGACGCTGCGCTTGTCAGCGACCCGCGCTGCGACGCGCCCGTCGACGTGGCGCTCGTGAAGCAGGCTCTGCGCGTGATCGTGCAAAACGCCGCCAAGTACTCGGATGCGGGAACGACCGTCACATTTGGCATAACGCCAGATGCGGGCGCGGGCACGATCGACATAAGTGTTGAGGACGAGGGCATCGGCATGAACCAGGAATCTGCAGCCCACGCGTTCGAGCGGTTCTACCGTGCCGACAACGCGCGCGATGCCGGCGCACAGGGTTCGGGTCTGGGGCTTGCGATCGCCAAGTGGATCGTCGACAGCCACGGCGGCGTCATCGGTGTGACCTCGGTCGAAGGGGTCGGCAGCCGCTTTACGATTCGCCTGCCACGATAGGAAGCCCCTCGGCATAAATAAAGGGATAGGGCCACGCGGCCCTATCCCTTTTTGCCAGCTATGGCAGCTTGTGCGCTACTCGCGGCACAGGTGCACGGCGAAACCGGCGAACTCGCGCTTAAAGTACACGAGCTTGGTACCACCGTCGGGCAGCAGTGCGCGCGACTCTTCGTTGACCTCGAACCCGCGCTCGGCAAACCACTTCTCGGCCGCATCGATGTCGTTAACGGCAAAGCCGATGTGGCCCTTGGTGCCACGACCGTTCTGCTTCATGATCTCGACCAGCGAATCGTTGAAGTACGAAACCGGGGTCTCGATGACGGGCAGGCCCATCATCGTCGAGAACAGCTCCGCGATCTCCAGGGCGTCTGCCGGGTCGGTGGCGTTAATGCCCACATGGGCAACGCGCATACCAAAGAGCTCTACCGGGTTGGCGTTCTGCTCACTCATGCAGTCAGCGCCTACTGAGCCATGACGTCGAGAACGGCCTTCTCGGCGGCAACGCGGTTCATGCCGGTCATGAAGGGCACGCCACTCACGTACGGGCAGGTGAGGCCCTCGGGGGCAACGGTGGTGGCGATCAGCAGGTCAGCGCCCTCGTCGCAGTAATCCTTGGCCTCGGAGATGGCGCACTGCACGATCTCGTACTTGTCGGCATAACCGTTGGCGTCGAGCAGGGTAGCGACCTTCTGGGCAACGAGCGTGGAAGTAGCAGCGCCAGCACCGCAAGCCAAAACGATCTTCTTCATAGGTAATGTCTCCCTTCATGGTTTACTTTAGGTAAGTGTACCGCAGCGAGCGATGGCACTCGGCCTCGATGAGCTTTTATGCCAGTTTGCTTGCGCGCTGCGTATAATACATCTAGTACGTGTTGTCATACCGCTCGCTTTATGAGCGACTAAGGACCCTAATATGCCCGATTCCCGCACACTCTGGACCGCCGTCGTTATCATCTGCATCGCCGTGTCGGTGTTCTTTAGCGTCAAAAAACGCACAACGTTCAAGCGCCTGCAGCAGCTTATGGCCGCCAAGCAGTGGGACGAGTTCGATCGTTTGCTCGACGGCAAACTCACCAGCATGCTGTACCCACGCTACAACCGCGACTACCTGCGCCTGAACTCCTATCTGCTGCGCGAGGACCACGAGCGTGCCAGCGAGATGTTCGACCTGCTGCTGGGGCTCAACCTCCCCAAGATGCAGCGCGTCGACCTGGTGATCAAAGCCTTTAACTACTATGTTGGCCAGGAGGACCGCAAAAAGTCCAAGGAGTTGCTGCACGAGATCAAGGGCTTTGAGGGCGGTCAGGCCGAGGCAGTTGCGCACGAGTGCCAGCTGATGTACGACACGATGATCCTCAAGCGCCACAACGACATTCCCGAGCTGGAGCGCATGCTCGAGGATGTCGGCGACGACCCGGTCAAGCGCTGCCGCTTGGAGTACCTGCTGGCCCTGCAGTACCAGAACAAGGGCGACGAAGCCAAGTTCCAGGAGTTCCTGGAGAAGTCGGGCCAACACTCGATGGCCGTCAACGCGTAACGGACGGCTTGTGCTAGACTTCTAGTCTCACGGGGGCGTGGCGGAATTGGCATACGCAGGAGACTTAAAATCTCTCGCCGCAAGGATTGTGGGTTCGAGTCCCACCGCCCCTACCATATGATTGCTTGCGAGCCCGTGTTCCCCAGGGATGCGGGCTCGTTTCTTTTGGACGCCGTCAACTGCAGAGCAGCTCATTTGGGACGGGGCTTTTTTGACTACTTTTTCCGCCCACCCAATGAGTTTCCTACCACATTTTCCGATGGAAAAACGTGGTTGTCTCGCACATTTTCCGATGGAAAAACGTGGTTGTTTCGCACATTTTCCGATGGAAACACCCAAATGGCCTTATACTAACCGAGAGGGTTGGGAGGCAATATGCAGCGACAGCTTATGAGCGAACTTATCGCTTGGAAATCAAGGACGAATCGCAAACCTCTCTTGCTTAAGGGAGCCCGCCAGACAGGAAAGACTTGGCTTCTTAACGAATTCGCAAGCCAGCAGTATCGAAACGTCATTCGTTTTGACTTTATGCTCGAGCCGAGCACACGCTCGCTGTTCGATGGGGACCTCGACCCCAAGCGCATCATCTCCCAGATAGAACTCCTACGTGGCCAAACTGTAACGCCAGCAGACACGCTCATCATCTTCGACGAGATCCAAGAGGCCCCGCGCGGGATCACCTCGCTCAAGTACTTCAACGAGCTTGCACCCGAATACCACATCGTAGCAGCCGGTTCCTATATGGGCCTCGCGCTCCGACGCGAAAACGAGTCATTTCCCGTCGGCAAAATCGACCAGCTCACCATGCGTCCCATGGGGTTCGCCGAGTTCGTTCGTGCCGTCGACGGCGACCCGCTCGCCGACGCCATCCTTGCCGCAGACATGAACCTTCTAGCAAACGTTACCGAAAAGCTCGAACACTTGCTCAAGGAATACCTTGTTGTCGGCGGTATGCCCGAAGTTGTCTCCGCTTTCGCCGAGACACGCGACTTCATCGAAGCCCGAAGGCTTCAGCAGCAAATCATCGAGGCTTACGAATCCGATTTTGGCAAACATGCACCCGCCCGCATCATCGAGCGCATGAGGTTGGTTTGGAAATCCCTTCCCGGCCAGCTTGCCAAAGAGAACAAGAAGTTTGTCTATGGCGCCCTTCGCCCCGGAGCGCGCGCACGCGATTTCGAGGAAAGCCTCCAGTGGCTCACGGACTACGGAATCGTTCATAAGGTGCCACGTGTTTCCGCTCTAAAGGCGCCGCTCTCGAGCTACGAAGACCTCTCGGGCTTCAAACTGTTCTGCATCGACACCGGCATCCTCGGAGCGCTCTCCGGTCTCTCTCCGGCCATCGTTCTTAACGGATCCGCTGTTTTTACCGAGTTCAAAGGTTCGCTGACCGAACAATACGTCGCGCAGGAGCTTTTGCTCCAGGACAAAACTCCCGCGTATTGGTCCTCTACCTCTGGCAATGCCGAAACCGACTTTGCCATCGACCATGCGGGGACCGTGCTTCCGCTTGAGGTCAAGGCGGCAGAGAACCTTAAAGCGAAGAGTCTGAAAATAGCCTGCGAAAAATTCAAGCTCGAGCGTTGCGTGAGGAGCTCCCTGGCGGCATATAGAGACGAGGGCATGCTCGTCAATATTCCGCTTTGGGAGATTGGGCAAATCGACAAGCTGGCATAGGCGCTGTGGGGACGCCCCGCAAGGACTGTCCCCAGGTGCCGGCTGTTGAGTTGCGGTGGAATAGGGACTGTTTGGCGCCCGAAAGGGCGATTTTAGTCCGTATTTCACCGCAACTTATTTAGAGGGCGCTGAGGCTGGGAGTCCATGCGATGGTGGGAGTCGCGCCGTCGAGAACCTCGTTGATGGTGGCGGCCATGCCAGCGAGTAGGCTGTTCTCGCTTACGGTGAGCGCATCGTAGCCACCGGCGCGCATGAGCTCGCGAATCACCACGGCGCCGGCCAGAATCACGCCCGCGCGCTTGGGCTGCACGCCCGGCAGCGCAGCGATACCCTCCACATCCAGCGTAGATATACGATCGATGGCGGCCGAGATCTGCTCCATCGAAAGCTCGCGCAGGTGCACAAAGCTCGAGTCGTACGGCTCCAGTTCGTGGACCAGCGCCACGAGCGTGGTGACGGTACCGCCCACCGCGACGAGGCGCTCGGCGCGCTCAAAGTCGCTGGGCAGGCCCTCAAAATAGGCGGAGAACTGCTCGCCCGCCCACGCGGCGGCAACCGCAAGCTCGTTCGTCGACGGCGGCAGCGCAGAGAAAAACCGCTCGGTCACGCGACGGCAACCGATGTCCAGCGAGCGCGTTCCCTCCAGCGCAAAGACCCCGCGCTCCGGCGCGTACACGCCCGTCGCGAGCTCCGTGGAGCCGCCGCCCGAATCGGCGACGATAATGCGTTCACCGGCAAAGTCGTGCGCCACGCCAAAAAACGTCAGGCGCGCCTCGACTTCTCCTGGAATCACCTGCGGCTCGAGACCCAGCTCGCGCAGGCCGTCCAGCAGCAGGGCGGCGTTGGACGCATCGCGCGCGGCGCTCGTGCACGTGGTGCAGATGCACGCGGCGCCAAAGGTACGCGCCTCGTCCACAAACATGCGGCATGCAGCGAGCACGCGCTCGACCGCCGCCTCGCAAAAGCGACCCGTCGCGTCCACACCCTCGCCCAGGTCGGTAATCTCGGTATGCTTGGACGATTCCACGATCGCCCCGCCCTCGACCTGCGCCAGCACCAGTCGCGACGACACCGTTCCCAGATCGATCGCCGCCACCTTATATCGTTTGCAATCTGCCATTGCGGGCTCCCCTCCGGGCGCTATTTGCCGTTGGACACGACCGTCTGGCCCTCGACACCGTTAAACCCAAACAGCATGTCGAGCGCCTGGATGTACCACGGGGCGTCCTTACCGACTTCTTCGATTTCCTTGGCAACTTCGCTGGCCTTCTTGGCGTTCGACGACTTCTTGCTCGAAGACGAATCCGAATCGTCGTCCAGGCCCTGCACTTCAACCCTCTTCTCGCCGGGCATCACCAGGCCCAGATCCTCGGACGCCGCATCCTTAATGCCCTCCTCCGAGAGCAGTTTGTCGACGCTTTTTTGCAGCTCATCATTGTATTGCTGACGAATCTCGACCTGCTTGGCCAAGATATCGCTCGAACGCTTTGCCACGTACAGATCGCGCACGGGGAAATACAGGCTCACGAGCACCAGGGCAACGACAATGCCGATGAATAGCCCTCGCTGAGGACCGTGGGTAAAGTCGTAGATCGCCTTGACCACCGCGTTGTCGTTGGCGTAGTGCATAAAGTCCGAGCCCGAAAAACGGTTCGAAGGCCTGCTCGACCTATCGTGCGTTTGAGCCGACGAGCGCTGAGCATGCGACGAACGTGCCGGGCGCACTGGTCCATCTGTCGAAGTATTCACTTGAGCATTTGGGCGCGAGGTACTTGTCGGGCGCTGCATGGAGCGGTCGGCGCCGGCGTAGGCGGACCCACCGAGCTGCACCGTGCGCGCACGGCGAGGCGACGGCTCACGCGAACCGGCGGAATAGTACCTGTTGTCGTAAATCTGATCCATGTGCGCCTTGTGCGGTTGAGGTTTGTTTGCGCTAAGTATTCTAGTTATAGCACGAGCGCCCGCACCGCCTTCGCCAGCCTTTGCTCGACATAAAAAAGGCGCTGAGTCATATGGCCCAGCGCCCAATGGTGCTCAACAGCACCCGGCTGGAGCAAGGCAAATCCGAGTCTTCCCCGCCCCCGCGACCTCCGCGTGCCTAGCGAATGTTGTAGAACGCGGCCTTGCCGGCGTAACGCGCGCTGCCCTCGAGCTCGTCCTCGATGCGGATGAGCTGGTTGTACTTGGCGATACGGTCGCTGCGGCACGGGGCGCCCGACTTGATCTGGCCGGCGTTGACGCCCACGACCAGGTCGGCGATCGTGGAGTCCTCGGTCTCGCCGGAGCGGTGACTCACGATGCAGGCGTAACCGGCCTCCTTGGCGGTCTCGATGGCCTCGAGCGACTCGGTAAGCGTGCCGATCTGGTTGACCTTGACCAGGATCGCGTTGGCGGCACCCAGCTCGATGCCCTTCTTGAGGCGCTCGGTGTTGGTGACGAACAGGTCGTCGCCCACCAGCTGCACCTTGTTGCCAATGCGACGGGTGAGCTCGACCCAGCCGTCCCAGTCCTCCTCGGCCATGCCGTCCTCGATGGAGATGATGGGATAGGTGTCGACGAGCTTCTCCCAGTAATCGACCATCTGAGCGCTCGTATACTCAACGCCCTCGCCCTTGAGCTCGTACATGCCGGTCTCGGCGTTGTAGAACTCGGTCGAGGCCGGGTCCATGGCGTACATGAAGTCGACGCCGGGCTTAAAGCCAGCCTTCTCAACGGCCTTGGTGATGTACTCGAACGGCTCGGCATTGGTCTTAAGGTTGGGGGCAAAGCCGCCCTCGTCGCCCACACCGCCGCCCAGGCCGGCCTCGTGCAGCACGCCCTTGAGGGTATGGTAGACCTCGGCGCACCAACGCAGGCCCTCGGCAAAGCTCGGGGCGCCCACCGGCATGATCATGAACTCCTGGAAGTCAACGTTATTGTCAGCATGCACGCCGCCGTTGAGGATGTTCATCATGGGCGTGGGCAACAGGTGGGCGTTGACGCCGCCCAGGTACTGGTACAGCGACAGACCCGCCGACTCGGCAGCGGCGCGGGCGACGGCCAGCGACACGCCCAGGATGGCGTTGGCACCGAGCTTGGTCTTGTTGGGGGTACCGTCCGCGGCAATCAGCGCGGCATCGACGGCGCGCTGGTCGAAGGCGTCGAGGCCCACGACGGCGTTAGCGCACTCGTTGTTGACGTGCTCGACGGCCTGCGAAACACCCTTGCCCAGGTAGCGACCCTTGTCGCCGTCGCGCAGCTCACATGCCTCAAAGGCGCCGGTCGAAGCACCCGAAGGCACCATTGCGCGGCCAAAGCTGCCGTCCTCGAGCACGACCTCGACCTCGACGGTGGGATTGCCGCGGCTGTCGAGCACCTCGCGACCGTAGACGTCCAAAATATCGCTCATGTTGTCTCCCTCTCACTTGGAAACGTAGTGGATGCAAGCGACTGGCCGACTGTGCACCGTCGGTGCACCTCCGTAAGTTAGCCATGTCGCACTTTTTGCATTATGCCCTAAGTTAGCCGAGGGATACACTTGATTTTCGAAAAATTTAGCGGGAACGATGAGGCGCGTCAGCCCGTCGTTCCCGCAGTCTTACTCCTCTGCCTTGGCGGCATCCCAGAGGTCGTTGAGGCCGTGGGCCGAAAGCTCAGCCAGATCCACATGGGCGTCGGCCGCCATCTGCTCCATCGCAGCCCAACGGCGACGAAACTTTGCTGTGCTGGCGCGCAGGGCGCTCTCGGCGTCGATGCCCTCTTTGCGCGCAACGTTGACCAGAGCAAAGAGCAGGTCGCCAAACTCCATCTCGCGCTCGGGCGAGCCAGGGGCCTCGGCCTCAAACTCGGCACGTTCCTCGGCGACCTCGTCCCACACGTCCTGGACCGTCTCCCACTCAAAGCCCACGGCCGCTGCCTTGCGCGACACCTTCTGGGCCTGCATCAGCGCCGGCAGATGCGTGGGCACACCATCGAGCAGACCCTCGGGCGCGGCCTCGCCCGCCGCCACGACCTTGTCCTTGGCGGCTTTCTCGGCAAGCTTGACCTCGTCCCAAATCTTGAGCACCTCGTCGGAGCTCTCGGCACCCGCATCGCCGAACACGTGCGGGTGGCGACGGATGAGCTTGGCGTCGATATCGCGCGCCACGTCGGCCAGTGTAAACTCGCCGGCGTCCGCCGCAATCTGTGCATGCAGCACGACCTGCATGAGCACGTCGCCCAGCTCCTCGCGTAGGTGAACCGCGTCGTCCGCCTCGATGCAGTCGAGCGCTTCGTAGGCCTCCTCGATCATGTTCTTGCCAATGCTGCGGTGCGTCTGCTCACGGTCCCACGGGCAGCCATCGGGCTGACGCAGACGCCAGACGGTCTGCACCAGATGCTGCAGCTCGGCCGACGCGTCGACCAGCGTGGACAGATCGCGCGAGCCCTCGGCATTTTGCTGAGCCATGTGCTGCGCCATGGCTACTCCTCCTCCATGACCACGTGGCGGAACGCGCCGCCCTCGTAGATGCCGTAGCTGTGCGAGCCGTCCTTGGGGATGCTCACGCTACCGGGGTTGAAGAGCCACAGGCCCGGGTGCGCGGCGCTTTCCTCGTTGACCTTGATGTGCGTATGGCCGTAGACGAGCGCGGAGCCCCCGGGCAACGCGGGCGCGTGGTCGACGCTGTTGTGCATGCCGGCGCCAAAGACATGGCCGTGCGTCAGGAACAGCTCGCGGCCGGTCTCGTCGAACAGCGTGGCATAGTCGGCCATGACGGGGAAGTCGAGCACCATCTGGTCGACCTCGGCGTCGCAGTTGCCGCGCACCGCGATGATGCGGTCGGCCAGGGCGTTGAGCAGCGGGATCACGCGCTTGGGGGCGTAATCGCGCGGCAGGTCGTTGCGCGGACCGTGGTAGAGCAGGTCGCCCAGCAGCACGATGCGGTCAGGCTGCTCGGACTCGATGGCGGCGACCAGGCGCTCGGTCCAATATGCCGAGCCGTGGATATCGGAGGCGATGAGGTATTTCATGGGGAGATCCTTTCGAATGGGGTTGATATGGCTAGGCGCAGGATGTCGCCACCAGCCGCGTTATTCAAATCGCAGTGCCGCGCTCTGGGCCGTCTGCATCACGCGCTGGAGCGGCACATTATGCTCGCGAGCGAGACGGGCGCAGTCCTCGTACTCGGGCGCTGCACGCTCGCTGCCATCGGGCAGGGTTGCCACCTTTACGGCCACCTCGCCCCAAGGCGTCGCCACTTGTTCAAAGTGGCGCGGCAGGCAGACGCGCTCCATGACCTGGCGGCGGATGCCATTGGTCGTAGTTTCCAAAAAGATAATCGTCTGTAGACGTTCGATATCCTCATGCGAGCAGATCACCTGCAGCTGCCAGCCGGGACGGCCTTTCTTGCAATAAACGGGCAGCCAGTGCACCTCGCGCGCACCGGCCTCGCGCAGGCGGTCGGCGGCGTAGGCGAGCACCTCGGGCGACGCATCGTCGATGTCGCATTCCAGCTTGACGATGGTCTCGGGCGCATCGGTCTCGCGAGACAGCGGAGATTTGCTATCGCATGGCATACGGTCCGGCTCCTTTCCGCACGGGCTCGTTTTGTTCATCCAAACGCTAGCACATCGGACGTGGCACAAGCGTGACTTTCGTCCGTCGCCGCCCTCGCCCCCATCCAAACGTGTACGTCAGCCTCCAAACATGTCATTATTTGTCGGTTTTGGAGGCTGACGTACACGTTTTGAGAGCAAGCGAGGCCGCACCACGCGCCGCGCAACCTTTCCAATCGATTTCGATCCCCGGCGTGCCCGGCGTGTTGAGAGCTGCGCCATTACAATGAAGCGGATTCGCTTGACGCAAAGGAGCCGCTATGCCCATGTGCCCGCTGGTCGATTGCCATACTCATACCTCGTTTTCGGACGGGCATGCCTCGTTTGAGGACAACGTCCGTGCCGCTGCTGCGGCCGGCTGCCGCGTCATGGTCTCGACCGACCATCTCACCCTGCCCGCCAGCATGGATGCTAACTGCGAGGTGCAGGTTACTGAGGGTGACCTCCCGGCGCATCGTCTGGCTTTTGAGGACGCTCGCAATCTTGCCGCTCAGATTGCGCCAGAACTCACCTTTATCTACGGTTTCGAATGCGATTGGTACGAGGGCTGCGAGCCTTTGGTTGAGCGCTGGTCCCAGGGCGCCGTCGTGCGCCTGGGCAGTGTGCACTGGATTGGCAACCCAGGCGATATCATGGCCGGTGCCGCGGGTACGGCGGGAACGGAGGACGTCGCTCGTCCCGATACGCCCGATTCGCGCTGCGGCTGGATCGACGATGATACCGACCTGCATGTTTGGGAAAACTTAGGCGTGCGCGGCGTGTGGGAGCGCTATGTCGATGACTGGTGCCGCGCCTGCGAGAGCCCGCTCAACTTTGATGTGATGGCTCACCCCGACCTGGTCATGCGCTTTTCGAAGGGAGGCTTTGCGCCCGACTTTGACCCCGCACCGTTTTGGCAGCAGATGGCCGAGTGCGCGCACGATACGGGCCGCCGCGTTGAGGTCTCGACCGCCGCACCGCGCAAGGGCCTCGACGACTACTATCCCGCGACCGGATTGCTGCGTTGCTTTGCCCACGCCGAGGTGCCGATCACTTTTGGCTCGGACGCACACCGCGCCTGCGACATCTGCTGGAACATCCGCGAGGCCCAGGCCCACGCCTACGACTGCGGTTATCGAACCTTCGACATCCCCCACCTCACCGGAGAATGGGAGTCCACGCCCCTCGCCTAACTGGTCGTTTAAGAACGTCCCCAATGACTAGTGGCGGCGGGCGTTGAGTTCGCCGGCTAGCTCGTCGAGGGTGATACCGTAGCGCTCGAGCGTCACGAGCAGGTGGTAGACCAGGTCGCCGGCCTCGTAGCGGATGTGATCGTGATCGTTATCCTTGCAGGCCATGATCACCTCGCTTGCCTCCTCGGCAAGCTTCTTGAGCAGCTCGTCCTCGACATCGGTCAGCAGACGCGCGGTATAGCTCTCCTGCGGCGATGCATCATGACGACCGTGAATCACCTCGGCCAGACCTGTCAGCGTCTCTCCGATATTTCCATCCTGAACGTTTGCGGTGCGCACACCCATAGTTCAATCCTTTCTGGTGGCCGAGCGTCTAATCGAGCGCCCGCCCTACGCGAGTTTCTTAAAGAAGCAGGTACGGTTGCCGGTGTGGCAGGCCGGACCCGGCGAGTCGACCTTGACCAGCAGCGTATCGCTATCGCAGTCGGCCCAGAGCTCCTTGACCTCCTGCATGTTGCCGCTTGTCGCGCCCTTGTTCCAGAGCTCCTGGCGGCTGCGGCTCCAAAACCACGTGGTCCCGGTCTTGAGCGTCAGCCCCACCGATTCCTCGTTCATCCAAGCAACCATAAGCACCTCGCCGGTGTCATACTGCTGAACCACACAAGGAATCAACCCACGGGCGTCGTATTTCAGCTCGGTAGCATTTACCACCTCAGTCATCATTCCTCCCAAGTAATTACCGTGAACATCGCAGGTCGGCGAGGCTTGCCCAGGTGCCGCAGGTTGCCGCGAAAGAGGAGCGACGCGTACTTTGGTACGCGAGCGACGGTTTGAACGGCAAGATGCGGTGCCTGGACAAGCCGCAGCGAAGCCCGCAGCATTAGAAGTCCAACCTCACAGGAATACCCTGCGACGCCATATACTCCTTCACCTGGCGAATGCTGAAGGTTCCAAAGTGAAAGACGCTCGCCGCCAGCACGGCATCGGCCTCGCCCTCGATCACGCCCTCGGCAAAATGCTCGAGCGTACCCACGCCGCCGCTCGCAATAACGGGAATCGGCACCGCGCGCGCCACGGCACGGGTGAGTGCCAGGTCAAAGCCGGCCTTGGTGCCGTCGCGATCCATACTGGTCAGCAAGATCTCGCCGGCGCCGCGACGAGCCGCTTCCTCGGCCCACGCCACCGCGTCGATGCCCGTGGCGTTGCGGCCTCCTGCGGTAAAGACTTCCCACTTGTCGGCACCCGGCTCTCCGGGCAAACCGACGCGCTTGGCATCGATCGCCACGACCACGGCCTGACTGCCAAAAGCCGCGGCAGCCTGGCTAATCAGCGACGGGTCGCGCACGGCCGCCGAGTTGAGCGACACCTTGTCGGCACCGGCGGCAACCATGGTCCGCATGCCCGCCAGGTCGCGAAAGCCGCCGCCCACGGTATAGGGAATAGCGAGCTCCTCGGCCGCGTGCGCCGCCATCTCGATGGTCGTCGCACGGTTGTCACTCGTCGCGGTAATGTCCAAAAATACGACCTCGTCCGCACCCTCGCGGTCATAGGCGCGCGCCAGCTCCACCGGATCGCCCGCATCGCGCAAGCTCACAAAGTTGACGCCCTTAACCACACGGCCGTCCTTGACGTCCAGACAGGGAATCACGCGTTTGGTAAGCATGGGCTACTCCTCCCCTCGGGCGGCGACCAGTGCCTGGGCCAGCGTAAAGTTGCCCTCGTAGAGCGCGCGACCGGTAATGGCACCTTCAATCGCGCCCTCACCCACCGCGACCAGTGCGCGGATGTCATCGAGCGTCGAGATACCACCCGAAGCCACGACGGGAAAGCCCGCGACCTCGGCCACATGGCGATACGCCGCTACGTCGATGCCCGTCTGCATGCCGTCGCGCGCGATGTCGGTATACACCAGATGCTTAAAACCCAGCTCGGAAAGCTGCGCCACGGCGTCGTCGAGCGCCACACCCGCACCGTCACGCCAGCCATTCACCTTGACCTGACCGTCGCGCGCGGCAATGTCTGCCACCAGCAACTCGCCAAAGCCTTGGGCTGCCACTTCGGCAAAACCCGGCTCGGTCACCAGCACGGTGCCCAGCGCAATACGGCGAGCACCATAGCCGGCCAGCTCGTCGATGCGCGCGAGCGAGCGGACGCCGCCGCCCACGTCCACAGACAGGCCGTCGACGCCGCAGATAGCCTTTATCGCCGCCGAGTTGGCAGCGCACGTGTCCTCGTCCTCGCCAAAGGCAGAAGACAGGTCTACGACGTGCACCCAGCTTGCGCCCTGCTCGGCAAACGAGCGGGCAACGGCAACGGGGTCGTCGGAATATACCTTGCAGCGGCTCCGGTCGCCGCGCTCCAGGCGCACAACCTTGCCGCCGATCAAATCGATTGCGGGAAACAGAATCATCGGCCGGCCCCCTCGACGATGCTCACGAAGTTCTTAAGGATGCGCTGACCCAGCGCGGAGGATTTCTCGGGATGGAACTGGCAGCCCCACACGTTGCCGTGGCGCACGATGCACGGGAAGCTCCGCGTATAGTGCGTGCGCGCCAGCACATCGGCGGCATCGGCATCGTCGGCCACCGCGTAGCTGTGGGTGAAGTACATGTTGGCACCCTCGGCAAAACCAGTAAGCAGCGGATCGGCCGCACCGGCGGGCGTCATGTGCACCTGGTCCCAGCCCACGTGCGGCACCTTCAGGCGACTCGATTTCAAGCGCGTGCACGAGCCACGCATAATACCCAGGCCATCGACCCAGGGACCGCCAGCCTGCTCGGGGGTGTTGCCATCGGCAACCGCGCCCTCGTCCGCAGGCACGCCCTCGTTGCCGCGCTCAAAAAATAGCTGAAGGCCCAGGCAGATACCGAGTAGCGGAGTTCCGGCGGCGACGGCATCGTGCACCGCGTCGGCCTCGCCGCTCTGGCGCATAAAGGCGATCGCGTCATAGAACGCGCCCACGCCCGGGATGACCAAGCCGTCGGCGTTACGGATCTGCTCTGGGTCGTCCGACGTGCAGGCGACGGCACCGGCGCGCGCAAGCCCGCGCACAACGCTCGACAAGTTGCCCTTGTGGTAGTCGACCACCACGATCTTCGGTTCGCCCACGCGACCCCTCCACTTCTCATCATCCAAAACCACCACAAAGGTGCCTGTCCCCTTTGTGGTGGTTTTACCCTTGTAACGGTTACAGCGATCCCTTGGTGCTGGGGATGCCCTGCACGCGGGGATCGAGCTCGCAGGCGTGGCGCATCGTGCGGCCCACGGCCTTAAAGGCAGCCTCGATAATGTGATGCGAGTTGCTGCCCGCCAGCTCGCGCACGTGCAGCGTGAGCTTGGCGTCACGCGCAAAGGCGTAGAAGAACTCGACGGCCAGCTCGGTATCGAAGCTGCCCACGCGCTCGGTCGGCACGGGCAGCTCGCAGTAGGCCTGCCCGCGGCCCGAAATATCAACAGCAGCCATCACAAGTGTCTCGTCCATGGCGATCGCCGCGTCGGCAAAGCGCGTAATGCCCGCCTTGTCGCCCAGCGCCTGGCAAAACGCCTCGCCCAGCACAATACCCGCGTCCTCGACGGTGTGGTGCGCATCGACCTCCACGTCGCCCACCGCGTGCACCGTCAGATCGAACAGACCATGGCGGCCAAAAGCGTTGAGCATGTGGTCGAAAAACGGCACGCCGGTCGAGATATCGCACACGCCGCTTCCGTCCAGGTCGAGCTTTACGACAATGTCGGTCTCGCCCGTCTTGCGGGTCACCTCGGCATAGCGGTCCATCTACATCTCCTCCTTCACCAGCGCGGCAAACGCAGCCAGCACCTCGTCGTTTTCCTGCGGGGTACCCACGGTAATGCGTAGGCAGTCCGCGAGCCCCGGCGCGTAGCTAAAGTCGCGCACCAAAATCGAATACTCGTCGCGCAGACGCTCGCGCACGTGCGTGGCATGCGGCGTGCGCACGAGCACAAAGTTCGCCGCGCTCGGCCACGCCTCCACGGGCAGACCCTCGGCAGCCATTGCGTGCAGGGCACACAGTTCGCGCTCCCGCTCGGATGCAACCTGTGCCACCACGGGTGCGTACGCATCGCGAACACGTACGCAGGCAAGCGCGGCGGCCTGGCTCAGCACGTTAACCGAGTAGATCTGGCGAATCGCCGCAAACGCATCGATGACCTCGGGCGCCGCGATCACATAGCCCAGACGCGTGCCGGCGGCGCCAAACGCCTTGGACAGCGTATGCAGAATCACCAGGTTGGGATGCTCGGCGATAAGCCCCTGCGCCGTGGTAGCCGCGCCAAACGAATCGTCCGCAAACTCAACGTAGGCCTCGTCGACCATGACCATGCCGGGACACGCATCGCACAGGGCCGCGACAAAGTCGAGCGGTACCACGTCGCCCGTGGGGTTGTTGGGCGAAGTCACGATGGCCAGGCTGCACTCCGGCGCCGCGGCAAGCACGGCTGCCTGGTCGAGCTCAAAGGTCGCCGGGTCGCGCCACACGTCGCGCACCTCGGTCTGGCACAGCGACGCAAAGAACGCATACTCGCTAAAGCACGGTGGGCAGTTGAGCAGGGTCCGCCCCGCGCCGCCAAACGCCAGCAGGTAGTTATAGAGCAGCTCGTCTCCGCCGTTGCCCACGCAGATGTTCTCGCGCGTCACGCCATGCCAAGTGGCAAGCTCGTCGCGCAGCTCGTTGGACATGGGATCGGGATAGCGGTTGAGCGGTGTGGCAGCCAAGGCCGCGTCGATCGCCTCGCGCACGCCAGCGGGCACGGGATAGGTGTTCTCGTTGGCCGAAAGATTGATGCGCGTGGGCGTAAAGTTGGGATCGTAGGGCTCAATACCGGCCAAGTAGGGCTGGACGAGCTCCTTCATGCGCGGCGTGAGTTCGGCCATGTTAAGCCTCCTCGCCGGTCGCGCCAGCGCCATCCGAGCCTGCAGCCGCCAGGTCCACGCCCTCGGCGACCGTCACGGTCGTATCACCCGGCCAGGCGACCTTGGTCAGGTCGGCCGCAGCCAGCGACGCAGCGCTCACGGCATCCTCGCCCTGCCCCAACACGCGGCGACGCAAAGCGGCGGAAAGCGCGTGCGCCCACAGGCCCTCGGCCTCGGCCAGGCGCTGCGTCGCGGGAGCGTCCGAGAGCAGGCCCTCGGGTGTATAACAAATGACACTCGAGCGCTTAACGAACTCTTCGACCGAAAGCGGGTTGGAGAACATGGCCGTACCGCCGGTCGGCAGCGTGTGGTTCGGGCCGGCAACGTAATCGCCGAGCGGCTCGGAGCTCCACGCGCCCACAAAGATGGCGCCGGCGTTGCGAATGCCGCCGAGCAGGCCCATCGCATCCTTACAGTGCAGCTCAAGGTGCTCGGGCGCCACGGTGTTCACCGCCTCGACAGCGGCAGCCATATCGGCGGCCACCACGATGGTGCCCTCGTTATCGAGCGAGGCACGCGTGATCTCGGCACGCGGGGACTGCGCCACCAGAATATCGATACCCGCCTCGACCTCGCGCGCAAACTGCTCGTCGCAGGTCACCAAATAGCAGGCTGCCAGCGGATCGTGCTCGGCCTGAGCCATCAGGTCTGCCGCGACCACCATGGGCTTGGCCGTAGCATCGGCCAGCACGCAGACCTCGGACGGGCCGGCGACCATGTCGATTCCCACATCGCCCGAGACAATCTGCTTGGCCGCCGCAACAAAGGCGTTACCCGGGCCGGTGATTTTGTCGACGCGCGGAATGGTCTCGGTACCGTATGCCAGCGCGGCCACGGCCTGGGCGCCGCCCACCATATAAATTTCGTCCACGCCGCCGAGCTTTGCCGCCGCGAGCGTGTAGGGGCTGATCAGGCCATCCTTTTGCGGCGGAGTCACCATGACCACGCGCTTGACACCAGCAACCTTGGCGGGAATGGCGTTCATGAGCACGGTGGAGGGATACTGAGCGCGACCGCCCGGCACGTAGATGCCGGCCGCCGCGAGCGGGGTCACCTTAACGCCGAGCATCGTGCCGTCCGCACGCGTGGTAAACCAGCTCTGCTCGACCTCGCGTTGGTGGAACTCGCGAATCTGACGCGCGGCCTTCTCGAGCGCGGCGACAAAGGCCGGATCAAGACCTTCGAGCGCGGCATCGATCTGCTCTTGCGGCAGACGGAAGCTCTGCAGCTCGACGCCGTCAAAACGCTGACAGTAATCGCGCACCGCGGCATCGCCGTTGGCACGCACGTTGGCCACGATATCGCGGGCGGCTTCGACGATGTTTTGCGGCAACACACCCTTGCGGTTGAGCTGGTTGGTAACGAGGCGCTCACCGGGAGCAAGCTTGATGGTCTTCATATCGGTATCCCCTATCGGTCGAGGTTGTGTTCGAAAAACGAGCGACTGGGCAGCGGCACCAGTCGGCCCGCAGCCCGTACGTTGGGGCGCCCGTGCGCGCTCGCGCTATTGTGCCGAGCCCGCGACGGGCTCAAAATGCTTGTCCTTCACGGCAGCCGCCAGGCGATCGGCCAGGTTGCGCACACGCGGATCGAGGCGCGCGGCACCCGGGTTGACGAAGAAACGGGCCGTGCAGTCCATGATGCGACCGGTGATGACCAGGTCGTTGTCGCGCAGCGTGGCGCCCGTGGCGGTAATATCCACGATGCGATCGGTCATGCCGACAATGGGGCCCAGCTCGATGTTACCGTGCAGCGAAACGATGTCGGCGTTCACGCCGCGCTCGGCATACCAGGCACTCGCGATGCGCGGGTACTTGGTTGCCACGCGAAGCGACCCGCGGCGAGCATAGTTGCGCTCGGCCTGACCGGCGCGCCATGCGGGCTCCGCCTCGATAAAGGTGCACAGGCCATAGCCCAGGTCTACCAGCTGCAGCAGGTTGAGGTCGGCCTCGATGAGCGAGTCCCAACCGCAGATGCCGCAATCGGCACCACCGCAGCCCACAAAGGCAGGCGCATCGCTGGGACGCACGATGACAAACTCGATATCGCCGACCGCGCCCTCGCCGGCACGCGTGTCGCGGCCGCGCACGATCAGGTGACGGCCGGGGTCACGCAGCTCAGAGACATCCAAGCCCGCGACCTCGAGCACGTCGAGCGTGTCGGCCTTGAGCGAGCCCTTGGGCACGGCAATGCGCAGCGGACCCTCGGCGCCACGGCCCGCGGCGTGATCGCCATCGGAAGCGGCATCCTCGGCCGAGGTGCGCGCGGCCTCCAGGCGCTCGAGCGAAAAGGCGAAGCCCGCCGCCGGCACCTCGATACCGTCGCCAAATGCGCCGGTGAAGATGGAGTCATAGCGTCCGCCCGAACCGACCGGATCGGGCAGTCCGCCCGCATAAGCCTTAAAGACCAGGCCCGTGTAGTAATCAAACGAGTTCATGATGGAGAAGTCGAAGGACAGCACCTGGGCGTCCTCGGGAGCCAGGCCCTCGACCAGGGCACGCAGCTCGCGCGTCAGCGGCGCGACGATACCGGCGGCCTCCAGCAGCGCGTCCACGCGGTCGAGCACCTCGGCACCGCCGTGCAGACGCGGCAGCTCGCAAATGGCGGCCTTGACGGCATCGGACTCGGTGCTTGCCGCCACGCGGGCATCGAGGCCCACAAAGTCGTTGGCGTGCACGCAGCGCAGGGCCTCGGCGGCCAGTTCGCGATCCTCGCACGCCGCGAGCAGTTCCTTAAACGGACGCACGCTGCCCGCGATAACGCGCGCATCGGGCAGTGCCAGCTTACGCACGGCCTCGGCCACGAGCGAGACGATCTCGACATCGCCCGCAGTGTCGCCCACACCGATAAGCTCAAAACCCAGTTGCGTAAACTGACGCGAGCCGCCGGCATTGCGCTGGCACTCACGAACCACCGGCGCCTCGTAGCGAAGACGTAGAGGCAGGTCGGCCGCGCGCATGCGAGTCGAAACCAGGCGAACGATCGGCAGCGTGTTGTCGGGACGGACCACCAGCAGGCGACCATCATCGTCAAAGAGCTTAAACGGCGTGTCCGCAATGCGGCCGCCTTCCTCGAGCGAACCCTTGTCCTCGAGCAGCGGCGTCTCGACCGGCAGGTAATGATGCTCCCTAAAGCAGCCCTTCACCGTCAGCGCAATCTCCTCGCGCGCCTGAGCCTCCTCGGGCAATATGTCCCGGAATCCCCACGGTGTGGCCGTCATCTGGTGAGCCTCCTCATGCTGCGTTTCATATAGAACAGAAGACCGGCAGAGCTCCGCCGGTCTTCTGGGTACTTTAGCATACTAGAGTGTTTGCGGGGAGAATCGTCCTCCTCGGCTCACACCGTATTCATTTGGAAACATAGGAGCGGATTGTCGCAACCCAACCCCACCTAGACGCCAATCGCACGACGATACTCTGCCATTACCTGCGCATCGGCAGCTGCGGGGTCGGCAAAATAGCGCCAGTCATAGGTCTCGGCCGAAACAACTCCGCGATAGCCGCGCGCCACCAGCCTATCCAGGTCGGCGCGCATATCGCGGTCGCCGTCACCCCAGGCAAGATGCGTCGTGCCATCTGCCGCAACATCGACAAAATGCACGTGGGCGACATCATCGCCAAGCAGATCGAAATAATCGTCGATGGTATCCCCTGCCACCGCCATAGCGCCCAAATCCAGACACGCCTTAAGTGCCGGATGATCAACTGCCTCGATCATGCGCTTCGTGTCGGCCGCCGAGTTCACGATCATCGACTCAACCGGCTGTAGGGCCTCGAGCACCAGTCGCACGCCGCGCTCTCCCGCATGCTCGGCAATCGCACGCAGCATCGAGGCGCTGCGACCCCACGCGTCCTCGATCGGCTCGTTCAAAAATGCCCAGCCGCTCGAGACCATGACCTGCTCGGCTCCAAGTTCCGCCGCGATATCCACAACGTTCTTAAAGTACGCGAGCGTGCGGGCGCGCGCCTCATTCCCGCGCGCCGCGATATTCCACGGCTTGGGGTTGTTCTGTTCGGGACAAAGCCCCACAATCCGAACCCCATACCGCTGTGACAGCTCCCGCACCTGCTCGAGCGAATCGTATCCATGGCAATCGACATACAGATGCATCGCCCCGGTCCAAAGCTCGCAACACGTATAGCCCGAAGCCGCTGCCGAAGAAAAGAACTCCTCAAGATCAAAGTAGCGATGGCTGATATTCATAACGGCAAGCTGGGGGTAGCTCATAATTACTCTCCAACCCAAACGGGGCCCCGTTCCATATAGGAGCGGGGCCCAATTACACAAACGTTATTTGCTCTTAGTAGTCGAACTGGTGATAGTAACGACGGTAGTTGAGGTTGTGCTTGGTGACCGTCTCGTAGTAAGCGGCAAGGCGATCGGTGATCAGCGAGGAAAGGATCCACGGAGACACGATGACGCGGAACTCGTCGTCAAGGCCGGGGATCGCGAACTCGGCGGTGTCGATGATGTTGATGTCGGTGTCGCCGGTCACGCCGCGGTTGAGGAACGCGCGAACGCGCTCGTCGAGCTTGCGGTTCTCGTCCTCGCCCATGAACAGGAACACGGGGACGCCCGGCTCCACGAGCTCGAGGGTGCCGTGGAAGAAGTCGGCCGAGGTGATGTAGCGGGTGCGCTTCCACTGCATCTCCTCGAGGATGCACATCGAGAACAGGATGGTCTCGCCCCACAGGGCGCCGGAGCCGATGAACATGGTGTAGGGGGCCAGGGCGTACTTCTTGGCGAGCTCCTCGGCGCGCGGCTCGAAGCTCTTGCGGATGTCGACCAGGTGGGTCCAAACATCCTTGGTCTGCTCAATAAACTTATCGAACTGCGGGAAGCAGCCACGGCGGTTGAGCAGGCGCAGGCCGAAGCAGTCGGCGAGGTAGTAGCCCATCTCGCAGCCACCGTTACCATGATCGGAAGCCATCTTGACGCAATTCTCGGCGCCGACAGCCTGGCCGATGGGGCCCTCGGGCTTGGTCATGGCGTAGACGCGCACGCCCATGCCCTTCATCTTCTTGACGGCCTCGAGGACCTCGGGGGTGGTGCCGGACTCGGAGGCGGTGAGCACGACGGACTTCTCGGTCATGCGCTTGTGGCCCATGACGTTCCACTCGGCGGCGTGGATCAGGTAGACCTCGAGGTCGCGGTCGCCGAACTTGTTCATGAGGTACTCGAGCTGCATGAGCTCGTCCCAGGTGCCGCCGACGCCCATCAGGAACACGGCGTCGTAGCCCTCGTCGGCGACCTTGTCGGCGAGCGCGGTCATCTTCTTGCCGGTCTCGTAGAGCGCCTTGCCGTCCTCGAGATAGCCCTCCTGGTCGAAATGCATGATCTCGATCTTCTCGGTTTCCTTCATGGCTTTTCCTTTCTGTCCTGCACGCAACTCTATACATCGCGTTTCTTTTCGAAACCAATTATAGACATACACCTAACATGTTTTTAATACCACTTATCAATCTGTTCCAATCCTCGGTGAACGGTCGAAATTCTCTGGTGAGTGGTATTAAATTAGAATTGAATGTATAGCTAACGCCTCTGGCGCCTCCCTTGTGTGACAAAGAACAGCGTTCCTACCAGCGCAATAATGGTCGATGCCCCAAACAGCACCGCCTGGACGCCCAAAGCCTCCGCCAAAAACGGAGCCGCCAGCAGCGGCAGCACGCCGGCGCTCATCAGGCCAAAACGCACAAAGCCGGTAATGCGCCCCAGGTATTTGATGTCAGCGCGCTCCTGAATCAAGATCATCTGCAGCGGTTCCAGGAATCCCCAGGCCAGACCGTTAATCGCCTGACCGATAATCGCGACCCCCAGCATATCGGTGCCCACGTACACCATGGACCCAATGCCCACGGCCATGAGCGCGCCGAGCAGCAATCGCAGGTTGACATGGCGGGCAGAAAGCTTGGTCAGGATGAACGCGCCCACCGAGGAAGTGAGGCCCACGACCGAGGACAGCCAGCCCAGCCAGACGATATCCACGTTGAGCACATCGCGATAGAACAACGACTCCAGCGAATCGAACGCGCCAAACGCAAAGAAACCCAAAAAGCCCGAGATAAAGATGAGGCGCAGGTCGTGGTCGCGAAACGTAAGTCGCGCGCCCTCGGCCATGCCGCCCAGAATACCGCCCTTCGGCTTCCCCCCCTTTGCGGGAGCAACACACTCGTGACAGCCCAAGGAGAGCACGGCCGCCACACCCATCATGCCCGCCATGAGCAGATAGACCGATTGCGTGGCAAAACAGCTCACGATGGCACCACCGAGCAGCGGGCCAGCGGTATAGGCGATATTGCTGTAGAACACCATGAGACCGTTCACGCGGGTACGGCCCTCGGTGGTCGACTCCAGGTATCCCGGAAACGCATGCGTACAGGTGTTGATAAAGCCGCCCGCAAGCCCCAAGACGCACGCGGCAAACACAAGCCCGGGGACAGACAACGGCGCCAACCCCACGCCAAGCGATAGCACCGCCGTAATCACGCACGTCACAAACGACGTCCGGCGCGGTCCAAAGCGGTCGATGACCGAGCCCGACACCATATTGCCCGCCGACGTCATAAGATTGCGTACGAGCGTAATGGCAGCAACCAAAAAGGCCGTGCCAGCCAAATCATACGTCGCCGCGCCGATAAGCCCTAAAAAGTACACCGCGTTGTTGGCGCACCATTGCAGGGACTCAATAAGAATCAGCCTGACCTCTGCCGGCGTCAGGCGCATTGCTTCGCGATCCTTCGCGAACATACGAACTCCCTCTATACAAGTAAGGGGATGGAGGGCATAGGCCCGCTCCATCCCCTTACCAGGTTGCAATGACAGTCTATGCAGCCGGGCCCTTACGCCAGCACGCCGAAGAACGCGCCGATGATGCCCACGACCATGGTTGCCACGATCAGCACCATGGGGTTGATCTTCTTGGACAGCAGCCAGTAGTACAGCCAGAAGGCGATCATGCCGAGCATGCCGGGCATGATGCCGTCCAGGATGTCCTGGAGGGTCTGGGCGTCGTCGCCCGAGCCGATGGCCACCGGGATGCTGGCCCAGAACATGTCCTTGCACATGGCGCCCACGACCATGACGCCCACGATGCCCACGCAGGTCATGATCTTCTGCATGAGGCCGGTCCTCTGGGCCTCGTCCAGGAAGCCCACGCCCAGCTCGTAGCCCTTGACGGCGCCCCAGATGCGCAGCGCGAAGCCGGGGACGTTGTAGATGAGCAGGAAGGCGATGGGGCCGAAGGGGTTGCCGGCCTGGCACAGGCTGATGCCCACCGCGGCGGCGACCACGCGCAGCGTCGACAGGAAGATGGAGTCGCCGATGCCGGACAGCGGGCCCATGAGGGCGGCCTTGACGTCGTTGACGCTCTCGGGCTCGATCTCGCCGCGGGCGACCTTCTCCTCCATGGCCATCGCGATGCCGCCGACGAACGGGGCGAACTGGACGGTGATGTTGAAGAACGCGCAGTGGCGGTGCAGGGCCTCGGCGTAGTCGTCGGGGCGGCCGGCGTAGATCTTCTTGAGCATGTTGGCGACCATCAGGCAGAAGGCGATGTTCATCTGCTTGTAGTAGGTCCAGGAGAACTCCATGCCCAGGGCGCCGACGTTGACGGCGCTCTTGACGAGGTCGGAGCGCGTGATCTTGTTCTCGGGACTAGAAGTCATCGTCCTCATCCCCTTCCGCGGAGAGCTGGGGCTGGGCTCCGCCCAGGCCGAGCAGGTCGAACTTGTCGATGCCGATGATGATGGCGATCAGGGCGACGCCCAGGACGGGCACGTTGGCGTAGGAGCACAGCAGGAAGCCCAGGAAGTAGAAGGGCACGAGCTGCTTGGTGAGCACCAGGCGGCCGAGCATGGCGAAGCCCATGGCAGGCAGGATGTTGGCGGCAACGCCGCAACCGTCGATGATGAAGGGCGGGATGAAGTCGAGCAGGCCCTGGATGGCGTCGGAACCCAAATAGAAGGCGCCGCCGCACAGCAGGAAGTACTCGACGCAGCCCCAGATTCCAATTCCCCAATGAACGGCGTAGATGCCTTTAAGGTTTCCCTTGAGGGCGAACTTGTCTGACATATCGACAAACACAGGGAACAAGGCATTGGTAATGTTGCCGATCGTCAGCGCAAGGACGGCGATAGGCATGGCGAGCGCGATGGCCGTCTCGGTACCCTGACCGAGCTGAATGGCAAACGCGCAGGCGAGCACGCCGCCGACGGTTTCGTTAGGCGGCACGTAGGCGCCGATGGAAATCGAGCCCATGAACAGCAACTCCAGGCTGGCGCCAACGGCAAGGCCAGTCTGCAGGTCCCCCAGCACCAGGCCCACGAGCGGGCACAGGACGATGGGGCGGAACGCGTAGAGGGTGCCGAGCTGGTAGTCGAGGCATCCAAACGCTCCGACTAAGCCGACGAGGATTGCTTGGACAAGCATAATTCCTCCCAATAAGGAATCTCGAACCGTCGTCACTCCCGTCGCGCGCGTTGTTGATATCAATTCCGGGAGTTCGATTCCACGGCTCGAAGCGTACCTGGTGTGCTGCTAACACCCATGCCAGGCACAAATGATTTGATACCAATTATAGGTATGCAGGTTCGCCTTATTTAATACCAGTCGCTCAGCGGGGTGTTTTTTACCGTAAACGGCAGGCGCATCCCATTAGGCACGCTCTTTGTTTCGATGGCGGACAAGCGCCACCAGAAAGCCGTCGCCAAAGGCATCGGATGCCAAGTTGGCCACAATCACCAAAACGATCATCGCCGCGCCCAAGAACTCGTTCCAGCTAAAGACCTCGCCAAAGAGGAGCGCCGACCAGCAGGGAGCGAGCACGACCTCACTCATGCAGACCAAGTTGGCCGCAAACGCGTTGGTGCGCGCAATCCCCTTGGCATACAGCACACTCGCAAGGCCACTGCAAAAAAGGCCATGCACCAGCATAAGCCCCCACTCAAAGGGTTTCACGGAGCCTAGGTCGCCTGCAAAATAGACGATCGGCAGTATCGAGATGCCGCAGGAGATGAGCGAGGACACCATGGGCGACGCATCGGAGCGAGAGTTTAAAAAGAAACACAGCCCAAAGGTGGCGCCCGAAATGACGGCAAGCAGGTTGCCGAGCATGCCCTCGGCACTCAAATCACCTAAAAAGAAAAGTCCCATACCCGTAAAAGCAACCACCACGGAGGCAATCTTCGCAGGCGAGGGCAACGTGCGAGTTGCGAGCGATTGATACACGATAACGAAAATCATCGAGGTGTACTGCAGGACGATCGCGTTGCCGACCGTCGTGAGCTGGTTGGCAAAGTTAAACGTGGTGCCCGTCACGAAGTTGCAGACGGCCACAAGGACAATAAGACGGCTGACGCGGAGGACAGGCCTGCCGACGAGCAGGATAAAGAGCGCCATAAATATTGCCGTGACGGCACCAATCAAAAGAGCTGACTGCGAATTTGCGTGAACGAGGATGCCGATAAAACTCCACAGGAGCGCCGTGCCAAATAGATACATCGCCCCGCTCACGCCATTATCGGGTGGATTGTCAGATCGAATCACGAAACACCTCCAGCTAGCTTTCGGTAATAAAAAACGGCGACCGCAATGGGTCGCCGTTTCCCTTGGGGGCAGAATAGAACGCAGGAACCTACGCCAGCACGCCGAAGAACGCGCCGATGATGCCCACGACCATGGTGGCCACGATCAGCACCATGGGGTTGATCTTCTTGGACAGCAGCCAGTAGTACAGCCAGAAGGCGATCATGCCGAGCATGCCGGGCATGATGCCGTCCAGGATGTCCTGGAGGGTCTGGGCGTCGTCGCCCGAGCCGATGGCCACCGGGATGCTGGCCCAGAACATGTCCTTGCACATGGCGCCCACGACCATGACGCCCACGATGCCCACGCAGGTCATGATCTTCTGCATGAGGCCGGTCCTCTGGGCCTCGTCCAGGAAGCCCACGCCCAGCTCGTAGCCCTTGACGGCGCCCCAGATGCGCAGCGCGAAGCCGGGGACGTTGTAGATGAGCAGGAAGGCGATGGGGCCGAAGGGGTTGCCGGCCTGGCACAGGCTGATGCCCACCGCGGCGGCGACCACGCGCAGCGTCGACAGGAAGATGGAGTCGCCGATGCCGGACAGCGGGCCCATGAGGGCGGCCTTGACGTCGTTGACGCTCTCGGGCTCGATCTCGCCGCGGGCGACCTTCTCCTCCATGGCCATCGCGATGCCGCCGACGAACGGGGCGAACTGGACGGTGATGTTGAAGAACGCGCAGTGGCGGTGCAGAGCCTCGGCGTAGTCGTCGGGGCGGCCGGCGTAGATCTTCTTGAGCATGTTGGCGACCATCAGGCAGAAGGCGATGTTCATCTGCTTGTAGTAGGTCCAGGAGAACTCCATGCCCAGGGCGCCGACGTTGACGGCGCTCTTGACGAGGTCGGAGCGCGTGATCTTGTTCTCGGGACTAGAAGTCATCGTCCTCATCCCCTTCCGCGGAGAGCTGGGGCTGGGCTCCGCCCAGGCCGAGCAGGTCGAACTTGTCGATGCCGATGATGATGGCGATCAGGGCGACGCCCAGGACGGGCACGTTGGCGTAGGAGCACAGCAGGAAGCCCAGGAAGTAGAAGGGCACGAGCTGCTTGGTGAGCACCAGGCGGCCGAGCATGGCGAAGCCCATGGCCGGCAGGATGTTGGCGGCAACGCCAAAGCCAGCAAGAACAAAGTCGGGGATAAAGTCGAGCACGCCCTGGATAGCGTCAGCACCCAGATAGAACGACAGCGAGCACATCAGGAACGCCATGATGATGCCGGTTAAACCGATCAGGAAGTGCATCGCATAGACACCCTTAAGGTTGCCCTGGCCGGAGAAGACATCAGCGCGGTCAACCAGGATCGGCAGGGCGGCGTTGAGGATGTTCTTGATGGCAAGGCACAGCGTGGCGATGGGCATGGCAAGCGCGATGGCTGCCTCGGTGCTCTGGCCCAGCTGGATAGCGAAGGCGCAGGCGAGCACGCCGCCGATCGTCTCATCAGGCGGCACGTAGGCGCCGATGGAGATCGAGCCCATGAACAGCAGCTCCAGACTCGCACCGATCGCGAGGCCGGACTGCAGGTCCCCCAGCACCAGACCCACGAGCGGGCACAGGACGATGGGGCGGAACGCATAGAGCGTACCGAGCTGGCAGTCGAACTTACCAAATGCGGCGATAAGTCCGATGAGGATTGCTTGGGTAAGCATACATCCCCCTTTCCTAATAGGACACTACGAAGAGCTCAGACTCTTCGAATTCAAACGCCTAGAGCACGCTGGCGCAGTCAACCTTGGGGTCATCGGCCAGGGGTCGAATCTCGACCTCAACGCCACGATCCAGCATCTCGCGCACATCGGCTTCCTCGGCTGCGGTCAGGAAGATCTGACGAGAGACCTGACGAGCATCGGTGCGCTTCTCGTCCTTGGGCTTGGTGTTGCCCAGGTTGACCGACTTAATCTGCGGGCAGCCCTCAACAAGCTGCTTTGCCTCAGCGATGGTGGCAACGCAGATGATCATCTTGTACTTGTCGGTCACGCCCGAGTTGATAGCCTCGATGGCATTCGCCATATCCTTGATGACGAGCTTGCAGCCGGCAGGCTTGCCCATCTTGAGCGTCGTCTTCCACACCGGGTCGTTGGCGACCTTATCGCCCACGCAGAAGATGCAGTTGGAGCCGAGGCCCTGAACCCAAGAGACCGCGACCTGGCCATGAAGCAGGCGATGGTCAACGCGAAGTAGCTGAATCATAATGTGACCCCCCAAAGGTCTTGTGCCGTCTTACGGCGTGTCAGTAGGTGCTACGGATTAGAACTCTTCTTCCTCGTCGTCATCGACCAAAAGATCGTTGACGAACTTCACGCGCGTATCGTCCGCAGCGACGATGGCGCGAATCGTCTCTTCAACCGGCGCCGACTCGTCAGAGAACAGCAGCTGGATGAGCAGAGGAAGGTTCATGTTGGTAACGAGGTACGTGCGGGGACGCGTCTGGACGATCTTGGTGAACTCGTTGTTGACGCTGCCGCCAAAGAGGTCGGTGCAGACAACGACATCATCGTCGGCAGCCATGCCTGCCAGCAGTTTTTGGGCCTCCTCGGCCACGTCCATGCGGTCATCGACGAACATTGAAAGATCGTGGACGTTGTCGCGAGCGCCCGAGAGCAGCTCGACGCTCTCCTTGATGCCGGTGGCGAAGTGCGCATGGCTGGCGATGATGTACTGTCTCATTCTGTGTTCCTCTCAATAGCCCGGCACGTTCCCGCACCCGTTTTCTTTAGTAGTCGAACTGGTGATAGTAGCGACGATACTTGAGGTTGTGCTTGGTGACCGTCTCGTAGTAGCGAGCCAGACGGTCGGTCACGAGCACCGTCAGAATCCACGGGGAGACGATGACGCGGAACTCGTCGTCAAGGCCGGGGATGGCGAACTCGGCGGTGTCGATGATGTTGATGTCGGTGTCGCCGGTCACGCCGCGGGTCAGGAACGCGCGGACGCGCTCGTCGAGCTTGCGGTTCTCGTCCTCGCCCATGAACAGGAACACGGGGACGCCGGGCTCCACGAGCTCGAGGGTGCCGTGGAAGAAGTCGGCCGAGGTGATGTAGCGGGTGCGCTTCCACTGCATCTCCTCGAGGATGCACATCGAGAACAGGATCGTCTCGCCCCACAGGGCGCCGGAGCCGATGAACATGGTGTAGGGGGCCAGGGCGTACTTCTTGGCGAGCTCCTCGGCGCGCGGCTCGAAGCGCTTGCGGATGTCGAGCATGTCCTTCCAGATGTCCTTGGTCTGCTCGATAAACAGGTCGAACTTGGGGAAGCAGCCACGGCGGTTGAGCAGGCGCAGGCCGAAGCAGTCGGCGAGGTAGTAGCCCTTCTCGCAGCCGCCCGAACCATGATCAGAAGCCATGGCAACGCAGTTCTCGGCACCGACAGCCTGGCCGATGGGGCCCTCGGGCTTGGTCATGGCGTAGACGCGCACGCCCATGTCCTTCATCTTCTTGACGGCCTCGAGGACCTCGGGGGTGGTGCCGGACTCGGAGGCGGTGAGCACGACGGACTTCTCGGTCATGCGCTTGTGGCCCATGGCGTTCCACTCGGCGGCGTGGATCAGGTAGACCTCGAGGTCGCGGTCGCCGAACTTGTTCATGAGGTACTCGAGCTGCATGAGCTCGTCCCAGGTGCCGCCGACGCCCATCAGGAACACGGCGTCGTAGCCCTCGTCGGCGACCTTGTCGGCGAGCGCGGTCATCTTCTTGCCGGTCTCGTAGAGCGCCTTGCCGTCCTCGAGATAGCCCTCCTGGTCGAAATGCATGATTTCGATCTTCTCGGTTTCCTTCATTTGTCTCTCCTTTCTGGGGTTGTTTCCACATCCCCCATGCCAACGGGCATCAAAACCCGCTTATATTCCGTAACACTCAGCCGCTTTGGCCTTAAGCACATTGACTGACTCTTCGTAGCCCTCTGCCTTGACCTCCATTTGCTTGGAGACGGCACCGAGATACGGGTGAACGTCCCATGACTTCAGACGCTCGGCGATTATTGCCGCAATCGTCTGGAAGAACACGAGATTGGGAATTGCGCTGAGCAGCGGAGCCACCTGAGGCACCACAACCTCGTGAGCCCCACCCTTGGGATGGGCCGTGAGCAGCACCGTTTTTGTCGTAACGTTCGATAGCGCATCGGCGATATTCGCAAGACGCTCCGACCCCTGCGGATCGTCGACAATAAACACCAGATAGCCCGGAACGATCTGCATCTCGGGACCGTGGACGAACTCCTCGCCTTCGTGATGCATGGCAGGAATCTTGATGGTCTCGCTCAGCTTGAGCGCTGCCTCCTCGGCAACACCATAGTTGGGGCCGTTGCCGACGACCATAGCGGGCGTGTGCTCAGAAAGCTCGAGCATGTGGTCTTGGACATATGCCTCGGCGGTCTTGCACATCACGGCATTGGCCTGGATAGCCTCGCGCAGGTCGTCAAGACGCTGGGCAACGCCTTTGGCGTCAACCGTTCCGCGCGCCTGACCGCCGTAAATACCAAAGAGCACCAGATACTCAACGAGAACCTCGACGCCCAGAGTTACAAAGTCCACCGACTCGACGCCCACACCGTAGTCAAGAACGATGTCAGCGTGTTCCTTGATGGGTGCCTCGACGTTTGCCGTGAGCGCAACTGCAGCCATATCGTGTGCGCGCATGTAATCGAGCGCCGCAATCGTATTGGTCGAATAGCCACTCTGCGAGACGGCGATGTTAAGCGCATGCTGCGGATAGGTGTGTTCAAAATCGACGAAGGCCTCGGGCGTTACAACGGACACCTGCATCTGCAGCGCATCTTGCAGGTAATCGCGGGCGCAATCGGCGGCATGGCGCGACGAACCCGAAGCAACGATGCGCAGTGCGTCAAAAGAACCGGACTGGAAAATATCAACGAGCTGCGCTACCAGCTCAGACGAACGCTCGAGGTTCTCCCCCATACGCACATGGGCAAGCTGAACGTAATCGAGCATCTTCATCGTCTCACCTCGTTATAAATCATTAGTATTTGATACCAATCACAGTTACAGGTTACGCCTTTTTGATACCTCTTTGTCGATTAATTTATCCCCTTCGGCGAACGGTCGATTTTGAGCCATGTAAGGTTGTATATACAGTCGGTCAAATTGCCCAAACAGACCGGCTGTTACCGCGCGCGATGCAAAGCCCCAGCTAGTACGTATAGGTGTAGCCGCCCGCATCGCCACGATTGAAGGACTTTACATACTCGATAGCCTGACCGCTCGCGTCATAGCTCACGCATTCCAAAAGCAAAACAAGATCCCCTTGTTCCAAGCCAAGCAAGCCCGCGTCGCGTGCACCCACCGCCTCGATATCGAGCTTCTCCTGTGCCATGACCGGCTTTCGGCCCAACATCTCATAGGTCTCGTACAAACTGAAGACCGACACGTCAATATCTTCGATTGTGGGAAACAGCAGGCACGGGATGAACGCCATCTCAATCGATACGGGATCGCCGTTGACGCAGTTCAAACGCCGAATCGAATACAGCAAATCGTCCTCGGCAATGCCAAACAGGTTGGCATAATATGGGCCCGCATAACGCTTGGAACGCGCGAGGATGCGGACGGACGGCTCGCCGCCCGAAGCACGAACCGACTCGCGAAAGCCTCCTGTTCGTTCGTAGGCAACGGGCACTTTCTGCGCCACAAACGCGCCCTTTCCGCGGACGCGTCGAATCTGCCCGCGCCGAACCAGCTCATCGACAGCACTTCGAATGGTCAAGCGTGTCGTACCAAATTCCTCGGCGAGGTCTTTTTCGGACGGAATCATGGAACCCGTGGGATATATACCGCGTTCGATACGCTCTTCAATGCGACGTCGTATGCGCATATAAACCGGGGTGGCATCTACTGTTTCAGCCATTGTTCACCTGCCACGCTCCTCATGCCGTTCTTTTCACCGTTATCGGCAAAGCGGAACTTTGTGGGCAAAATCACCGATTTGCAATGCTCCACAAAACGCATGTCCTTATCAAATTCGATCGCGCTCTCATAGAACACCGGCGTCCCCTCTTCTTGCTGGAGCAGCTCGGCCTCTTCGGCGTTCAAACGCGAGATGGAGATATGCTCACGTCCATGCTCAACACGCACGCCACCTTCTTTGAGCAAGACATCGTAAAGGCTCTCACACTCAAAATCGTGCTCGGGAAGCGATGGGCACAGGGACAGGTTAACGTGAGCGGTCTCGATTGACGCCGGCTCGCCCTCAATAAGTCGAACGCGCTGCGTGCGGAGCAAGGGAGCGCCTACAGCCACCCCAAGCTTGTCGGCAAGCGCCTCATCCGCCTCGATGGTCCCGGTGGAAACCAGACGAGAAGAGGGGTGCAGGCCGGCAGTCCGCACAGCATCGGAAAAGTTATACGTTTCCTGGAAGATGTTCAGCGGCTTGGGAGGACACACATACGTGCCCGATCCGCGACGGCTCTCGAGCGTTCCACACGAGATAAGCCGCGTGATACCGGCACGCAACGCCGTACGCGAAACGCCAATCTCTTCGCACAGCACGCGCTCGGCCGGCAGGCGATCGCCGCCGGCAAGCTGATGGTGCTGGATATACCAAAGAATTCCCTCAACAGCACGATCTTTGGGGGGAATTGCATAAGATTCGCCTGCCATTGCACAGACTCCTCATTCAGACACGTATGCCGCCAAAATTAGGTCAGCCCTCCCATGGCATCAAATTCGGCCTTGATCTTCTCGGCGACATTCCGATACGACTTATATAGACTTGAATCGCGTTTGACCTCGTCGGTCATAACGGGAATCTCTAATTTGGAAACCTCGTCTTTTCCCGTCTGAACCGCCACAACAACGCCCATACCAAGACACATATTACGCTTGGCAGCATTTATTTTCGCCGCCTTGGCAGGATTTGCCAGGATACGCTGGGCAAATTCCTGTTTAGAGACCGCTTCTTCGGCCTCCGGATCGCCCGCCTCGGCCACTTCGCACTGCAACACGTCCGCATAGTCAAAAATCTTCGGCTCGCCACCGCGTTGATGCACAGCCCACTTGCGGCGCGTGGCATCCTGGTAGATAGCCGGCAAAAATGTAAACCGCGGCGGGTCCAAAATCGTATCCGTGATGGTAAACACATCGGGATCAAAGGCATCCTGCGGGTTTTTCTTCTTGAACAGCCCCATATCAGCCTCCCGTACTAGCATTAAACAAATCATGCTGAATATAGCACCAATTTCAAGCCACTGCTTTATCGCATCGGTGCGCGGCGTCTATGGCTCGCCCAGCGGAAGAGTTAACGGACGAGGGCCGGGGTGTCTGCCTTGTTTTGAGAAGTGGGCTTCGCGAACTTCTCAAAACAAGGCAGACACCCCGGCCCCGCCGGCAAATAGCGGACACTCCGCATGCAATCTATGCAAACAAACAAGTACGCTTAGCTACATTCGGTAAGTTCGAGCACGCTGCCCTTAACGATAAGTGCCGGCTCCAGGACGACCTCTTCGGCACGCCTACCGCCCCTACCGGCAAGACGCTTGGACATGCAGCCAAAAGCATGCTCCGCGAGGATACCAGGATCCTGCTCAATCGCGGTCAGCGCCGGCTCAAAGAGAACGTCGGCGGCCGAGTTGTCGTAACTCACCACCGAGATGTCGCCCGGAATGCTCTTCCCCATCTCGTGTAAGCGCTTGAGCAGACCGAGGGCAATGTTATCCGAGCTTGCGAACACGGCGGTGGCATCAGTTGCGAGCACCGCCTCCGAGGCCTCGTAGGCACTCGGAATGTAGTACTCGCTCTCAAACTCCAAACGCGCGTCGATAGGCAAGCCAACCTCGCGCAGTGCGCGCTCATAGCCGGCAAGTCGTTTGCGACCCGTATTGGAGCGGCGTGCGTTAACCAGGCAAGCAATACGGCGGTGGCCTTGCTCGATCAGATAGCGGGTGGCCATGTAGCCGCCCATCTCGTGGTCGAACATCACCTTGTCGCACTCGAGTCCCTCAATGGCACGGTCGACCATCACGGCAGGGATAGGCAGATGGCTGACTTCTTCGCGCAGGGCGCGGTCGTCGGAGAACTCGTCGCCCACAACCAGGAAGACGCCATCAACGCCGCGCGTTACCAGCTGGCGCAGCAGCTCCAGATCGTCGTCGGCACTTCCACCCGAGCTGGTAATGAAGAGCGCATAGCCGTCCTCGCGGCAGCGCTTTTCCAGGCTACCGGCGAGCGAGGCAAAAAAGCGGCTCTCGATGTTAGGGACGATAAGGCCCAGCGTGCGCGACTCGCGCATGACCAGACTACGCGCAATCTGGTTGGGGACATAGTGGTTGCGCGCCGCGACCTCCTTGATGAGCTTGCGGTTTTCTTCCGAGATGCGACAGGGCCGATTATTGAGAACAAGCGAGACCGACGAGGGGGAAAGCCCCACCTCCTGGGCGATCTGCTTGAGGGTGACTTTGTTGGCCATCTCGCTCCTTCCAGGTTTACGCGCAATCTCTTGAAAGTATAGCGACCGACCCTCTACCTCGGTGATAAACACTTTACCAATCCGGTAGACGGCTGTTTTATCGCCGCCAGCGCACCAAATCCGTCCGGGTGGGGTATATTGCAATCGATTGATGACAACGACCACCAAAAGGCGGATATTCGTATGCACGAGAACGACTTTTTTAACGAGGACCTGCTGTGCGCGCTCGCCGGCGTTGCCGGCGAGGACAACGTGTTGATGAGCGAGCCCATGCGCGAGCACACCACGTTTAAGATCGGCGGCCCGGCCGACGTCTTTGTCACGCCCGATACCGAGCAGGGCCTCGTCGCCACGCTCGATACCTGCTATCGCTGCGACCTGCCGCTCACCATCGTGGGCAACGGCTCCGACCTGCTCGTCGGCGACAAGGGCATCCGCGGCGTCGTCGTAGCGCTGGGCGAAGGTCTCTCCAACATCACCGTCGACGGCACGCACGTCACGGCGGCAGCCGGCGCGCTGCTTTCCGATGTCGCCGCGGCGGCAGCCGAGGCCGGCCTCACCGGCATGGAGCCCATCTCGGGCATCCCCGGATCGGTCGGCGGCGCCTGCTACATGAACGCCGGTGCCTACGGTGCCTGCATGGCCGATGTGCTGGAGTCCGTGCGCGTCTACAAACCCGCTCGCCAGCTCGACGACGGCACCCGCGGCAGCGGCAATATCATTGAGTTCGATGTCGATGAGCTCAACCTGGGCTATCGCAAGAGCCGCATTGCCGACGACGGCTTCATCGTGCTTTCGGCCACCTTCAATCTCGCTCCGGGCAACGCCGCGATGATCAAGGCCGACATGAACGACTACCGCCAGCGCCGCGAGGACAAGCAGCCGCTCGACATGCCGAGTGCCGGCTCCACTTTCAAGCGCCCCGAGGGCTACTTTGCCGGCAAGCTCATCATGGACGCCGGCCTGCGAGGACACGCCGTTGGCGGCGCGCAGGTAAGCGAAAAGCACTGCGGTTTTATCGTCAACGCCAACCACGCCACCGCCGCCGACGTTGACGAACTCATCCGCCACATCCAAACAACCGTCAAAGGCCAATTCGACGTAGACCTAGAACCCGAAGTCCACCGAGTAGGCGAATTTTTATAAAAAGAAGGCCCCGAAAGGGGCCTTCACCATATTCATTCAGATAACCCAGTCCGGTGTGTCGCGCCCCGAACCCGAGAGGGCCGCGTGCCCGCCCGCATTATATTTGATTGATCGCGAGTTCCGCACGCAAAGAAGGCCACTTAATGTGGCCTTCGTCTTGCGCAGGACTGCCCGAGCAGGCAATCAAATATAATGCGGGCGGGCACGCGGCCCCGTCGGCTTTACGACAGCGCAATACCGCCGAGCCAGCCCCAACGCACGCCAGAGCCAGTGCCATAGAAGCTAATAAACGAATCAAGCGACTTAGACGTAATGGCGCCCTCATTGCTCATGACGATGCCGCCGCCAACATAGATGCCCACGTGGCCATAGATCAGACCCGGCATGCCGGTGCCGCTATGCGATGAGTCGGCCACGATCATGCCCACCTGCAGCGCCGAGCGGTCGGAGCTATAGCACCAGGCGTTAAACATGTCGCACGCATTGCCTCCAAAGTAGCCAACGCCGGCGTTACGGAAGACATTGGTGACCCACGCCGCGCACCAGTTCTGACCCGGCGAAGGCGTGGAGTAGCACGCGTTGACGACAGCCTGCTGCTTGCCCGAGCCGGCATTCTGCTGCGGAGTTCCGGGCGCGTACGATCCACCACCCGAGCTCGAACCACCCGAGTAGGAATTGTTCTTGTTCGCGGCAGCCGCGGCAGCGGCAGCCTTCCTAGCGGCCTCCTCAGCCTGGGCAGCAGCGAGGATCTCGGAATCGCGCTGAGCCATGAGCTCCTTGACGTCGTCGGAAAGACCGTTCAGCACGGTCTGGACTTCTTGCTGCTTGGCCTGCATGTCCTGCATCTGGGCAGTCTGCTGGTCCTTGAGCTTCTCTAAGTCGGCCTTCTGCGACTCGAGCTCGGTCTTTTGCGCATCGAGCTCTTCCTGGATGGTCTGAATGTCCTCGATGGCGTCGCGGTCGCTCTTGTTGATCTTCTCAACGTAATGCGCGTTGGCGACGAGTTCCTCAAACGAGCCAGAGGCCAGCAGCAGCGACAGGATGTTCGTGCCGCCGGACTTGTAGCTGGCGGCCACGCGATCGGAAAGGTCGTTGCGCTTCTTCTTGAGCTCGGCCTTCTTTTCATCGATCTGGGCCTGCGTGTCGTCAATCTTGCCCTGGACATTCTCGATGTCGTTGAGGGTCTGGGCATTCTTGTTGGCCAGCGCCGCATACTCATTTGCGATGCTGTCGAGCTGGGCCTGAACCTCGTCGAGCTGGGCCTGGGCGGCATTCAGTTTATCGGTGGTTTCTTTGGAAGCCTCCGCCGCATGGGCGCGAGCGGGCAGGCCAAAAAGAACTGCCGCAGAAGCGGCGCCGAACAGGGCCTTGAGGGCAGTGCGGCGCGAGAGCTCCTGGGAAAGGATGGAATCGCTGTTTGGTGACATATGTACTCCGTTACATGCTTATTTATATGTCGCTCAACTCATACATATTAGCGTACATATGGCGCGTCCCAACGATTTCCACGAACGGCAGGAAACTGCAAGGTCAGCGGCTCGTAAGCAAATGCCAAAGATCAGGTTATGCGTACGCAAGCTCTTCTATGAGTACGTTAGCACAATCCTCTGCTTTTCCTACAGCGCACGATTTGGGCGTCCCTGCCTGCGCTATACTCCCCTGAAGAAGTGTTCCTGATTCGATAGGAGACTACATGTCCAAAGCACTCGACCCCAAAGACACCTGTGTCCTCGTTACCGGTGGCGCCGGCTTTATCGGCTCGCACACCGTCGTTCAGCTGCTCGAGGGTGGTTACCAGGTCGTCATCGTCGATGATCTCTCCAACTCCAGCGCCGTCGCCGTCGACCGCGTCAAGACCATCGTGGGCGACGAGGCCGCCAAGAACCTCACCTTCTACGAGGCCAACGTGCTCGACCGCGATGCGATGAACAAGATCTTCGATACCCATCAGATCGACCGCGTCATCCACTTTGCCGGCTTTAAGGCCGTCGGCGAGTCGGTGAGCAAGCCCGTCGAGTACTACCACAACAACATCGAGAACACCCTGGTGCTCATCGACGTCATGCGCAACCATGGCTGCAAGTCCATCATCTTCTCGAGCTCCTCGACCGTCTACGGCGACCCGGACAACCCGCCCGTCACCGAGGAGGATCCTAAGAAGCCCGCGACCAACCCCTATGGTTGGACCAAGTGGATGATCGAGCAGATCCTTATGGACGTCCACACCGCCGACCCCGAGTGGGACGTCGTGCTGCTCCGTTACTTCAACCCCATTGGCGCTCATCCGTCGGGCCTGATCGGCGAGGACCCCAAGGGCATCCCCAACAACCTGGTGCCCTATGTCGCCCAGGTTGCCGTGGGCAAGCTCGAGGCCGTTCAGGTCTTTGGCAACGACTACCCCACCCCCGACGGCACCGGCGTGCGCGACTACATCCACGTGTGCGATCTGGCCTCTGGTCACGTTGCCGCCCTTAATTGGATGAACGGCAAGACCGGCGTCGAGATCTTTAACCTGGGCACCGGCACCGGCACCTCGGTACTCGAGGTCGTCGCCGCCTTCTCCAAGGCTTGTGGCAAGGAGCTGCCCTACGTGATCCGCGAGCGCCGCGCCGGCGACATCGCTGCCAACTGGTGCGATGCCTCCAAGGCCGAGCGCATGATGGGCTGGAAGGCCCAGTACGACATCGCGGACATGTGCCGCGATAGCTGGAACTGGCAGAGCCACAACCCCAACGGCTTCGCCGACGCCGAGTAGCAAAAACCTACATACCGCTCTTGCCCCGATCTCACGTTGTGAGGTCGGGGCTTTTTCATGGCATGTAACCATTCGCCGAAAATCGACCAACTTTTTTATCTTGCCTGTACATGTTTAAACAACATGTTTTACAATAGGCGTACCGAATCAGAACATCGGAGGCGGACTGCACACCCATCGGCAGGCCGACCCCACAACAAGAAGGTTGGTGAGCGCATTCATGGAGCGTGCAAGCGGCGTCCTCATGCCCGTCTCATCTCTGCCCGGACCATACGGAATCGGCGGCTTTGGCTGGAATGCCTACGACTTCGTCGATTTTCTCGCCTCGTGCAAACAACATTACTGGCAGATTCTGCCCCTTACGACGACCAGCTATGGCGATTCGCCCTATCAGTCGTTCTCGGCCCGCGCAGGCAACCCCAACTTTATCGACTTTGCCGAGCTTATCGAGGCAGGGTATCTGGAGCAGCGCGATATCGATGGCGTGTATCTGGGATCCGACCCCAGCAATGTCGACTACGGTGCTATCTTTGACGGCCGCCGTCAGATTCTCGACCGCGCCGCTGAGCGCTTTGCTGCCGACAAGCCGGCCGATTTCGATGACTTTATCCAGGCCAACGAGGACTGGCTCATCCCCTACTGTGAGTTCATGACCGTCAAAGAGGAGTGCGGTCTCAAGGCGTTTTGGGAGTGGCCCGCGGAGCTCCGCACCCGCGGCGAGGCTTCCGCCAAGGTCTGCGCCGACCATCCGGCGCATATGCTCTACCACCAGATGACGCAGTACTTTTTCGATCGCCAGTGGAGCCGCCTCAAGGCCTATGCCAACGAGCGCGACATTCTCATCATCGGCGACCTGCCCATCTATGTCTCGCGTGACTCCGTCGAGATGTGGGCGACACCTGAGCTCTTTAAGATCGACGCCGCCGGCAATCCGGTGAGCGTCGCCGGCACGCCGCCCGACCAGTTCTCGGCCACCGGCCAGTACTGGGGCAACCCCATCTACGACTGGGACGCCATGGAGTCCGACGGCTTCTCCTGGTGGGAGGGCCGCATTCGCGCCGCCCTCGACATGTACGACGTCATCCGCCTGGATCACTTCCGCGGCTTCGAGGCCTATTGGGAGGTGCCGTTCTCCTCACCCGATTCGTCCTACGGTTCGTGGACGCAGGGTCCCGGCCTCAAGTTCTTCAAGACGCTCGAGGAAAAGCTCGGCACGCTGCCCATCATCGCCGAGGACCTGGGCTTCCTCACCCCCGGCGTCATCGACATGCGCGACAACTCGGGCTTCCCCGGCATGAAGATCCTGCAGTTTGCCTTTGAGGGCACCAACTCGTACTACCTGCCGCATAACTACATCGCCAACACCGTCGCCTATGTGGGCACCCACGACAACGAGACGGCGCGCGGTTGGTTTGAGGGAACGGCCACCCCGCGTCAGCGTGAGCAGGCAGCCCTGTACACCCATCAGCAGGCCGGCGAACCCATGGCAGATGCACTCAATCGCACCATCGCCGCCAGCGTGAGCGACACGTGCATCTACACCATGCAGGACCTGCTCAACTTGGGCAACGAGGCGCGCATCAACACCCCTGCCACGCTGGGCGGCAACTGGACCTGGCGCATGCTCGACGGCGCCATCACCCGCGAGCTCGAGCACAAACTCACCGACTGGACCGAGACCTACTTCCGCATCCCGTCGGAAGCCGAAATCGAGCTTCCTCAATAGGAGCTACCGCGCCCGACCCCTCCCCACCGTGCGGACGCGCTTGCTTTTCCCGCGCGAGGCCACCCCAATCCCCTCGCGCGGGCTTCTTATGAATTGCAGACATGAAACAACCCATCACAGGAGAAAACATGCCCCAAATTAACCTCATGGAACTCGCCGAGCAGTCCTTTGGAACTTCGCTCGAGCAACTCGATGACCGCCGCATTTACAAACTGCTGGTCAAGCTCGTACAGGAGCGCTCCGCCGCCTGCCCGCTCAACAATGGCAAGAAAAAGCTCTACTACATCTCTGCTGAGTTTTTGATTGGAAAACTGCTGATCAACAACATGATCGACCTTGGCATCTATGCCGAGGTTAAAGACCAGCTCACCGCTGCCGGCCACGACCTCAACAAGATTGAGGAGTTTGAGGTCGAACCGTCGCTGGGCAACGGCGGCCTGGGCCGTCTGGCCGCGTGCTTCCTGGATTCCATTGCCACGCTGGGCCTTACCGGCGACGGTGTGGGCCTCAATTACCATTACGGTCTGTTCCGTCAGCGTTTTACCGACAACCAGCAAAAGGCCGTCCCCGACGAGTGGCTTAGCGAGCAGGACATCCTGATCGATGACGACCACTCCTACACCGTCGAGTTTGGCGATTTTGCCGTCACCTCCAAGCTCGTCAACATCGATGTGCCCGGTTACGGCCAGCCCACCAAGAACCGCCTGCGTCTGTTTGACCTGGCAAGTGTCGACGACGGCCTGGTCCCCAGCAGCTCCATCGACTTCGACAAGACGAAGATCGCCAAGAACCTCACCTTGTTCCTTTATCCGGATGATTCCGATGAGCAGGGCCGCCTGCTTCGCATCTACCAGGAGTACTTCATGGTGAGCAACGCCGCCCAGCTCCTGATCGACGAGGCCGTCGAGCGCGGCAGCAACCTGCACGATCTGGCCGACTACGCCGTGGTCCAGATCAACGACACGCACCCCACCATGGTCATTCCTGAGCTCATCCGCCTGCTCACCACCGAGCACGACATCGAGTTTGACGAGGCCGTTGCCATCGTGCGCTCCATGGTCGCCTACACCAACCACACGATCCTTGCCGAGGCGCTCGAGAAGTGGCCGCTCGCCAGCCTGCAGAAGGTCTCGCCCGCCATCGCCGACATCATCGTCAAGCTCGACGAGGTTGCCAAGGCCGAGCACGACGACCCGCGCGTCGCCATCATCGACGAGCACGACACCGTCCACATGGCCCACGTGGACATTCACTTTGGCTTCTCCATCAATGGCGTCGCCGCACTCCACACCAAGATTCTGGAGGACACCGAGCTTCACCCGTTCTACGAGATCTATCCCGAGAAGTTCTCCAACAAGACCAACGGCATCACCTTCCGTCGTTGGATCCATGGCGCCAACCCCGCGCTCGCCAACCTGCTCGACGATGTGATCGGCACCGATTGGCGCAGCACCGGCGACCTGAGCAAGCTCGCCGAATTCGCTAACGACAAGGATGTTCTTGAGCGCCTGGCCGCCACCAAGGCCGAGGCCAAGACCATCATGCGCCAGTTCATGGCGCTCGAGCAGGGTGTGACCATTCCCTCCAACGCCATCATCGATGTTCAGGTCAAGCGTATCCACGAGTACAAGCGCCAGCAGATGCTCGCGCTCTACATCATCTGGAAGTACCTCGATATCAAGAACGGCAACAGACCTAAGCACCCCATCACCATCATCTTCGGCGGCAAGGCGGCACCTGCCTACACCATCGCCCAGGACATCATCCATCTGATTCTGACGCTGTCGCAGTGGATCGCCAACGACCCCGACGTGGCCCCCTACCTGCAGGTTGTCATGATCGAGAACTACAACGTCACCGCTGCTGAGCGTGTGATCCCCGCCGCCGATATCTCCGAGCAGATCAGCTTGGCCTCCAAGGAGGCGAGCGGCACCTCCAACATGAAGTTCATGCTCAACGGTGCTTTAACCCTGTGCACGCTTGACGGTGCCAACGTGGAGATTGCCGAGCTCGTGGGCGACGAGAACATCTATACCTTTGGTGCCTCTTCCAAGCAGGTCGAGCAGCTCTACGCCGACGGCAGCTATGACGCCGGCGCGCTCTATCGCAAGCCCGGCATCAAGCTGCTGGTGGACTTCATCACCAACCCCGCCTTTATGGCGACCGGCAACGCCGAGCGCCTGCAGCGCCTGCACGACGACATTAAGGGCAAGGACTGGTTTATGGCCCTGCTCGACATTGAGGAGTACATCCAAACCAAGGAGCGCGTGCTGGCCGACTACGAGGACCAGGACGCTTGGATGCGCAAGGCGCTGATCAACATCGCCAACGCCGGCACCTTCTCGTCTGACCGCACGATCTCCCAGTACAACGACGAGATTTGGCACCTGAGCTAATTTCGCTTCCCTTACCCATCCTCTTGAGAAACGGAGTCGTGGCAACACGGCTCCGTTTTTTGTGCCCGCACGTTATCCTGTGACCCGACTCGACCGAAGAATCTCGATCTGTAACAGCTACTCGGTAAAAACGGCCCCAGCTGTTACAGATTGAGACATACCGGCCCCTCCCCTTGGGTCTATCTCGATCTGTAACATCTAACGTCCGAAATCGGCCCTACCCGTTACAGATCGAGACAAACGACCGGTCAGACAGCCCCGACACAAAGAAAGGCTCCCCTCTCGCCCAGTGGACGGGAGGGGAGCCTTATATGTGACCGCGGCAAAAGGATGGCAATACCGCAGTCGCCCAAAGGGAGGGCCTGGATGCACCGGGCCTAGATAAGGTTCTTGCCAGAGACCTTATCGAAGAGGTGGGTCGCGTTCTTCTCGAACTTGAACCAGATGGTGTCGCCAGCCTTGAGCGCGCCCTTGGCCTCGAGGTCGACGACGGGGATAATCAGGACAAACTGGCCGTCGGGAGCGGTCACGTGGACATGCTCGGTCGAGCCCATGAGCTCGGTCACCTCGACGGTACCCTGGAGCGCGCCCTCCTCGCCCTTGTCGGCAAGCAGGATCTGCTCGGGACGCACGCCGGCCGTAATCTCCTTCACGTCGCCGCCGTCCCAGTTGAGGGCAAGCTGAGCGCAAGTCTCGGGGGCGAGCGCCACGTTCATATCCTCGGTCTTGACGGTAAAGCCGTTGCCCGAGCGCACCAGCTGGGCATCGAAGAAGTTCATCTGCGGCACGCCGATAAAGCCGGCAACGAAGATGTTCGCGGGATGATTGAAGACCTCCTGCGGGGTGGCGATCTGCTGGACGACGCCGTCCTTCATGACCACGATACGGTCACCGAGGGTCATAGCCTCGGTCTGGTCGTGAGTAACATAAATGAACGTGCCCTTGATCTCGTGGCGCAGCTTAATGAGCTCGGCACGCATCTGGTTACGAAGCTTGGCGTCCAGGTTGGACAGCGGCTCGTCCATCAGGAAGACCTTGGGGTCACGCACGATGGCGCGGCCGATAGCGACACGCTGGCGCTGGCCGCCGGAGAGCGCCTTGGGCTTACGGTCGAGGTACTCGGTAATGCCCAGAATCTCGGCAGCAGAGCGAACCTTGCGGTCGATCTCGTCCTTGGGAACCTTCTTGAGCTCAAGCGTAAACGCCATGTTCTCGTACACCGTCATATTGGGGTACAGAGCATAGCTCTGGAACACCATGGCGATGTCGCGGTCCTTGGGTGCCACGTCGTTGACGCGCTTGCCATCGATGAGCACATCGCCCGAGGTGATGTCCTCCAGGCCGGCGACCATGCGCATCGTCGTGGACTTGCCGCAGCCAGAGGGGCCAACGAGGACGACGAACTCCTGGTCGTGAACGGTGAGGTTGAAGTCCTCTACAGCGAGCACACCGTCCTCGGTAACCTTGAGGTTGTGCTTCTTCTCCTCGGTCTTCTTCTTTTTGCCAAAGAAGCCCTTCTTTTTGGACTCGGTGTTGGGATACACCTTCTGAACATGCTTGAGAACGATCTCGGCCATGTCTCTACCTTTCGATATGCGGCGCCATGTTGAGGGCGCCGCAGAAACTTGCAAAACAGTTACGGCATCAGCCCTTGACGGCACCTGCCACCACACCGTCGATGATGTACTTCTGGCAGAGGATGTACATGATGACGATGGGGATAACGACCATCATGATGCAGGCCATCATGGGGCCGAGCTCGACGTGGCCGTAGCCGCCGCGGAAGTACTGGATCAAGATAGGAATGGTCTTGTACTTGGTGGAGTCGAGCGTAAGGTAGGGCAGCAGATAGTCGTTCCAGACCCACATGGTCTCGAGGATGCCGACCGAAAGATAGGTGGGCTTCATGATGGGAAGGACGATCTTAAAGAACACCTGGACCGGGTTGCAGCCATCAATCATGGCCGCCTCCTCGATCTCGAGCGGGATGTTCTTTACAAAACCGGCGAACATAAAGACCGCCAGGCCCGCGCCAAAGCCGAGGTAGATAAAGCAGATGTTGAACGGCGTGTTGAAGCCGATGCGGTCCGCCAAATTGGACAGCGTGAACATGAGCATCTGGAACGGCACGACCATCGAGAACACGAACAGGTAATAGAAGAAGTTCGAGATCTTGTTGTTGACACGAACCACGTACCAAGCGCACATGGAGCAGCACACCAAGATCAGCACGACCGACGTGACCGTGATGATGAGCGAGTACATAAATGCCGAGGCAAAGCCCTGCTCGTTAAGGGCGTGCATGTAGTTTGCGAGGCCGTTGAACGTCTCGGGCGTGAGCAGATCGAATGCCGTGGTGGTGCTGATTGCGGTCGCTTTCTTAAAAGAATTAAGCGCAATCATGAACACGGGGTAGATCCACGCGAGCGACAGGATCGTAAAGAAAATCGAGAGCGCGCGGTTGATAACCTTATCGCGTTTCATTACTGCTGCACCTCCTTGGACCTCGTGGCCTTAAGCTGGATCATGGAGATGGCCACGACCAGGATGCAGAAGATAACCGCCTTGGCCTGACCAATGCCCTGCCATGCGATACCGGCACGCGAATAGAACGTGTTGTAGATGTTCAGGGCGAGCATCTCGGTGGAGTGCGCGGGGGCGCCGCCGGTAAGGGCGAGGTTCTGGTCGAACAGCTTAAAGCCGTTGGTGATGGACAAGAACAGGCAGATAGTGATGGTCGGCATCAGGTTAGGGATCTTAACCTTCCAAAACGTCTGCCATGCCGTGGCACCGTCGACCTTGGCGGCCTCGATGTAGTCGGACGGAATGGACTGCAGACCAGCGATGTAGATGATCATCATGTAGCCGACCTGCTGCCACAGGGTCAGGATGATAAGGCCCCAGAAGCCAGCAGCAGAGTTAAGGGCAATGAGCTGGGCGCCCACGTTGGAGAGCAGGCAGTTGATCAGAATCTGCCAGATGTAGCCCAGCACGATGCCGCCGATCAGATTAGGCATAAAGAAGATCGTACGGAAGATATTGGTGCCCTTGAGCGCTTTGCGGGTGAGCGCCTGCGCAATGGCGAGGGCGATCACGTTGATGAGCACCGTCGACAGGAAGGCAAACGCCACGGTAAAGAAGAACGACGTGGCAAACTGCGGATCGGACAGTGCGCGCACGTAGTTCTCGATACCGACAAAGTGCGTATTGTTGATGGTAATAAACTGGCAGAACGAGAGATAGAAGCCCTGGATAAAGGGGATCACGAACCCGATCATAAACGCCAGGCACGTGGGCAGCATAAAGAGCGGCCACCAGCGCTTGAGTGCTTTGCCCATAGAAGGGTCCTTTCAATATGCAGGGGGCGGGCAAACCAACGTCTGCCCGCCCCCTGTCGCTAATCAGATAGCTTGGGCAGCAACTACTTACTCGGAAGCAGCCTTCTCGGTCTTCCAGCCATCGACGAAGGCGTTCTTGACGCCGTCCCACTTGCTGTTGTCGGCAGCATAGGCGATCAGAGCCTGCTTGAGGTTCTTCTTCCACTCCTCAGAGGGGATGTAGACGAAGTCCCAAGCGACGGTCTTCTTGCCGTCCTTGGCCATGGCAACGGCCTGCTGCGAGAAGACGTTGGTGGTCTCCTTAGCGCTCTTGAACGGGGCAGTCAGACCCATCTTGTCAGCGATGATGCTGGTGGCGGTGTCAGAAGTAACGCACCAATACATGAAGTCCTCGGTTGCCTTCTGGGCATCCTCGGAAGCCTGGGAGCTGACGCACCAGTAGTTCTCGCCGCCGGAGCACAGGCCCTGGTTCTCCTCGCCGTCGACACCAATGTAGATGGGCATCATGCCAATCTGATCGTCGGTCATGCCGGCCTTGGTGAGGTCAGCGTAGGCCCAAGAACCGTTCTGATAGAAGACGGCCTTGCCGGTTGCGAACTCGTTGGTGGCGTCGTCGCCGGTCTTGGAGGCAAGCTGCGAAGGATCGCAGGTGGAGTCGGTGATGTACAGGTCGAAAATCTGCTTGAAGTTGTCGAGATACTCGCCCTTGATCTCGTCGTCCTCCTGGTTGTGCTCCTTCTCGAACTCGTAGTAGAGCGGGAGGTTGGCAAGGTGGGTGGTGTAGCGCCAGCTGGAGGAGTCATCCATGCCGGCGGAAGTGAAGGCACCCTCAACACCAAGCTCGTCCTTGCGGGCCTGGATGTCGTCGGCACAAGCCTTCAGCTTGTCGAAGGAGTTGATGTCCTCGGCCTTGTAGCCAGCCTTCTCGAGCAGCTGCTTGTTGTAGATAATGCCGTAGCTCTCCTGGACCCAGTCGATACCCAGATCCTTGCCGTCGGACTGCAGAGCCAGGGAGTCGTCAATGAGCTCACCGCGGAGCTTGGTATCGGACAGGTCGGCGCAGTAATCCTTCCAGTTCTTAAGACCGGTGGGGCCGTTGACCTGGAACAGGGTCGGAGCGGAGCTCTTGGACATCTCGGACTTGAGCTTCTCCTCGTAGGTGTTGGAGGCGGCGGTCACGATCTTGACCTCGACGCCCTTCTCCTTCTTATAGGCCTTGGCGATCTCCTTCCACTCCTTGTCGACCTCGGGCTTGAATTGGAGGAAGTAGACCTCGGCAGCGTCACCAGAAGCAGAGGAGCCGGAGCCAGCAGAACCGCCGCAGCCCACGAGACCCAGACCAAGAACCGCAGCCGCGGAACCAGCAAAGCCCAGGAACTGCCTTCTGCTCATTTCGTTCTTCATTACAATCCACCCTTTCACACCGTGGCGGCACCCTTTGCCGCCGCCTTCGGAGATTGGCTCGGGGACTTTGCCCCTTTTGCTGATTTGTACGATACGCTATTTAGCTAGTTGTTTGAACAAGTATTACTAGAGCGGTAGAAAAACTTCGGTGAACGGTAATTTCAACTTGATACTTGACAAGTTTTGTATAAACAATTATTTGTTATCGAATGCAGAGAAAACGCCCGGTCAAGCCGATGCATCGTCGGTTTGACCGGGCGTTTTCTCTTTGAGGGCATGAGTCTCGTCAGGCTGCGAGCTAGCCGGCTATCGCTTGGAGTTGACGCGGTAGTGGAAGATCTCAGGATGCGTACGGGCGTGCGTAACCTCGAACAAAATGCCATCCGAGGTGTATGACTGGCTCTCCATGACGGCGACACAGTTGTATTTGCCAAGGTCCAAGTAGCTGCAGTCCTCATCGTTGGCAAGCTCGACGCTCACCGTACGGCGACTCGCCATCACTTTGACGCCGCGTTTGTGCTCCAGATAGTCGTAAATTGACTTTGCAGCGATCTCGGGCGTCAGACCCTTGGCGATCGACTCCAAAAAGTAGCCGTGGTCCACCTGGCGAGCATTGCCGTTGAGGCTTCGGACACGCACTACACGAATCAGCTCCTCGCCCACCTTAAAGCCCAGGCGACGAGAAAGTTGCTCAGTGCAAATCAAATGTTCAAAAGACTTAACGTCCGTCGATGCAACGGCATTGTTGCGCTTTGCAAACTCGCCAAACGACTCAACCTCTTCGAGTGCGCCCAACATGTCGGTTTCGCCCTTAAGCCAAATAACGCGCACGCCCTTGCCGTGTATGGGCTGCACAAACATCCCGTCGGCCAGCATACTCAAGGCGCGACGGACGGTATTGCGAGTGCATCCGAACTCCGCGGTCAGCTCGGCTTCGGTTGGCAGCATCTCCTGAAACGCATAGGTCCCATTAATGATGCGCGAGCGTATTTCTCGGTAGATTCCTTCGTATATCGCTTTTGGCATTGTTTCACCTCTACATTATTCATTTCCGGCTAGGCACGATAGCATTTCTTAAAGTTGTTTAAACCGAATATCGGTAAAGCGACAGGATTTAACCGTTGACGGTTTCTGTCATGCCCAAATCGGTTTCGCTCAAAACTGCCGGTACGACAATCGTCTGGTCCTCTACAATGAATCCATTGTTTAAACGTTTCCCCACGCGCAACGCGCCTCGATATTCGGAAGGCAGAACATGCTGCAAAAAATCCAACGCTTTGGCGGGGCAATGTTCGCGCCCGCCATGCTGTTTTCTATATCAGGCCTCATGGTCGGCGTCTCCGCTCTCGCAACGACTGCGGACATCGTCGGCGATCTCGCCGTATACGGAACCCCTTGGTACGTTTTTTGGGCCATCATCCAGCGCGGCTCATGGACAGTCTTTAAACGCCTCCCGCTCCTTTTTGCCGTAGCGCTGCCTATCGGTCTTGCCCAAAAGCAACCGGCACGCTGCTGCCTCGAGGCTCTCGTCGCCTATTTTGCCTATTGCTTCTTTTTGAGCGAGATCATTAAGCTGAGCGGAGACAACCTTGGGCTTAAGTACCCGTCATCTTTGACCCCCGCCAACGGCATCACCGTCATCGACGGCATCAAGACGCTCGACACCGGCATTATCGGCCCGCTGACGGTATCGGCAACCGTCGTTGCCATCCATGACCGCTTCTACGATGCCAAGGTTCCCGATTGGCTCGGCACCTTCTCGGGCTCCTCGCTGGTCTACCTCATCAGCTTTTTTGCCGTGTTTGCCCTTGCCGCTATCTCGGCCGCCATCGTGCCCTCCGTATACGCAATGACCGAAACGCTGCGCCATGCACTTACGAGCGTCGGCCCCTTTGGCGTGGGCATCTTTGTGTTTTTGGAGCGAGCGCTCGAGCCTATGGGGCTGCACCACCTGCTCTACATGCCAATCTACTACGACAACCTGGTCATTAACGACGGCATCTACGCCACGTGGAGCAGTTTGCTCCCCATCCTCTCCCATAGCACGCGCCCCCTTAATGAGCTTGCGCCGTGGGCCGGTTTTACCGCCACCGGCTGGGTCAAGCTCTTTGGCCTTCCTGCCATCGCAGCTGCGTTCTACTCCACCGCAAAACCCGAGCGCCGCGCCGGCCTCAGGGTCATCCTTGTTCCCGCCATCATCGCCTCGGTGGTTTGCGGCGTTACTGAGCCACTCGAGTTTCTCTTTATGTTCACCCACCCCGGGCTCTTTTTGCTCTACGCCGTCTTATCGTCTTGCCTTGCCACAACCATGAATCTCTTTGGCATCGTCGGCATCTTCTCGGGCGGCCTCATGGAGATGGCAGCCTTCAACTTTATTCCGCTCATGCGCACGCATGCCGGTGCCTATCTTTTGGCGCTCGGTATCGGCCTTGCCTTTAGCCTCATCTTTTTTGTTAGTTTTCGAGCACTCATCTTGGTCTATGACCTTAAGACTCCGGGCCGCGAGGATCATGTCGTCAATCGCGCGGCAATCGATTGTTTAACGGGAAGCGACTTTGCCAAAGAGCAATCTCCCAATGACGAGGTCAATAGTCGATCCGATCAAGATCACGTCCTCGCTGAGCGGATAATTCAGCTTTTAGGTGGCGTTGGCAATATCGTGGGCGCAACCAACTGCGCCACGCGCCTGCGCGTCGAGGTCGCAGACCCTTCCATCGTTGCAGATAACGCGTCGTTTGTCGCGGTGGGCGCCAAGGGCCTCATCATTACGGGCAAGACCGCCCAGGTGGTCATCGGCATCTCCGTTCCCCGCGTTAAAGAGCATTTTGACCAGATCATGGGCCTCGAGCCGGAATTTGTGCCCACCACCTCGGCCTCCCCTGCCGCCAGCGCAGCCCATAAGCGCGGCAATATTTGCTTCTTCGATATCGACGGAACGCTCGCCTGGCAAGACCCCAGGCTCGCCCAAGACCTTCCCGAAGACGAGCGGGACCTCTCCCCCTATCCCAACGAGGCGGTTTCGCAGGCAATCCGCGAGTTTGTCGCCAACGGCAACATGGCCTTTATCTGCACGGGACGCACCCTGAGCTGCATCCACCCCAAACTTCTTGAGCTGCCCTGGACCGGCATCGTCTGTCTTGCGGGCGGTTACGCCGAGATCAACGGACACACAATTCGCGATCTGTCGATGACGCCCAGCATGCTGCAGCGTCTTGCCCCCTACCTTGAGCAATCGGGCGAGGTCATCCGCTTTGAGGGCCTCAACGGCGTCGTGCGCATGAGTGCCGATGCCACCGATGCTCCCGGATACGCGCGCACCCTGGGCGACGCAGTCACGCAGCTGCAACATTACAGTGTCTACAAGATCTTGATGTCTACATCGCTCGCCAACCACATCGCTCAAGATAAGGCACTTGAGCCGCTGCTGTGCTTTAACGAGCTCGAACTCGAGGTAACCGAAATCTCGCCCCGCGAATGCACGAAGCGCGGGGGCATCCAGTCTGTACTCGACGCCCTCGATCCCCACCACGGAACCGTATACGGCATTGGCGACGCCAGCAATGACGTCTCGCTGATGAACGCCGTCGATGTCGGTATCGCCATGGGCAATGCACCGGACTATCTCAAGGATAAGGCCGATTACGTGACCGACACCGTCGATCACGACGGTGTCGTTGCGGCGCTCGAGCATTTTAGGCTGATTTAGGCGCGCTCCATCAAACGCACGCCCGTTGTCCCAAATCGCCAAAACTGCCGCGCCAAACGCCCTAATGTGGCAATATGTTGTCTGCATATTGCATCAACGCAACCTCAGAAAGAATGCGAGAACCCGTGTCCAGTCCGTTTACCAGCTTTTTAGCCCAGCACTTTGACCAGATTAACGACTATCTGGCCACGTTCTTTGACGGACAGGCGACCTCTGCCGATATCGAGCGCTACCTGTATGCGCCGCTCTCGGCTTTTACGGCCAACGCCGGCAAGCGCCACCGCCCGCTTATCTGCATGCTCGCCGCAACCGCAGTGGGCGGTAGCTTTGAGAGCGCCCGCAGCGCCGCGGCAGCTATCGAGCATTTCCAGTCGGGCGCGCTGATCCACGACGACATCGCCGACAACGGACAGCTTCGTCGAGGCAAGCCCTGTATGCACCTTACCGAGGGCACGGGCCTTGCCATCAATTGTGGCGACCTGGCGCTCACCATGGTCACCAAGACGGTTCTCGACGACTCTACGCTGGAGTCCGACGTGAAGCTGCGCGTGCTCCACGAGCTTACCGAGATGATCGTCCGCACCATTGAGGGTCAAGCACTCGACCTGGGTTGGGTCCGTGACGGGCGCTTTGATATCTCGGTTGATGACTACCTGGACATGGCGACGCACAAGACCGCGTTTTACAGCGGAGCCACGCCGCTTGCCGCCGGAGCCATTATCGGCGGCGGCAGCGATGAGCAAATCGAAGCGCTGCGCGCCTTTGGCCTACACACAGGCCTTGCCTTTCAGATTCATGACGACCTGCTCAACCTTGTCGGCACTAAGGAAGCCGCCAACAAGGACTTCCGCACCGACATCACCGAGGGCAAGCGCACGCTTGTCGCCGTACACGCCCTCTCTGATGAGCGCCACCACGACGAGGTCGAGGAGCTTCTTTCCTCGGGCACCGATGATCCCGCGCAGCTCGCACGCGCCGTGGAGATCTTCCAGGAGACCGGCTCTATCGATTACGCCCACACTTACGCGCTCGACCTGACCGCTAAGGCCAAAGCGGCCATCGAGAACGTTGAGCTTGATCCGCACGCACGCGAGCTGTTCCTCTCCATGGCAGATTTCTTTGTGGAGCGCCTTAACTAACGGGGGTTATAAAACCTGTCAGCAGCGTATTTAGGCACAACTTGCTACACTGTTGAGTGCATGTTTATGCATCCCTTTGCGTTGTCTATCCGACAGACGCTCAAATAGTACGAATGGTACGCCGAAAGGGGTTCGTTCATGGAACCTATTACAACGGGCATGCAAGGAGCAGCCGTCGAGGACGTGCAGTCTCGTCTCCTGCAGCTCGGCTACACGATTGATGCCGCCGAAGTCACCGACAAGTACTTTGGAGCCACCACTGAGCAGGCCGTCAGCACCTTCAGGCTCGACAGCGGCCTTGCTGCCGGTCATGCCGTCGATATCCCCTGTTGGAGCGCCCTTGTAGACGCTTCGTATAAGCTGGGCGACCGCACCCTCTATCTGCGCATGCCCAATTTCCATGGCGCCGATGTGCAGGCCCTGCAGCGCGCTCTCAACGTTTTGGGCTTTGCCTGTGGCGAAGACGACGGCTACTTTGGTCCGCATACCGAGGCCGCCCTGCAGCAGTTCCAGGAAAATGTCGGCCTGTTTGCCGACGGCATGGCCTTCCAGGACACCTACGCCTACATCAACCGCCTGCACCATGTGTGGGAGGGCAAGCCCTCGGTCACCGAAGCCGAGTCCCGCATCGGTTTTGCTCGCGCCGCCAACGTGCTCGAGCGCTTTCAGATTGCCGTTATCGGCGAGGACCCCATCGCACGCAGTGTTGCGTCGCGTATGTGGAATATCGCCACGGCAACGACCGACAACAGCGGCATGATGCTCTGCGACTCCGAGGTCCCAACCGACGTTGACCTGGTGCTCGAGATCGCAAGCGACGAGCCGCCCGCCGACGCCGCACCGCGCGCCACGATTGCCCTCGCCGAGTGCCACAACCTAGCCCAGCGCATCCGCACTGCCAATGTCGCCGCACAGCAGAAGCCGGCACGCATTCGCATTGAGCTCACGGGCATGACGCGCTACAACGGCACCTTCACGGCCAGCGACGCGCAGACACTCGCCGTACGCCTGCTCGATGGCGTTTGCGATGCCCTCGCAGATTAGGTAAACTAAACGAGTTGCTTTTGGGCAACACCACACATTGGGACGTAGTTCAACGGTAGAACTCCGGTTTTTGGTGCCGGCTGTTGGGGGTTCGAATCCCTCCGTCCCAGCCATTAAAATTGAGCGCCCTGAGCCCATAACGGCCCAGGGCGCTTTCTTGTGGGCAAGCGGAGAAATTCGAACCCGCAAGGGTGCGAATCCGAGGAAACGCGAAGCGTTTTCCAGCGCAGCACGCAAGGAGCGAAGCGACGCAGCGGGGCACGGCCGCCGAAAAGGCGGACGCGGAATCCCTCCGTCCCACAGCCGGCACTTGGGGACGTTCCTAAAGTGCCGGCACTAAAGGAACGTCTCCAAGTGCCGGCCTCCCAAAAATCTACCTTTAAAAGACAGGCGCCCCAGGCCCATAAGGACCAAGAGCGCCTTTCATCTAGAAAATATCAGCCCAGTTCCGAAAAGCGAGCCGCATGCGACAACCAAGTAGCCGCAGGCCCCGGGAGAGTGGGGACACCGGCTTAGGTTTATCGCGAGTTCCGCACGAACAGGAGGCCACTTAATGTGGCCTCCGTCGTGAGCAGGACTGTAGAGCAGGAAACCTAAGCCGGTGTCCCCACTCTCCCGGGGCCGAACGCCCTAGTTGTTGAGCATGCGGTCGAAGCTTCCCGAGTCGCCATCCCGATAGTCTGCGGTCATCAGAATCTCCTGCGGAATGCGCCCGCCCTCGCGCAGCACGTTGCGGAACTGCACGCGCGTAACCATGGGCAGATCCTTAATCGTCGCCGCCAGGTTCTGCGGCACGCCCTGGTTGGCAGCAGCGGGCTCGCACGCGCCGCCGGCCTTCACGCGACGCCTATGCTCGGCGAGCATGGCGCGGTACATGCCGGCATGCAGGCGAATCTCAACCACATTGGCATTGCGAGCCTGCTCGACGATGCGCGCGCCCTCGCGGTCGATATCGCCCACATAGTAGACGTAGTTAAAGCGATAGCCAATCTCGGCCAGATAATCGTCCAGGGCATGCGAGACGCTTGCCTTGCATCCGCCGCCAAAAATCACGCCGCCCACCTTGATGCCAAAGAGCTTGGCGTGCTTGCGGCCACGCAGCAGCTTGACGATCTCGTCGTAGGTGTCCAGGTTCTCGACCATAATGAACGGCTTGTCGGCACCCAGCGTAAAGAAACCCGTAAAGTGCACGGGGCGATTGGGAGCGACCTTGATCGCCTGCATGCTGATGCCCTTTTCGGTCATACGCCTGATCAGGCGCTCACCGTGCTTGCCGTCAAAAGCCTTCTCGTCGTTAAAGATCTGGTAGGCACGCTGGCGGCGCGAGGCAACCGGCGTATCGGCACCTCGGTTCTGCTCGATCCAAGCCTGGATGATTGCGATTTCCTCGGCAATCTTGCGGTTGGACATCTCGTTGTGCTGAGTGCGCTGCGGAGCCTTTTTGCCGTCCTTGCCCTCGACCTTAACGATTTGAGTCTGTTGCTCCTTAATCTTGGAGAGCGCCATTGGCGTGGGAACGACCTTGAGCAGCTGCCTGCCCAGGACACGGGCCAGAGCAAACGCCGAAACCTCGCCATGAGCGGGCTGCTCAGGCTGCTGGGCGGCCGCATCGTTTGCAGTCGGTTTGGGCTGCGCCTGGGATTTGTGCTTGGAATCTGCCTGAGCTTTGCGCTCTTGCTTTGGCGCGGACGAGCTCTTTTGCGAACGTTCAGGCTTGTCCCCCTTCGCCGGCTGGCGCTTGGGCTGCTCCACCGGGGTCTCAGCCTTCACATCCTTGTTTTGCGTTGTCGCCTTCTCGGCCACGGTTTCGGCATTTGAGCCACGTCCGCCACGGTGACGACGACGGCGGGGCTTGCTCGAAGCGCTCTCCCCCGCCTGTTTATCAGCGGACTGTTGAACTTTGACCTCGGTGTCAGCCGCAGGCTGCGACTCGGAAGGTTGCTGCTCGCGAGCCGCCGGCTCAACGGTTTTCTCGGTTTGTTCGGCCTTATCGGCCTGAGCGGTCGAAGCCGGCTCGCCCTTCTCCTGACGCTTTACGGGATACGCGCGCCCTGCAAAACCGCGGCCGGGACGACACGAACCCGGAGCCCTCTTGGCAGACTCCTCAACATCGTCTGCAACCTCGGAAGGCTCTTCAACCTCACGCGCGACATCCTGCTGCGCAGCCTTGAAGTGAGCACCGCGACGACGCTTGGGCTCTTGGGCCTCCACGGGCTTTTGTTCCTTCGCGGGCTTCTGCGACTCAGCGGCAACCTCGGTCTCAACAGCCTCAGCATCCGTCTCACCCTTTCGAGCAACGGCGCGACGGAAGCGCTCCTGCTGGGCGCGGCGCTGCGCATCGCGCTTGCTACCCCCGCCAAAACCGCCGCGTCCTGCCTTGGCCGTAAAGGCACGCACGACGTTCTCATCGAGCAACTCATCGGTATCGACATGCTCACGCGGGGCAACTTCTTCCACAGCAGGCACGTCAGCGGGATCCTCGACGACAAAATCCTCGACGGACTCGGCAGGCTGCTCCTGGGCATCGCGGATCTCGGCATTGATGGTATAGAACGCCGGGCGCCCGCTAATGCCGCTACCCTCGATCTTGGTCACGATATTTGCCGCGATAAGCTCATCGCGCATCGCCTTGGTGTCACATTCCTTATCGACGGAGCGGAAAATTTGCGCCAGCGCGCTCGACTTGATCTTGAGCGCCTTGCGGCAAAGCAGGTCGTAGGCAACCAGCTTGGCACGCTCAGCAGAAAGCGATGTCTGGCTGCTCAGACGCTCAGCCAGGGCATCGACATTATTTTGGTTATCGGAATATACCGTCTTGGCCACGGGGCCCCTTTCATATGTACACATATACGTCTATATGGTACAACGCGCGCCCTTATCCACGCAAAACATCTGCGAGAACACTCGAGCGTCACCCGCTTTTGCATCAGAACCACCCTTAAAAAGGGTGGTTTGCTCTTAGGGTATAACCCACGGGCCCCGGGCTCGCGTCTAAAGGCGCG
>NZ_JBCOIL010000003.1:0-117342 GCF_040926265.1 Collinsella aerofaciens | reverse complement strand
GGGTGGCTCAGCCCGATGGAGTACCGCAGGAAGCTTGGATACGCCTAGGCGCGGTCCAAGAAATCGTCCGCACCCCCTTTCAATCCCTATTTCACCGCAACTTAGTAGTTACTTGTGGACCAGGCGGGCGCAGAAGTGGCCGTCGTAGGAATCGGCGTTTACGGGGACGCTTTGGAAAAGTCCGCGGTCGTTTTGGCGTACGGAGACGAGCTTCTTGGCTTGTTCAAACTCGGGGAGCTGCAGGATTTGCGCCTCGGAGAGGGGTACCAGTCTAAAGCCTGCGCCCTCAGGCGAAGCCAAAAACGCATCCACGACCTGCGCGTTCTCCTCATCAAAGACCGAACACGTCGCATATATGAGCTCGCCGCCGGCAGCTACGCGCGCGGCTGCTTCCTTGAGCATCGTCAGTTGCAGCTTGGGCAGCTCGCACGTCACATCGCTTTCGGCAAGGCGCCAGGGAATCTCGGGATGACGACGCATGGTTCCGGTGCCAGAGCATGGGGCATCGATAAACACTGTATCGAACAGAACGGGTTTACCAAGCATCGCGTCGAACGACGTGAGGACCTCGTCAAGCTCGCAGGCATCGCCCGAAACCGTGCGAACACCCGTAATACCCGCCTTATGCAGACGCGCGAGATTCTGGTCACACTTGCGATCGTGCAAATCGAGTGCAGTGTGCTGACGGTCGTAGCCGGCACGCTTAGCCTGGCACATCATCACATACGTCTTGGTACCACGACCGGCGCCAATCTCTAGGCAGCGCCCGGGACGAGTAGCCGCAGTAGCGATAAGCTGAGCGTTAAGGTCCGAGGCCACGGCAGCCGCGCGCTCAAACACACCCGACGCAACCGTGGCCTGCGCATCGACCGGCGCATGGCAGCCCGGGAATACCGGCGCCACAAACTGCGATAGGTACGGATCAGGCTTGGTTGCAAAGGCGTTCTCGTGCAAAGCGAGCGGCGCGGGCGCAAGATTTCCGGCAAAGTTGAGCGCGCCCTCGGGCGTATCGAACGAGGCCATAATGCGAGCGCACAGCCAGCGCGGCATGCCCATCAGGCGAGACAGGCGAACCAATCGGCGCTCGGACTCATCGGCATCCGCCGCAGTGGCAAAGTCCTCAACGTTGTCCGCAACCTTATGCAGCACGGCGTTCGCCAAACCGGCAGCCGATTTAGCGCCGCTGCGAACCAGCTCAACACCCTGGCTCACGGCAACGCGGCCAGGGGTATGCAGGTAGAGCATCTCAAAGGCCGAGATGCGAAGCGCCATGCGAACACGCGGCGCGACCTTTTTGGGCTTATCGAGGAACTGATCGAGCAGCTCGTCCAAAATGCCCTGCGTCGCGGCAACACCCAGTGCCAGGCGAGCGGCAAACGCGGAATCGCGCTGGTCAATAGCCTTGGCCGTAGCGCGAGCAGAGAGCACGTCACGCGCATACATGCCGCGACGGTCGGCCTCCATCAGCACATCGAGTGCGAGCTTGCGCGCGGGGGAAAGCTTGCTCATGACAAAACACCCCACGTAAGATCGGCACCCTGCAGGCCGGCAGCCCAGGCAGAAGCAGCCATGGCACGCTTGCCGTCGGGCTTAACCTCGAGCAGCTCTACCGCACCATCGGAAAGACCCAGGTAAACACGCTTGTTCTTAACGGCAACAAGGCCCTCGGCAAGCGACAGGTCGGCAGGCGCGGCATCGAGCACACGCACGGTCTTGCCGGCAATCACGCAGCGAGCGGGTGCGGTGTCGGACGAAGCCAGCACGTGACGCACACAATCGAACGCCCCCATCTGCGGATCCAGACGCATCTCCTGCTTGGAAATCTTGGCAGCATGCGTGACAAGGGACTCATCCTGCTCGGTCCACACCGCCGTATCATCGGCAAGCGAGGGCAACGTATCGGCCAGCAGCTTACCACCCAGCTCGCCAAGCTCCATCGTCAGTGCCTCGGCATGCTTACCGGCAACCGAGGTCGAGGCCTGCGCGCAATAAGCGCCCGTATCCACGCCATGTCCAATACGCATAATGGAAACGCCGGCAACCTCGTCACCAGCAAGAATGGCACGCTGAATGGGAGCAGCGCCACGCCAACGCGGCAGCAGCGAAGCATGAACATTCACAATACCAAGCGGCGCAATATGCAGCACCTCATCGGGCAAAATGCAGCCATAAGCAGCCACACAGAAAATATCGGCATCCGCAGCCTTGAGCTGATCAATAACATCCGGCGTCATACGATTTGCCTCAACAACAGGCAGACCAAGCTCAAGCGCCTTGGCCTTAACAGGAGACGGCACCAACTTTTTGCCACGCCCACGAACAGCATCGGGACGAGTAATGACAAGCGCAATCTCATTCCCAGCCTCGACAAGCGAAACCAGCGAAGGCACAGCAAAATCAGGCGTACCCATAAACACAATACGCATAAAGAACGTCTCCCCTCAACCAAAGCCGAGACAGCTACAAATAACGGCGGAAAGCCAAGTACACGGCCCATCCGCAATAACAATTCAACAAGAACAAATATACCCAAAACCAAAGAAAGAGCCGCAATAAAAGCAGCTCTTCCAACAAAGCAATTATCAGCGAAGACGCCCTTCCCTGGCCCGACGGCACCCGGGCGAGACAAGCAGCGTCAACGTAGTCCCCGGGGCGCCCGCCTATATCGTCCCGCGCGCAGTTTCGCAGCGCAGCGAGAATGTTTGAGCACGGGATGATATAGGCGGGCGCCCCGGGGACGGACGAACCTACTCCGTCTCGCCCGGTCGAGCGCCGCGGGCTAGGGCGTCCTGGTACTCCTTGACTGCCTTGATGCGCTGCATCGGCTTGAGCCGCTCGAACATGGTGTTGCCGTGCAGGTGATCGATCTCGTGCTGCAGGCACACGCAGAACAGGTCGCCCGTGGCCTCATAGCGGATCAGGTTGGCGTCCAGGTCATACGCCTCGACGACGACATGGTCGGGACGCTCGATCTCGCAGCTAATGCCGGGGATGGACAGACAGCCCTCGCTAAACGGCACCAGATGGTCGCTCTGCTCAACAATGACAGGATTGATGAGCACGTACGGATCATAATCGTTCTTGTCGCTGTAGTCACAGTCGATGGTGACGAGCTGGATGAGCTCACCAATCTGCGGGGCAGCCAAGCCGCAGCCGCCGTTCTCGAACATCATCTTCTTCATCTTCTCGGCAAGTGCCTCGATCGCCGGGGTGATCTCCTCGATGACGGCGCACTCCTGACGCAGACGAGGGTCGGGCGACAGTACGATTCCGTTGGCTTCCATGGCCATCCTTTCGGGTTGTTACATCAAATCATAGGCGTCGACGTCAACGCTCACGCTCACGCCGCGCACGGAGCCCACCTCTTTGAGGCAGGCGTCGATATCATCAGAGACATGGTACCCCACGGGCGACTTCACAAGCAGGTGGAAGCGATAACGGTCCTTAGCTCTCTCGATTACACATGAAGCCGGGCCCAGCACCTGCGGCACCGCGCTGCCCGCCCGCAAAAAGTCGGGAGCGGCGGCATGCCAACAACGCTTGAGCAGCCTTGCGATGCGCCCAATGTAATCCTGCGCATCATCCGCGTTCGCCGACCACACCAAGATGTTGACCAGGCGCACAAACGGCGGATACAGGGCGTCGCGGCGCTGGTTCAGGTCATAGTCGGTAAAGATCGAACGGTCGTGCTCGGCAACGGCGCGAATGACCGGGTCCTCGGGCAGATAGGTCTGGATGATAACCTCGCCAGGGCGATCGCCGCGTCCGGCACGGCCCGCGACCTGCTCAAGCAAATCGTAGGCGCGCTCACCCGCTCTAAAATCGGGCAGCTTGAGGGCAAAGTCGGCATTGACCACGCCCACGAGCGTGACCTCGGGAAAGTCGAGGCCCTTGGCAATCATCTGGGTGCCCAACAGCACCGCGCAATCGGCGGCATCGAACTGCTCGAGCAGTTTTTTGTGCGCGTCCTTGCCGCGCGTAGAATCGGCGTCCATGCGAATGATGGCGACATCATCGGGCAGCATCTGGTGCAGCGCGTCCTCGATCTGCTGCGTGCCCAGCCCCATTTTTGCCAGGTAGCGGCTGCCGCACTTGGGACAACGACTCGTGGGCGCCGGATAGGGCTGCACGCGCCAGGACGATCCGCAGGTGTGGCACTGCAGCATGTGCGTGCGCTCGTGGTACGTGAGCGCGGTGGAGCAATGGTTGCATGTGGGCACGCAGCCGCACTCGCGGCACATAAGAAACGGCGCAAAGCCGCGACGATTGTGCAGCAACACAGCCTTCTCGCGGCGCTCGACTACGCGTTCCAAGCCTTCCATCAGCGGTTTAGAGAACATGGAGCGACTGCCATGTGCGAACTCGCGGCGCAGGTCGGCAATGCGGACCATGGGTAGCACGGCGTGTCCCGGGCGCTCGGGCATCTCGACGCGCGTCCAGGTGACACCGTTGTACGTGCCGCGGCGGCAGCGGTCGAGGGCCTCGGCAGAAGGCGTAGCCGAGCCCAGCACGAGTGGGCAGCGATAGCGGCGCGCCATCTCGGCCGCCACCTCGCGCGCATGGTAACGCGGACTGGAGCCCTGCTTGTAGCTAGTCTCGTGCTCCTCGTCGATGATGATGAGGCCCAAGTCGCTAAGCGGGCAAAAGAGTGCCGAACGCGCGCCGACGACAACGCGAGCGGCACCGCTGGCGACCATGTCCCACTGGTCCAGGCGCTCGCCGGCCGAAAGACGCGAATGGAAGACCGCGACTGTCTCGCCAAAGCGCGAACGGAAGCGGCCGACGGTTTGAGCCGTCAGTGATATCTCAGGCACGAGAACGCAGGCCGAACGGCCGGCCGCGAGCACGCGCTCGATGGCGGAGAGGTAGACCTCGGTTTTGCCGGAGCCGGTGACGCCGTCGACAAGGACCACGTCGCCGTGGGCGTCAAGGCGGGCGCGCTCAATCTGCGCGAGCGCCTGCTGCTGGCCGTCTGTAAGCGCGACCGGTGCCTTGCCGCTCGCCGAGGACAGCGTGGTCTGATCGTTGCAGCCACGCCAAGCGCGGCGCTCCTCCACCACCACGACGCCACGTTTTTCGAGCGCCTTGATAGTCGCCGACATACTGTTGTAGAGCAGGTTGAGGTCGCGCGTCGTGACCGGTCCGCACTGGAGCGCTTCGATGAGCTGACGCTGGCGAACGGCGGTCTTGGGCGGCGTATAGTCAAAGCCCTCGGGCGTAAGCATCACCCAGCGGTTTTGGATAGGCTTGACGGCGGGACGCTCGACCGTCCACGCCCCGTCATCGCCCTTAACAACACGCGGGCTGCCGCCCGGAGGCAAGAACAGACGCAAGCATTCGGAAAGCGTCGCGACATACTCGCGGCTCATCCAACGCGCAATGCGGGCGGCCTCGACGCCAAAGAGCGGTTTGCTGAGGATGGTCTCGATGGGCTTGACGCGCGAGGGGTCGAGGGCGTTGTTGCCTTGCAACTCGCCCAGCCCAGACGCAATGTCGACGATATAGCCCGCGGCCGCACGGTTGCCAAAATGAACTAGGACGGTGGAGCCGATCTGGGCCTCATTGGCAAGAGACTGCGGAATGCCGTAGGCAAACGGCTCGGACAGCGCACGGGTGGGAATGTCGAGGACCACGCTCGCGTAGGCGGCGATGGGCTCGGGTGCAGGCTCGGGCTTGGCCTGCTCGGCCGTGCGGACAGGCTTTACGGGCGCCTGCTCAGGTTCAGGCGAACCAAACAGTGACAGTTGCTCGGCCATGGTCTCTGTACCTCCCATCCCATACGTCTACAGAAACAAGAGCCCCGCTCGTGGTGAACGGGGCTCGGATACATGCGTTTACGCGACTGTTACAGCGCCATCGTGCGGGCGCGGTCGATGCGCGCCATGCAGTCGTCGCGGCCGACAAGCGCCATGGTCTCGCCCAGCGGAGGGCTCACCATGTTGCCGCAGACGGCGACGCGCACGGCCTGGAACACCACACGCTTCTTGAGGTCCATCTGCTCGGGCAGCGGCTCAAGCGCGGCGTCGATGGCCTCGGCCGTCCACTCGGTAACACCCTCGAGCGCGGCCTTGGCGGCATCCAGAATGGCACCCATGCCTTCCTTGGCCAGGCCTTTGTTGACGGACTTCTCGTCATACTCGAGCGTCTCGGCCGTGGCAAAGATGGGGGCGGCGACGGTCACGGCGTCGGCCGGCATCTTGGTGCGCGGCTTGACGATGGCAGCGAGCGCGTCGATCCAATCCTCGCCGTACTCGACGTTACCCTCGATGAGGCCTGCCTCGTGCAGCTCGGGGACCATGATCTCGTCGGCAAACTGGGCGTCAGACATGCCGTTGATATACTCGGCATTGACCCAGTCGAGCTTTTTGGGGTCGAAGGTCGCCGGGTTCTTGGAAATGCGGTCGAGCGAGAACTTGCTGGCCAGGACGTCACGCGGGATGATCGTGGTCTCGCCGTCGAGCGACCAGCCGAGCAGCGCCAGGTAGTTGACGAAGGCGTCGGGCAGGTAACCGGCATCGCGGTACTCCTCCACCGAGGTGGCACCGTGGCGCTTGGAGAGCTTCTTGCCGTCGGCGCCCAGGATCATGGAGATGTGGGCGAACGTGGGCACGGGCGCGCCGAGAGCCTCGTAGACCATGACCTGGCGCGGGGTGTTGGAAAGGTGGTCATCGCCGCGAATGACGTGGGTGATCTTCATCATGGCGTCGTCGACGACGGTCGCAAAGTTATACGTGGGCGTGCCGTCAGAGCGGAAGATGACAAAGTCGTCGAGCTCCTTGGCGTCGAAGGTCACCTCGCCGTGGACGGCGTCGTGGATGACGACGTCGCCGCGGTCCTCGGGCACCTTGATGCGCAAGACATAGGGCTCGCCGGCCTCGATGCGGCGACGGGCCTCCTCGGGATCAAGATTGCGGCAGCGACGCTGATAGCCCTGGAAGGGGTCCTTGCGCTCCTGCGCGGCCTTACGGTCGGCGTCGAGCTGCTCCTTGGTGCAGAAGCAGGGATAGGCCTTGCCCTCGTCCCAAAGCTTCTGGGCGGCCTGTTTGTACAGGTCCAGGCGCTCGGTCTGAGCATAGGGGCCAAAGTCGCCGCCCACCTCGGGACCCTCGTCCCAGTCAAGACCCAGCCAACGCATGGCGCGCAGGATGATCTGCGTGTTCTCGTCGGTGGAACGGGTGGGGTCGGTGTCGTCGATGCGCAGGATGAACGTGCCGCCGTTTGCGCGGGCAAAAGCCCAGTTATAGATAGCGGTGCGGGCGCCGCCGATGTGCAGCTTGCCCGTCGGTGAGGGTGCAAAGCGGACGCGAACGTCTGATGCCATGGAAATCTCCTCGATTGCAGGATGGATGTCTAACCGCATCAGTATAAAGCAACAATGCCCACCTCCGCACAAAGGGCATCGACCCACTCATTGGGGACAGAGCTAAATGACCAGTCGTTGGGGACGTTCTTAGTTTAAGGCTGCTCATTTATGTCTGTCCCCAATGAGTAGGTGCGGAAAGGGTGTGAATGTTTGATTTACGCGCTATGATGTGCCCTTGCATAGAGAGCCCGGCGGAATGGTAACGGTCGCCGGGACACGTTTTTGAAAGGACAATCATGTCAGAAGAACTTCGTTCCATCCCGCCCCAACACGGGTCCTTTGTATTTACGTCGGAGTCGGTGACCGAAGGTCATCCCGATAAGATCGCTGACCAGATCAGCGACGCCGTCCTCGACGCAATCCTCGCCAAAGAAATAGAGCTCCAGGAGCAGGGCTACATCGCCCCCAACGGCGTGCCCGCCAACGTGGAGAACGTCCGCTGCGCCTGCGAGACCCTCGTGACCACCGGCACCGTCATCGTCGCCGGTGAGATCCGCACCCAGGCCTACGTCGATGTACAGGAAATCGCCCGCGGCGTTATCCGCCGCATTGGCTACAACCGCGCCAAATTCGGTTTTGACTGCGACACCTGCGGCGTTATGAGCCTCATCCACGAGCAGTCGCCCGATATCGCCCAGGGCGTCGACGAGTCCTTCGAGACCCAGACCGGCGCTACCACCGACCCGATCGACCTAATCGGTGCCGGCGACCAGGGCATGATGTTCGGTTATGCCTCCAACGAGACCAAGACCCTCATGCCCATGCCACACTACCTGGCAAGCCGCCTGGCCGAGCGCCTGGCCGCCGTGCGCCACGACGGTACCCTGCCCTATCTGCGTCCCGACGGCAAGACCCAGGTCACCGTGCGCTACGAAGATGGTAAACCTGTGGAGGTCACGACCATCGTCATCTCCACGCAGCACGCCGCCGAGATCGAGGACATGGGCAAGATCAAGGCCGACCTTATCGAGCACGTCATCTCCCCGGTCATGGCCGCTGAGAACATGCCGTGGGATAACGCAGACATCTACGTGAACCCCACCGGTCGTTTTGTCGTGGGCGGCCCCATGGGCGACACGGGCCTCACCGGCCGCAAGATCATCGTCGACACCTACGGCGGCTACGGCCGTCACGGCGGCGGTGCCTTTAGCGGCAAGGACTGCACCAAGGTTGACCGCTCCGCCGCGTATGCCGCGCGCTGGGTCGCCAAGAACGTGGTCGCCGCCGGCCTTGCCGACCGCTGCGAAGTCGAACTTGCCTACGCCATCGGCGTTTCCAAGCCCCTCTCAATCATGGTCGACACCTTCGGTACCGCACATGTTGCCGAGGACAAGATCGTCGAGGCCGTAGAGAAGACCTTCGACCTGCGCCCGGGCGCAATCATCCGCGACCTAGATCTGCGTCGCCCCATCTACGAAAAGACGGCAGCCTACGGTCACTTTGGCCGAGAAGACGCCGACTTCACCTGGGAGAAGACCGACCGAGTCGAAGAACTCAAAGCAGCCTGCGGCCTGTAATTAAGAGCCGCTAAGGTCACAACACGCATGCGCTTTCAAAAGAAGCACCGCCCCCAAGCGGTGCTTCTTTTTTATTAATCCGGTGGTGAAGATGCTTCGATATGAGCCTACGCTGCGTCACCAGCTAATGAATTTTGCAGCACACGCGCCTCTACCATGTATCCTTAGTTCCGAGGGCTTTGGTATTTGGTCGGTCGCGAGTTCCGCACGAGCCGGAGGCCACTTAATGTGGCCTCCGTGCGAGCCAGGACTGTAGAGCAGGCGACCAAATACCAAAGTCCTCGGAACGACGGGATAGAACAGGAGCACCCATGGCAGGCAAGCCGCAAACACTAGCTACGACCTCGGCATTCGAGATCTTGGGCCCCGTCATGGTCGGCCCCAGCTCATCGCACACCGCCGGCGCCCTGCGCTGCGCCCAAGTTGCCGCCAGCCTGCTGGAAGGCCGCATCACCAAAGTCACCTTTGGCCTGTGGAACTCCTTCGCCCACACCTACCGCGGCCACGGCACAGACCGTGCGCTCGTCGCGGGCATCCTAGGCCTTGACACCGATGACGAGAACATCAAGCAAGCATTCGACCTCGCGCACGAGCAGGGCCTCGAATATCACTTTGACATCAAGGGCGACGACGCCTCCATCCACCCCAACACCGTCGACATCGACATGGTCGACGACACGGGCGCCACGGCACAGGTCCGCGGCGAGAGCCTGGGCGGCGGCAAGATGCGTATCAGCCGCATTAACGGCGTCGGCGTCGACATCTCGGGCATGTACTCCACGCTCTTCGTGGCACACAAAGACGTCCCCGGTGTACTCGCCGCGCTCACCAACCTGCTCGCCTACGCCCACGTGAACATCGCCTTCTGCCGCACCTACCGAACCGAAGTGGGCGGCCAGGCCTACTCCGTCTTTGAGACCGACGGCGCGCCCGACGACACCGTCGTCCCCATGCTGCGCAAGCTCGACAATGTCGATTACGCAACGTTTATCGAGCTCCCCGGTTCTGCCTCGTCGCTCTCCCCCGGCGTCTCGGCCAAGGAAATCTTCGACGACGGCGAGCAGCTGCTCGATGCGTGCGAGGAACTGGGGCTCAGCATCGCCGCCGTCATGGCCGTTCGCGAGGCGCGTCTGACCGGCGAGGCCCACGCCGTCGCCGCCATGCGCCGCGTGCTCGACGTCATGCGCGAGGAGACTACGGCCCCCATCGCCAATCCGCAGCGTTCGCTCGGCGGTCTTATCGGCGGCGAGGCCAAACTCGTCGATGCCACCAGCCGCAACGATTTGAGTGCAAGCCTGATGGGCGCCGTCCAGACCGACGCCGTTGCCCGCGCCATGGCCGTGCTCGAGCGCTCCGCTACCATGGGCGTGATTGTCGCCGCCCCCACGGCAGGCTCCGCGGGTGTTGTGCCCGGCTGCGTGCTGGCGCTCGCCGATCGCCTGCAGCTCGACGACGAGCAGGTCATGGACGCGCTCTACTGCGCAGCCGCCATCGGCCTCAACCTCACCACAAGCGCCTGCGTTGCCGGCGCCGAGGGCGGCTGCCAAGCCGAGGTGGGAAGCGCCGCTGCCATGGCAGCCGCCGCGCTGGTGCAGATGCTCGGCGGCACGCCCGAGCAGGCGCTCGACGCCAGTTCCATCGCGCTGAGTAACCTGCTGGGCCTCGTTTGTGACCCCGTCGGTGGCCTCGTGGAGGTGCCCTGCCAAAACCGCAACGCCATTGGCGTGGCAGCGGCCTTTAGCTCGGCACAACTCGCCCTCGCAGGCATTAAGAGCTTGGTGCCGTTTGACCAGATGGCACATGTCATGCTCTCGGTGGGCCACGCGTTGCCAGCCACGCTGCGCGAGACGGCAAAGGGCGGCATCGCGCAGGCTCCGGCCGCACTTTCGGCCTGTGCAAAATGCGGCGTGTGCGGATAGCGACAAAGAACGACTCAAAGGTGGGACAAATGTCCCACCTCTTTTGAATGCCACCGTTTCCGTACCACAAACAGCAGGGCAATCGCTATAATGCAAGCCCAGTAAAAACACGATGAACCGCAAGGCGAAAATCGAAGGATATGCATACGATGTCGCAAAACGATCGAACTCAACTGATTCCCGATCCGCAGCAGCCGAGCAGGCACGCCGGCGGCGTTCAGTCGCCGCGTCCTATCGCGCCGAGCCACGGTCAGCAGCGTGGTGCGGCAAACGCTTCTCAACGCCCGAACCAACAGCGACAGCAGCGTCAACAACGTCAGCAGCACCAGGCAAACGGCAATGCGCCCAAGCAGCCCCCCACGCACGCTCGAGGCGATCGCGGCCCCGCGCGCAAGTCCGCCGGCAACAATAAGTCGGGCAAAAAGACGACGCTCTTTGTCGTCCTGGGTCTAATCGTCATTGTCTATATCGTAGGCGTCGTAGCATTTTCGCAGGTAGCCTACCCCAACACCACCATCGCCGGCGTCGACGTCTCGTTCTCCAACGCTTCGTCTGCCGCCACCAAGGTCAACTCGGCATGGAAGCACTATAAGCTCACCGTGACAGGCGATGACTTTAACTGGACCTATCAGCCCGAGTCCGATGAGCCCATCGTCGACGGTGAAGCTGCCGCAAAAGAGATTATCAGCCACAACGAAGCCTTTGTATGGCCGGTCCGCCTTGTGGAATCCTTAAGCGGCAAGACCAAAACAACCGCTACCTCCAACGAAGTCGATCTTGATCAAGACGTCGACCTGTCCATGCTCTCCGACACCTTTGACCAAAAGAAGTTTGAGAAGGATCTGGGCGCCGCCATCGACGAGTTTAACGAGGGCCGTTCGGGCACGTTCGAGGCAAATAGCTCCTATGACGAGCAGGCCGGCAAGTTTACCGTCGAGAAGGCGCGCTCCAACGAAAAACTCAACCGCGAGCATGTCATTAAATATGCCGAGCTCGAGCTTGCCTCGCTGGCCGAGACCGTAGATCTTTCCAAGCTCGGCAACGATGCCTATGAGCCGCTCAATGGAACGCTGACCGATGATCAGATTCAGGCCGCATGCGATGCCGCCAACAACTTCCTGGGCGTCAACGTGACCCTCAAGCTCAACGGCGAGGATGCTGGCAAGGTTGATGGCAGCTCCGTATTGCAGTGGATCAGCTTTGCCGATCCGGCCAACCCAACGCTCGATACGACGCAGATCAGCAGCTGGGCAGCCGAGCTCGCTAACGGCTTTAATACCGTGGGCTCCACTCGCTGGTGGACGCGCGCCGATAGCAAGCAGTGCGCCGTCGAAGGCGGTGACTTTGGTTGGTCCATCGACAGCAGCTCGCTCGCCAAGCAGGTCGAGGACGCCATTAACAACAAGCAGACTGGCGAAATCGAGATCAAGTACTCCCAGAAGGCCGACACCTTTACCGCAAAGGGAGAGCCCGACTGGAAGGCGTATATCGACGTCGACTTGTCCGAACAGCACGCGCGCTACTATGACGAGAGCGGAAATATCGTTTGGGAGGCCAACTTTATCTCGGGCAAGCCGGGCGAGGACGCCACGCCCGAGGGCGTCTGGCAGATCAACAGCAACGACGGCGGCAGCACCCTGATCGGAGCCAAGGACCCCGAGACCGGCAAGCCCAAATACGAGAGTCCGGTGAGCTACTGGATGCCGTTTGAGGGCAACATGATCGGCTTCCATGATGCCACCTGGCAAAACGACAAGAGCTTCGATAACGCCGAGTCGTACAAATGGTGCGGCAGCCACGGCTGCATCAACCTGCGCCTGGCAGACGCCAAGGCACTTCACGACTGCATCAAAGTCGGCCTGTGTGTGGTTGTCCACTCGTAGTGCAACGCGCACATTCATACAACGTGGAACCGCTGCGACCAATCTAACAGTTCCGAAAGAAACCGTCTTATGCGCCCGCCTCAACCGGTGGGCGCATATACTTATCGAGGTACTTTCTATAAAGGAGACGCTATGCCGAATGTCCCCACGACCACCCCGGGCCCGGATGATACCGAGCACACGCTCGAAGATGTCACCGAAACGATTCCTCTGATTACAAACGTACATGCCGATAAGCAGAGCGGACGCGCGAACGATGCGACCGAGATTTCCGATGAAGAGGCATATGCCAAGCTCAAGGCAAAACGTGCCGAACGTCGACGCAAAAAGCTCATCCGACGCGGCATTGCGGCCGGCGTCGTGGCCGCCATTGTGCTCATCGCCGTTGTCGTGACCCTGGTTATCAATGCGCAGCCACAGGGCACTAGCGGGCCTGTGACCGACATGGTGACCGAGGGCACGTTTACCACAACGGTCGAGGCGAAAGGCCAGCTCAAACCAATTTCGTCCTCAGTGGTCTCCCCTTCTGTCGACGGCACGGTCGATTCGATCAACGTGCAGGCGGGCCAATCCGTCAACGAGGGCGACGTGCTTATGACCATTAAAAACGACGAGCTCGATCGCAACGTTGCCGAGGCACAGCGTGCAGTTGCTGCCGCTCAAGAAGACCTCGCTAATGCGAAGAAAGCCGCAGCTGCCGCTCAGGCCACCCCAACGACGGACGTCGATGGAGCTTCCGCAGCGGCTGGCGTCTCCGACGCATCAGCGGACACGAACGCCGTATCGGCCGCGCAGCGCAGCCTCGCTTCGGCCCAGGCAAACCTCGATCAGGCGAACGCCAAGGCCGCCAGCCGTACGGTCACGGCCCCGAGCTCGGGCAGCATCGTGGAGCTCAACGCCAAGGTGGGCGCCACGGTAACAGGCGGCATGATTATGGGCGAAAGTGATACGAGCGGTGGCAAGCAGTGCATGCAGATCGCCGACCTATCCAAGATGAAGGTGACCGTACAGGTGGGAGAAAAGGACATCGCCAAGATCGCCGTTGGGCAGAGCGCCAACGTCACGTATCCCGCGTTTCCCGATATCGTGAGCCAGGGCACCGTCACGGCTATCGCGTCGGTGGCAAACTCCGACGCCGCTAACGGTGGCGGCGGCAGCGTAACCTTTAACGTCGACATCCTCATCGAGGCGCCCGACGCGCGCCTGAAGCCGGGCATGACGGCCGAGGTCTCGGTGGTGACCGAGCAGCTCGACGACGTGGTGATGGTGCCGACGATGGCGCTCATGACCGAAGACGGCGAACACTATTACGTCAACGTGGCAACCGATGACGAGGGCAAACAGACCCGCCGCGTGAAAGTGACCGTCGTGACGCAAAACGACAACGAAGCCGTAGTCGGCAAGACACAGGTCAAGCGCGACGACCAGGGCAACGAGATCAACCCTAACGTGCCGATTACCAAGCTGCGCGATGGCGACACCCTCGTCATGGACACCGGAGCGGACGCAACGGCTGACGGCGGCTACAGCACGGATTCGGGCAGTATGTCTGCCGACGAGGGCATGTAATGCGTCCCGTTATCGACATCCGCAACGTGCACCGCATCTTTGAGAGCGAGGCAGGTTGCGCCCACATCCTGCACAACGTGAGCCTGGCGGTAAATCCCGGCGAATTCGTCGCTATCACTGGCCCCTCGGGTTCGGGCAAATCAACGCTCATGAACATCCTAGGCTGCCTGGATAAGCCAACGGCAGGCGACTACTACCTGCAAGGGGTCAACGTGGCCGAGCTCGATGATGACGAGCTCACCGAAGTCCGCGCCCTGAGCATTGGCTTTGTCTTTCAGAGCTTCAACCTGCTGCCGCGCCTGTCGGTTATCGAAAACGTCATGCTGCCGCTGGCCTACACCAATGTGCTCCGTAGCCAGCGCGAGATGCGCGCCGTGCACGCGCTGCAGGCCGTCACACTACCGGTCGACCACTGGGACCACCGCATATCCGAGCTCTCGGGCGGCCAGATGCAGCGTGTCGCCATCGCACGCGCCCTCGTCAATGACCCGCCCATCATTCTGGCCGACGAGCCGACGGGAAACCTGGACTCCGCTACCGGAGCGCTTGTGATGGAGACCTTCCATAAGCTCCAGAAGCGCGGCAAAACCATCGTGCTTATCACACACGACCCCGGCATCGCCGCCGAGGCCGACCGTGCCGTGACCATCCGCGACGGTCGCATTCACGACGGCGCGTATATTCCACATGCACCGCGGACCCTGCGCAGCGCCGTAGATAGCCTGCCCATGATTTCCGCCTCCGCCAACCCGCCGAAAGGAGAGATGGCATGAGCGCCCGCGATCTCATCCAGGAAGCCCTTCGCTCACTCGAGGCCAACAAGGGGCGCAGCCTGCTCACCATCCTGGGCATTGTCATCGGCATCGCCTCGGTTATCGCCATGACTTCGCTCATCGGCGGCATCCAAAACAGCCTGGTCAACAGCCTGGGCCTCAATGCGGCACGCATGGTGCAAATCTATTCGTCGCAAGAACTCACCGAGTCGGACATCGAGAAGCTTCAAAAACTGGTGCCGCAGATAGAGCAGATCGGCATTGTCGACAGCGCGTATACCGAGTACAAGACCGGCGATAAAAGCTATACCGTCATGGCACAGGGTGTCGATAGCGATATGCTCGACGCCGTGGGGGCCAGCAAGCTCGTTGCGGGGCGCACATATTCCCAGGCCGAGTCCCAATCAGGCTCGCGCGTGGCGCTCATCAGCCGCAACGGCGCCGATCAGCTTTACGGCAACGAACAGGATGCGCTGGGAAAAACCATCAAGGTGTCCAACGGCGAGGTGCAGATTGTCGGCGTGATTGATGGCGGCAGCGACTCCATGGGCTCGTTCACGCTGTATATGCCACGCGAAACCATCTCCGGGCTGTTTGGCGACGAGAATCCTTCATTCCCCAGCGTGACGGCACTTGCCGCCGAGGGCACGGACATGGATGAGCTTTGTAAGACCATCGAGTCCAAGGTGCGCGCGATGAAGGGCATCGAGGAGGAGGATGAGTACGACAGTGTATCGGCGACATCCATGAAAAGCGCCATCGATGCACTCAACTCCTTTATGGGCGCGTTCTCACTCATCATGGGCGCTGTCGCCAGCATCTCGCTGCTTGTCGGCGGTATCGGCATTATGAATATGATGCTCACCAACGTGACTGAGCGCATCCGCGAGATCGGTATTCGCCGTGCCCTGGGCGCCAGTCGTCGCGATATCACCGCGCAGTTTTTGGCCGAGTCCTCGGCGCTGTGCGTCACCGGCGGACTGCTGGGTGTCCTGATTGGCTATCTACTGGCCTGGGCTCTTGCGATGTTTGCCGCAGGATCAGGGGTTCTCGACGAGCTCGGTGCCAGCGGGCAAATCACACCGAGCTTTTCAATCGCCACGGCATTGCTGGCCTTCGCCGTCTCCGTCGGCATCGGCGTAATCTTTGGCTTCTACCCCGCTCGCCGCGCGGCAAAGCTCGACCCGGTGGAGTGCCTACGCTACCAGTAAGCCACCGCCAACAAGTTGCGGTGAATTAGGGACTGAATATGCTATCTAGCAGCAAAAACAGACACTATTTCACCGCAACTTATTGAAGGGCTGTTTTCGCCAGTTCCGGGCTTCGTCCTCGAGCTATTGGCGGATGACGGGCTTGTACGGGTCGAGCTTGCTCAAGGCGCTTCTCCTCGCGGGCGGGAGGGCACGCAGGCGCGGCGAGCGCCTAGCGCGCGAACTCCCGTAAGAGCGCGTCTTCCACTTCCCGAAGCGAAAGGCCCCCGCCTCCCTCGGCGGGACGGGCGACCACGATACAGCGCGCTCCCACGTCGCGCGCGGAGGCGATCTTCTCGGCCGTGCCACCTACGGTTCCCGAGTCCTTGGTCACAAGCCACTGGGCGCCCACCTGCCGAAGCATCGCCTCGTTGAGCTCGCGGGTGAAGGGCCCCTGCATGCCGATGACGTGCGACGGCGAAAACCCCGCGTCGATGCACTTCGTTATAGCACCGGGCAGCGGGAGAACACGCACGAAGAAGCGCTCCGCGAAATCGGCGACGCGCGTGTAGGGAGCAAGCTCCTTGCTCCCCGTCGTGAGAAGCGCGCGACCCGGGTTCTCGGAGAGAAAGCGCGCCGCGCAGGCGATCGACGCGACCGACACGACGCCTTTGGGTAGCGCCTCGACCGGGCGCGCAAGGCGCAGGCATCGTGCACCCACGGCGAGCGAAGCGGCCCGGATGTTGCCGCTTGCGAGCGTAGCGAAGGGATGCGTGGCGTCGACGACGATGCGCGCGCCGAAAAGCTCGCGCTCCATGTCGGCCTCGTCGAGCCTGCCCGCATGCACCTCGATGCCCGGAAGCTCGCCCAAAAGCTCGCCTCCGTACTCGGTTGCCGCGTAGGCACGGGCGGGGATGCCCGCCCCGCTCGCCCATTCGCACAGAAGGCGGCCCTCGGTGGTGCCGGCGAAGATGCGCAGCGCCGGCGCGGATGCGGGCGCCGTCACTTCGGGCCGCCTGGGCGCGTGATCTCGTAGAGCAGCGCGTTCATAATGGCGGCCGCCACGGTCGAGCCGCCCTTGCGACCCCTCGCGACGATGGCCGGCACGCGTCGCGCGAGTAGCTCCTCTTTCGCCTCGACCACGTTCACAAACCCAACCGGCACCCCAACGACGAGCGCGGGCGAGATCTTCCCCGCGTCCATGAGCTCGGCGAGGCGCAGAAGTGCTGTGGGAGCGTTGCCGACGGCCACGATGAGCGGACCCTCGATGCCGCAAGCTTTGTCCATGCTCGCAACGGCGCGAGTCGTGCCCGCGGCGCGCGCCGTTGCGGCGACATCCGGGTCGGCCATGTAGCACAAGGTCTTGCAGCCGAGCTTCGCGAGCGCGGGCTTGCTTATGCCTGCGAGCGCCATGTTCGTGTCGGTGAGCACCGTGGCCCCTGCGTGCAGTGCGTCGAGCGCACAGTGCGCGGCGTCATGGGTGAACACGAGGGAATCAGCGTACGAGAAGTCAGCAGTGGTGTGGATGACGCGCTTCACGACGGGCTCTTCGAGCGGCGGGAACGTGCGGCCGCCGAGCTCTTCGGTGATGATTTCAAAGCTGCGCCGCTCGATGTCGCCGGGCGCCATCTCCTTGGAATCCATCTAGTACTCCACTCCTTCCCTTGCACATATCCCCTGCTCGTAGGGGTGTTTCTCGCACCGCATCTCGGTTATGTAGTCGGCCTTCTCCACGATCTTGCGGGAAGGCGCGCGCCCGGTGAGCGCTACTTCGACGCCGCGCGCGGACATATCGAGCGCGCGGTCCACGAGCGCCTCGTCGACAAGCCCCTTCGAAAGCGCGTCGAGCGCCTCGTCGAGCACGAGCAGCCCCTCCTGCGCGCCCTCGAGCTCGGCGAGCGCGGAAGCGAGGTTCCCATCGTGCAACTCGCGCGTCGCGGCAAGTTCTTCCGACGTCATGGACCAGGTAAACTTGTCCGACGCCTTCCCCGCGAACACGGGCACGCCGAAATGCTCGGCGAGCAGGCGCGCCTCCCCGCTTTCGCCGTCTTTCAGGAACTGCACAACGACGACGCGGCGGCCTGCGGCGAGCATGCGAAGGGCGAGCCCCATCGCCGCCGTGGTCTTGCCTTTGCCGTCGCCATGATACACGTGGATCATACGCCCTCCTCGATAATGCGGTAGACATACTCCATGTCGAGCGCCCCGCGCACGGAGTCGGCCAGGCGGTCGAACTCGCGCGCACGGTGATCGGCCGCGGACACCGCGCCCTCAGCACCCACGACGCTCTCGGGCAGGCCGCGCATGCGCGCGAGCGAGCGCGCGAGGGCGAGTGCCACCCCCGGTTCGTCGAACAGGCCGTGGAGATAGGTTCCGAACACGTTTCCGCAGGCCGCGCCTTCTGGTTTGCCGCCAATCGTGCCCGCAGGGGCGCAGGAGACGGTCGTTTCGCCGTCGTGAATCTCGTACCCGCGCGCCGTCATGCCGTTCCACACCGAGAACGCGCCTTGGGCGCCCGTGATGCGCAGCTCCGACTGGGCGAGGCGCTTTTCCTCCTTGAACACCGTACTTGCAGGGATGAGCCCGAGCCCGCGCGCGGTGCCAGCGCCTTCCCTGCCGTGCGGGTCGGAAAGCTCGTCTCCCAAAAGCTGGTAGCCTCCGCATATGCCGAGCACCGGCGTGCCCGCGCCCGAAAGCGCGCGTACACAGGCTCCGATGCCGCTAGCCGCAAGCCAGCGCGCGTCGTCGACCGTGGACTTCGAGCCGGGAAGCACCACCAGGTCGGGTCGGCCCAGATCGGTCGCCGAGGAAACGTAGCGCACGCCCACGCCGGGCACGCGCGAAAGCGGGTCGAAGTCGGTGAAGTTCGACAGATGCGGAAGGCGCACGACGGCGACGTCGATGACGCCGCACGCCTCGCGGGCAGATAGGCGCGGAGCGAGCGAGTCCTCGTCGTCCAGGTCGAGCGTAAGATACGGCACGACCCCCACGACGGGAACCCCGCACATCTTCTCGAGCGGGGCCAAACCCGGGCGCAGGATTTCCACATCGCCGCGGAACTTGTTCACCACAAGCCCCCGCAAAAGCGCGCGGTCCTCGGGCGCAAGGAGCGCGACCGTGCCGTAGAGCTGGGCAAACACCCCGCCTGGGTCGATGTCGCCCGCGAGCAGCACGGGAGAGGACACGGCGCGTGCGAGCCCCATGTTGACGATGTCGTTTTCGGCAAGGTTGATTTCGACGGGGCTGCCGGCGCCCTCGATGACGATTACGTCGTTTTCCTCCGCAAGCGAATCGAACGCCTCCAAAATCTGCGGCATGAGCGCCTTCTTTCGCGCGAAGTAGTCCCTCGCAGCGAAGGCTCCCTGCGCCTTGCCGGCCACGATTAGCTGGCTTCGGTGGTCGCTTTCGGGCTTGAGCAGGATGGGGTTCATACGCACGTCGGGCGCGATGCCGCACGCCTCGGCCTGCATGATCTGGGCGCGCCCCATCTCGAGCCCATCGGCCGTGACACCGCTGTTGAGCGCCATGTTCTGGCTCTTGAAGGGAGCCACGCGCAGGCCGTCCTGCGAAAGCACACGGCACAGCCCCGCCGCAAGCAGGCTCTTCCCCGCGTTCGACATGGTGCCCTGGATCATGATGGGCTTCGCCCTACCCACGGGTATCGACCTCCTTCGCCGAACCTCGGCCATCCGCGCCCGCCATAGCGTCGCTGCAAGAAGCGCCGCCCCGTTCGTCGGGTTCGCCTTCGCCCGATGCGCCTTCCGCCCGAAGCGCGCGGCTGAACGCCATCGCAAGCCGGGCGTTCTCCTTGCGCGTGCGCACCGCGACGCGGCACCAGAAACGGGACAGTACCGAAAACGAGTCGCACGTGCGGACCAAAACCCCCTGTTTATACAGGCGCTCGGGGATGTCTTTCGCCGGCGTGCGGACTAAAAGGAAGTTCGCATCCGATGGCACGACGGAAAGCCCGAGCGAGGAGAGCTCGTGGGAAAGCCACGCTCGCTCGCCCGCCAATACATCGCGCGTGCGCGAGACGTATTCGACGTCTTCCAGGGCGGCGATGCCCGCGGCCTCGGCGACCGATGAGACGGGCCACGCCTGCCCCGCCCGGCGAATCCCCTCGATGAGTTGGGCGTTTCCGCTGATCAGATATCCCAACCGCAACCCAGCCATTCCGTAAAGCTTGGTGAACGCGGAGAGCACGGCCACATGGCGCGAACACGCGGCGCGTGCGGCCACGCTCCTTTCGCGGGCGTCGGGCGCAAATCCGAGGAAGCACTCGTCCACGACGAGCAGCGCGCCCACCTGCTCGCAGCGGCAAGCCGCGGCATCGATCACGCTGGGGTCGACGAGGCGCCCCGTCGGGTTGTTCGGATTGCAGAGGTACGCCACGTCTCCCGGCCCCTCAATCGCGCGGGCGAAGGAGGCGGGCACGTCGAAGTCGTCCGCTTCGGAGAGCGGGAACTCCTGCACGCATGCGCCGTAGTACGATGCCGCCTCCGCATATTCAGAGAACGTCGGCGCGCACACGACGATGCGTTTCGGGCGCACCGCCGCAGCGAGCCGCCAGATGATGTCGGACGCGCCCGCGCCGCAGACGATAGTATCTTCGGGAATGGCCCGGGCGCGCGCTAGGGCGCGAACGAGGGCGCGGCTTTCCCTATCGGGGTATGCGTCGATTCGAGAAAGCGCCTTGCAAGCTGCGGCGACAGCGCGCGGCGATGGGCCTGCCGGATTCACGTTCACCGAGAAGTCGATGAGGTCGGAGGCGCCCCCTTCGCAACCGATGCCGAGCGATTGCGCGCTGCCCCCATGCGTACGGGCGCGCAGGATTCCCCCGGTAGCCCGGAGCGCGGTGTGGTCTTTCCTCATGCCATCGCCCCCACGGCGAGCACGACCGCCGCGCGCGCGGCGCCGAAGACGACGAGCGCGCATACGGACGCGGCGAGCATGAGCCTTGTCGCCCGGGCGATGTCGCCCCACTCGATTTCGCGGGACGCGTCGCCTATCGTCGGTTTCTCAACGAGCTTGCCGAAATACACCGCGGGTCCTGCCAGGCGCAGCCCGAGCGCGCCCGCGCACGATGACTCGGTCTGCGCCGAGTTGGGGCTCGCATGGCGACGCCTGTCGCGGCGCCAGATGCGCGCCGCCCCGCGCGCGTCGAGCCCGACGATCGGGCACACGGCGATCATGAACAAGGCCGATAAGCGCGAGGGAATCCAGTTCACCGCATCATCGAGGCGCGCCGAGGCGCAGCCGAAGTCGATGTAGCGCTCGTTTTTGTAGCCCACCATGCTGTCGAGCGTGTTCACCGCCTTATACGCCATGCCCAAGGGCGCACCCCCGATCATAAGGTAGAAAAGCGGCGCGATGACGCCGTCGCTCGCGTTCTCCGCCACCGTTTCCACGGCGGCGCGCGCGACGCCGTGCTCGTCGAGAACAGACGCGTCGCGTCCCACGATGAGCCCGACGGCTTCACGCGCCGCGACAAGGCCGCCCTTCGAGAACGCGCGGGCCACGGCCAGGCTCTGGCGGCGCAGCTCGCATGCCGCGAGAATCTGATAGCTCGCCCATGCCTCGGCCAAGAAGCGCAAGCCGGGGTGAACAATGCCGCAAAGATGCAGGATTCCCCAGGTCAAAAGCCCACACGCAAACGGAAGCGTCACGGCGAGCACAAGCCCTGCGGCGCGCGTTCCCGCAAACGTCTGCGGGAGCGCGCGCCGCAGGCGGCCTTCGGCCCACGTGATCGCGCGCCCCATGGCGACGACGGGATGGGGAAGCCAACGCGGGTCGCCGAAGGCAAGGTCGGCCGCGAACCCGGCGGCGACGGCAAGAATCGTCATCACCGGGCATCGCCCCCCGAAGCGGGGCGAACGTCGCGAAGGCAGCGCCCATCCCAGGTGGCGGCCCATGCGCCGCCCGGCTCGGTATGCACGTCGAAGTATTCCATTTTCGGGACAGCTAGCTCGGAGAGCAGCGCTTTCACGGTACCCGCGTGAACGACGAAGACGGCGCGCCCACTCCCCTGGGCGCGCTCCGATTCGCACGCCTCCCGAAACGCCGCGAGGACGCGGCGGGTGAAATCGCTCTTGCCCTCGCCATGCGGGCAGCGCGTCTCGCACCAGGAGTCTACCCAGGCGCGGTAGCGCGCATCCTCTTTAAGCTCGGCGGCGTTTCGCCCCTCGAAGTCTCCGAAATCCATCTCGCGCAGACCGGGGCACGCCATAAGCTCCGCGTTCGGGAAGAGAATGCGCGCCGTCTGGTCGGTGCGGGCCATGCCGCTCGTGATAACACGGAACACGTCACGATCGCACGCGAGGTCGCGCAAAGCGCGCTCGCCCGCGCTCGACAGGGGCTCGTCGGTGCCCGCCCCGCTGTAGCGATGGTCTTCCGTGCCCGCCGTGGCACCATGGCGCACGAAGACGACTTCCAAAGGCGCGCCCGCGCCCTGCGTCCCCCGAGGCGCATCGGCAAGGTTTCCTTTGATGACCTGGGGAATCCCGCACGTCATGCGCACGACGACGTCGGCGCGCGCAGCGAGCGCGCATCCCAGACGCCCCGCGCGCTCGCGCCATTGGGCGTCTTCAGTACGCATGGGGACGACCCCCGAGCCGACCAAGGGCAGAATCACTGCGTCGAAGCCGATCAGCCGCTCGAGCGCCCGGTCAGCGTCGAGCGCGCGCACGAGTTCCTCAGCACGGTACGCGACGCGGCCGGCAAAAGCCGCGGGCACGCCGCCCTCCGCAAGCTGCGCCGCGTCGACGAAATCGTCCGCCGCGAACCCGAGCTTTTCGCGCACGAAGGTCCTCTTCCCCGAATGCGAGCCACCTACCACGAGAATCATAGGAGCATGCCCCCCGCCACCAGCATGGCAAGCATCGCGAGCTCGGCCCATTGCAGAAACCATCCGGCCAAATCACCCGTCACCCCGCCGAAGCGGGACAGGGCAACATGGCGGTACCACGCGAGCGCCAAAAGCCCCGCCACCGCCATAAGGGCGCCAACGGCCTGAGCGCACGCGACCATCCCTGCAGCCGAAGCCGCAGCGAAAGCGCAAAGCGGCACGACGATCGCCGCGCGCTTCTTTGCAGGCGAGAGCCCAGCGGCCATGCCGTCCGCCCGCGCGGCAGGCCAGCATTCTACGGCGAGCCCCGAAAGCGCGCGGGAGAACACGAGCGAGCACAGAAGCGCGAGGAACGCCCCCGCCGTAAGCGGCAGCGCGGTGAACAGGGAAAACTGCAGAATAAGGTACACGACAACACCAATGACCCCGAAGGCGCCCGCCCGCGGGTCGTGCATGATCTCGAGCTTTCGCTCGCGCGGGGCCCAACTTGCAAGCGCATCGGAGGTGTCACAGAGCCCGTCTAGGTGGATGCCTCCCGTCACCGCCACAGGCAGCGCCACGAGCACGGCCGCGACGATGGTCGCGGGCACGCCGAGCAGGTTCGCCACGTGCCCCCACGCCGTCATGAGGAAGCCTTCCGCAACGCCCACCAGGGGAAACGCGGCAAGCGCATGGGTTGACCCGAAATCGGTCCAGGCCGATTTCGGGACGGGGATGCGCGAGAACGTTCCGAACGCCGCGCCGATTGCCTCTGCTATCTTCACCTTGTAGGTCCTTCGCCTTTCATCCACACGGGAATCCCGCATACCACTTCGACTGCGCGGTCGGCCAGCACCGCCACGCCCGCGTTCACGCGCGCGAGCGCGCGCCTCCATGCCTCGGTCCCCTCATCGTAGCGCATCCCATCGGCGAACACGTCGACGGAGACCACCACCGTATACGCAGAGGCCTGAGCGAGCCGTTCAATGCCTCCGAGCACCTCGCGCGCCGCAGCGTCGGGGTCACGTGGGGACAAGCCGCCTTCCGCGAAGAGCTCGTTCGCAACCAGGTTGCCCACGTCCTCCAAAAGAAGCGTGCAGCCGCGCGGAAGCCCGGGCACTGCGGCGCCCACGTCACGCGTGCGCTCGAGGGTGGAAAACCCCTTGCCCTCGCGCAGCGCGCGATGGCGCGCGATGCGGCGGGCGCCCTCTTCCCCAAAGGGCTCCATCGTTGCCAGGTACACGCGGGGACCGTCGTGCCCGAGGCACAGGGACTCGGCGTAGGCGCTCTTGCCGCTCGCGGCGGCGCCGATGACGAGCGTCACCGCCATTTCCCGGCCTCGAAATGCTCGTAAGCAGCCATGCCAGTCGCTGTGAACGTCTTCCCATCCCGGTACACGCGCAGCGCCGAATCCAGAAGGGGCAGATACGCCATGGCGCCCGCGCCCTCGCCCAAGTGCATGCCTGCGTCGAGGGGTGCCTTTATGCCGAGCTCGCGAAGGAGCTCCTGGCTTGCGGGTTCGCTTGATGCGTGGGTGCCCACGAGGTAGCCCAAGGCGTTGGGGCACAGGCGCGCCGCGCACAGGGCTGCCGTGCAGGATATGACCCCGTCGAGGAGCGCCGGCGCCTTCGAGGCCGCGGCCCCCAGGTAGAAGCCGCACATCGCCGCGATGTCGAAACCGCCCACCTTCGAGAGCACGTCGATCGGGTCGGCGGGATCGGGCGAGTTCGCGTCGATAGCGCGCTCGACCACGTCGCGCTTGCGCGCGAGCGCGACGTCCGAGAGCCCCGCGCCGCGCCCGACGAGACTCCGCGCGTCCGCCTGGATGAGCACTGCGGCCACCGCCGCCGAGGTGGTCGTGTTGCCGATGCCCATCTCGCCCGCGGCGAGAAGGCGCACGCCGGCGCGGGCAAGCCCGCACGCGACGGCGATTCCGACCTCGATCGCGCGCACGGCCCCATCGCGAGACATAGCGGACCCGTGCGCGATGTTGCCGCTCCCCCGCCGCACGTTCGCGCGCACCATGCGCGCGTCTTCTATGCCCCGGGCCATACCCACGTCGATGGGCACGACCTCGGCACCCGCGAACGCCGCCATGCGACAGGCGCTCGTGGCCCCCTCGCACATGTTGCGCGCAACGGCTCGCGTCACGTCTTGCCCGCTTTGCGACACGCCTTCGGCAACAACCCCGTTGTCGGAGAAGAATACCGCGAGCGCACGAGGAAACTCGGCCACCTCGGCGCTCCCCTGAGCTGCGGCGATACGCGCGACGGCGTCTTCAAAGTCGCCCAATCCCCCCAAGGGGTGCGCGATGGAGTCCCACGCGGCGTACGCGGCGGCGCGGGCGCACTCGTCTGCGGGCGCGATCCGGGAGAGCGCGGCTTCGAGCACGGCGCCCGGCGCCGACGAGAACGCGCGCTCGACTTCCTCGCGGATGCAGGCAAGCGCGGTTTCGGTTGCTTCAGCCATGCCGTCTCCTCTCTGCGAACGACGCTGCGGCAGACGCGAACGCGCGCGCAACGTCGGGGTTCGCAGGATAGTACACATGCGGGAAGCCCGCAACCAGGGACGGGGTGGTCGTCATGCACGGCCAGCCCTTGTCGCGCCGGGGCTTCTGCGCCCAGAAGTCGCCGCCCGGGCAGGTGGACTGCCAGTAGTGGAACTCGTGCGCGCGGATGCGTGTGCCGCGCGGCCCGTAGAGCCCGTCGCGTTGGGAAGTGAGATCCACGTACCCGAAATGGAACAGCCTTCCCCCGTTCTCGCTTGCGCCCTCAAGGGCGCCCGCAACAGGCCAGCGCCGCCCCTCGCTATCGGCGATTTCGCGCTGCAGGTACAGAAACCCACCGCATTCGGCGACCGTCGGCATGCAGGATTCCACCGCACGCCGCACCGCCTCGCGCATCGGCGCGTTCTCGGAGAGCTGCCGCGCATGGAGCTCCGGGTAGCCGCCTCCCAGATAGAGGGCGCTTGTCCCCTGGGGCAACTCGCTATCACACAGGGGGCTGAAAAAGGCCAGCTCGCAACCCAGGTCCTCGAGCGCGCGCAGGTTCTCCTCGTAGTAGAACGAGAACGCCTCGTCACGCGCGACGGCGATGATGGGCCGCGCTCCCGCGATCGGCTCCAACCGGTAAGGTTCCTCGCGGATATCGGGTGCCGTCGCCGCTATTTCGAGCAAGCGGTCGACGTCGACGCTCTTTTCCACCAGCTCGGCCATCTTGTCGATGCGCGCGGAGAGCTGCTCGACCTCGTCGGCGGTCACAAGCCCCAGATGCCGGCTTTCGAGCGAGAACGCCTCGTCGGCGGGGATATTCCCCAAAACCGCGACGCCCGTGTGCTTCTCGATCGCAGGCGCCGCGTAGGCGCAGGCAGCGGCGCTCGTCTTGTTCAGCACGACGCCGCGCACGTTCGCACAAGGCAGGAACTCGGCGATGCCGCGGATTACGGCGGCGAGCGATAAAGACGCCCCGCGCCCGTTCACCACTAAAACGACCGGCGTTTCCGTGTCGCGCGCAACCTGGTAGCTGCTCGCATCGGCCACGCCGGGCGCCATGCCGTCGTAGAAGCCCATGACCCCCTCGAGCACCGCGACATCCGCGCCCGCAGCGCCGCGTGCGAGCAGGGCGCGCAGCGTCGGGGCGTCGGTGAAGAAGCCGTCTAAGTTGCCCGAGCGCGCACCCACGACGCGGCGATGAAAGAGCGGGTCAATGTAGTCGGGGCCGCATTTGAAGGCCGCGCATGCAAGGCCGCAGCGCGCGAGCGTGCGCAGGAGCGCGCACGTTACGACCGTCTTGCCGCTCCCGCTCGAGGGCGCAGCGACCATGAAGCGCGGGATGGTCGTGCTCACCGGGCGCCGCCTTCCCCACCTGCACCACGCGCGCTGACGAGGAACACGGGGTTTTGCGCCTTCATAAGATGGTGCGAGCCTACAGCCTCGGCGCGGGCGGCCGACACCTGGCACGCCTCGAACCCCTTAAAGCGCGAACCCGAGAGGAGCGCGCACGCCTCGGTGAGCGTCTCAACGGTGACGCATGGCACGCACAGGCGAACCTGCGAGTTCTTCTCGAGCGCCGCCTCCACGATGGAGGGAAGCTCGCCCGCGCTCCCGCCGACGAACACGGCGTCGGGGACGGGCAGTTTCGCGAGCGCTTCGGGGGCGACACCGGGGACCGCATGCACGTTGCCGCACCCGAATGCATCCGCGTTCTCTCGGATGAGCCGCACGCCGGCCGCGTTGCGCTCGACCGCCCATACCGACCCCGCTCGCGCGACGAGTGCAGCCTCGATCGACACGCTCCCCGTGCCGGCTCCGACGTCCCACACGGTGTCGGTAGCGGTAAGGCGCAGCTTCGCGAGCGCGACGGCACGTACCTCCTGCTTGGTCATGGGAACGTCGCCGCGGATGAAGAGCTCGTCGGGAATGCCCGAGGAAGCGTACGGCCAACGGGAGCTCGCGGCGCGGGATGCGCCCGCAGGCGACCCGGCGCCGCCTGCGAACTCGATAAGCATCACGTTCAAGTCGTCGAACGTCTGACCTGCGATTTCACTTGCGGTCGCGCAGGTGATGCGCTCGTCGGGGTACGACAGGCGCTCGGCCACCGTCACGCGCGCGTCCCCGAAGCCCGCCTGCACAAGCTCGCCCGAAAGCCGCGAGGGGTCTTCCCCACCCGACGTGGCGAGGAAGAGCTCACCTGCGCGCTCGGCCTCGGCCACGATGTCGCACGCCACGCCGTGAGCGCTCGCGAAGCGCCAATCCTGCCACGGACGCGCGAGGCGCGCGGCGAGATACGACGCTGAGCTTATGCCGGGAACGACGCGCACGTCCACCTGCGCGTCGCCGGAGAGCGCCTCCACCAGGCGGCGCGCGCCGCTGAACAGCCCCACATCGCCCGTCATCACGACCACGGCGCGCTGCCACGACGCCGCATCGGTGAGCGCGGCGACGATGTCCGCCGTCTTCACGAGCTCGCATCTCACCACGTCGGGCGGCACGTCGATGCCGACAAGCGCGCGATGAGCGCCGATGACCACGTCGGCGATGTCGATCGCGTCAAGCGCCGCGCGCGAGAGCAAGTCGGGGTTTCCGGGCCCCGCCCCGATGATCGTTACCTTTCGCATGGAATCTCCCGATACCCGCGCGGCGTGACCATACGGCCGCCTATGCGCTTCGTGTCCGCGTTGCCGACGAACACGGTGGTGAACATGTCGGCGTCGAACTCCCCCAGCTCGGAGAGCCTGCACATGCCCGACTGCTGCCCCTCGCGCCCGATGTTGCGTACCCAGCCGCAGAGCGTGTCGGGGGCCTTCCATTCGAGCATAATCTTCGCCGCGCGTGAGAGCCTGTCGGCGCGCTTTCTGCTGCGCGGGTTGTACAAACAGATGCAGAAGTCGGCGCTCGCCACGGCGGCGAGCCTGCGCTCGATGACCTCCCATGGCGTGAGCAGGTCGGAGAGCGACACGACCGCGAAGTCGTGGGCAAGCGGGGCGCCGAGCACCGCCGACCCGCTCTGAGCCGCGGTGGCCCCGGCAATAACTTCCACGTCTACATCGGGGTAGTCCTCCGCAAGCTCCAGCACGGGGCTCGCCATGCCGTACACGCCCGCGTCACCGCTGCACACGAGCGCCACGGCTTCTCCACTCTGCGCGCGCGAAAGCGCCAGGCGGCACCGTTCGACCTCGTGCATCATCGGCGTCGCGAGATGCGCCGCGTCGGGCACGGCGGCGAGCGCGAGCTCCACGTATTTCGTGTACCCCACAACGATGTCGGCCGCCTCGAGCGCGCACCGGGCCGCAATCGTCATGCCGTCGGGTCCGCCCGGGCCGATCCCCACCACGAAGAGCTTTCCCATCACCGCTCCTTAAACGAAAGTTCGATAGTTACCTTGGAAAACGCGACGGTCACGCCGCCGTGGGCGAGCTTCGGGAAGATAAGTTTGCCCCCGTCCGCGAGCGCCGCGCGCTCGCACACGTTGTCAACCCCCACCGTCGCGCGCACGAAATCAGATGGTGAAACGCTGCCTTCGACTTGCGACAACTCATCTGCGGAATACGTCGCAAGCGGAATATTGCGCGCGCGGCAGAAGGCGAGCAGACCCTCCTCGTGCGCCTTCACGTCGATCGTCGCCGCCTCGCGCACGGCCGAAGGCGAGATGCCCGCCAGCCCGCACGCGAGAAGAAACGCCTCCCCGATCGCTTCGGCGCACGTACCGCGACGGCACCCTATGCCCGCAACGATGCAGGGCACGACAAGGCGAAGCGGTTCGGGCGCAGGCGTCTGCGCCCGAACGCCCGCCGGCTTCCCCGTTTCACCGGCGGGCACGACCTCGCCCGGTGTCTCCGCCGCGCGAACGGACGCACCTGCATTCGCGCCAGCGAACGGCGACACGACGATATCGGCCCGAGCGCGGTCGGACGCAATGTCAACCCCCTCAGGCGGCTGTCCCGAAATCGGCATGTCGGAATAGAGCGCCACGCGCCCGCCCGAAAGCAGCCGCGCCGACACTCGCTTGATGGCCTCGGGATTCGAAACGGCGAGCCCCGCACAACGCGCCCACGTATCCACCGCCCACACGCCGCGGACGTCGGTCGCCGTAGTGATGACGGGGATGGCCCCTGCCACGCGTGCCACAGTTTGCGCAAGCTCGTTCGCACCGCCCAAATGCCCCGACAAAAGCGGGACGGCAAAGCGCCCCGCCTCGTCAATCACCACAACCCCGGGATCGGTTGCCTTCGAGGCGACATGCGGCGCGATCGCCCGCACGGCGATGCCCGCCGCGCCCACGAACAGAAGCGCGTCCGACGCTTCCCACGCGAGCGCCGTCCATGCGCGCAGGTCGGCCTTCCCCTCGCCGAATCCGCGCGAAACGGAAACGTCCCAGCCAGGGTCATCTTCACCTGTCTGCGCGCAATCGGAAAGCGCGCGTGCGGTGCGCTCCGCCAACGCATACCCCCTCTCAGTGAACGCTATGCAGGAAATCCTCATCTAGCGCACCACCATCGTTGAGAAGTAGCTGCCCCGATCGGGCACATCGTCGAGCAAGCGGTACATGCGCTCGCCCGGAAGCCCACAGTCCTCTACGAGCTCGGCACCGTCGAAGGTGCCCTCCTCGCGAAGGATGCGCTTCGTGTCCGTAAGCGAGCGGCGCGCCTTCATAGCCACCTTCGTCCCTGGCCAGCCGATTGCGCGGCCCACCCCATACAGCACGCCTTTACTCATACGTCGCCCCCAATTCCCCGATAACTGCATCGGCGCCCGACGTGCGGAAAAGCTCACGGCGCTCCGCGTCGAACACGACCGCGGCGATGTCGCATGCGCCCGCCGCGCGGCGGCGCAACCTGTCCTCGATTGCCGCAGCGAGCGAGGCGCGCGCAGCGTCCCCCACGCCGGCGGCCTCGATTACCTCGAGCGCCACCGTGGTCGTGACCGACGACATGATCTCGCGCACGGTCTTCGCGCCCGCGCCGGCCATGGCCGCGTGGGCGGCCAGAATCTCCGCGCGGCAGTCGGCGGTACGCGAATGGGTGTCCATGATGCCGCCCGCGACCTTCACCAACTTGCCGATGTGTCCCACAAGAAGGACATTGGTGAATCCCTCGCGAACGCAGCAATCAATCGCATCGCCCACAAAGTTGGAGATGAAGACCACCGGCGCACCGTTTAGGTGGAAATGCCCCGAGATGAACTGCCCGCCGTAGTTGCCGGGCGTGAGCACGACTCCGCGCCGCCCCATAGCCGCATGCTGCCGGATCTCGAGCTCGATGCTGTCGCGCAAGGCAGCGAGACTGCGAGGCTCGACGATGCCCGTCGTGCCCAGGATGGAGATGCCGCCCTCTATCCCCAGGTGCGGGTTGAAGGTCTTTTCGGCAAGGGAAACGCCCTCGGGTACCGAAATCGTCACAGCAATATTTCCAGAAAAGCCGTGCGCGGCGCAAACCTCGCGCACCGCCGAAGTGATCATCGCGCGCGGCGTCGCGTTGATGGCGGCCGCCCCCACCGGCTGCTCGAGCCCGGGCAACGTCACGCGCCCCACGCCCACGCCGCCATCGACGGAAACTTCCGATTCGCGCGCGGGCACGTCCTTGCTGCCCGCAGCACCCGTGCCCGACCCCGCATGTTCCACGTGCGCGTACACGAGTACGCCGTCAGTCACATCGGCATCGTCGCCTGCGTCCTTTCGAACGGCGCACTGGGCGCACCCCTCGCGGATGCATGCGTCGACCACGTCCGTCTCGACGGGCAGCCCGCCGGGGGTGACGATCGACACGAGGCCGACGGGCTTTCGTGACAAAAGCATCTCGCAGGCCGCCTTCGCCGCGAGCGCGGCGCAGCTCCCCGTGGTGTAGCCGCAGCGCAGGCGGGTCGTCCCGGTATATATGTAGTGCTCGAAGGCCACGCTAGCTGCTCGCCTTCCGATACCCCGTGGCAAACGAAGGGTCGTAAAGCTTGCTGCGCTCGTACGACTCTGCTTGCGCGCCGTTGTGCGAAAACCCGCCGCGAGCTCCGAGCACGCGGCCCACCACCACGAGCGCCGTGCGGTCGATGCCCTCTCGCGCGCCCGCATCGGCGAGCGTGCCCACTGTGCATCGCACCACGCGCTCCTCAGGCCAGGTCGCCTTGTACACGAGCGCGGCCGGCTCGTCGGAGCTGCGGCCCGCGGCCAAAAGCTCGGCGGAAAGCTCGGCGAGCATACCCGAGCTCAGGAAGATGACCATAGTCGAGCCACTTTCCGCCATGGTGCGCATGCCCTCGCCCGCGGGCATGGGGGTACGTCCGGAAAGCCGCGTGATCACGACCGACTGGCTGATTCCCGGCAGCGTGTATTCCTGGCGAAGCGCCGCCGCGGCACCGCAAAAGCTCGACACGCCGGGCACCACCTCGTAGTCCACGCCGCGCGCGTCGAGTGCGTCCATCTGCTCCTGGATGGCGCCGTACAGGCACGGGTCGCCCGTGTGCAGGCGCACCACCTCCTCGCCCCGCGCATCCGCCGCGCACATCACGTCGAGCACTTCCTCCAAGGTCATGTGCGCGCTGTCGTAGACGATGCAGGATTCCTTGCACTCAGCGAGCAGCTCGGGGTTCACAAGGCTTCCCGCCCAAACGACCACGTCGGCCGCGCGCAGAAGACGCGCCCCGCGCAGCGTGATAAGGTCGGCGGCGCCCGAACCTGCTCCAACGATATGAATCATCCGAGCCTTCCCTTCCCGTTTCTCATCGCAACCGTTTACGCCGCCATTCGCGCAGCGGGCAAAAAACGGCGCCTGTGGCGGCAATCGGCGCAAATACGCAGGCAGGAGGCGCAATGCCGCCCGCCCTGGCTTTGACACGTTCACAAGCGCCCACTATCATAGTAAAAGTTTCGGCAACGAGCATATGACAATCGGATAAAAGGAAATGACCGGCGCGGCGCCCGCACAGCCCGCGCTGGCTTGCGGAGGGAACCAGGTGGGAATCCTGGGCAAGGGACATTACTGTATAGGACGCGCGGGCGAACCGCCTCGCGCCCCAAGCCAGACTGCTTCGCCTTTTCCTCACGGCATCGCCGTGGCGTTAGCTCCTTGTGAACCCCGAGGGGTGCGCTTTTCTTTCGCTTGTGCCGACAAGCAACTGTCGCCGGGGGACCGGCAAACCGAGGAAAGGAAAAACCATGTCCGACCAGATGTCACGCCGCGGCTTCATGGGCGCCGCAGCAACCGGAGCCTTCGCGCTCGCCGGAGTCGCGCTCGCGGGCTGCTCCAACACCTCCGCGAGTTCCGAGAAATCGAGTGAAAAGGAGAAGGCCGTGAAGCCGGTCATCCTCGTCACGAGCTTCGGCACGAGCTACAACGACTCGCGCCACATCACCATCGGCGCCATCGAAGACGCTATCCGCGAGAAGTACTGGCAGGACTACGACATCCGCCGCGCCTTCACCGCGCAGATCATCATCGACAAGCTGAAGAAGCGCGACGGCATCACGATCGACAACATGACCGAAGCGCTCGACCGCTGCGTGGAAGACGGCGTGAAGGAAATCGTCGTGCAGCCGACGCATCTCATGGGTGGCCTGGAATACACCGACGTGAAAGACGAGCTCGACAAGTACGCCGACAAGTTCGACAAAATCTCGCTCGGCGACCCGCTGCTCACCTCCGACGACGACTACAAGAAGGTGGCCGCAGCCATTAAGGAGAACATGGCGTCCTTCGACGACGGCAAGACGGCGCTGTGCCTCATGGGTCACGGCACCGAAGCCGATTCCAACGCCGACTATGCCAAGATGCAGGAAGTGTTTAAGAACGAGGGCTTGACGCAGTTCTTCGTCGGCACCGTCGAGGCTGAACCGACCTGCGAGGATGTTATCGCCGCCGCGAGCGCCGCAGGCTACAAGAAGGCCGTGCTCGCGCCGTTCATGGTGGTCGCGGGCGACCACGCGAACAACGACATGGCAGACGAGACCGACCCCGACAGCTGGGCTGCGAAGTTCGTGGCCGCCGGCTTCGAAGTGACGTGCCTGCTCCAGGGTCTGGGACAGAACGTCGCGGTCGACGAAATCTACGTCTCGCACGTGGACGACGCCATCGCCAAGCTGTAAACTCGCCGCGCACGGGGGCGCCGGTCGCGTCTCCGTGCAACGGGCATGCGCCTTCCCCGACTGACGGCGCATGCCCGTTGCATTCGCATCCCGCCCGCCCACCGCACGGCGCGGGCGGTCGAAGCGATTGAAAGGAACCCCTCCATGTTGAAGAAAACCCTCGCCTTCGCCCTGTCGGCGGCGCTTTTCGCGTTCTCGCTCGCCGGCTGCGGCGGAAATTCAATCGACAGCGCAAAGGCAAGCGATGCCGATTCCCAGGAAAAAACTGAACAGGCGGCCGATGCGCCCGAGGGCGCAAGCGCTGCCCCCATCACCGCCGACAAGGTGGCCGACGGCACCTATCCGATCACCGTAGATTCCAGCTCGAACATGTTCAGGATTGTGGACGCCCAGCTCATCGTGGAAAACGGCTCCATGCACTGCGTGATGACGCTTTCCGGCACGGGCTACGGCAAGCTCTTCATGGGCACGGGCGACGAGGCTGCCGCCGCGAGCGAGGCCGACTTCATCCCCTATGTGGAAAACGCGGAAGGCAAGTACACCTACGACGTGCCCGTTGAAGCGCTCGACGAGGACACCGCCTGTGCCGCGTGGAGCATTAAAAGGGAGCGGTGGTACGACCGCACGCTCGTATTCGAATCCGCCGGCGTCGATCTGCGCGCCGACGCACTGAAGTAACGCCATGCGGTCGATTCTTCCCAAGGGGGAAAACAGGAAGCGCCACAGCATCGCGGCGCGCGCGATCGCCTGCGTTCTCGTCGCCCTGCTCGCGCTTCCCTTCGCGGGGTGCAGTGCGAGCCCGAACGCGACCGGTGGCACGACGGGCTCTCAGGAATACACTGTGAGCGTCTCGCTTTCCGGCGGGTCAGGGCGCGCAAGCATCGCCTCACCAACCACAATTGTGAAGGATGGCGACACCTACACCGCGACCATCACCTGGTCGAGTTCGAACTACGACAAGATGACCGTCGACGGCGTGGACTACGCGCCCGTAAACGACGGCGGCAACTCCACGTTCGAGATACCCGTCACGCTCGACGAGGACATCGCCGTGTCGGCCGAGACCGTCGCCATGTCGACGCCGCACACCATCGACTACACGATCCACTTCGACTCATCCACCATGAAGGAGAAATCGGGCGACGAAGCAAGCGGCGGCTCCCCTGCGGGAACGGCTTCAAGCGCCGCGGCCGACTTCCACAACGCCGATTTGGGCTGCGGCTGGAAGCCGACGGGGACGCTTCAGCTTGAATACGCCGAGCACTTCACTGTCGACGAGTTCGAAGGCGGCCTGCGGCTTATCTGCATTTCGAACGGGGAGCGCTTCCTCGTGGTGCCGCAGGATGCGAAGGTACCTGATGGGTTGAGCTCCGACATCGCGGTCATAAGGCGCCCCGCCGACAAGGTGTACCTCGTGTCGTCGGCGACGATGTGCCTGGTCGACGCGCTCGATGCGAACGACAATATCATCATGTCGGGCACGAAGGCCGACGATTGCTCGGTCGCGGGCTTCAAAAGCGCACTCGAAAGTGGGGCGATCGCCTACGGCGGCAAGTACAGCGCGCCCGACTACGAGCGAATATCGGCCTCGGGCTGCACGCTCGCCATCGAGAACACCATGATCAACCACGCACCCGATGTGAAGGAAAAGCTGCAGAAACTCGGGCTCGTCGTGCTCACCGAACAGTCGTCGAGCGAGCCCGAAGCACTCGGGCGCGTCGAGTGGATTAAGCTTTTCGGCGTCCTGTTCGACAAGGAAGACGAGGCCGCGCACCTGTTCAACGAGCAGAAGGCCCGCGTCGAGCAAACGTCGGAGCTCGCGTCGTCAGGTAAAACCGTGGCGTATTTCTACATTAACTCAAACGGGGCCGCCGTCACGCGGCGGGCGGGCGACTACGTGGCGCAGATGATCGAGCTTGCAGGCGGCAACTACGCGCTCGATGACGCGCAGACGGCGTCGACGTCAGGTTCGTCAGTAACGCTCGAAATGGAGCGCTTCTACGCGACGGCGAAGGATGCCGACATCATCGTCTACAACGGCACCATCGACGAATCGGTTGCCACCTTGAACGACTTCGTAGGCAAAAACGCGCTATTGTCGCAGTTCAAAGCCGTGAAGAACGGCAACGTCTGGGTCACAAGCGCCGACATGTACCAGCAGATGACTTCTACCGCCGACATTATCGACGAACTGCACGGGGCGTTCACCGGCGATGACGCGAGCGACTTCCATTATCTGAGGAAGCTCGGCTAGCACCATGAAAAGTCGACTTTCCATGACATACGACGAATCGGGGCGCGCCGCGCGGTGTCGCGTCGTGACGGCGCTGCTCGCTGTTGCCCTCATCGTGCTCGTCGGGGCCAACCTGTGCATCGGGAGCGTGCTCGTGCCCGCAGACCACATCCCCGGAATCCTTTCGGGCGGCGCGGCCAATTCCATGGAAAGTCAAGTCATCTGGGAGATTCGCCTGCCACGCGTGCTTTCAGCCGTGCTTCTCGGCGGGGCACTTTCGCTCTCCGGGTTCCTGCTACAGACGTTTTTCAACAACCCCATCGCCGACCCGTTCATCTTGGGCGTCTCCTCGGGCGCAAAGTTCGTCGTCGCGCTTACGATGATCGTGCTTCTGGGCGCGAACCAGGCCATGTCCTCGCCGGTCATGGTGGCCGCAGCGTTTCTGGGATCGCTTATCACCATCGGCTTCGTGCTCCTCATCGCACGGCGCATAAGTTCCATGGCCATGCTCATCGTGGCGGGCGTCATGGTGGGATACATCTGCTCGGCGGCGACGAACTTCCTCATCGCCTTCGCCGACGACCAGTCCATCGTGAACCTGCACAACTGGTCTTTGGGTAGCTTCTCGGGTTCGAGCTGGGACGACGTCGCGGTCATCGCGGTCGTGGTGATCACCGTGAGCGCATGCGTATTCGCGATATCGAAGCCCCTTTCCGCCTTCCAGCTGGGAGAAGCCTACGCAAAAAGCGTCGGCGTGAACGTCGCACGCTTCCGCGTGGTGCTCGTCCTTCTAGCAAGCATGCTCTCCGCCTGCGTGACCGCGTTCGCTGGTCCGGTGTCGTTCGTAGGCATCGCGGTTCCGCATCTCGTTAAGTCGGCGCTGAAGTCGTCGAAGCCCATCCGCGTGATTCCTGCGTGCTTCTTGGGAGGCGCCATCTTCTGCGCGGGCTGCGATTTGATCGCACGCACGCTGTTCTCCCCCGTCGAGCTTTCCATCAGCGCCGTCACCGCCATCTTCGGCGCGCCGGTGGTTATCGCACTCATGTTGAAGAAGCGGGTGAGGTAGATGGGGAAATTCGTGCCGCAGCCCAAAACGCTCGGAGGGGAGTCGAACCTCGAAACCCCGGTCGAAACGCAGGCTGACGGAGCGCCGCTTTTCCGCATAAGCGACCTGTCGGCGGGTTACGACAAGAAGGTCGTAGTCGAAGGCGTCGATCTGGAGGTTCGCGCGGGCGACGTCGTGGCGCTCATCGGGCCGAACGGCTCGGGCAAGTCGACCATCTTGAAAACAATCACACGCCATCTGGCACCGCATGCCGGCACGGTCGAGCTCGACGGGCGAGAGATTTCCCGATGGAAGACGGCGGAGTTCGCAAGGAACCTTGCCGTTATGCTGACAGATCGCCCCCGGACCGAGCTCCTCACCTGCCGCGATATCGTAGAGGCGGGAAGGCATCCCTACACCGGGCGAATGGGCACACTCACGCCCGATGACCATAATCGGGTCGACGAGGCCATGAAAACCGCACATGTGGAAGGGCTCGCCGAGCGCGACTTCATGCAGATAAGCGACGGGCAACGCCAGCGCGTCATGCTCGCACGCGCCATCGCGCAGGATCCGCGTGTGCTCGTGCTCGATGAGCCCACGTCGTATCTCGATATCCGCTACCAGATCGACCTGCTGCGAATACTTCGCCACCTTGCGAAATCGCGGAATGTTGCTGTCATCATGTCCATCCACGAAATCGAGCTCGCGCAGAAAAGCGCCGACAAGGTGATTTGCGTGAAGGACGGCCGGGTCTTCCGCGCCGGCGCACCCGAGGACATATTCACGCGCGAGACGATTGGCGAGCTCTACGGCCTTCAACATGGCACCTTCAACGAGCGCTTAGGCAGCGTGGAAATTGGGCGCCCACACGGCGATGCGCACACGTTCGTCATCGCCGGCGCAGGTACGGGGTCAGCTGTGTTTCGCCAGCTCATCCGGCAGGGCAAGGCGTTCTACGCGGGCATTCTGCACGAAGGGGACATCGACTGCGAGCTCGCGCGCGACCTGGCGACGGAATGCGTGGCCGAGCGCGCCTTCGAGCCGATCGGGGATAAAACCATAGCCCGCGCCAAAGAGCTCCTCGTCCACTGCGCGCGCCTTATCGTGTGCCCCGCCGCCTTCGGCACCATAAACGCCCGCAACGCAGAGCTCGTCGAGTACGCACGCTCGCATGGTATCGAGGTCATGCGAGCGTGCGAAGGCGCATCGGAGGATTCCCAATTGGAGTGGGAAGGATAAACTGGACTTTTTTAAGGATCCTCAGGCTACAGCTCCTACGCCGGCGAGGTCTCCAAGGCGCCGGAGAACCTCGTGAACAGGAATTTCCACGCCGACGAGCCCAACTAGGCCTAATCCAAGCGAGATTCCAGACTCGAAAGGCCGTTGAGCGTGAGGTCGTTGGCAACCTCCGAGACGCGCTCGATAGGAACCGAGCCATCAGACAATGCCCATGTGCGATAGATACCGATAATACCCGACAGCAAAAACGCCAGATAGTAGTCGAACATCTCGTCCTTGAGACCTTGAGGCAGCAGATCGCGCTCGGCAATCTCGTGCTCGAGCGGCGCACGAAGACGAGCCATAAAATCATCGAGCGGAATGTTCTCGATAAGTTGACGATTAAGCACCAAGTTGTTGCACAGTGCCTCGTTAACGGTTTTAAAGAAGGTCGCCGCCGCGCCAAGAGCGCGCTCGTTGGTGTCGCCGTCCATTGAAGCAAGCGTTTTCTCGACCGAGTCGACAATCATCTCCACCACATCGACGGCAATGGCATCGAGCAGGCCGTCAACCGTACCAAAGTGAACGTAAAAGGTCTTGCGGTCGACATTGGCCTCGCGCGCAATAGCACTCACCGTAATGTCTGCCAGCGGCTTTTCCATGAGCAGGCGCTCGAAAGCCGAAAGGATGGCATTACGGCTGCGAACGATGCGACGATCAAGACGCGGTTTGCTGGTTGCCATGGGCGTGTCCCTTCGATATGCGAGCATTCATCAACAGATGAGAGATAATCTACGTAAGAGGATTATCCCCCATACAGCACAAATATGCCTCGCATCATGAAGAACGCACGACTGCCCTACTGCGACTTAGGGTGCTTCTTCTTATTGAGTGCCGACGGAGATACGCGAATACCGTCTCCTGTCTGACGCACATAGGCCTTATGAGCCGGCTTTGCGGTCCCAGAAGCCTTCTGAGCGTGCTTCTTGGGATCAACGGTAACAGCATTCGTGGGGTGCGGCTTAGTGGGCGCAGAGGGCGTCTGAGGCGTGCGGCCGAGCTTGCGCATCACGCGATCCCAGCGCGCATGGATGCTCTCGTTGTGGGCGCTCTTGAGTCCCAGCAGGGGCGCAGCCAAAATGGTAGGCGCAATAAACGTAATGAGACGCCACAGCAGATAGCCGGCGGTCGAAGCCGAACCGAAGAAATGACCCAAGAACAATGCAAAGCCGCCCTCAGCGCCACCAGTTCCACCGGGCAAGGGAACCGCAGAGCTTAACAGCTGGACAAAGGCGCTCGCGGCCATGACCGAGAAAAAGTCGACCTCGTGGTGGCCAAAGGCAAGCATCAGGAAATACGGAACCAGATAGAAAAACGCGAGCTGCAGCATAGTGATAAACACGGTGAGCAGCATGGAAGAAAAATGTCCGGCCGAAAGCTTAAACTTCTCGGAGAAGGAGTAGATCTCGCCATCGACAAACGTGCGCCAACCCTCAATCTTAGTGGCCGAGACACCAATGCGCTCGAGCCAATTGATGATGCAATGGGCGACGCGCGTGACGGTCTTAGGCATGAGCGCGACGGCGAAGATGCCAAGCAAGATGCAGCAGTGCCCACCAAAGCTAAAGACGCACAGCAGCGTCATGTCGCCATAGCGCTCGGCAAAAAACGGCATGCGAGCAAGCAGTAGGATAGCGCCCCAGGCAACGAGTCCAAACTGGTACACGATAAAGCGCGTGAACTGCGTGGCTCCGGCCTCGCCGACATTTTGGCCCGCTTTGGTCAGGCGGTAGATCTGAGCAGGAGTCGAGCCCATCATCATAGGTGTGAGGTTGCCAAAGAAGATGCCACTCGCCTCGACCGAGATCAGGTCGCGAATGCCAACGGGTGAATTGGGGTCGAGCCAGACAGCGATCGCATAGGCCACAATGCCAAAGAACAGATACATGAACATGCAAAGACACGCGACAACGAGCCATGACGCCTGGACGCTCGACATAGCGGCCCAGAACTGCCCCATCTGCCCGGTTACCACCAGATAGACGATATAACCCACCAGCACGACGCCGATAAAGATGGCACCGCGGCGTGCGCTCTTATTGTCATCTCCGCCCGAGGCCTCAACCTCGACCTGGGGCTTAGACGTATGCTGAGAGGACTCCGTCATGAGACTCCTTCTAACAGTCAAAATATCTTGGATATTGTACCCGCAAGGACCATAGACAGAACGCAAAGCTCTGGTTCAAACGGGAATTGCAGACGGTTGTTTAAAATAAAAAACCCGGCCTTCCATGGGAAGTCCGGGTATCAGATGCGTGGTAGCCCGTACCAGATTCGAACTGGTGATCTCCGCCTTGAGAGGGCGGCGTCCTAAACCGCTAGACGAACGGGCCACATGACATCTGCACTGCCGTGCTGCGAGGAAATATATTACGGGACAAAAAACGTCAGCGCAAGAAGAAATTCCAAATTGCCGAAAAATTGTCGGCAGGTTATGAAACACGCAGGTAAACTGGGTAGCTAATTCAAGTTGAGATGGACCAAAAGAGCTTCGCGATCGTTGGGAATGTTGTCTTCGATCACGGCGTCGAGGGCGGCGTTGAGTAGCTGGCCTAGCTCGGGTCCCGGTTTAACGCCGGCACGGATCAAGTCGCCGCCGTTGATGGGGAGCATCTTGAGCGTATAGGGCTCCCCCGCCTTCAGCAGCTCGTGCGCCAGCGCGCGCATCTCCTCGATCGTCTCGACGTAATAGAAGCAAGACGGCGCCTTGCCCAGCGTATCGGCACGTTTAAGGTCCATGAGCTCGTCAATCAAACGCGGAGTGTCGAAACCCTCGCCCGAAAGCAAGCGCATCATATTGAGCAAACAGGAACGCTCGGGGCGCAGCGGCTTGTCATGGTATTTGATGAGCAGGCACACGTCGCGCACCAAGTCGTGCGAGAGCGCCAGGCGATCCATAATGACGCGCGCCTTCTTGGCGCCGAGCTCTGGATGACCGTAGAAGTGTCCGCTGCCGGCGTGATCGACCGTGAAGCACTCGGGCTTGGACACATCGTGCAAAAACGCCGCCCACATAAGGCTCGACGAGGGCGCGACGCCGTCACACAGCGCGAGCTCCCCCGCCACCGTCAGCACACGGGCGATATGCTCGTAGACGTTAAACGCATGATAGACACTGCGTTGATCAAACCCGCGACCCGCTGCCAACTCGGGCACGGCGGCGCAGATGAGCTCGGGATAGCGGAGCATCGCGTCTCCCCCATGACCGGTTGAAAGAATGCCCTCGAGCTCAATACCCACACGCTCACGCGCCACGGCATCGAGCAGCGGCGCGCACTCGGCAAGCGCGCGCTTAGTCTCGGGCTCAATCAAAAAGTCCAGGCGGCAGGCAAAGCGCACCGCACGCAACATGCGCAGGGCGTCCTCGTTAAAGCGACGCCTGGGATCGCCGACAGCGCGAATCAGCTTGCGCTCCAAGTCACCCTGGCCATCGTAGCGGTCGACAAGCCCGCGCTCGGGATGCCAGGCCATAGCGTTGACGGTAAAGTCGCGGCGCGCCAGATCGTCCTCGAGCGAGGCGGCACGCTCCACACTCTGGGGATGGCGACCATCGGTGTAAAAGCCATCCAGACGGTACGTGGTGACCTCGATACGCTCGCCATCGGAAATAGCCGTGATTCCGCCAAATTTAATGCCCGACTCAACCACGGCAATATCAGCCGCCTCGAGCGCCGCCTTGGACTCCTGCCACAGGCCGCTGCAACACATGTCCACATCGTGGCTGGGGCGCCCCATCAGGGCATCACGTACCCAACCGCCTACGTACCAAGCCTCAAGACCAGCCGCCTCAAGCGCGCGTAGGACACGGATGGAGGCATCGGTCGGCTGCGTACCGTTGAGCGAAACATTGCACATGCCTATGGCCTCCTGCGACTATCAAATTGGCTATCGATTGCATCTGCAAGAAGTCTAGCAAGAAACAGCCTCTACTGCACACGCAAGTCCGATAAACAAAAACGCATCCGTCTTGGTTTAAGACGGATGCGAATTAATCGAACTATTCAGGCGAGGTGCCGAAACTAGCAGACCTGGCGAACTTCGATGTTCTTCTTGTATTCGTCCACCTTGGCAAAGTCGCCCAGACCCGGGCACTCGACCACGTTGGCGCCGGTAGCCATCGAAAGGCGCAGAGCGTCCTCGACGCGCTCGGGGGCGTCGTGCCACACGGACAGGAAGGCAGCGAGCGAGGAATCGCCGGCGCACACCGTCGACAGCAGCTTGACCTCAAAGGTGCGGTTGGCAAACCAGATGTGCTCGCCGTTGGAAAAGTACGCACCGGCGCCACCAAGGGTCAGCAGCACGTTCTTGGCGCCCTTGGTATGAAGCTCGGCCATAGCGCCCTTGACGGACTCATCGTCGCCACCGCTCACCTTAATGCCAAAGATGTCGAGCAGCTCATCGTCATTGGGCTTGATCAGCAGTGGCTCCAGAGCAATGAGGTCTGCCAGCTGATGGCTCGAGATGTCGAGGACGAACTCGGCCCCCTTGGCCTTGACACGGCGCAGGACCTCGGCCAAGAAGCCCTCGGAAGTGTTGGGAGGCAGCGAGCCGCTGATGACCAGGCAGGTCATGTCATCGAGCGAATCGATGAGCTCAAACATCTCCTGCTCGTTAGCCTCGTTGATGGCGGCACCGGCGTTGACCATGTTGTACTCGGTGTCGGGGCCGGCATTGAGGAACACGTTGACGCGCGTGATGCCGTCGGTCCACACGGGCTTGACGGGCACGCCCAGGGCCTCGGCGCCCTTAACGATAAACTCACCCGAGAAGCCGGCGAAGAAACCCAAGATCGTGGTGTCGACACCGTAGTGGTCAAGCGTAAACGAGACGTTGAGGCCCTTGCCGTTGGGCGTGTAGACGGCATTGCGGGTACGCGTGACGGTGTTGGCGTCAAGGCCGTCGCAGGCGATGTTGTAATCAATGGCAGGATTTGCAGTGAGCGTGTAAATCATGAATGTTCCTTTCACGAAGCAACGTGTTGATGAAAGTATATTCCACCCATCGGTAAAAGGCTAGGACAACTCGGCGAACGGTGTGGAAGCGATGAAGTACGGCAGAACATCTCTCCCCCATGACGGAACAAAAAAGGCGCCCCGGCCGAAACCGGGGCGCCGCATGTGCACGAATATGTCGCGTTTCGATTACTGACGATCGAGCTTGCGGACAGCAACGCGCTTGCTGTACTCGTCGACGTGACCAAAGTCGCCAATGCCGACGGACTCGGCAACGTTGGCGCCGGTGGCCATAGCGAGCTTCATGGCCTCCTCGACGTTGTCGCGATCCCTGTACCACTTGTGCAGGAACGCAGCGAGGGTGCAGTCGCCGGCGCAGACGGAAGAGACCAGCTTGATGTTGAACTCACGCTTGGCGTACCAGATGTCCTCGCCGTTGGAGAAGTAAGCGTCGCCGCGGCTACCACGGGTGAGCAGCACGTTCTGAACGCCAGCGTCGTGAGCCATCTTCATGGCGACACGAACCTCGTCGTCGGTGTCGACCGGCACGCCGAAGATGGCCTTCATCTCGTGATGGTTCGGCTTGATGAGCAGCGGCTTCTTGTGAGCGAGCTCCTTGAGCTTGTCGGAGGACAGGTCCAGGACGACATCAGCGCCACGAGCCTGAGCGTGCTCCATGACCTGAGCCAGGAAGTCGGGCGTAGCTTTGGGAGGCACGGAACCGGAGACGATCAGGCACTCAAGATCGCCCGCGGTGTCCAGGATGTTGTAGAGCTCCTTCTGGTGCTCCGGCGTAATCGGGGCGCCGGGGTTCAGGATGCCGTACTCGTGCTGGCCATCGTTGACGTAGGTGTTGATACGCGTGATGCCGTCGGTCCAGACCGGGCGGCACAGGCAACCCAGGTTCATGACCTCCTCGACGATAAACTTGCCCGTGAATCCGGCGAAGAAGCCGAGCGCGACGGTGTCGACGCCCATCTTCTTAAAGGCGAAGGACACATCGAGGCCCTTGCCGTTAGCCGTGTAGCTGGCCGAGCCGGTGCGGACGTTCTCGTCGGGCTCGAGCGGGGAGCTCGAAACCGTCATGTCGACAGCCGGGTTAGCGGTTAGCGTGTAGAACATTTACAGTACCCCCTGTATATGTGAGGGCCGCGTGGCCGGCCCATTCCAACCACGCGGTTACCTCTGATACCAAATTAGCGAGCTGCGGACTCGAGCAGTGCCTTGACCTCGGCGGCGGTGTTGCAGGCGAGCGCCTTCTCGGCGAGCTCGTCGCACTCGGCCTTGGTCCACTGGCTGATGGTCTTGCGGGCGCGCAGGATCGACGGAGCGCTCATCGAGAACTCCTCCAGGCCCCAGCTGATCAGCAGCGGCTCAAGCAGCGGATCGGCAGCGGCCTCGCCGCACATACCGACCATGATGCCGGCCTTCACGCCGCTCTCAATGATGTTCTTGAGCGAGCGGAGCACGGCGGGATAGTACACCTGGTACAGGTTGGAGATGGTGTCGTTGCCACGGTCGGCGCACATGGTGTAGCCGATCAGGTCGTTGGTGCCGATGGAGAAGAAGTCGGCGACCTTGGCCAGGCGGTCAGCGAGGAGAGAGGCGGCAGGCGTCTCAACCATGATGCCGACCTCGATGTTCTCGTTGAACTTGCGACCCTCTTCGGTCAGCTCGGCCTTGCACTGCTCGACGAGCTCCTTGACAGCCACGACCTCCTCGACGCAGGTGACGAGCGGGATCATGATCTTGACGTCACCGAAGGCGCTGGCGCGCAGCAGAGCGCGAAGCTGGACCTTGTACTGGTCGGGATTGGCCAGGCAGTAACGCACGGCGCGGAAGCCCATGAAGGGGTTGTCTTCCTTGACCATGTGCAGGTACGGGATCTCCTTGTCGCCGCCCACATCAAGCGTACGAATGATGACCGGAGCGCCCTTGAGCGCGCTGGCGACCTTGCGGTAGGCGTTGAACTGCTCCTCCTCGGAAGGAAGCTCAGCAGAGTCCATGAACAGGAACTCGGAGCGGAACAGACCAATGGCCTCGGCGTCGTGATCGAGCGCGTTGGGCACGTCATCGGGGTTACCGATGTTGCAGGCGATGATCTTCTTGATGCCATCGGCAGTAACGGACGGCTTGCCGCGGAAGGCCTCGAGGGCCGCCTTCTCGGCAGCGAAGGCCTCGGCCTTGGCGGTGTAGGCGGCGAGCGTCTCCTCATTGGGATCGGCCTCGACGATACCCTTGCCACCGTCGACGACAACGGTCATGCCGTTGCGCAGCGCGGTGCAGCTGTTGGAAACCGAAAGGACAGCCGGGATCTCGAGGGCGCGCGCGATGATCGCGGAGTGCGACGTGCGGCCACCGGTCTCGGTGACGATACCGGCAACGTGGGCCTTATCGATCGTGGCGGTCATGGACGGCGTAAGGTCGTGCACGACAACGACGGTGTTCTCGGGCAGGACGGAGAGGTCGACGACCTCCTTGCCCAGCAGCTCGGCCAGAATACCGGTGCGGATGTCGGCGATGTCGGCCGCGCGCAGACGGAACATCTCGTCGTCCATGGACAGGAACATGTTCTCGAACATGGTCGAGGTGTCCATGAGCGCCTGCTCGGCGCAGGTGCCGCCGTCAATGGCGGCGTTGATGGCGTCGGTCATGCCCGGGTCCTGAGCCAGGACAATGTGTCCGCTCATGATCTCGGCCTCGGCCTCGCCCACCGTCTCCTTCATGTGGTCGGCCTGAGCCTGGGTCTTCTCGCAGAAGACCGAAAGAGCGGACTGATAGCGCTCCTTCTCTGCTGCCGAATCAGCAACCTCATGCGGCTCAAACGTCAAGTCGGGATCGACGGCGACCATGACGGTGCCGATACCGATGCCCTCGGAAGCGTTGACTCCCTGATACATTCCCATTCCTCTCTCCGTGTCATGTGATAAAGCGTTTTGCCATATCCATGACAAAAGAGCGCAGCTACCTTAAAACAGGTCACTGCGCTCCCAAATATGAACTTAGTTGTTCAACATGCGACCCGTTTGAGTTCTACTCGCCAAGACCGCTCTTGATGAGCTCGATGGCAGCAGCCAGAGCCTCGGCCTCGTCAGCGCCGTCGCACTTGACCTCGACCTCGGTGCCGCAGGGGATACCAGCAGCCATGAGGGCCATCGGGGACTTGCCGTTGACCTCCTTCTCGGGGGTGACGACCGTCACGTCGCAGGCGTACTTGCCCATGGTGGAGGCGAAGAGGCCAGCAGGACGCATGTGAAGACCCTGAGGATTAACGAGGGTAGCCTTCTCAGAAACCATAATTGACTCCTTTTTTGTGTTTAACCCCTGTCGACCATGCGACAGGAGCCATATTCACGACGTTGTTTATATTAACTCACATCAAACTGTTTTTCATTATGTTTCGCACGAATTATTGGACGGATGTGTTTGTCGTCCGCTTGCTCGCCCACAGGGGCCCGTGCGCGGCCTGTGAGATTTCCTGCTCTACAGTCCTGCTCGCACGAAGAGCACATTAAGTGCTCTTCGGCTCGAGCGGAACTCGCAATAAATCTCACAGGCCGCGCACGGGCCCCTGTGGGCGAGCAAGCTGCGGAAACACGGTCGGTCCAGAGTAATGTCGGCTGAAAGGCATTCTGGCTGATGGGATAACCGATGCGTTCTCTGATTCGAAAAAGGCGGAGGCCCTGGAGAGGGACTCCGCCTTATATACAGGGGGCGATGTTATTCGCGGGCTGGGGGATTAGACCAGGCGGGCGTTGATCGTCTTGGCGATCTCGGCGGCGTCGGTGGAACCCTTGACGGTGGCACGGAAGTCCTCGTCCATGAGCGCCTCGGCGACCTTGGACAGGATCTTGAGGTGCGTGGTGCCAGCCTGGGCACCCGGGATGAGCAGGGCGATAGCCACGTTAACGGGAGCGCCGTCCATGGTGTCCCAACCGGTCACGCCGGACTCGTCCTTAACGACGATGACGGCAGCCTCGGTAATGGCGTCGGACTTGGCATGCGGGATGGCGAAGCCCTCCATCATGCCCGTGGTGCCCTCGGCCTCGCGAGCCAGGAAGGCGTTCATCACGGCGTCGGCGTCGCTGGCGATACCTGCCTTGACGGCCTGGTTGGAAACGAAGCTCAGAGCCTCGTCACGAGAAGCGAAGTCCTCGGCGGCAAAGACATTCTCGACCTTCACGAAGTCGGCAGCCTCGGCCTTGGGGGCCTCGACGGCAGCGGCCTTGGGGGCCTCAACGGGCTTGGCTACAGGAGCGGCCTTCTGATTCTTCTCGAAGTCGTACTTCTTGAAGGCCACGAACAGGATGCCACCGACCACAGCGCCGATGAGGATCGCGAGGACCCACAGCGGACCGTTCTCGACAACAGGCAGGACCAGGAAGCCGCCGTGAGGCGCCGGATCGTGAACGTTGAAGAAGATGGTCAAGATGGAAGCGATGGAAGAACCGAGCATCATGATGGGCATGACGGGCCAGATGTTCTTGGTCATGAACGGAATGGCGCCCTCGGTGATGTGGGTGCAACCAAGGATGAGGTTGACGATACCGGCGTCATGATCCTCCTGGCTGAAGTACTTCTTGCCGACAACGACGGCGAAGGTGGTGATCAGCGGCGGAACGATGCAAGCGGCGGAAACGGCAGCCATGAAGTTGGTGCCGAAGTTGTAGGTCTCGGTGCCGACGCCAGCTTCGAGAGCGGTACCGAGCAGGAAGGTGCCAGTAGCGTAAGCAGCCTTGTTGACCGGGCCGCCCATATCAAAGGCGCACATGCAGCCGATGGCCAGGCCAAGGATCACCGGACCGGAGTTACCGAGGCTCTGCAGGAAATCCATCATGCCCTGGTTAATGGCAGCCATGGGGCCGGAAATACCGAGCATGACCAGGCCGACGATGGCGGTAGAGCACAGCGGATACAGGAAGATTGCCTTCAGGCCATTAAGGCTCGCGGGAATTTTAGAGAAAGCCTTCTCGAGCAGCAGGATGACATAGCCAGCGAGGAAGCCGCCGACGATGCCGCCCAGGAAGCCGAAGCCCACACCCGAGCCTCCAGCGTCGATCATGCCGGTATCGGCGTTGATGGGAAGACCCTGGATGGCAATCATACCGGCAACAAAGCCGGGGACGAGCGCCGGGCGCTTGCCGATGGACTCGGCGATGTAAGCGGAGAGCACCGGAACCATGAGGTTCATGGCGATACCGCCGATAATCTTGAGCATCGCGGCAAAGCTGTTGTAGTCGGCAGCCGTCGAATCAAAGGACGTGATGCCCCACAGGAACGAAATGGCGGTCAGAACACCACCGGCAACGACGAAGACCAGCATGTGGCTGACGCCGTTCATGAGGTGCTTGTAGATGACGTGACCGATGGACTCCTTCTCCTCGACCTCGTCCTCGACATCGGCGGCAGCGCCAACCGTGTCGTCGCCCTTGGCGGCGAGCGCGCGGTCGATCAGCTTTCCGGCGGCCTCGACGGACAGGGCCTTGGAAACACCGACGGAAACCATGGGCTTGCCGGCGAAACGCTCAGCCTGGACATCCTTATCGGCTGCGACGACGACGGCCTTGGCACCAGCGATCTCACTCTTGGTGAGCTCGTTCTCGACACCGACCTGGCCATGTGTCTCGACCTTAATGGTCAGACCACGCTCGGCAGCAGCCTTCTCCAGCGCCTCCTTCGCCATGAAGGTGTGCGCAATGCCGGTCGGGCAACCGGTCGCGGCGATGATGTCAAACTTAGCCATGTGTCCCTCCTTCTTGAGTACAGCGCCCGCGGGCGCTCCCCTACACGCGCTTCGATGCGCGTTTTTCCACAACTGAAAGATACCAACCTACCGTCCGCGTGAGAAGAGCTAAGGTGCAAATCTCCGGTGAAAGGTTCTTTCATAACCGTAAACGGTAAGTGAAAGTTTACCATCAACACTTGAAACGGCAAGGTGTATCTTGTAATTGAAAATGCCCGTATACTATGGCATGGCGTAGTAAATTAGATTTTCATGCCAACCAGGAGCCATCCATGACCGATAGTAGCAAGAGCGCACTTTCCCTCATTAGCACCCATCAGGGATACAGCGAGTCCGAGCAGCGCATTGTCGACTATATATTGGAGCACCAGTCCGAGGCGCCACGCCTCACGGCCGCTCAGCTCTCGCGCGCCGCCGCCACGTCCGAGGCGACCGTTTCGCGCTTCTGCCGCAAGCTTGGCTTTGGTAGCTTCCGCAGCTTTCAGTTTTCGTTGGCGAGGGATTTGGAAAGCCAGCGTAACGAGGGCCTGACTGACGAGGTCTCGCTCGACAATATGGAGCAGAGCCTAAAAAATATCCTCGCCGCCAAGGTGAGTGAGCTTAATGCGACCATCGACGGCATAGATCACGACGCGTTGGCCGCAGTTGTACACGCGCTTAAGAATGCCGGCGTTATTGAGTTCGCCGCCGTGGGCAATACGAACGCGGTCGCGCTCGATGCGACGTTTAAGTTTTCGCAGCTGGGCCTGCGCTGCATGGCGAGCACCATTAGCGAGACATCAATCGGCTTTGCGCTCACGTTACGCCCGGGTGACGTCATCGTGCTAATCTCAAACTCTGGCAAATCGCGCCGACTGAATCGCATGGCAAAAGCGGCTCACAACTGCGGCGCAACCGTAGTCGTCATCAGCAGCGACAGTAAATCCCCGCTCGCGCGCTTGGCAGACTACACTTTTAACACCGTCAACCACGAAGCGCTGCTGACAACGGGCGACTTTGCGTTCTCTAAGATCAGCGCCACGATGATCATCGAAGTCATCTACAACTTCCTGCTGCCCGAGATTGAAGACGCTCGCGAGCATATCAGCTACTACGAGGAGCTCATCCAGCCGGATAAGGTCGTTGAGTAAAACGCGTAGTGGGACAAAAATTTCAGTCCATTTTGTCCCACCAACACCGCTGATACGACCTAACCTCGAGCTTCTTCGAGCATCTGCTTCGCGTGGGCCAAGCTTGCCTCGGACTGATCGCCGCTCAACATGCGGGCGATCTCGGCGGTACGCGCTTCACCGGTTACCTCGTCCAAATGCGTCTGGGGAACATCGCCCGGTTCCTTGCTGACGACATAATGCTTGTCAGCCATGACGGCGACCTGCGCCAAGTGGGTTACGACAATCACCTGATGCGTAGCGGCGAGATCTGCCAGCACGCCCGCGAGCGCACGCGCCGTGGAGCCACCGACGCCAGCATCGACCTCGTCAAACACCAGCGTATCGACACCGTCCGCGTTACCGAGGACAACCTTGCTTGCCAGCATGACGCGGCTGAGCTCGCCGCCCGACGCAATGCGGCGCAGGGGACGTGGAGTCAAACCGGCACCGCTGCGGTATAGCAGCTCGTAGCTCGAAGGACCAACGGGCGTCCACTCAGCACGGGGAAGATCGCGCGACTCCCAGACGAGCTCGGCGCCGCCCATCTCCAGGCGAGCCATCTGGCGGCCAACCTCGTAACAGAAGCGCGGGGCCGCCGTATTGCGGGCGCGCTTAAGTGCCTTGGCAGCGGCAAACAACTCGCGCTCAGCGCTCCCGAGTGCCTCACGCGCCTTTTTGATCTGTTCATCGCCATCATCGACCAGGGACAGCAGCTCTTGCGAGCGATCGCGCATGGCAAAAACATCGTCCATGGTGGGGCCCCACTGACGCAACAGGCCCTTGAGGTCGGAATACCGCTCACGCATGCGAGCGAGCTCGCGCGGGTCGAAGGCGACGCCATCGCGATAGGCACGAAGCTCGTTCGCGCAATCCTCAAGTGAGATACAGGCATCCGAAAGCGCATCGGCAATGTCGCCCAGTTTGCGATCGACGGTAGCCATTCGGGAAAGTTCTGCCACGGCGCTGTTCACGGCGTCGAGCGCTCCCCCTTCGGAGGCAAGCGATGCATGGGCATCGTTAGCTGTGGCAACCAGTACCTCGGCATGTTCGGAGCGCGGCAGCAGTTCCTCGAGTTCCTCATACTCGCCCGGTTTGGGGTCGACCTCGCCGATGCGCTCGAGCGCAAAGCGCGCTTCCTCGACGCGACTCCCCCGCGCACGTGAGGCCTCCTCGACGCGACGGACCTCCTTGGCAGCCGCGCGCGAGGCTTTAAAGCAAGCACGGTAGTGCTCGAGCGCCTCGAGCGCAGAGCGTCCCGCCCAGGCATCGACCATCGCAACGTGATGCGCCGGATCGAGCAAGCGCTGGTGCTCGTGCTGGCCGCACAGATCCATCATCACGCCGACGCGCTCCGAAAGCTCGCGCACACTGGCAATGCGACCGTCAATCTTCACGCGGCTGCGGCCCTCGGCAGAAAGGCTGCGCTGTACGGTGAACCCCTCCGTGTCGTGCGGCCCGTCGAAGAGTCGCGCCTCGACGCTCGCCAGTGCCTCGCCCTCGCGCACCGTCGACGAATCCGCACGCTCGCCCAAAATTAGCTTGAGGGCCGAGAGCAGCGCGGTCTTGCCGGCGCCAGTCTCGCCAGTCAGGACAGTCAGGCCGGCACTCGGCACCAGCGTCGCCTCGCGAATGAGTGCAATGTTATAAACCTGCAGCTCATCGATCATGACGGACTCCGTAGAATACGCGGCTCACCGAGTTATAGAAGCTCTCGGGGCCGTAATCCAGCAGCAACACATCTCCGGGCCCGCGGCGCACCGCCACGCTCTCAACGGTGCCATCGCAGGTAATAAACTGTCCATCGATAGCGATCGCCGGAACGCTCGGGCGATCATCGGACATAAAGATTTCGACGACATCACTCGGCGAGGTCAAAAAGGCACGAGCCTGAATGGTGTGCGGCGCAATGGGTACGCAGACCATGCCCGTATAGTCGGGGCTCACGATGGGGCCACCGGCACTGAGCGCGTAACCCGTAGAACCAGTCGCCGTGGACACGACCACGCCGTCGCCACGCAGACGGTCGATATGATGGCCGGACACCGTGATGTCGAACTCGACCATATCGGACAGCGGACCGCGGGTAAGCGCCATGTCGTTGAGGGCGAAGGTGCGCACGACATCCTTCGTACCGTCTTCGCGCACGGACACGATATCCGCGGCGATGGTGGCGCGACGGCTCACGTGCAGCTCACCGGACAGGGCGTCGCTCACGACCTGCAGGATGTCGCGCTCCTCGGGGCTCGCAGCAGTTAGAAAGCCCAGGTGACCATAGGAAAGACCGAGGATAGGAATCTCACGATGGTTGAGGATGCGGGCAGCGCGCAGCAACGTACCGTCGCCGCCGAGCGTAATGACCAGATCGGAGCCGTCAATATCAGGCGTGCTCTGAATCTTGGATCGCTGGTCGGCAGCCCATGCGACCTCATAGCCCTGGCGAGTCAGCCAAAGCTCGAGCATCAGGCCGCTCTCGACCGCCTCTTGCTTGTAGTAATTGGGAACCAGAAAGACCTTCATAGCGTTGCAGCTTTCTCGCTCATAACCGATACCTGGGATTGCAGCTCGTCTTGCGAGCGATCGCCGGGGTCAAATCTCGTGCCGTACAGGAAAAACTCAACGTTGCCCTTGGCACCATGAATGGGCGACACGCACACATCGACCGGGAACAGGCCCTTGGCAGCAAAGAGTTCAACCGCCGCCACGAGTGTATCGCGGCGCACGGCGGGATCGGTCACAATGCCGCCCTCGCCCACCAGCGCCGCCGGAGCCTCAAACTGCGGCTTTACGAGCGTGCAGAATGCACCCGTAGGCGCCAGGCACGCCAGTACCGCATCGATAATGTTCGCGATGCTGGTAAACGAGACATCACACACAGCCAGGTCGATAGTGCCGGCATAGCCAAGCTCAGGCAGCTGCGTCACGTTTGTGCGCTCATGCAGCGTCACGCGATCGTCCTGGCGCAACGACCAATCGAACTGGGCGCGACCCACGTCCACCGAGACAACGGTCGCAGCTCCGCGCTTGAGCAGACAATCGGTAAAGCCGCCGGTAGAGCAGCCCACATCCAGACAGGCAAGGCCCGTCGGATTGATGCCAAACGCATCAAGCGCGCCTTCGAGCTTAAGACCGCCGCGGCCAACATAGGGAATGCGCCCCTTCACATGCAGCGGCAGCCCCGGGATCACCTTAAGGCCCGGCGAAGTCAAGCGCTCACCGCCACTCGAGACCAAGCCGGCCATAAGAGTGCGAAGGGCATCCGCGCGATCGGCGCAGATGCCCTGTGAAATCAGTTCGTCATCAAGACGCACGCGTTTCATGAATGCCATCAACCATTCGTATCCGGAGATGCGGCCTAGCTATCCTGGGATTCGTTTGCCGCATCCTCATCGTATTCCTGCTCGAGCTTGTCGGCCTCACGCGGCGTCAACTCAAACTTGTCGACCATATCGACCGCGCGGGAGCCCAGCTCAATCGCTTCGTCAAACAAATCGAGCGAACGCTCCAAGGAGGTATCCTTGGAGCGAACGGTAGCGATGATCTGATCCAGACGGTCCGAAATCTCATCAAAGTTACGGACAGAACCCTCTGGCATGGCTACTCCTCGACGGAGTCGGCCTCGACGGCCTCAGCAGCGTCCGCATCCTCGGCCAACACACCAGCCTCAGCCTGGGCAACCGCAACCTTAGCGGCAGCCTCGGCAGCCTGTGCCTCCTCGCGAGCGCGATCCTCGGCCAGCAGCTCCTGGTATAGGTCCTCGCCCGGCAGCTCCTCGCTGCGAGCGATCTTGCCCAGCACGCCGTTGACGAACGACGCGGACTGGTCGGTGCCATAGGCCTTGGCAAGCTCGACGGCCTCGTTGATCACGATGGCGTCCGAGACCTCCTCGTCGGTGAGGAAACGCATCTCGTAAACGGCGATACGCAGCAGATTGCGGTCGGCACCGGGCATGCGCATAAGATCCCAGTTCTTGGCAACGGAGCGCAGAGCGCAGTCGATGCGGTCGATATGCTCGTAGGCACCGCGGCACAGCTCCAGCGCATAGGGGTCGAGGGGACCCTTCGAGATCAGGAAATCACCCTCGAGGACGCGCTCGAGCGGGCTGTCCGTGGCCTCGGCCTGGAACAGCAGCTGCAGCGCCTGACTGCGGGCAAGCGTACGCCCGCGATAAACCTTAAGGCTCAAAGGTTACTCCTTGGGGAAAACGAGGCCGTCGATGCAAACGTCAACACGCTCAACCTCAACGCCAACCTGGGCATCGATGGCAGCGACCACGGCAGCGCGAACGGCCTCGGCGAGTTTCTTGAACGGATAGCCAAAGAACACCACGACACGCACGGTGAGTGCGAGCTTGTCGCCAACGACCTCGGCCTCGACAGCCGGCTCGGAAGCCGGGGCCTTGGACGAGAGCATCATGGAGACAAGATTAGTGGCAAGGTCCTTGACGCCAACGGAGGCGATGCCCTCGACATCGGACACGGCGCGCGAGACGATGGCGGTCAGAACATCGGGCGAAATGCCGATGCCGTCAATCTTGATTTCTTGGGGCATGAGTCCTCCTAGAAGAGTTGGTTGCTAGACGCGGGAGACGAACTTGCCGTCGCGGGTGTCAACCTTGATGACCTCGCCCTCGTTGAGGTACATGGGGACCTGGATGACAGCGCCGGTGTCGATCGTGGCCGGCTTGGTGGAACCCTGGACGGTATCGCCCTTAAAGCCCGGGTCGGTCTGGACGATGGTGGTCTCGATGAACATCGGCGGGGTCACGCCCATGAGCTCATCGTCGGCGAAGAGCAGCTGGCAGATGTCGTTCTCGCGCAGCCACTTGGAGTTCTCGCCCACCATGTCCTCGGGAACGGGAACCTGCTCATAGGACTCGTTGTCCATGAAGATGTAGTCGGTGCCATCGTTGTAGAGGTACTGGAACTCACGGGTGGTGAGCATGACGCTCTCGAACTTGGTGCCGGCGTTGCAGGTGTTCTCGACGACGCGGCCGCTCTTGATGTCGCGGGTCTTGTAGCGCACAAACGCGCCGCCCTTGCCCGGCTTGACATGCTGGAACTCGACGATGGTGTAGACCTTGTCCTTGATGCGGAGACCGAGGCCGTTCTTGAAGTCGGCGGTAGAAATGGTAGGCATAGCGACCTTTCTTGTTATGGGAAGAACGCACAAGCGTCCAAATTACATACGATAGAAATTATACACTTGCAGACCGCGCCTGCGGCGAGCGCATAAAAAGAGAACGCGGGGCGCCCGAATTGCTCCGGACGCCCCGCCCAAAAATCTATCGAAATGGGCTAGCAGTCGATGACGTGCAGGTCGTGCGGGGTCTTGGTGAAGGGCTCGTAGCCGTTCTCGGTGACCACGCCGTAGTCCTCCAGGCGCACGCCGCCCACGCCGGGCAGGTAGACGCCAGGCTCCATGGTGACAACCGAGCCGATCTCGATGGTGTTCTTGCTGCGGTTGAAGTTGGGCAGCTCGTGGATGTCGATACCGACGCCGTGGCCCAGACCATGGTTGTAGTAATCGCCATAGCCGGCATCGCCGATGATCTTCTTGGAAAGCTTGAAAATGTCGTTGCCCTCGACGCCCGGATGGATGGCGGCGACGCACTCCTCGTGCGTACGGCGCACGAGCGCGTACAGGTCAAGCTGCTCCTGCGTGGGCCCGCCCATCACGACAGTGCGTGTCATGTCGGAGCGATAATCGCAGTAGCCCGCGCCGTAATCCATGAGGACAAAGTCGCCCTTCTCGATCACGCGGTCGCTCGGGACGGCATGCGGGTTGGCGGTGTTGGAGCCGCTCGCCACGATGGAGCCGAAGGCAAGGCTGTCAGCACCGTTGGCGAACATAAAGTTCTCGAGCTCGTTGCGTACCTGCTTCTCGGTCATACCGGGCTTAATAAAGCCGAGCATGTGCTGGAAGGCGGCATCGGTGATCGACTGCGCATGGCGCATGAGTTCAATCTCCTCGGCGTCCTTGATGGCGCGCATCTTGCGGATGTCGTCGTGCATCAGCGGCAGCATACAGGCGACGGAGCGGTCCTCCAGGCCGCGCTGAATACCCTGGTAGAAATTAATCTGCATATCGTCCTCGACAGCGCAGACGCGGCATTTGTTGGCCGCGATCTTGCCGGCGACCCAACCGGGGATGGTGCCCTCATCCATGTCGTAGACCCAGGGGCTGCCGGCAGGCGTGTTCTCCTCAAAGCTGTTGAGGTAGCGCGAGTCGGTATGGAACAGGCACTGGTCAGCCGTAATAAACGCCGCGTGCGGGAACTCGAAGGTGTAGTCGAAGACGCCCTTCACGCCCGTGAGCCAACGAAGATTGGCCTCGTCGCGTACCACGATAGCGTCGTAGCCACGCTCGACCATCAGGGCACGGACGCGCTCGATACGACCGGCAGGACCGGCAGCAAACTCAGACATGCAGATTCCTTTCTTGTTGTCTCTATATAGACGGGACGGGTCTCAACCGAACGACGGAATCGCATGCGATCCGCAACCGATTGGAAACCCGCCCCTCAACATGATACGAAAGACGATGGAAGTCAATAAATCTTAGAGAAGTTCTTTACGAGAAGCCAAGTAGGCGTGAGCATGGCGCTCAAGAACCTCGTCCTCAACGTTCGTTAGGCGAATGGCGCCGAGTGCTGCGGGCAGCGGCAGCATGCTGCGGTTTGAGCGCGCGAACTGCTGCCTACGGAACTCCTCGATATATGCGACAGGCTCCAGATCGAAGGCAAGTTCCTCGATACCAAAGTCCTCCAGGCAGTCATCGACCTCAAAGACGTAATCGATATCAAAGTCGCAGGCATCATGTGCTAGGCGCGCCTCAAAGCGCATGCCCTCGGATAACAGCTGATAGGCAGGGACCTGCGAAGCGGCATCGCCCAAGCAGGCGCGCAGGGTACGCTCCCCCGTCTTGCCAAAATCGAGCGCATGGCGAGCGCTCGGGTTCGTGGCCATCAGTACGTCCTTGCGGGCAGTCTGAGACCATTGAACGGCATTAACGAGCGCGACCTCCTCGCCCGCGAGAATCTCGGGGACGGTCTCAGTAAACTGATTCCAGCGGGACTTGCTGCTCGAAAGCATGGTGCCAACAAGTACCACATAGCCGAGCTTAAGGTCCTCGGGGTCCGCCTCGCGAACAAGGTCGAGGTCACACACGACCAAGCCCGGTTCGGGACGGAAGGCGATAGCGGGAAGCGCATTCGCCGACGAGGCGACGAGCGGCTTCATGGTCGTCGCGACCGTGAGCATGGCGTCGAACGTCGTCGGCAACAGCGCGCACTCGGTTCGGCCGCACCACTGGTTTGCGCACCAGCTAACAACCGAGCAGGTTGCGGCATCGCCAACGGCGACAACCAGATCGTCGCAGGTAATGCCGTTGGCAGACAGGGCGCCAAAGATCGCATCGGCATCGGCCAGCGTGGCACCAGCAGGCGAAAGCTCAAGGACGAGCAGCGACACGGCAAAACCGGCGTCGACCAGCGCATGCTCGACAACCTCACCAAAACGCTCGGATGTGGCGTCGTTCCAAACCACCATAGCGCGCTTAGGCTTGCCAACGGCCGAGGCAAACATGCGCGACAGCTCATCGAACGCGCCCAATCCGACACGGACATCGACGCTGCGGTTTTGGAAATTGATCAGTTGACGGCGAATCATAGCAGCCCACGCTCCAAAAGCATCTCGGCACAAAGGTAGGAAACGTCCTCGAAGGACTTGTTGCGAATATCAAGGGTAAGGTCGGCAGCCTGGCGATACAGCGGACGGCGATGCTCAAACAGGCGCGCGGCATGCTCAGGCGAGCGGAAATCGGGGCGCGTGTCGGACCGACGAATCTGGCGAATCGAATCCTCAAAGTCGCCCTCGAGGTACACGCACGTACCCATTTCGTGCATCAGCTCAATATTCACCGGCGTCTCGACAATGCCACCCCCGCACGATACTAGCAGGCTGCGCTCACTTTGAAGCGAACGGAGTGCCGAGGTCTCGAGCTCGCGAAAACGATCCTCGCCCTCGGTCTCAAAAATCTCGGTTACCGACTTGCCGCAACGGCGGACGACCAGGCGGTCGGTATCGATAAAACGCCTCTTGAACATGGTGCCGACGTTGCGCGCGAGCGTCGATTTGCCCGCGCCCAAAAAGCCGATAAAGAAGATATGGTCGCAGCCGTGTTTGGTGTGCTGGGACATAGCGAGACCTAATCCTCGCAGGGAAGGTCGCGCAGGGCCCGGCGCTCAAAGATACGGAAGATCAGCGTATACCACAGGTCCTGCGTCGCCTGCGGCTTAACCAAGATGGTATCGACGCCGGCGAAGTTGCCGCTCCACACGTCAGTGTAGAGCTGATCACCGATCAGCACCGCCTCGTCGGCCGTGGCGCCGAGGCGCTTAAGACCCGCCTTGAGGGCAAACGGCGCCGGCTTCATGGCGTGGCTGATGGCCTCGAGTCCCAGCTCGCGTGCAGAGCTCATGACCTGGTCGCGATGCCAGTTATTGGACACCATGCACAGCTTAAAGCCTTTGGCGCGGGCGGCATCGAGCCACGCGGAAACCGCGGCGGGAACCTGCTCGGTGTCGCGCGGCACCAAGGTGTTATCGCGATCGAGCAGAATGGCGCGTTTGCCGTCGGCCCACAGGGTATCAAGGTCGATGCGATCGACCGAGGCAACGTAACGTTTGGGGCTAAAAATCCTCATGCTAATTCCAAGACTGTTGATGCTCTTCGTAGGTTTGCGAGAAGTACTCCTCGTCCTGCGTAATGTAGAAATACAGGTCATCGGAGTCGGTCGGCTCAAGCGTGGCCTTGAGTGCCTCGAGCGACGGAGAGCAGATGGGCGTGGGTGGCAGACCCTCGTGCTTATAGGTGTTATACGGACTATCGCTCTGCAGGTCGTCGGCGGTAACCTCGCCACCGGTGACATACATCATGGTCGCATCGCTGTTGAGATAGCGCAGACCGTCGAGTTTGCCGGCAAGGCGGTTGTAGAAGACCGAGGCCACGTGCGCACGTTGATCGGCGTTGAGGCCCTCGCGCTCAACGATAGAGGCCAAGTTGACGATGTCGTAGTCGGACATCTCCACGCCGTAGCGCTCCTTAATCTTGGCTTCGCAGTTCGCAAAGTCAAGCGACTTGTACTCGGTCTTAAACTGATCGAGCATAGCGCGAATCACGCCATCGGCCGTCGGCGAATCACCCAACGAATAGGTCTTGGGGAACAAGAAACCCTCGAGCGAATCGTTGGCGGCGCCCTTAAGGAAGCTATAGTCGTCCACGTAGTTGGAGGCCTTGGCCTGGTTGAGGAAGTCTTCCTTAGAGATGCTGTCGTAGGCCTGGGCCACACGGTCGGCGACCTGATCGACCGTCAGGCCCTCAGGGATAGTCAGCGTATTGGAGCCCGCGTTGGGGCCTTCCATGAGCTGCTGAACAACCTTGGTCGCATCCATGAGTGTGGTGAACGAATAATCACCAGGCTTGAGCGACATATCGGCGTTGAGCTTTTTCACCGCCGCATAGTAATCCTTGGGATTTTCTACGATATGGTTCTCGGAGAGAATCGAAGCGATGCTGTCACCCGAGGCACCATCGGGAATCGTGATAGTAACCTGCTGGCCTGCAACGACTTTCGCACCCTCACCGCCAAAGAAGCCCTTGACGGCTGGCACGACAAAGAAAACGATCGCGACAAGCGCAAGCACGGCAACAACGCCACCGATAATCATAGGCACCGGGGAGCTTTTCTTTTGAGCACCGCGACGAGCATGCGTGTTGTAGCTCGAGCGGGTCGCCGGAGCAACGCCATGCGAACCACGAGCGTGATGCGAATGCGATTGGGGGGCCTGCGTTCGCTGGGTAGGTGCCTGCTGCTTAAAGCGGGTGCCGCCTGCAGGCTGGGCCGTACGAGCAGTGGGCTGCTGAACCGCGTGAGAAGCCGAATGCTGAACCGAACGAGCAGAAGGCTGCTGACCCGTCCGTTGAACAGGTTGGGCCGAACGAGAGAAGGACTGCGCCGGGCGCGCGGCAGGCTGAGCTGCGCGCTGCGTCGGCTGTGCCGGACGCTGGCCAGGCTGGGCAGGGCGCGACGCCGGCTGCTGTGTACGATTCGGCTGGCGCGGATCGGAAGCACTAGGCATGCGAAACCTCCTCGTTTTTACGATCGAGCCACGTCTGCAAAAACAGGCTGGCGGCAATCATGTCGATCTTGCCCCTCATCTGCTTTTCGTTGAGTCCCTGCTCGCGCAGGATACGCTTGGCCTCTTGCGAGGACAGACGCTCGTCCTCAAACTCCAACGGAAGATCGAGCTCGTCGGCAATCTTTTGCGCCACAGCGGCAACGCGCTCGGCCTGAGGGCCGGGCTCACCGGCCATGGTCAGGGGACGTCCGCTTACCAGGATGTCGGGCTCATAGTCCTCAACCAGGTAGCGGAACGTCTTGGCCATACCGGTGACCTCGGCAGCCGGAAGCACCTTGACAGGCATCGCCATCTTGCCATCACGGCTCGAGACGGCGATGCCAATCCTGGTCTCCCCTATGTCCAGCGCGAGCGCAACCACAGTGACTTCTTAGATTCTTAGGCGCCGAGCGCGGTCTTAGCGGCCGCGAGGGCATCGGCGATGCCGGCAGCATTCTTGCCACCGGCCTGGGCCATGTTGGGACGACCGCCACCGCGACCGTCGACCAGACCCGCGATCTGCTTGATCACGTTACCGGCGTGGAAACCGGCCTTGACGGCGTCATCAGAGCCGGCAGCGAGCAGGGCCGGAGTGCCCTTCTCAGTCACGCTGGCGACGACACAAGCGACAGGGCCGGCGACCTTCTGATGCACGGTATCCCATACGTTGCGCAGGTCGGCAGCCTCAAGGCCCTGGAGCTCAGCGACAACGAGCTTATAGCCGTCGAGCTCGACGGCGCCCTCGATGGCACTGGAAATGGCGTCGGAGGAGCCACCGGTCAGAGCCTTTTTGAGCTTATTGGACGTCTCGCGCAGCTCGGCCTGCAGGTTCTTCACACGAGCGGGAACCTCATCCACGCGGCACTTGAGCGCAGCGGCGGCGGCGTCAACGAGTGCCAGGCGGTCGGCCATATAGTCGAGGGCACCCTTAGAGGTCACGGCCTCGATACGGCGGACATTGGAGCCCGTGGAGGACTCGGAAATGATCTTGAACAGGCCGATCTCGGCGGTGTTGGCAGCGTGTGTGCCACCGCAGAGTTCGCGGGAGAACGGCTGGTCCTCAGCGCCCACGGAGACAACGCGGACGACGTCGCCATACTTCTCGCCAAACAGGGCGACAGCGCCGGCAGCCTTAGCCTCGTCGATGCCCATGACACGGGTCACGACCGGCTTGGAAGCGAAGATCTGCTGGTTGACCAGGTCCTCGACAGCCTTGAGCTGCTCGGAGGACAGGGCCTCGAAGTGCGTAAAGTCAAAGCGCAGGTGCTCGGGCGTCACCAGCGAGCCGGCCTGGGAGACGTGCTCGCCCAGGACCTGCTTAAGGGCGGCGTCGAGCAGGTGCGTGGCGGTGTGGTTGCGGCGCAGGAAGCCACGGCGCTCGGCGTCGAGCGCGGCGGTCACGGTAGCACCGACGGCCAGCGTGCCCTCGGCAATGTGGGCGACGTGAGCATACAGGCCGTTGTGGTTCTTGGTATCGGAAACGGTCAGCGAAACGCCCTCGGCGGAAAGCTCGCCGGTATCGCCCTGCTGGCCACCCATCTCGGCATAGAACGGAGTGCGGTCGAGAACGACCTCGACGTCCTCGCCGGCGGCAGCGGACTCGACGGACTCGCCGTTGCGCACGATGGCAACAACCTTGGCGCCCTCGATCACATCGTTGTCATAGCCGTCGAACTCAGTCGCGGCGACCTTGTCGGAAAGCTCGACCCAAACGTCGTTGAAGCTGCCCCAGGCGTCGCCTTTGGCATTGGCGCGGGCGCGGGCCTTCTGGTCCTCCATGCAGGCAGTGAAGCCGTCCATATCGACATCGTGGCCAGCGGTGCCGGCGATCTCGACGGTCAGGTCGATGGGGAAACCAAAGGTGTCGTGCAGCTTAAAGGCAACGTCGCCCGGAAGCACAGCGCCCTCGGCAAGCGCTGCCAGGGCCTCGTCCAGGTAAACACGGCCGTTGTCGAGCGTCGTGGAGAAGCGCTCCTCCTCGGAGGCGACGATACCCTTGACGAGGGCGACGTTCTTGAGCAGCTCGGGATAAGCCTCGCCCATCTGAGCGTTGACTTCGTCGATGAACTTGGTCAGGAAGGCGCCCTCGATGCCCAGCAGGCGACCGTGGAACACGGCACGACGGAGCAGGCGGCGAAGGACGTACTCACGACCCTCGTTACCGGGAAGGATGCCGTCCGAGATCATAAAGTCGACGGCACGGGAGTGGTCGGCGATGATACGCAGGGAGCGGCTGGCGCCGGAGTAATCGTCGGCGTCATAGGTCTTGCCGCTAATCTTCTCGCCCAGCTTGATGAGATGCTGCATCAAGTCGCCGTCGTAGTTGGCGGTCTTGTGCTGCATGATGGCGGCCATGCGCTCCAGGCCCATGCCCGTATCGAGGTTGCGGTGCGGCAGCTCCGGCATGGAGCCGTCCTCCTGGCGGTCGTACTGGGTAAAGACGAGGTTCCAGAACTCCAGGAAGCGGTCGCAGTCGCAGCCAGGCTTGCAGTCGGGGCTGCCGCAGCCGACCTCCTCGCCCATGTCAAAGTAAATCTCGGAGCACGGACCGCAGGGGCCGGTGGGGCCAGCGGCCCAGAAGTTGTCGTCCTCGCCCAGGCGGGAGATGTGGTCCTCGGCAACGCCCAGAGAACGCCACACGTCGTGGGTCTCGTCGTCCTCGGTAAAGACGGTAAAGTACAGGCGGTCGAGCGGCAGCTTGAACTCCTCGGTGATGAGCTCAAAGGCCCAGGCGCAAGCCTGCTCCTTGGAGACGCCGCCAAAAGAGAAGTCGCCGAGCATCTCGAAGAAGGACAGGTGACGGCCGTCCTCGCCGATGCAATCGATGTCGTTGGTGCGGACGCACTTCTGGCAGGAAATCGCGCCGATCTCCTTCATGGTCTTCTTGCCCTGGTAGTACTCCTTAAACTGGTTCATGCCGGCGTTGGCAAGCAGCAGCGAAGGATCGTCGGGAACAAGAGACGAAGAAGGATAGAGCTTAAGACCGCGCTCCTCAAAGAAGTTGAGGAACTTGGAGCGGATCTCGGCCGTAGTCATTGACGGGTAGTCAGCACTCATAGAGGGAATCTCCTCGGTTTCACATCGAAACAGTTCAAACGTAACGATATTACCATCCCACCGCGCAAGTGCAAAAAAGAGGGCCGGCACAATGCCGGCCCTTCAGCGAAATTGCATGTTAGCGCGTATGAATATTAATCCGAATTACCCCGCTAGTTGTCATCATCGTCCATGGAGCCGTCGATGCCGGTTTTGGTGTCGTCCGTGTTGGAATCGTCATCCTTGGCAAAGGGGTTCTTGAAGAAGCCCGTGGAATCGGGTTGCAAACCCAAGAGCTTGATCCAGGGATTATCGAACTCGGGCTTAGGCATCGCCTGGGCCTCGGGCGCAGTCTCGTTACCGATGAGCTCGGACTCATAGATGAAGGTGTCGTCACCGAGCGCGTCGTAAGCGGCGACCGGGTTGCCATCGGCATCGCGGTACGGCGTGCCCTTAAACACGGCGCCGTCATAGGCCACAATCTGTCGGCCGGTCTCATTCTCGAAGTAGTACACGAAGATGCCCTTGAGGGCCGCACAAAGCGGGATGGCAATAATCATGCCGATGGGGCCCATGAGTGCCGAGCCAATAACGAGCGCCGTGAGGCTCATGATGGGATGCACCTGCACCGAGCTCTGCATGACCTTAGGAGAAATCACGTTGTCGGTGACGTTTTGCGCGACCATCGTCACGATGAGCGTCCATAACGCCAACATGGGGCTGAACATGAAACCGAGCACCGTGGCGATTGCTGCGCTCACCCAAGGACCGACGACCGGAACCAAATGCATGATGCCGGTAAAGATAGCCATGAGCGCCGCATACGGATGGCCGATGATCATAAAACCGATAAAGGCGAGGAAACCACCGCAGATGGACGTCACGACCATACCGCGCATGTAGCCGCCGACAGAGCGAGAAAGGATGGCGACCATAAAGCGGTACGAGGTCTCCTTCTCCTGACCGATGATGGTGCAAATCTCGTGATGCATGCGAGGGTAGTCGCAGGCCATCCAGTAGGCAAGCACCAGACCAAGGAAAATCACGAACAACTGCGAGGCCGTATTGGTGATGAGCGGGAACACACCGCGGCCAAGCTCGGCAGCAATCTGAGACACATACTTCGATGCCACGGTAACCAGCGACGAAAGATTATCGTCCAAATACTCCTTGAGCGGCGTGTTATTGAGCGTCTTGGCATGCGAGATCATCTCATTGAGATCGCCACCCGCAACACGAAGCTGCTCGGGCAGGCGGCTCAGGACTTCCATGATCTGACCAAAGAGAATCGGCGACAAGATGCAAACGACACCGACGAGCACGGCAACAACAACAATAAGCGCGATAAGCGAACCGATGCCGCGATTCACGCCATGGTGCTCGAGCCAGTTGGTGATCGGGGACATCACAAAGGCAATGATGGAACCAACAGCGAGAAACTCGATAACCGGCGCCAGGATGCCCATAAGGTTAAAGATGACAGCGGCGATGACAATGCAGCCGACAACAGCCCAAATGCGAAGCGTCAGAATGCGGGTGTCGCGCAGCACGCGATCGGTTTGTTGAGGGTGTTCACTCATGAACGAATCATCACTCCGTCGGGGTCGATCTTGTCCTGAATCTTCTTAAGCGTGCGGCGCAGCAGACGCGAAACCTGCACCTGAGAAATACCCAGCTTCTTGGCGATCTCGATCTGGGTCATGCCCTTCACAAAGCGCAGCTCGATCACCTCGCGCTCGCGCGGCGAGAAATCACGGATGGCTTCCTCGATCACTAGGCGGTCATCGGTAAAGTCGAGCTCGTTGTCGTCGTCGGCGTAACGGTCGAGAATCGAAGGGGCATCGTCGGAATCGGACGCACCAGGAGCCTCGATGGGCACCGAGGTATAGGCCGAAGACGATTCCATAGCCTCGAGGACCTCATCGACAGTCACATCTAGATACTCAGCGATCTCCTCAACCTTGGGCGAACGCTGCAGCTCGTTGGTAAGTTTGTCAGTAGCCTGGTTGACCTTGGCCGAGAGCTCCTGCAGACGACGCGGTACGCGCACACTCCAGCCCTTGTCGCGAAAATGGCGTTTGATCTCGCCCAGGATAGTGGGTGTCGCAAACGTCGTGAACTCGAGTCCGCGCTCGGGGTCAAAACGGTCGATAGCCTTGAGCAAGCCCAGATAGCCGACCTGCATGAGGTCGTCGAGCGGCTCGCCGCGATTCTTAAATTTGTTGGCAAGAAACCTTACCAGGTTCATATGGGACATGACGAGCTGCTCACGGGCGTCCGGATCACCGGTCTCCTTGTAACGACGAAACAGCTCGCGGGTTTTCTCCTTGTCCCAAGCGGTCTTGCCGCTCCGGGAACGTTCGGTCATATTAGATATCCGCCTTGAGGTCGAGGGAAAGCGTCAGGGGCGCCGTAGTCTTTTCGTAGGAGTCGCACACGCTTGCGAGGATGAGCTCGGCATACACCGCAGCCTGGTCGTCTTCATCGACCGTAGCCTGATCGCCAAAGGTAATAGTCATGCCAACGTGGGTCTCATCGACATCGAATTTGATGGTGATGTCATCGCAGTCGACCGCGGTGCAACCAAAGATGAAAGCCTCCTCGGCAGCCATGCGGATGTCCTCGATGCGATCGACAGACATAGAGCACAGGGCACCAACGTTGGCTGCCGTCATGCGCACAAGGCGAGCGAGACGCGGGTCACCGGCAACGGTCAGCGTGATAGGGCAGGTTGCTTCGCTACTCATCGCAGGACTCCTCAGAGGTCTCGGCGGGCGTATAGGTGTAATACTGAGCCGGCTTGGATACAGACTTCTGACCATCATCGTCGCCCGCGGCAGCCTCGTCCTCGCCAATTAGGACGCGCTCGGTAGGCTGCTCGGCCTCCGCAGCGGCAGCGGCGAGCTTGCGATCGGCGTCGGCTGCAGGAGCCTTCACCTTATTGAAGAGCTTCTGCACAGCACCGGCGGCAGAGTCGGTCACGCTAGACACAGCATTGCTGGCCTCGGCCATGCTGCCCGTAACCTCAGAAATGTCGCGAACCACGGCTTCGACCTCTACGAGATTGGAGGTAAGGGCATCAACTGCCGTCTTGCTCGACTTAAGCAGCGGCTCCATCTGGGCAAGCGCCGGCGTAAGCTCATCGACAGCGCCATCGAGCTTTGCCACCACAGGCTGAGCCTCGGCGATGGTGTTGTTGAGGTCGTTCACGGTCTTATCGAGCGAGTCGACAACATTGCGGGTCTTGCGCAGGGTAAGCGCGAGCTCAGCGATGGCCCACACGCCGGCAACGGCGAGCAGCAGCAGGGCGATTTGAATGGGACTCATACAAGCCTCCCGGAAGAATCGAAATACAGACGCTTTTCATGGTACCCCAAAGGGGACCGAACATGCCAAGAGCAGCAACGTGGGACAAAATTATCAGCAGCTACTTCGGTGCATTCCCGCTGCGGTCACGTTCGCTTTGCTCCACGCGCCACTCTTCCCAGCCGCGCCCGGCAGGCTGCCAGAACGCACCGCGCTCCAGCCCCTCGGGCAAATAGCGCTGATCGACCCAGCCTTCAGGATAATCGTGCGGGTATTTATACACACCGTATTCATCGCTGCCCGGGCGATGGCGATCGCGCAGATAACTCGGCACCTCGCGAAGCCCACTAGAATGTATATCGGCCAGCGCCGCATCGATCGAAGCCTCACACGCGTTGGATTTTGGCGCCAAGCACACATAGAGTGCAGCCTGAGCCAGGTTAATGCGGCACTCGGGATAGCCAATGACCTCGGCAGACTTAAACGCGGCATGCGCCACCAAAAGCGCCTGCGGGTCGGCGTTGCCAACATCCTCAGAAGCGTGAATCATAATGCGGCGAGCGATAAACTTAGGATCCTCCCCAGCATCGATCATGCGCGCGAGCCAATAGATCGTGGCATCGGGGTCGCTACCGCGCATGGACTTGATGAACGCACTGATGATGTCGTAGTGCATGTCGCCGTTTTTGTCATACGTAAAGCCGCGACGCGGGTTGGCGATCTTTACGTCATCCACGGTGATGGGATAGCGCTCCCCCGCCGCGGGCGCTGGCGTTCCCTCGGTATCGGGACGCGTGACGGTAATCTCGCTCGCAAGCTCGAGCGTCGTGAGCGCCGAGCGCGCATCACCCGCGGCCAGCGTACAAATGGTCTTGACCGTATCCTCATCGGCCGAGAACTTACCGTTCAGACCATGCGGAGCCTCGAGCGCACGCTCGATCAGCGTGGCTATATCCTCGTCCTTAAGATGTTCAAGTTCCACAACACGACCACGCGAGAGCAACGCCGAGTTGACCTCGAAGTACGGGTTCTCCGTCGTGGCACCAATCATAATGACGGTACGGTTCTCAACCGCATGTAGCAATGCATCCTGTTGTGACTTCGAAAAGCGATGAATCTCGTCGATAAACAGGATAGTGCGACGGTCATACGTATTCAGACGCGTCTTGGCCTCGTCGATCACGCGACGCAGGTCCTTCACGGTGCCCGTCACGGCGCTGACCTCGACAAACTCACTCTTGGTATGGTTGGCGATAATGTGGGCCAGCGTCGTCTTACCCGTACCGGCAGGCCCGTACAGAATCACGCTCGAAAGCACGTCATGCTCGATCGCGGCACGCAACCATGAGCCCTTACCAACGGCCTTTTGCTGGCCCACGTACTCATCGAGCGAATTGGGGCGCATGCGCACCGCAAGCGGCGCATTCTGAAAGGAACGCTCACGCGTCGAAGCAGAAAAAAGGTCGTCCATAGCCATCCCGTGCATCAATCAAAAAAGTTATCCACTAACAGTATACCTAATAGATACGAACTACCGTTCGTTAATATAGGTACGGTGCGGAAACTTCAATCCCGGAAACAGCTTGCTCGTGAGCTCGCAGAAATAACCGTCCGTCATGCTCGCAATGTAATCCACGACCGCCTGGTCCTTATCATTCTGCCAGGCATAGGCGCGATCGTAGTAGGAAAGCTGCTGCTCGATGCGCGAAATATGGTGCTTAAAGATGTACGAGGACTCGTCACCACTGTTTAGATCCCGCAGGCAACGGTCGTAGAGCTTTTCGAACGCCTCACGCAGCTCCACCTCGGAATCGCCTTCGATACCACCCTTGCTATAGATCTTCTCGTAGTTCTCGCGCTTGGCTCGGCGGATTTCCTCAAACAGGTCCTCGCTCATCTCGATGCGCGGCTTACCATAGCTGTGCTCAACGATATCGATGGAAGCGTGCGTGAGGATCCAACTGTTGTAGGCACCGCCCCGGCCATCATCAAAAGCGTCGGGCGAAAGCAGGCCAGCCGCGATCGCATCCTGGCGGTCGCGACCGACGTAGGCAAGAATATCCGAGATGCGAACGACGCAGCCTTCGAGCGTCATAGGACGCAGATGCTCAATTGCGCTATAGCCCGTGGCAATGCAATCCTCAACCGTCTGGTCAAACTGGTCAAAAGAACTCATGTCCGAGAGCTCAAACACACGCTGCTCGTACTCGCCGTTATGGCATAGCACGCCGTCAAGCGTCTGGAGCGACACGTTGCGGCCATACAGCGTGTCGAGCACTCGGACCGACTGCACGTTATGGAAAAAATAACGCCCCGTACGCTCATGATAGATATCGTTGAGGAAGCGCTCGCCGGCATGGCCGAAAGGCGTGTGTCCCAAGTCGTGACCCAGGCCAATCGCCTCGATCAAATCGCAATTGAGCCCCAGGGCGCGACCGATATCGCGCGCAATGCGGGAGACAAGCTGCACGTGCAAACCGCGGCGTGACAGATCGTCATTGCTACGGAAGCTAAAGACCTGCGTTTTACCTGCATAACGGGTGTACGACGGAAGATGAAGTATCTTTTCGGTATCGCGCATAAATGCCGGACGCATGAGCGTGCCTTTGTCGGCAGCGCGATCAATACGACGAATGACCTGATCGTCGTTGCAACGATACGGGTTGACGACACCCGAGGCGCGGTCGGCGGCAATACGCTCGACAAGTTCGGGCGACAACGCCGCGGGAATGCGATCCATGCGCGCCTTGATGGCGGCTGTTTCTTGATTAATTGCCATGGCATGCTCCTTAAAAAGGGCGCGCAAACGGTTACACCGTACTACCCACGCACTCGATTATGGCAAAAATCGGCACCAAAAACGGGAGCAATGGCAGGGAGCGCGATTTTGTGAAGAGGCAGGAGAGGGCAAGGACCAGGAGCGCGACGGCAAATGCCACGATGCCGCCCAGAGGGTCAAGCGTGCAAAGCGCGAAGAGCGCCTTGACGTCCCCCATGCCGATGCCGGGGGCGTGGCGAAGGCGCCGCCAGAGCGACTCAGTGAGAACAAGGGCAAGGTAGACGATGACCGCAAGACCGGCGTGGTCAAGCGCTGTGTTCAAACCGAGGTCGAGCCAAACGCCCGCCAACGCCGTCACGGCACATGCGCCGGCAAGCCCATTGAGAAACCGTCGCTCTCGGGCATCAATTGCCACGCCGGCAAAGATGCAAATCCAAAACGGGATACAGACCATCGGACTCCTCCTCGAGCTGCATCGCAAAAGCAAAAACCACCACAAAGGTGCCTGTCCCCTTTGCGGTGGTTTTGGTGGTGGTTATTTGGCGCCTTGCATGACCTCGTCAAGGGTAACGTTGACGGCGTGCTGGGTAGGAACCCAGTCGACCTTCAGGAACAGCGCGGCCACCGTGATGGGGATATAGCTGAACATAAAGATCGGGAAGGTAAACAGGTTAGTCACCAGACGCCACTTTTGCGCGCAGTGAATGTGCTTGTACTCAAAGATAGTCGTGAGCAGCGCCAGGATAAAGAAGGTCTGATACATCATGGCGAAGGTCATAATGAGCGAAGCGGCGCACGCCTGCATCTCGACTTCGGTAGCCAAGAAACCATGCGAAAGGCCACCCACAATCAAGAACGTCGCATTGGCGAGCATCGAGATCAGCGATAGCAGCATACCCGGGGCGATCGTCATGAACATGTCGTAGGCGGCAAAGCGATGATAGCGGAACGTCGACTTGACCAGATGCTTACCGTAGGTAAAGAACACCTGGTAAAAGCCCTTGGTCCAGCGCATACGCTGCTTCCAGGATGCCTTGAACGTCACGGGTTGCTCGTCAAAGAACTCCGCCGGCGCATAGCCAATGCGAATACCGTGAATAGCGCAGAACGTAGTGAACTGAATGTCCTCGGTCAGCGTGTGGAACTGCCAACCGTGCATGCCCTCGATCACGCTCGCCGAAATAAGGTAACCCGAACCCGAGACAGCGCAGGACGTCTTGCAGATATTACGCGCGTTGTTGAGGAAGCGGGCCTCACGCAGATACCAGATGGCGTTGGCAGACGAAATCCACGAACTGCCGAAGTTCTTGGAGTTACGATAGCTCGTGACCACGTGGAATCCCTGGTCAAAGGCATCGTTCATCTTGGACACGTAATCGCGGGAGATGACGTTATCGGCATCGAAGATAAAGTAGCCCTCAAAGGTGTCGGGATACTCGTTAAGGATGCGATCAAAACCAAAGTCCATGACCCAGCTCTTACCCTTACGGGCCAGGTCGTTGCGCTCATAAACGATGGCGCCCGCCTCGCGCGCGAGCTGCGCCGTGTTGTCGGTGCAGGCATCGGCGACCACGAAGACCTCGATAAGCTCGGACGGATAATCCTGATCCTTGATGGAGCGAACGAGGTTGGCGATCACGGCCTCCTCGTTATGCGCCGCGATAAAGAAGGCATAGCGGTGAAGTTTTTTGGCCTTGGGAGGCGCGACCTCGCCACGAAGAGCGCCAATGACAAAGAAGACCACCTGGTACAGAAAGCAGACCGTGAGCAGCGTAACCACAATCTGGTTAAAGATCACGATGGGCGTGTTAGTTTGTAAAAAGGCGAGCATGCAGGCTCCCGAGAACGCGTTACGTAAACAACCGTATATCTTACCGCAGGCTTACCGAGTTCAAGAAACCACCTAATACCGGCTAGGCTTCGAGAAGGCCAAGCTGCGGGACGATGTCGTCGCCGGCGGCGGTGCGGCCAAGCGAGCGCGGGGCCAGGTCGTCAAGAACCGCAGCGAGATCCCAAGGCAGCTCGTCGCGGCATTCGATGCGCTCACCCGTCACGGGATGGTCGAATGCGACGCGCCAGGAATGAAGGAATTGCCTGGTCAGACCCTGATCGGCACGCGCATCGCACTTACCGTAGAGCGGATCGCCCACGCAGGCGTGGTTGAAATGGCGCATATGCACGCGAATCTGATGTGTGCGGCCCGTAAACAGGTGGCACTCGACGAGCGTATAGCCGTCGTCGAAACGCGTGGAATCGAAGCGCTCGAGGACCTTAAAGGTCGTGATGGCCTGGCGCGCAAAGGGGTCATCGGAAACCGCCATCTTGACACGGTCGCGCGTGGAACGGGCGATACCGGTATTGATGGTGCCCTCGTCCATGGCGATGTGCCCGTGGACAAGCGTGATATAGCGGCGGTCGAGCGTACGCGTGCGAATGAGATTTTGAAGCGCGCGCTGCGTGTCGTCGTCCTTTGCCGCAAGCATGAGACCCGAGGTATCGCGATCCAAACGATGCACGATCCCGGGGCGGTCCTCACCCTGTACGGTACCCAGATGGTCGATGCCGCAGTGGTAGACCAGAGCGTTCGCAAGGGTGCCGCTCTCGTGGCCATGGGCGGGATGGCACACCAGGCCCCGCTGCTTGGAGAGCACGATAAGGTAGTCGTCCTCGTAGCGGATATCGAGGGGAATGGCCTCGGGAATCACGTCGGTCGGGTCGTGCGGCTCGGGCAAGTCGACCGAGATGCGATCGCCGGCGCGTACGGCGTACTTTTTAGAGAGACAAGTCTCACCGTTGACGGCAACGGCGCCTCCCTCGATCAGATGCGCGCAGGCAGAGCGCGTGGGACAGCCATCGTTGGCGCCCAAATAGGCGTCAAGACGCTGGCCAGAGCAATCGTCGGCAACAAGAATATGGATGTCGGCCATTAACGCTCATTCCTTTCGCGAATCTTGCGGGCACGCTCCCCACGCTGTTTGGCTTTGCGTTTGGCGCGGGCTTCGTCACGGGCGTTGAGCTCAGCGGTCGCATCGACCTCGCGAGCAGCGGGACTCAAGAACATGTACCCGATGAGTGCGAGCACGACGCCCGCGGTAATGCCGATATCGGCCACGTTAAAGACAGGGAAGTCGATGAAAGTGGTGGCAATAAAATCGGTCACAAAGCCAAAAGCCAGACGGTCGATCGCGTTGCCGATGGCGCCACCCGCAACCATAGCCATGCCTACCACCTCAAGACGAGCGAGCTGAGGCGCACGGAGCAAGTACACGGCAATGGCGACAATGACCGCAAGCGCCAACACAGCGAACGCGACGCCATGACCCTCGCCCATGCTAAAGGCGGCTCCGATATTGCGGACAAATAGAAAGTCGATCACACCGGGGATAACAGTCACATGCAAAGCGTCGCCCACGGCACGAACCGCAAGCTTGGTCAGCTGGTCAACAAGCAGCACAACCAGCGCCACCCCACCAGCAACACCCAACCGCCAACGCAAAGGCGGCGTCATATCCCCAGTACGACCCAAATCAATCCCCTGCCCTCAGAACAATCGAATTCCGTTTAACGCAATTATCCATCTTATATTGCCACATGCAGAGCGCACGACATATCCACCAACACAAGCGAAATAACCAGCATAAAAAGAAAGCGGCATTCCGAAAAACAGAATGCCGCTTTTATTCAGCGGAGCAAATGGGCCGAAGGCGCCCAAATTCTACCTATAACTAAAATGCCGAGTTACCGTGCCTTAAAGGGCATTCGCACACCTCTCGCAGATATGTGCGTGGCCGTTGTACTCGCCGACGGTGGTGCGGTAGTTCCAGCAACGGTCGCAGCACTCGCCCTCGGCAGCTTCAATGGCAACGGAGAGTTCCTCGCCCTGGGTCAGCTCAACATCGGAGACGATGTAGAACTCGGCCAGGTCGACGGCCTTATCACCGGTCAGCAGCGCGTACATCTCGGCGGGAACGACCGCCTTGACGCGGACCTGCTGGCTCTTGGTGAAGGTGCCGGCAGAACGGGCATCCTCAAGGGCCTTGGTCACGGCGCTACGGAGCTCAAGCGAAGCCTCGAGCACGCCCTCGAACTCATTGGCCTCGTCGACCGTGATGGGCGACTTGTACCAATCGAGCAGCGCGGCGTACTTCTGGTGATCGACGCAGCCAGCGGGCGCATATGCCATGGCCTCGTCAACCGTGTAGGACAGGATCGGCTGCAGGTCGCGCATGAGCATCGAGAAGAGCTCGGCCAGCACGGTCTGGGCGCTGCGGCGCTCGAGCGAGCCGGGCTTATCGCAGTACAGACGGTCCTTCAGGGCGTCGAGGTACACGTTGGAAAGCTCGGTAACCACGAAGTCATAAAGCGCACGGTAAGCGCGCGGGAACTCGTAGCAAGAGTAAGCGTCGTCGACCTCGGCCTGAACCTGAGTCAGGCGGGCAACCATGAGCTTGTCGAGCGGCAGCAGGTCGGCAAAGGCGACGCCGTCGGTCTCGGGCTCAAACTGACCCTCGAGCTCGGAGAGCAGGAAGCGCAGCGTGTTGCGGAAACGACGGTAGGCATCGGACGTACGAGCGAGAATCTCGTGGTCGATGGAGACGTCAGAGCTGGTGTCGACGGAGGCAACCCACAGACGGATGATATCAGCGCCCATCTCGTCGCAGACCTTATTGGGGTCGATAACATTGCCGAGCGACTTGGACATCTTGCGGCCCTGACCATCGAGTGTGAAGCCCTGCGAGACGACCGCCTTGTACGGAGCATGGCCGTTGGCACCCACCGAGGTGAGCAGCGAGCTCTGGAACCAACCGCGGTGCTGGTCGGAGCCCTCAAGATACACGTCCGCCGGGTACTCAAGCTCAGGGCGATACTCGCAGACGGCCTTCCAAGACACGCCGGAATCCCACCACACGTCGAGGATGTCCTTATCGGCCTTGAGGTGATGACCGCCGCACTTGGGGCAGACGCAGGCCTCGCCCAGGTAGCTCTCGGGAGCGTCGGTGAACCAGGCGTCAGAGCCCTTCTCGTGGAAGAGCTTGATGACGGCGTCGAGCGTAGCGTCGTTCATGACCTTCTCGCCGCAGTCGGCGCAGGTGTAGCTGGGGATAGGCACACCCCAGTTGCGCTGACGGCTAATGCACCAGTCGGGACGCTGCTCGACCATGGCGCCGATGCGGTTGGCGGCGTGAGCCGGATACCACTTGACGTTCTCGCGAACCTCCTTGCCAGCCTGCTCACGCAAGCCGGTCTTGTCCATCGAGACAAACCACTGGTCAGTAGCACGGAAGAGCACCGGGTGTTTGCAGCGCCAGCAGTGCGGATAGCTGTGCGTGATCTTCTTCTCGAGGACCAGGGTGCCGCGCTCGCGCAGGAACTCGATGATGTGCGGGTTGGCCTCATCGGTATCCATGCCGCTGAAGGGACCACCGGTGCCAAACTCCTCGCCGGTGTAGAACTTGCCGTCATCATCGACCGGCATGCAGATGTCGGTAATGCCCTCCTTGAGGCAGGCAAAGTAGTCGTCGACGCCGTGGCCGGGCGAGTTGTGGACGATACCGGTACCGTCATCGACACCGACGTAATCGGCCAGCAGCGCCACGCCCTCAACACCGTCAAAGATCGGCTGCTTGTAGTGGATGTGGTGGAAGGTCTCGGCGGGAACCACATAGGGCTTACCGTCGACCATAACCGGGGTGTACTCCCAACCAAACTCCTCGCAGCACTTGGGAGCCAGGTCCTCGAGCATGACCTCGGCACGACCCTCGTGCTCAACGGCGACATAGGCGGCGCCGGGCTTGAGGGAAACCGCCTGGTCGGAGGGGATGGTCCACGGCGTGGTCGTCCAGATGATAAAGTCAACCGGGCCGTCGAAGTTCTCGAGGCCGGCGGGCTTGGAGGTCATCTCAAAGCGCACGAAGATGGACGGGCTCGTCTCGTCGGAGTACTCAATCTCGGCCTCAGCAAGTGCGGTGTGGCAGTGCTTGCACCAGTGAACCGGCTTGTGGCCGCGATAGATCATGCCCTTGTCGAACATGGCCTTGAAAACCTCGATGTCGGCGGCGTCATGCTGGTGATAGAGCGTCAGATAGGGGTTGTCCCAATCGCCGAGCACGCCCAGGCGACGGAAGCCGGCCTTCTGCAGCTCGATGTTCTCGACAGCGAACTTGTTGCAAAGCTCGCGGATCTTAGCCGTGGAGGTCTGGTTGAATTTCTCGGTGCCGAGCTTCTCCTCGACTTTATGCTCGATCGGCTGGCCATGGCAGTCCCAACCGGGGACATAGGGAACCTCATAGCCCTGCATCATCCAGTAGCGGTTGATCATGTCCTTGGAGATCTTGTTCATGGCGTGGCCGATGTGGATCGGGCCGTTGGCGTACGGAGGGCCGTCGTGCAGCACGAACTTCTTGTGACCCTCGTTCTTCTTCAGAACCTGCTCGTAGACCTTGTTGTCCTGCCAGTCCTTGAGTCGCTTGGGCTCGGACTTGGAAAGACCGGCACGCATGGGAAAACCGGTTTTGGGCAGATTCATCGTCTGCTTGTACTCGTTTGCCACGGTACCCCTTTCATGTCGTGGGCGCGCACGCCCGTTGGGCACCAAAAAAGCGCCCGTCCCTACAAGCTGGGACGAAGCGCCACAAAAACGGGCTGTATGCCCGCAAAAGCTCTTCGTTTAACCACCCAGCTTAGATGCCCTCGCCCGCGTATTCGCGCGCTCGCATCCGTTACTCGGCTGGCCTGTATCGACGACCATCTCGGCGATATCTACTAAGACGTGCCTGCGCGGCACGTCCGTTGGGACCGCAGCTCCGGGGTGATTTTCATCGGTCGCATGCACGGGTTCTCAGCGCTCCCCGCTCTCTGTGGCATGCGGACGGCCGACTACTCGTCCCCATCAACGCTTATGCGGAGTATGCTAGCACGTTCCGCGCCGGCGAAAAACCCTCAACACTGGTTTCATACGTAAGAAATTTCTCGCGGTCGTTAGCCTTCTCTAGGAGCAAAATACCTGAAAGCACTTTAACTAACGAAAGAAGGCTGCCATGCGCACGATTGGAATGAGCGACTACACCGTTGGCGAGGATTGCTTTACCGAGCTGCCCGCCGCACTGGCAGAGTACGGAGCGACCAAGGTCGCCATCATTGGCGGCAAGCGAGCCCTGGCTGCGGCGCTGCCGGGAATCGAGGCGGCACTTGAAGGTACCGATGTCGAGGCCCTGGAGACGCGCGTCTATGGCACCAACAGTACGCGTGCCAATATCGCCAAGGTCGTGAACTCCCCTGCCTGCCAGGAAGCCGACGTGCTCATCGCATGTGGCGGCGGCAAGGCACTCGACACCGTGAAGACCGCAGCCATCGAGCTCAAGAAGATCGTCTTTACCGTACCGACGATTTGCTCCAACTGCTCGGCCGCGACCGCCATTGCCGTTGTCTACAATGACGATGGCTCGCTCGAGGGCTATTCGTACCCCAACCGACCGGCGCACATCTTCATCAACCCCAAGATCATCGCCGAGGCACCGGCAGAGTACTTCTGGGCCGGCGTGGGCGATGCCCTGTCTAAGCAGCCCGAGGTCGAGTACGCCACGAGCGCCGGTGATTTGGAGCACACCGCCGGTCTTGGCCTGGCACTCGCCCACACCTGCTCCGAGCCGCTGTTTACCTATGGCGTCCAGGGTCTTGAGGACGTGCGCCAGGACCTGTCGACCGAGGCCGTAAAGCAGATCGCGCTCGACATCGTGGTCAACACGGGCTATGTCTCGAACCTGACCAACCAGAACGATTACTACTACAACTCGAGCGTGGCGCACGCGTTCTACAACGCCACCTGCAGCATTCCGCGTGAGGGCACCTACCTGCACGGCGAGGTCGTGAGCCTGGGCGTGCTCGTGCTGTTTGCCTATACGGGCGATACCGAGAACCTTGAGCGCTACGCCGCCTTTAACAAGCAGATGGGGCTGCCCGTGACGCTGGAGCAGGTCGGGCTTTCCGGGGCCGACATCCCGGCCCTGTGCGAGTACGCGCACGCCACCAACGAGTGGAAGCAGGGAAACCCCGAGCCCTTCACGGACGAGAAGTTCGCCGCCGCCATCAAGGCCGCCAACGCCTACGGCCACACCCTCTAGTTCTAACCCAAAACCACCACAAAGGGGACAGGCACCTTTGTGGTGGTTTTTTATTGCTCCACCATTCAGTTCGTACTCGAACCCGGTTCTTTACGAGAAAGGGTTCGGGTACGATTTTTTATCGGAAATTCTGCGGAAGGACTACTCAGAACGGTAAACAGGAACGAACAAAGGCAGGGTATCATCGTGGTGATGGCATCCTGCCTTTTGTTTTGCGGAACCAAGGTCGCTTTATACGAACTTGATCGCCACTTATATGGCGCATTGATGGCAATTGCTGCGTACGTGCGTACCGGGAGCCCGTACACCTCTGGCAAGGCGTAACACACTAGACTTTGTTCCAAAGTCCGTGTGCTAAGGGGGCAGGCCCCTTAGAATTCCTGTGGAGTGTGTACGCACGTACGCAGGAAAACGGCAAAATTTCACTATATAGGGGCGTTCTTTCATCGGAGCGTATGGTATACACGGCTTAGTTCAACAAATAAGAATTTATATATAAAGGAGAATACTGATGAAACTGTTTTTATGTTCGCACTTTTCAAGTGTAGGAAGTCTGGTAAAGGAACAAATTGATAATAAAAAAGTCGCATTTATCCCAACAGCCTCGCTGCGTGAAGGCTACACCGGTTATGTCGGCTCGGCTCGAAAATTATTCAAAAAGTTGGGAGCAATCGTAACTGAAATTGATATTTCAACGGAGGCTTATTCAACGATACAGTCTCTTTTTGAAGATGCGGATGTGTTCTATTTTACCGGCGGAAATTCTTTTTTCCTTATAGACCAGCTCCGTAAAACGGGAACGGATGAGCTGCTGAAGAAAGAATTGGCAAAGGGAAAACTGATGATTGGTGAATCGGCAGGTGCGATTGTATGCGCTCCAAGCATCCAAAATATCGAGCAAATGGATGAAAAGCCGGAGGACTACTCACAAGAAGATGATGCAGGGCTTAATTTGATTGATTTCTATGTTCTTCCGCATTTTCTTACAGCACCATTTAAGAAAGTTACCGAGAAAATAATAACTGAGTTTTCGGATTTGAATCTATGCCCAATTAACAATCGTCAGGGAATTGTAATTGATGGTGAAGGTTCAAAGGTTATTTGCAAAGACTAATTTAAACTTCCAGTTTGCTGCACTCGCTCCTAGCAGGGTTTGGGGCAGGAGGGGCGCAAGAGACGGGAGGGCCGTGTACGCGTTCCTACGCGAGGACCGCGGGGAGGGACTGCCTGGGTACGGCGCCTGTCAACTCGGTCTACGTCTTTGATGACCGGGTCGTACTCGATATCAAATTCACGGATGATGCCAAAACGGTCACCCGAGAGGAAATGTTGGGTTCGAGTGCTGTGGACAATGTTCCAACATGCTGGGATCGAACTCACTAGCCGGAATCACGCGGTACCCGTGACGCAGCAGCAGGTCGACGAAAACACCGTTGCCCGCGGTGAGCGTACCGCTAAAGGTGCCGTCGTAGATGTGACCCGCACCGCACGAGGGGCTGCGGTCCTGAAGGATGCACGCGACTATCTCTTCCGGTCCGCCTGCCTGCTCGCACATATCAAACGCGCGCTGAGCACCCTGGCGAAACTCGCGATCGACTGAGGTACCCTCGCAGGTACGGACCTCGCCGTTCACAATCTCGGACGGCTTGCGCGGCGTGGGCAGGCCCCCAAAGACCTCAGGGCACACGAGGAGGACCTCGGTCCCCGTGCGCTCGCAAGCCTCGACCAACGCGCGGTGGTAGTTATCGAGCCCGTTATACTTGCAGCTCTCGCCCATCAAGCAGGCACTTACCACGATCTTCATATACAACTCTCCCCACGCAAAACGCCCCATTTGAGATAAACACTCAAATGGGGCGATTGACACTGCGCAACCAGTATTACTGCTGCTTTGGCATCAGCGGATTCTCGCGCGTGAGGAGATTCATGAACTCCTCGCCCGTGATCGTCTCCTTCTTGTACAGATAACGAGCCAGCTCGTGGAGCTTGAACTTGTTCTCCTTCAGAATCTGCAAAGCGCGGTCGTGCGCATCCTCGATCAGCTTGGCGACAATCGCGTCCACGCGCTCGGCCGTACCGGGGGCGCAGGTGAGCGACGTGTCCTGGTTAAGGTACGCATTCTGAACGGTACCGAGTGCCATCATGCCAAACTCATCGGACATACCAAAGCGCGTCACCATGTTACGGGCGAGCTTGGTGGCCTGCTCGATATCGTTGGCGGCGCCGGTCGTCATCTCACCAAAGATGAGCTCCTCGGCTGCACGGCCACCGCAATAGACGGCGAGCTTGTCCAGGACTTCCTGGCGCGTGGTCAGGAAGCGCTCATCCTCCTCGACCTGCATGGTGTAGCCCAGAGCACCGCTCGTGCGCGGCACGATGGTGATCTTCGTGACCGGTGCAGAGCCCTTCTGGCGGGCGGCAACGATGGCATGGCCGATCTCGTGGTAAGAAACAACCTGCTTCTCGTGGTCGGACAGCACCGTGGACTTACGCTGCTGGCCGGCGATGACGACCTCCACCGACTCCTCAAAATCGTCCTGCGTAGCGCGCTTGCGGCCCTCACGGACGGCACGCAGGGCGCCCTCGTTGATGATATTGGCCAGGTCAGCGCCCGAGGCACCGGGCGTGGCGCGGGCAATCGCGGTCAGGTCGATCGGCGGCTCGGTCTTCACGCTCTTGGCATGCAGCTCGAGGATGTTCTTGCGGCCGGTCAGATCGGGCAGCTCAACGGGGATGCGGCGGTCAAAACGACCGGGGCGCAGTAGAGCGGGATCGAGACTGTCGGGACGGTTGGTTGCGGCAAGGACAACGATACCCTTGTGGTTATCGAAGCCATCCATCTCGGTCAGCAACTGATTGAGCGTCTGCTCGCGCTCGTCGTTGCCGCTAAAGCCGCCGCCATCGCGCTTCTTACCGATGGTATCGATCTCATCGATAAAGACGATACACGGGGCCTTTTCCTTGGCCTGCTTAAACAGGTCACGAACCTTTGCAGCGCCGCGACCAACAAACATCTCAACGAACTCAGAGCCCGAAATGCTAAAGAACGGAACACCGGCCTCGCCGGCAACAGCCTTGGCAAGCAGGGTCTTACCGGTACCCGGAGGGCCAACAAGGAGAGCACCGCGCGGCAGCTTGGCGCCGATCTCCTCGTAGCGTTGCGGCTTCTCCAGAAAGTCGACGACCTCCTTGAGAGACTCCTTGGCCTCTTCCTGGCCGGCGACGTCCTTAAAGGTCACGCCCACGTCCTTGGAGGCGATCACGCGCGCGCCGGACTTACCCAGTCCGCCGCCGCCAAAACCGCCGCCGCCAAAGTTCATCGACGGGCCGTCATCGCCCATAGCCTTCTTCATGCGGCGGTTGAGCCACCAACCGATGAGGAAGAAAATCGCCATGGGAAGAATGAGTGTGAGCAGGTAGTAGGTCATCAAACCCGAGTTCTTATCGGGAACGACCGACTCCAGCGAAGCGCCAGACTCAAGCACGCGATCGGTAAAGCCCGCATCGTTCGGCACACCGGTCGTCTTATAGGCGAAGTTCTCGTCCTCGCCCTTCTTGGTGTAATAAATCGAGTAATCGTCCGTGTTGTACTCGACCTTGTCGACACTCTTCTTATCGAGCGCCTTGACAAACGTCGAGTAATCGGTCTTCGTAATCTGCTGCGTGTGACCGATGTTGGGGAACAGAACGGTCGAGAGCACGAGGTAGACGACGAAGGCGATGAGCACGTAGAGGATCATATTCCGTCTACGCTTGTTGTCATCCATCTCCATCTGCTTGAACTCCATCTACTGGGGTTGATAATGCTTTCTAGAATACCCAACCCGGACGGCGATAAACCGACGCCGGGCACGAAAGGACAGAGATGGCATCACTGTAAGTCGGCAAGGTTCAAATCTATACAGGCGACGGCAAGGGCAAGACGACGGCTGCGCTGGGGCTCGCGCTGCGCGCGACGGGCTACGGACTCGACGTTCTTAGGATGCAGTTTGCCAAGAAACTTCACTGCGCCGAGCATGATGCGGCGCCCCGTTTGGGTCTGCGCATCGTACAAGCCGACCGCGACACGCCCGAGGCCTGCGCGGCGCAGATCATGGAGCTCGCATGCGAGCAGATATCACAGGTCGATGTTCTGATTTTGGACGAACTCGGCGAGGCCATGCGCCGAGGTTTCGTGACGCGCAAGGATGTGGAGGGGCTGATCGCACTGAAGCCTACCACCACAGAGCTCGTGCTCACCGGCCGCGGGCTGCTGCCGTTGGCCGACCTCGCGGACTTAGTCACCGAAATGCGCCCCGTCAAACACCACTTCGACGAAGGCCTCTTAGCCCGCCAAGGCATCGAATACTAATTGATCCGAAGGGGACGGAGGAAAACGGATCATCGACATCGCGACGGAGAGCAATGATCCATTTTCCTCCGCCCCAAGGGATCATTAGGCGGTGGCGCGGCCTAGCCAGTTGCCGCTGTGGTGGTAGATGGTGAACATCGTGGCGGTGATGAGCCAGGTTACGGGGTAGACCAGCAGCAGGTGCTCAAGCGACGGATCGAACGGCATAATCGCAAACACCCAGATCACCCTGAGCACGACGGTGCCAAAAATCGTGAGCAGCATCGGCTGCAAGCTCACGCCGGCACCGCGGATGGAACCCGAGGCGTTCTCGATAATCGAGAAAATCGCATAGAACGGCGCAATGAAATGGAGGATGGTCGTGGTGTACGCCGAAATCGAAGCATCGTCGACAAACAAACGCGACAGCGGACCCGAGAACACCAGCAGCACGGCAGACAGGCCACCAATGAGCATAAACGACAGCACGAGCGACGTATGGTAGCCCTTGCGCATGCGCTCGTAATTGCGCGCGCCAAAGTTCTGCGCCGAGAACGTAGTGATCGATACGCCGAGCGCCTCGGTCACCATCCAGATAATGCCATCCAGGCGCCCAGATAGACCCCAAGCAGTCGTGACATCGGCGCCAAACGAATTAACCGACACCTGGATCAGCACGTTCGAAATCGAATAGGCAGCCGATTGAAAACCGAGTGGCAGACCACACGAGATCATACTCTTGCAAATACCGCGATCGATGCCGAGCTTAGACAGCGAAAGACGCCATGCACCCGGAGCGTGCATCATACGAATCACGATCATCGTGGCGTTGGAGCAAATGGTCAGCGCCACCGCGATGCCGCAGCCCAGAGCCTCCATATGAAGCACGGCAACGAAGATGACATCCAGCACCGCATTAACAAGGCAGCCGGAAGCGATGATCACAGCAGGCCCGCGCGTGTCGCCCACGGCGCGCAGCAATGCCGTTCCCATATTGAGCAGCAGTGCCGCAACCATCGCGGCAAAATAACAGCGAGCATAGGCCACACCCTCGGCCAATAGTTCATGCGGCGTGTTCATAAGCACCAGCATGGGCTCAACGAACACTATGCCAAGAATCGAGAAAACGATACCGCCCACCAGCGCGAGCGTCATGGCTGTATGGACCGAACGACCCAGTCGCTCATCATCGTGCTGGCCAAAATACTGACCGGTAATGACCGCGCAGCCGGCGCCGACGCCAACGCAAAAGCCAATGCAGAGCTCGGTGAGCACCATCGTGGCTTGAATGCCACCCAGCGCGAGCTTGCCGCCAAACTGGCCAACGATATACGTACCGATAAGCGTGTAGGCCTGCTGAAAAAACGAACTACAAAAGATGGGAACGCACAGCGACAGCAGCTGTTGCCAAATGACACCCTGCGTTACATCGATAGCCGTAGATTTCTTAGCCACACGCCCTCCCCGCCAGCGTACGTCAAACAACATAACGGCAATTTAAGACCAAAGCCAATACTAGTTTAGCACCGACTGGCGGCGACCGAAACACCCCGAATTAGAGCACGGTGCGGAAAACTGCCTAGTGATACAAACCTGGCTGGTAGTGATACTCATTACTCACGTGCGGGCACAGCTGCCAAAAGGCGACGGCGCTCGCCGCGGCCACGTTGAGCGAATCGACCCCGTGCGCCATCGGAATACGCACGGCTCGGTCGCAGCCCGCAATGGTCTTGGCGCCCAAGCCAGCACCCTCGGTGCCCATAAAGATTGCCAGGCGATCAATCTCCTGCAGCGCGGGATCGTCCAACGATACGGAATCGTCCATCAACGCCATGGCGGCACACGAAAAGCCGGCATCGTGCAGCGCCGCCAGCCCATCATGCGGCCATACGCGCGCCTCGCTGCCAATGCGCGTCCAAGGCACCTGGAAAACCGTGCCCATGCTCACGCGGGCCGAGCGACGGTACAGCGGGTCACAGCAAGTGGGGCTCACCAAAATGCCATCGACGTTCAGCGCAGCCGCCGAGCGGAAAATCGCGCCAACATTGGTGTGGTCGACAATACCCTCAAGCACGCACACGCGCACCGGACGATCCCCCGCCGCCTCGACGACGCCGCCCAAGAACTCATCAACCGGAATCTGACGCGGGCGACGGAACGCCGCCAGCGCGCCGCGCGTCACGTTAAAGCCCGTCAACTGCTCCATGAGCTCCATGGAGGCCACGAACACGGGAACCGGACCCGCTCCCTCGCGCACGACAAGCTGGTCAAACAGCGGCATCATCTGGTCGAGCCAGCGCTCGCCCAAAAGAAAGCTCACCGGCTGGTATCCGGCACGCACCGCGCGCTCGATAACCTTGGCGCTCTCAGCGATAAAGATGCCCTTTTGCGGCTCCAGCACACAGCGCAGCTCGCGCTCGGTCAGCCGCACGTAGGCATCGAGCCGCTCGTCCTCGAGCGAATCAATTCGCAGAACCTCAACGGCATCAGTCATAGCAGCCAGCCCGCACCCTTCTTTACAGCACATCTATACCAAACGAGGCGACGCTAAGCGCCGCCCCATGCATTCAATCAACCCGATGATACCGTTCACGCCAGACGATTTACGCCTCAACGCGACGATACGTCACGAACTCATAATCGACGCCCTCGTCACCCTCACCGGCGGCAATCGTCGCGACCCCGCTACGCTGCGCAATCTTCCACGCGGGATCGGCGTCCAAGTCGGGAAAGTACGTGTCCACGACATGCACGCAGTGGTCATGAGTGACCTCGGCCTCCACGCAGTACGGCAAAAACTGCCGATAGACATCGCCGCCACCGATCACCCAGGCAACGGGCTCATCGGCAACCGCAGCGAGCGCTTCGTCAACGCTATGCACCACGTCGACGCCCTCGCGGGTAAAGCCTATATCGCGCGTAAGCACGATATTGCGGCGGTTCTTGAGAGGACGCCCGCCGGGAAAACTCAGCAGCGTCTTGCGTCCCATGATAACCGGGCAGCCCTTGGTGCAGGCCACAAAATGGCGCATATCGGCGCGATTGGACACCACCATATCGCCCTCGCAGCCAATACCCCAGTCGTCACACACGGCGACGATGGCAGAAAGCTTACACGTCATGCGCGTCACCTACACCGCAATGGGGATGTTCTTGACCTGAGGGCCGTGCTCATAGCCCTCGACGATCAGGTCATCGGTCGTAAACGCATAGAAGTCATGCACATCGGGGTTGAGCGTTACCTTGGGTGCCGCAAACTGCGGACGCTCGATAAGCTCGCGGACGATATCGACATGACGATCATAGATATGGGCGTCGGCGATCACGTGCAGCAGCTCACCGGGAATCATATCGACCGACTGCGCGACCATCATCAGCAAAATGGCGTACTGGCACACGTTCCAGTTGTTCGCGGCCAAAATGTCCTGGCTGCGCTGGTTGAGAATCATGTTGAGCGTCGGCTTGTCGTCCTGAGGACGCTGCGTCACGTTATAGGTCACGCTGTAGGCGCATGGATAAAGGTGCATCTCGGACAGATCGCTAAACACGTACGTATTGGTCATAATGCGGCGACTATACGGCGTGTGCTTAAGGTCGTACAGTACACGGTCCATCTGGTCGAAGTCGCCCTCGGCGTAATGGCTCTTCTGACCAATCTGATAGCCGTAGGCTTTACCGATGGAACCGGTCTCATCGGCCCACTCATCCCAGATATGGCTGTTGAGGTCATGCACGTTATTAGACTTCTTTTGATAGATCCACAGAATCTCGTCCATGGCAGACTTAAGCGCCGTACGGCGCAGGGTGAGCGCGGGGAACTCCTCGCGCAGATCATAGCGCGCCGTGACACCAAAGTTTTTAATGGTATAGGCAGGGGTGCCGTCCTCCCACACCGGGCGGACCTTTTGGCCCTCGGTGGTGGTGCCATGATCCAAGATATCGCGGCACATGGTTACAAACTGTTGATCAGCTTTGCTCATTGACCCTCCTGTCAGTCGCCTACAAGCGAGATTCATTGTAGTCCAGGCGCACGCGGCCCCACAGCCCAAACATAAGCCCTCATTTTCTGACATATGCCAGAAATTCCTTGCGCAAATCCGCACGTTCGCTATTCTATTGTTGACATATGTCAGATTTGGAGAGTGTATGGCTGGAAGACGCGAAAAACTGCGCCGCGTCGGGATCATCCCCGAATACCGCGGCTTTACCCCCGATGGCCTGGCCAGCGGTGATGCCATCGACATGACCGTCGACGAGCTTGAGGTGCTGCGCCTGTGCGACCTGGAAGGTCTCAACCAAGAGGCGGTCGCCCAGCAGATGGGCATCGCCCGCGCAACGGTGGCGGCCATTTGCAGCCGCGCGCATCGCAAGGTGGCCGAAGCGCTGGTCAACGGACGAGCGCTCGTCATCGAGGGCGGCAATATCGCGTACTCCCCCATCGCCACGACGACGGCCGCATGGCCAGCAAAGGAGGTCGGCACCATGAGGGTGGCAACGACGTACGACAACGGCAACATCTTTATGCACTTTGGCCGCAGCGAGCAGTTCAAGATCTACGACATCCAGGATGGCAAGGTGCTCAACGAGCAGGTCGTAGGCACCGGTGGCACCGGCCACGGCGCCTTGGCGGGCCTGCTTGCCAACGGTGGCGTTGACACGCTCATTTGCGGCGGTATCGGCGGCGGCGCTATCAACGCGCTTGCCCAAGCCGGCATCACGGTCTATGCGGGCGCCCAGGGCAGCTGCGATGCCTGCGTCGAGGCCCTCATTGCCGGCACGCTCGCACAGAACGGCGAGGCCACCTGCGACTGCCATGGACATGATCACGAGCACATCCACGAGCATGGCGAGTCCTGCGGCTGCCACGGTCACCACAACCATGACGGGCACGAAGGCTGCGGCTGCCACTAGCGGCAAGCACCTCGTCGAGAACGCGCTTCCACGCGTGCGACAACCAGCGAACAAACGGCGAAGGCCGCCTGGAATACCATCCAGGCGGCCTTCGCCATACACGACTCAACTAGTCGTTACTTCTTGTTGCGCATCTGTGCTTCCATCTGGCGCAGCAGGTCCATATCGGACTTGGGGCCGCCCGTTCCCAGGCCGCCCATGCCGCCCAGCCCCATGGCATCCAGACCGGGAATATTGGGCATGCGCATCTTTTTGCCCTTCTTACCCTTCTTGCCCTTCTTGCCGCCGGCCTGTGCCTGATTGGCCATCGTGCGCATGCGGCCCATCATCTTGTTCATCTCGCCCCACTGCTTCATAAGGCTATTGACCTCGGTGGGGGTCACGCCGGCGCCCTTGGCAATGCGGGCACGGCGCTGGCCGTTGATGATGGAGGGGCGAAGGCGCTCCTCCTTGGTCATCGACATGATGATGGCCTCGTTCTTATCGAAGATACCTTCGTCCAGGTTGCCACCCATCTGGTTAAGCGCACGCTGGCCACCGGGGAGCATGCCCAGAATGCCCTTCATGCCGCCCATCTTCTTGACGGCCTTCATCTGGTCGAGCATGTCGTTCATGGTAAAGCCCTCGCGCAGCATGCGCTCGGCAGCCTCGAGCTGCTCGGCGTCGGCTGCCTCCTGGGCCTTCTCGATGATGCCGACAACATCGCCCATGCCCAAGATGCGCTTGGCCATGCGGTCGGGATAGAACGGCTCCAGCGAATCGGGTTTCTCGCCCATGCTAACAAACTTGATAGGCTTGCCGGTCACCTGGCGCACGGAAAGCGCGCCGCCGCCACGGGCGTCGCCGTCGAGCTTGGAGATGATCACGCCGTCAAAGTCGGTGCGCTCGGCGAAGGTCGAGACGACGTTGACGATATCCTGGCCGGTCATGGCATCGACGACCATCAGCACCTGATCGGGCTTGACGGCCTTCTTGATGTCCACGGCCTCCTGCATCATCTGCTCGTCGATCTGCAAACGACCGGCGGTATCGACGATGACCACGTCACGCAGGTGGTCAACGGCCTCCTGAATGGCGCCCTTGGCGATGTCAACCGGGTGCTCGCCATCGCCACGGAAGACCGGCACGCCAATCTCTCCGCCAAGCGTGGCCAGCTGGTCGGCAGCGGCGGGACGGTAGACGTCGCACGCGGCGAGCAGCGGTGAGCGGCCCTGCTTCTTGAGCAGGTAGGCCAGCTTTACGGCCGCCGTGGTCTTACCGGAGCCCTGCAGGCCCACGAGCATGATGACATTGGGAATGCGATTGCTAAAGACGAGCTTGCTCTCGGTTGAGCCAAGCATCTCGGTGAGCTCGTCGAGCACGATCTTGACGACGTTTTGCGCCGGCGACAGCGACTCCATGACCTCGGCGGTCATGCAGCGCTCCTTGGTCTTGGCGACGAACTCCTTGACGACCTTAAAGTTAACGTCGGCCTCGAGCAGCGCCATGCGAATATCGCGCATGGCCGAAGTAATATCGGCCTCGGTCAGCTTGCCCTTGCCGCGCAGGCGGTCAAATGTGTCGTTGAGGCGATCGCTCAGGGAATCAAACACTAGTCACTCCTTAATTGGACTCGCCCACCAGGGCGCGGCAGAAATCTTTGGCATTGAACTCCTGCAGGTCATCGACCTGCTCGCCCACGCCCACGCGCAGGATCGGGAGCTTGAGTTTCTCGGCCACGGCCATGGCGATACCGCCCTTAGCCGTGCCATCGAGCTTAGTCATGATAATACCGTCCAGGCCCAGCGCCTCGTTAAACTCGAGCGCCTGGTTCAGACCGTTTTGGCCCGTCGCGGCGTCGATCACAAGCACGACCGAAACCGGCATGGGACCGGCGGCCATATTGGCGGCGCGCTTACGGGTCACATTGACCACCTTGGCAAGCTCGCGCATGAGCTCAGGGCTCGTGTGCAGACGGCCGGCGGTATCGATAAGCACCAGGTCGCTGCCGCGCTTGTCGGCCTCGTCGAGCACGTCGTAGCAAACACTTGCCGGGTCGGAGCCGCGGTCGCGCTTGATGACGGGGACGCCAGCGCGCTGGCCCCACACATCGAGCTGCTCGATAGCGGCAGCACGGAAGGTATCGGCCGAACCGATCACGACGTTCTTGCCGCGGGCGGCCATGGCGCTCGCGATCTTACCGACCGTCGTGGTCTTGCCGGCACCGTTAATACCCACAAACAGTACGCAGCTCGGCGTGTCGGCGAACGGATCGCGCTCAACGGGAACAAAATGCTGCTCGAGCTGCTCGGCCAGGGCGCGACGGAGTTGCGGGGCGGTCTTGAGGTTCTTCTTGGCCGCGGCATCGCGCAGGTCATCGGACACCTTGATCGCGACCTCGGCACCCATGTCACCCATAACGAGGGTGTCCTCCAAGTCCTCCCAAAAATCCTCGTCGACCTCGCCGCCAAAGTAAAAGACCTCGTTGAGGGCCTCGCGACTGCGCTCAAGTCCGCGCGAGAGAGCGTCAAAGAATCCCATTATGCATTCACGACCTTTCCGGTTTCGCGATCGAGTTTTTGCGAGACGACGCGACTGACGCCGTCGGCTTGCATCGAGACGCCATAGAGGACGTCAGCGTCCTCCATAGTACGGCGCTGATGCGAAATGACCAAGAGCTGCGTATCGGACCGCAACACATCGAGCGCGCCGATGAGCTTGGACAGGTTGGCGTCATCGAGTGCCGCCTCGACCTCGTCCAGCACATAGAACGGCACCGTGCGCGTGCGGTACACAGCAAAGAGGAGGGCGAGCGCCGTCAGGCTCTTCTCGCCGCCCGACATGAGCATCATCTTGGTGATGCGCTTGCCGCGCGGCTGCGCCACGACCTCGATACCCGTCTCGGCAGGATGCTCGGGATCGGTCATCTCCAGATGAGCCTGGCCGCCCGGGAAGAGCATAGCGAAGATCTCGCGGAAGTTCGCGTCGACCTTCTCAAACGTCACCAGGAAGGCCTTCCGCATCTTGCGATCAATGGCCACCGTGATCTTGGTGAGCGCCTTGCGTGCGCTCTCCAGATCGGCCAGCTGCTCCTCGATGTAGTCGGCGCGGCGCTTGAGCTGCTCGTACTCCTCCATGGCAACTTGGTTAACGGGACCAAGGTTGTTGATCTGGCGCACAAGCTGGTTGAGTTCGCGCTCGGCGGCATCGCGGTCCGTGGGCGCCGGAAGCATGAGCGCTTCCTCGAGCACCGTCGTGCCATCGGCGGTAATGGCCTTGATGGCAGCCTCGACCTGCACCTCGAGCTTGCCACGCGCGACCTTGAACTCGTTTTGCGTGGCAGAGGCGGTATCGACTCGCTCCTTAGCGCGGGCAACCTCTGCCTTGGCATCCTCGATGGTCTTCTTGAGCGAAGCGGAGTCCGCCTCCTCCAGAGAGGCCTGGTCACGCAGGCGCGCTGCCCAATCCGACGCGCGTTCCAACAGGGCAGAATAGCGTTCGTGCATGGGATCGACGCGCAGGCGCAGCAGCTCGAGCGAGCGCGAGGCCTGGCGTGTTCCGCGGATACGACGGTCGATGCCCTCAAGACGATGCTCCAGGTCGGGCACGCGGCCCTTCAGCGAACGCAGGCGTTCACTCGTCTGGGCTAGGCGAACCTTGGCGTCGGCGAGCTTGCCGGCAGCCTCGGAATCGTCACGGCGAACGCGGTCGAGTTCGTCGTTGGCCTCGGCAATCTGCAAGCCCAGATCGCTTGCCTGCGCACGGGCCTCGTCACGCGAACGGGTGAGCTCGTCCACGCGCGGGCGCGCGGCGCGAACGGCCTCGGCAGCCTGCTCACGGCGCTTGGAGATACGCACGCGCTCGACCTCGGCATTGTTGGCGCTTTGCTCCAGACGGCCGATCTCGGACAACAGGGAGCGGCGCTCGCCCTCAAGGCGGGCAATCTCACCGGCGGCATCGCCCTCAGCGGCACGCGCTTCCTCAACGGCCGCATTGGCCTCGACGACCTGATCCGACACATGCTCAAACACAGCGGCCAAATCGGGCTCAAGCCCCTCCAGCTCGCGAATGCGACGCTTACGCTCCAGAGCACCCGACGCCTCGCCGGCATCGAGGCCCACACGCACCAGGCCGCCACAGGCGACGCGGGCGCCATCGGGGGTCACGTAAGTCACGCCGTCAACGACCGGCGCCGAAAGCGCGGCAGAAAGATCGTCCACTACGTAATAGCCGCCGAGCAGCGCCTCGACGACGGGTCCGTAGCCTGCGCGCACGGACAGACGATCAACCAGGCGGGTACCGGCAGCGCCCTCAGCGGCGGTAGAGCCGCTCACGCCGCGCGCCACCAGCAGTGCCTCGCCCGAGGCCTTCTTTTGGTCCAGAGCCGCACGACCGGCACGCTCAAGCGTGGCGGCGTCATCAAACAGCAGCGCATCGATATCGCCGGCGAGCAATTGCTCAACCAGGCCCTCAAGCTCGCGAGGGGCTTCGAGCACATCGCCCAGGCGACCCGTTACGTCATCGCCCAGCGCACCCACCAGACGGCTCACCAGCGGCGAGCTGTCGGCCATGCGGGCATCAAGCTTCTTTTGGCTGGCAAGCTCCGAGCGCACCTCGGATAACTTGTTGCGCGCCTCGCTCTCGCGGGCACGCAGGTCCTTCAGCGCCGCACGGGCGACCTCGGTGGCCTCACGCGCATCGACCTGGGCCTGGCGCGCTTCCTCAAGAGCACCCTCAAGCTCCTCTGCGCGGTTGCGACGGCTCTCGAGCGAGGCCGTGACCTCCTCGAGCTGCTCGTCAATCTGCTCCAGGCGCGAGACATACATGTTGTCCTCGACCTCGGCGTTGCTCAGCGAGTCCTTCACCTTGGCGAGCTCGAGCGCGGCGTTGTCGGCCACGCGCTGCACATCGCGTTGCTCACGCGTAAGCTGCGAAATCTGATTGTCGAGCGCCACGCGCCGCTCGTGGAGCTCAGCGGCAGCAGGACCAGCGGCGTCAACGTCCTCCTGGGCCTGCATGTGCGCACCGGTCACTTCCTCAAGCTGCGCACGCGCGTCCTCGAGCTCCTCGACCACGCGACGACGCTGATGCTCGGAGCTCGAGATCTGCCCGCGCATGTCGGACAGGCGCGACACCATGTTGTGGCCCTTTTCCTCGAGCAGGCGCATGTCGGAGTTAATGCGGCCGACCACATCTTGCATATGACGGCGTTGCTCGCCCAGATCGCCCACAAACAGGCCCTTTTCCTCGAGCATGACCTGGAGCTTCTCGAGCTCACGCTCCTTTTCGCCCATGCGGTACTGCGCAAGCTCCAGCTCGGCCGCGCCCTCCTTGGAGCGGCTCTCCAGGTCGTTCCACTGCGACTGCAGCGAACGCAGCTCATCGACGGCTAGCATCTGCGTAAGCTCGTTCGCGCGCGAGGACAGCTCTTTGTACTTACGTGCGCGATCGACCTGACGCTCCAGTGGTCGCAGCTGACGGGCGATTTCCTTATTGATGTCGCGGGCACGCGTCAGGTGCTCGTCCATTGACTTAATCTTTTTGAGCGCACGCTCCTTGCGGCGCTTGTGCTTGGAGATGCCGGCGGCCTCCTCGATGAGGGCGCGGCGCTCCTCGGGGCGGCTCTGCAAGATGGCGTCGAGCTTGCCCTGGCTGATGATGGAATGCGTATCCTTGCCCAGGCCCGAATCGTGCAGGATGTCCTGAATGTCCATCAGGCGGCACGGACTCGAGTTGATGAGGTACTCGCTTTCGCCCGAGCGATACATGCGACGGGTGATGGCGACCTCGTCAAAATCGACGGGCAGCATATGGTCCGAGTTATCGAGCACCAGCGTGACCTCGGCGACACCCACCGGCTTGCGCGCTGACGAGCCAGAGAAGATGACATCCTCCATGGCCTGGCCGCGCAGCTGCTTGGCGCTCTGCTCGCCCAGGACCCAAAGAATCGAGTCGGAGATGTTCGATTTTCCCGAGCCGTTGGGGCCGACGATGACGGTCAGGCCCGGCTCAAACGTCATATGGGCGCGGTCGGCAAACGACTTGAACCCTTTGAGCGTGAGGGACTTGAGATACACGGTTCCTCGCTTACACGTGCTTCTTGTTCAGAATCACGCCGTTGGTGGTGTAACCCATGCGGTCGAGCGCTTCGAGCGCGGCAGCACCCTCGGCTTCCTTCTTTGAGGAGCCGGAGCCGCGACCCTGGCGAATACCATCGATCAAAACCACAGCGGTAAAGGTGGGCGCATGCGCCGGGCCCTCGGAGCCAACGAGCTTGTACGCCGGGGGCTCGTGACCGTCGGCTTGCACGCACTCCTGCAAAAACGATTTGGGGTTCGCGGGGTGCTCGGCACGCTCGGAAGCCAAATGCGGCTTAAGCGTACGGTGGATAAACTCCGCTGCGGCATCCCAGCCGGCATCCAAGTACAGTGCGCCCACGAGCGACTCGTAGACGTTCTCGAGCGCAGAATGCAGGCCGCGCGCACCGGTACCGGTCTCGGAGGCACCAAAGATGATGATGTCGTCGATGCCCAGCTCGTGAGAAACCTCGGACAGCGTGGCGCCCGAGACGAGCGACACCTTCAAGCGGGTGAGCTTGCCCTCGTCAAACTCGGGATAGGACTCAAACAGGGAGCGTGCGACCACGGCGCCCAAAATGGAATCGCCCAAGAACTCAAGGCGCTCATAGCTGGCAGAAACCGGCTGGCCCTCGACTGCCGAGGGATGCGTAAGCGCCGCGCGCAGCAGCACTTTATTATTGAACTCGTGGCCCAGAATTTCCTGGGCGCGCGTAAGTCGTTCAGACAAAGCCAAGACCTAGGCCTCCTTGGCAGCTTCGATAGCGTCGACGGCGTCGGCGACAGAGTTGAGCGAGAGCAGAGTCTCGTCATCGATCTCGAGGTTGAACTCGTCCTCGATAGCCGTAACCAGCTGCAGGCGCTCGAGCGAGTTGGCATCGAGGTCGTCAAAGGTGGTCTCATCGCTAATTTCGGCAACATCGACGCCCAGAACGTCAGCAGCGACCTCGGCGATCTTGTCGAAGATTTCGGAGCGGTCCATAGCGCTTCCTCTCATAGTGCATGAATACCAAAAGAATGGTACCGCCCGGGCGGTACCAAGACACGGTTCTGATTCTACCCCACGACGTGCGCCGCGAAGCACATAACAGCACTCTAACTCGCTCTTATAAAACGATACCGTCCATAGAGTTGGCGACATTCTCGACCAGCCCGGCGCGCACGGCTTCGGCCGCCGCGAGCGTACCGTTTTTAACAGCCTCGACCGAGGTGGCGCCATGGCCGATCAGGACCACGCCGCGCAGGCCCAGAAGAATCGCGCCGCCCTTGGCGTCGCCAGAGAGCTTGGCCTTAATCTCGCGCATTTGCTTTTTGATGAGCAGCGCGGCAATCTTGGTGCCGAGCGATGACATAAAGACGCCCTTGAGCTCCTGTAGCAAAAACTTGGCAGCACCCTCGGTGGCCTTGAGCGCAATATTGCCCGACATGCCATCGGCAACGACGACATCGAAGTTACCGGAGGTGATGTCCGTTCCCTCGCAGTTACCAACAAAGCCGGGAACGGCGGCTTTCATGGCCGGGAAGCAGGCCTTGGTAAAGTTGGAGCCCTTCTCGTCCTCGGTGCCGTTGGCAAGCAGGCCCACGCGGGGATGCTCGATGCCCAGGACGACGCGGGCATAAGCACTACCCATCTGGGCAAAACGTACCATGTCATCGACCTCGACATCGGGGTTGGCGCCCATATCGCACAGCACCGTCAGACCGCCGGCGCGATTGGGCAGCGCATTGGTCAGACAGGGGCGCACCGGCTGCTTCTTGCCTTCGGCCTGATACCTAAACGGCGTCACGTAGGCGGTGGCAGCGGCGGTCATGGCGCCGGTGGAGCCGGCAGAGAAAAACGCGTCCGCATTACCCTTCTTGATGGCGCGACACGACAGCACGATCGACGACTTGCGTTTAGTCATCACGGCGCGAATGGGATCGTCATCCATTGCGATAACGTCGGGTGCCTCAAGGGCCTCAACACGTGCATGGGAAGCGGCAAAAGGGTTGACGATTTCGGCGGGGCCAGCTGCCAAGACCTCGATATCGGGATCGGCGGCAAGCGCAGCCTCGATACCATCGAGAACAACCTGAGGTTTCTCGTCTCCGCCCACAACGTCTACACAAACGCGAACGTTACTCATAAACATGCTCCTTATACAAAAATGGCCGACTCATTGAGCCGGCCATTGTGGTTCCATTTGGAACGGCATCGCATCCAGAGTATACCGTTACTCGGTAACGATAACCTCGCGGTCCTTGTAGAAACCGCAGCTGGGGCACACGTGGTGCGGAAGCTTAACAGCGCCGCAACGGGGGCACGTGGACTGAGCCGCAGCCGAGATCTTCATGTTGGCGGAACGACGGGTGTGAGTGCGGATACGACCCTGCTTTTGTTTAGGTACGGGCATAGTGACCTTCCTTATGAACTATCCAGTGTGGCGATTACGCGCAAGTAGCGATACTACCACAGTTTTACTCATCAAGCTTGAGATTCTTCAATGCTGCAAATGGATTTTCCGTGGCTTCGGCCCATTCTGCCTCTGCCTGGGCGGCGCAATCGCATTGCTCCACGTTGAGATTGCAACCGCAAGTGGGGCACAGACCGCGACAATCGGGCTTGCAGAGCACCACAAACGGCGTGTCCATAACGACCGCGTCATTGATGGGCTCACCCAGATCGATGATGCGGTCCTCACCCAGAAGCTCGTAGCCGTCCTCGTAGGCCTCGGGATCCTCGGGCTCCTCAAAGAGGTAGAACTCCTCGATCTCTCCGGCGATATCAAACGAGGCGGGCTCCAGGCAACGGTCGCACTCACCGGTGACGTGCGCGCGGACCATGCCCGTGAGCAAGACACCGGTACCGGCATTGGTAAAGACAACGTCGTAGTCGATGCCGTCCTGAAGCTGGTACTCCTTCTCGCCCACCGTGTAGGTGGCGACATCGACCTTACCGGTCAGCGGATACGAATCTCCAGGAAACTCGAGCTGCTCGGAAAGATCGACGGTAACGCTCGGGAACTCAGCCATTACCACTGACCATTCTGTTGGGCGGCACCCTCGTTGAGCTGCTGACGGCAACGGGTAACGGTGCCGGTCAGGCTCTTGAGGTTCTCCTCCAAGTGCGTAAAGACCTGCTCTGCGTAGTCCTCGGCAGCATAACGCGTCTCGCGCTCGTACTGCTGGGCACGATCGCGGATGTCGTCGGCCTGCTGCTGCGCAAGACGGACGATCTCCTGCTCACCGGCAATGGTGAGGGCCTGCTGCTGAGCGTCGGCGATGATGGAATCGGCCTGAGCGGCGGCGGAAGCCATAAGCTCCTCGCGCTCCTTAAGGATACGGCGGGACTTCTGCCACTCCTCGGGATAGCTCATGCGGATCTCGTCGAGGATGTTGAAGAACACGTCGGCGTCGATGACCTTGAACTGAGCGTTCTTGCCGAAAGGCGGCTTGGCTTCCTCGATCAGCCCTTCGAGCTCATCGACCAAGCTGACGATCCTATCGCCAGGAAAATTCTCGCCCGGCATCCGGTCTCCTTTCATAGGTAACATATCATCGTGCTAGTTTACCACATGCCACCAGGCAATAAAAAACGTCACGAAAAGCGATGTCTGAGCGCTTCGACCACGTTGGACGGGACAAACGTCGATACATCGCTGCCGAGCGAGGCGATCTGGCGAACAACCGAGCTCGAGATATAGCCGTACTGCGGCGCACTCATGACAAAGATGGACTCCAGCTCGCTATCCAGGCGATAGTTAAGGTCGGCCTGCTGCAGCTCATATTCAAAGTCGGTCATGGCGCGCAGGCCCTTGACCACGGCCCCCGCCCCCTGCTCGCGAGCGAAGTCGACCAAGAGGCCGGTAAAGGGCAGGACCTCGACGCCGTCGATATCACCGAGCGCCTCGCGGGCCAGCGCCACGCGCTCATCGAGCATAAACGTGGTGCCCACGCCGTTTTTACCCTGCGACTCGGCAACAGCGACGATCACGCTAGGAAAGATGCGGCGGGCGCGGCGGATCACATCGATATGGCCAAACGTGATGGGATCAAAAGTGCCCGGGACGATCACGCGGTTGATGGTGTCATTCATGGGCGTCCTCCTGAAACGTCGTGGCATCATTGTTGTCAGCATCGGTGCCGGCGCTATCGCCCTCACCATCGTCATCGCCGACCCAACGGAGCAGGTCGACCGAGGTAATGCCGTAGCGCTTCTCACGTACAGTCTCAAAGTCTGCCGGATGCGCGCCCGCATCGGCGGCGGCATGCTCAAACAGGGCAAAAGCGCCAGGTGCAAACAGACCCTGCTGAGCCAGGTTCTGCAGCAGTTCCTCGACCGGCTCGGCACCAAAAGCATAGGGCGGGTCGAGCAGGACCAGATCAAAGGGGCCGCCCGGCACACGACCGCGCGAGGCACTCACCAGCATGTCGCCCGTGACCACACGCCAACGTGAACGGTCACGGCAGAGCGACTCGATATTCTTGGTAATGAGCCGCGCGGCGTTGCGATCGATCTCAAACGTCGTGAGCGAGCGGGCCCCACGAGAGAGCATCTCTAACCCTAAGGCGCCGGAGCCGCCAAAGGCGTCCAGCACACGAACCTCGTCCAGATCGAAGTCGAATGCCGACATGACCATAGATGCGCACGCCTCACGTACGCGATCAGTCGTGGGGCGGGTAACATCGCGACCACGGGGCTCCTCGATCTTACGACCGCGCCATTCGCCGCCGATGATTCTCATCCTCCGCTGACCTCCTTAAATATGTGTCGATATCGCATGGCGACCGCATCGCGCAGGGGGCGCGTCGCCACGGAGTCAAGGGTGCAAGCATACCGCAAGAGCTCGACCGCGTCCAAATGGGCCCACTCGATCAGCTCCTCGTCGGCATCCAGATCGACAAAGCGCAAGGTCACGCCGCCGTGCTGGCGGTACCCCAGGATTTCGCCCTCGTGACGCAGACGCAGGTCCATCTGGGCGAGCGTAAAACCGTCCGAGGTCTTTTCGAGCGACTGCAGGCGGTCTTGTGCCGCCGACGCGCCGCCGTTGCCCTTGGAGTGCGTCATGACCAGGCACGTGCCCGACACGCTGCCACGGCCCACGCGACCGCGCAGCTGGTGCAAAGCAGCCAAACCAAAGCGCTCGCCGTTCTCGATAACCATGACGGTAGCATTGGGCACGTCGACGCCCACCTCGACCACCGTAGTCGAGACGAGCACGTCAATCTCGCCACGCTTGAAGGCATCGATGACCCGATCCTTCTCCCCCGCCGGCATACGGCCGTGAAGGCGCTCGACGGTAAGCCCCGGCAACGCAAGACGCAGTCGGTCGAGCTCGGTTGCCGTATCGTGAAGCGGCACGGGGACCGTCACGCGGCCCTCGTCGTCGCGGGCAATACCGGGCACGTCTTCCAGCTCATCGGCCGAATCGCTCGGCTCCACGAGCGGGCAAATCACGTAGGCCTGCTGACCCTTTTCATGCGCCTCGCGAATGGCGCCATAGGCGAGGTCGCGGCTCGACTCGGTGAGCACGTGTGTGGTCACACCGGCACCCGGAACAGGCCGGTGGCGGATGATGCTCGTATCCAGATCCCCGTAGACCGAAAGCGCCAGCGTACGCGGGATGGGCGTTGCCGTCATAACGAGCAGATCGGCACCGGGGCCCTTCGCGCGCAGGGCGTTGCGCTGGCCCACACCAAAGCGGTGCTGCTCATCGATGACCACGAGCGATAGATGCTTGAACGCAACGTTATCCGAAAGCACCGCGTGGGTGCCAAAGAGCACGTTAAGCTCGCCCGATTCCAGCTGTGCATGGATGCGCTCGCGCTCTGCAGCCGGCGTGGCACCCGTCAGAAGCGCCCAGGAAATGCCGGCCTGCGAGAGCAGAGGGCCGGTCTTATCGGCATATTGGCGCGCCAGCACGCCCGTGGGCGCCATAACGCAGGCCTGCGTGCCGCTATCGGCAGCCACAGCCAGTGCGCAGGCGGCAACGGCGGTCTTACCGGTACCGACATCACCCAACAGCAGGCGGTTCATCACGCGCCCGTCATCGCACATATCGCGCAGGATATCCTGGAACGCGGCCTCCTGCTCGTCGCTCAGCGAAAACGGCAGGGCTTGCTTGAGCGCGGCCAGGTGCTCGCCCGCGGTGTGGGCATAGGGCACCACATCGACCAGGCCGCCGTCGTTGCGCAGACGCAACGCCAGCTGCAGGTAGAGACACTCCTCGTAGGCAAGCCGTGCGCGCGCGATATCGCGCTCGGCCATACTCGATGGAAAATGGATCGAACGCAACGCGCGGGCATTGCTCATGAGCTTCCGCTTTGCGCGCAACGGCGCGGGAATCGGATCGAACGGATTGCCGACGACCTCGAGCGCGCCGCTTACGATGCGGCGCATCCACGCCTGGCTCACGCCATCGCTCACGTAATGGACCGGCAGAATGGTGCCTGCGGCGCGCCCGTCCTCGAGCTTTTCAAAGTGGGGCGAGGCCATCTGCTTAAAACCGTAGGCAAACTCGACCTTGCCCATCACGGCCAGGCGGTCGCCCTGCTTAAGCTGCTGGGCAATCCAGGGCTGGCGGAAAAAGGCGACCTGCAGCACGCCCGTCTCGTCAACGAGTGAGACCTCAGTCACCTGCATGCGCGGACGCGGCTGCTTTTGGACGATACGGTCGACCGTGGCGATGATGGTGCACACGGTACCGATGGGCGCCATCTCGATAGACCAAGAACGGGTAAAGTCGAGGTATCGATGAGGGATATGGAGAAGGAGGTCCCCCACCGTCCGAATTCCCAGACGGCGAAGGGCCTCCTCACGTTTACCCGAAACATATTTGAGTCGCGCGATATCCTCGTCGAGCGCATTGCTCTGGGCAAAGCGCTCCGAGACGCGCGGCACGGAGCACAGCTCGGACATGGGCAGTTGCCTACTCGATCGAGAAGATCACGGGATAGAGCGGCTGCTCGCCACGATGGGCGTCGATCTCCAGATCGGGCTGAGCCTCCTCGATAGCGTCGACGATCTCCTGGAAGGCCTCATCGGACAGCTCCTCGCCGGCCAGAATCGTCAGCGCATCGCCCTCCTCTTCCTCCTGCATGCGGTTGATGCAATCGAGCGTGACCTGCTTCACGTCAGAGCCGACCACATCGATGGAGCCGGCAATGATGCCCATGACGTCACCGGAGTGAATCGGCGAGCCGTCGGAGGCGCTGGAGTCGCGCACGGCGCGGGTGACCTCGCCATCGCGGACCTCGCTGATGGCGTCGACCATAGCGGCGACGGCATCCTCGAGCTCGGAATCGGGCAGGACCGCGAACAGCGCGGAGAAGGCCTGCGGAACGGTCTTGGTGGGAACGACGGCGACCTTCTTGTCGGTGCAGGCTGAGGCAGCGGCCTCAGCGGCCATGCGAATGTTGCCGTTGTTGGGCAGAATGATGACCGAGGTCGCGTTGACCTGGTCAACAGCGCCCAGCAGGTCTGCAGTCGAGGGGTTCATGGTCTGACCACCCGACACGATCACGTCGACGCCGAGGGACTTGAGGATGTCTGCCTCGCCGGACCCAGCGGCAACGGCGACAAAGCCCAGCGCCTTGGCGGGCTCGGCGGCCTTTTCCTGGTCCTCATGAATCTTGGCGGTACGGTCGTGGGCCTCCATCTCCATGTTGTGGATAAAGACCTCGTAGATCTGACCAAGCTGAAGCATGTGCTCGAGCACCAGGTTGGGGGTGTTGGAGTGCACGTGGATCTTGTAATCGGGGTAGGCGCCCACGAGTAGCTCACAGTCGCCCATGGAACCCAGGAACTTAAGGCACTCATCCTCGTCAAAGGGAGCGTCAGCCTTAAAGAGGAACTCGTTGCAGTAGCGGAACTCCGAGCCCTCCCAGTCGTCGTTGGCCTCGATCTCAACGCGATTGAGGGCCGCGTCGCGGGCAGAGCCAGCGGAATCAAACGTGGCGGAGAAATCCTCGACCACGGTGCTGCGGCCAAGAGCGGCGGCAACAAAGTTCTCAAGGAAAATAGCAAAGCCAAAGGCGCCGGAGTCGACCACGCCGTTCTCCTTCAGAACGGGCAGCAGGTCGGGCGTGCGAGCGACGGACTGGTAGGCCTCGACGACGATGGCATCGAGCGCGTCCTCGGCCGAGAACTTCTTCCTTTCGCACTCGTCGGCCTTGGTCGAGACATCGCGCAGCACCGTGAGAATCGTGCCCTCGATGGGCTTACGGACGGCCTGGAAGGCGACCTTGACGGCGCGGCGGAACGCATAGGCGATGTTGGCGGACGTGATGGGCTCATCAGCAGAGACGAGACCCTCGGCCACGCCGCGCAGGATCTGAGAGGTGATGACGCCGGAGTTGCCGCGGGCACCCATCAGGGAGCCGTGGGTGATGGCGCCGGCGATGGCCTCCATATCGGCATCGGCGGGAAGGGCGGAAAGCTCCTTGGTCACCGAGGCGAGCGTGAGCGACATGTTGGTACCGGTGTCGCCGTCGGGTACGGGGAAGACATTGAGCTTGTTGATCTCCTCGGCCTTGTCGGAAACAGCAGCCGCAGCGATCGGAAAACAGGTGCGAATGGTCTTTGCAATCATGGGTATTTGAATCTCCGTTTTCGGATGCTAGTTCAGACGGCTCTTGAGCGCGTCGATGTGAATGCCGATCTTAAGGCTGGCGGGATCGATCTGGGCGATCTCCTGCAGGGTGAAGGCAACGGAGCTCGAAAGATTGTGGCAGACGGACTTCATGTTGACGCCGTTCTCGAGCACGACGTGAAGATCGACCGTAAGGCCGTTCTCGTCGGCGGAGACAAGCACGCCCTTGCGGAGGCGCTGACCGGCAAGCAGGCGCACGCTCTCGGCGCCTTGGAGCTGCTCAGCCATACCGACGACGCCATAGCACGTCATCGCGGCATAACCGGCAATATCGGCAATAACGTCGTTCGAGACGCTCAGGCTGCCGTTAATGGTCTCAGACACAAGAATCTCCTTATCTGGTGCTCGCGGCACCATGTCGTGGGAGCAATCATTGCAATATTCTACAACGACCGCGCCATGTTGAGGTGGTGGGTCGCGGGATTACATCCTCGACACGAAATGTTGATATGGCAACGTTCGAGTCAAGTGGTCGCGGCATGAAAAAACCCGCCGCATAAGCGACGGGTTTTACAACCTGGCTCCCCGGGTAGGACTCGAACCTACAACAGCGCGGTTAACAGCCGCGTGCTCTACCATTGAGCTACCGAGGAATAGTTGCGTGCTCTCAAGCAACGAAGTTTATTATACGGACGAATCAGCTTAGGGCAAGAACTTTTTTGAGATTTTTTCCGACCTAGTCATTGGGGACGTCCCCAATGACCACATGAAAGCGCCCCCAAGCGGATGTGCTTGAGGGCGCTTCTTGCTTGACTAGCTTTCGATATAGTCTTTGAGCTTGCTGCTGCGGCTCGGGTGGCGGAGCTTGGCCAAGGTCTTGGACTCGATCTGGCGGATACGCTCGCGCGTGACGCCAAACTCGCGGCCGACTTCCTCGAGCGTGCGGGGATGCCCGTCGACAAGGCCAAAGCGCAGCTCGATAACCTTGCGCTCACGATCGGCAAGCGAGTCGAGCACCTGGGTGAGCTGCTCCTGCAGCATGGAGAAGCTGGCGGCATCGGGCGGAACGATAGCCTGGGAGTCCTCGATGAAGTCGCCCAGCTGGGAATCCTCTTCCTCGCCGATGGGGGTCTCGAGCGACACGGGCTCCTGCGAAATCTTCTGGATCTCGCGGACGCGGTCGGCGCTCATGTCCATCTCGGCACCGATCTCCTCAGGGGTCGGGTCGCGACCCAGGTCCTGAAGGAGCTGGCGCTGCACGCGGACGAGCTTGTTGATGGTCTCGACCATATGCACGGGAATACGGATGGTACGGGCCTGATCGGCAATGGCGCGCGTAATGGCCTGACGGATCCACCACGTGGCGTACGTGGAGAACTTAAAGCCCTTCTGGTAGTCGAACTTCTCAACGGCGCGGATCAGACCGAGGTTGCCCTCCTGGATCAGGTCAAGGAACAGCATGCCGCGGCCGACATAGCGTTTGGCGATGGAGACGACCAGACGCAGGTTTGCGCTGATGAGTGCCTGCTTAGCTTCGAGGCCGACGTTCTCAATGCGCGTAAGACGACGCATCTCGGCACGCGTGAGCTCGAGCTCACCGGCATCGGCGGCCTCGAGCTTCTCGGTGGCCTCAAGACCGGCCTCGATCTTCATGGCCAGATCGACCTCTTCGGAGGCGGTCAGCAGGTCGACCTTGCCGATCTCTTTGAGGTACATACGAACCGGATCGCCGGTCAGCATCACCGTGGAGGCATCGATGCCACGCACGCGGGAGCGTGAACGGGACGTGCGCACGGTGCGCTTCTTCTTGCTCTTGGAAGAACCCATCTCGGCATCGGCCTGACGGGCCATCTTGAGCTCATGATCGTCGAGCGAGCCGGAATCGTGCTCGTCGTCGTCATCGAAATCGTCGGTATCGGTATCGTTATCGTCATCGTCGACGTCCATGGGGGCGTCGTCGTTACCGCTCGCGGAGATAATCTGGATGCCGCTGTTGCGCAGCGCGGAATACACCGCAGTGAGCTGCTCGTCAGAAACATCGATATCCTTCAGGGCGACCTGAATCTCGTCCTCGGTTACCGAAGTCCTGTTTGAGCCGTTGCCCATGAGCTTTGCAACGTAGGATTCCAGCCCAGTACCCGTGCTCTCAGTCTTTTTTGGCACAGATTCTCCCTTCATAGTCCACAGGACTCAATACTTTAGCACACACATTGACGTCTATACCCAAAAAGAGGACTGGATATAGGCGAGAATACGCTGGTTGACCACAACATCTAGGCCTGTTCGGTTCCTGCGGTCTCCAAACCAATCAAACGGAACGGGTCCGCCACGCCGCCGATCGACTTTTGCAGCTCGCGTTGACGCTGCGAATCCTGCGCAGCCTGCACGGTCAGCGCGCGACGGGCCTCATCATCGAGCGAACGGTCCTGTCGCAGCTTGGCCTGTGCGGCACGCATGCGGCGCTTGATGGTGTAGAGCTCGAGCGTATCGAGCATAAACACGATGTTCGTCTCAGTGGGGTGCTTGCTCGTCGCCGAGATGCGCCCGGCACTCACAAGCGTTGCCGCATCTGGACACACTGAGCGCGCCGCATCCATGCAGGCTGCAGGATCGGTTCCCGGCGGCGTTGCCAGAACGGCCCATGCGATGGACTCGTGACGTGGGTCAACCCACTCGATGGAGCAGATGCGGTCGGCATACGTGCGGAACAGGTCGGGGTAGCTCGTGAGCATGGTCAGCAGCTCGCGCTCCCCTGCCAAGGACTTGCGCTCTAGATCGGTCAAAACCATCGGCGCCGCCGCAGCCGGTGCGTTCGAACCATCAGGCACAGGCACAGCGCCCATACCATCAGGCACATCGATCGGCGGCAAGTCGTCAACGACCTCCACTGGTGCAGCGCCATAGGCATCGAGCGGGACGTAGTCGTACGGCTCTTCTTCGACCGGCGCGGACACCGGCGGCGTAGCGCCCGATGCCCAAGCACCGCGACCGGCATCGCAAGAACCCGACGTCCGACCGCCCGCGCTACCGGACCGCTCAGCCTGTGCCCGCTGGCGCTCATAGTTCTGCTCACGACGTCGTTCCGCATCCTCGCGCTTGGCGACATCGCGAAACACACGGCCCGAGCTCGCACGCACGGTCTCCAGATCCAAACCCAACAGGTCGGCAATCTGGATAAAGTACGTGTCGATCATATAGCTGTTGCGCAACGGATAGATAAGCGTCAGCGCATCCTCCAGCGCCTTGGCGCGACCGCCCGGCGTGGTGATGTCGCTCGACTCCTGCAGCGAACGGTAAACAAAGTCCATAAGCGGCTCGGCAGCGTCGATGCGCGTCTGCAGTGCCTCGCCACCATGCGCCGTGATGAACTCCATGGGATCGTTACCGTCGGGCAGCACCACGCAACGCAGATCCATAGAATCCTGCTCGATAAACTGAATCGCACGGCGAGCAGCCTTTTGGCCGGCGGCGTCACCATCGAACATGTACACGATGCGCTTGGCAAAGCGGGTGAGCGTCTTGACGTGATGCTCCGTGAGGGCGGTGCCCAGCGTGGCGACAACGTTTTTAATCCCCGCCTCCCAGCAGGCGATGCAATCGGTATAACCCTCCACCACGATGGCGGTATCCTGCGCGACGATAAACTCCTTGGCCCAATTAAAACCGTAGAGGTTTCGCTTTTTATGGAACACACTCGTCTCGGCGGTGTTGAGATACTTGGGTTGGCCGTCACCCATGATGCGACCGCCAAAGGCAATGTTGTGACCCTGCTCGTCAAAGATGGGGAACATTACGCGGTCGTAGAAGCGGTCGGCAAGCTGCCCGCGCCCGCGGCTCACGGCAACGTTGGCGTCGATCATCTCCTGCGGGGTAAAACCCGCCTGGGACAGGTGCGACACCAGCGCGTTACGGCCCGGTGCAAAGCCCAGGCAGTAGCGGCGGCAGACGTCGCCGCCCATACCGCGGCTGGCAAAGTACTCGCGCGGACGGCTGTCCTTACCGCGCATAAGCATGGTGTGATAGAACTGGGCGGTTTCGGCACACAGGTCATAGATGCGGGCGCGCTTGGTGCCGCGCTCGCGATAGGCGCCGGTATCGTGCAGCTCAATACCGGCACGGTCGGCCAGGTAGCGAATCGACTCGGGAAAGCTCAGGTTCTCGCGCTTCATGATATAGGTGAAGACGTCGCCACCCTCGCCACAGCCAAAGCAATGCCACACCTGCGTGGCGGGAATAATGTGGAAGGACGGAGTCTTTTCGCCATGAAAGGGACAGCAACCCCAAAACTCATGACCGCGAGGCTTGAGCTCAACCGTTTCCTGCACGATGGCGACTAAGTCGGACGCAGCGCGTACCTGGTCTTTCTCCTCATCGCTAATCACGGATGCTCACCCCCTGCTCGCCCAAGTTGTGACGAATATCTCCGATATTACCCTCGACGGTCGCGATCAACTCATCCAGCGAATCGAACACGCGCGACGGACGCAGCCAGCGCGTAAACGCCAGCGAAACGGAAGCGCCGTACAGGTCGCCCGTATAACCAATTAAATTAGCCTCGAGATGCGCCGAAGCGGCATCGTCGGCATACGTCGGCGGCAGTCCGACGTTCACGGCAGCGGGCCACGCGGTGTCATCGACCAGCACCAGACCCTCATACACGCCATCGGCAGGCACCTGAATGCCGTCGGGAACCTGCAGGTTTGCCGTGGGAAAGCCCATGCCAGAACCCTCGTGACGGCCGCGAATTACACCGCCACGCACCATATACGGACGACCGAGCAACTCAGCAGCAAGCTCCACATGGCCCTGTCCCAGCTCATGACGAATGCGCGTGGCGCAAATGGCCTCACCGCCCTCGCAAAGAAGGTCGTGACCATACACGTCAACGCCGTGCTCGGAACCCCAGGCGCGCATCTCGGCAACACCAGAAGCACCACCACGACCTAGCCTAAAGTCACTGCCAACGCGAATCGATCGAATGTCGACCAGACGCGACACCAGCGAGAGAAAATCAACATGGTCAAGCGCCGCAACCTCAGGCGTAAAGGGAACGGCCACCACCGCATCGACCCCGGTTTGAGCCAGGGCATGCAGACGGTCGGCCGTCGTCATCAATTTTTGGGCGGGCGAAGGGCTCACCACGACGTCCGGGTCGGGATCGAAGGTAACTACGACCGCCTTGCAGCCATGGGCACGGGCATCACGGACAAGCGCTTCGATAAGTTCCTGGTGTCCACGGTGAACGCCATCGAACACGCCGATGGCAATCGATGCGGCACCCAAGTGCTCGCACTCATCAAACGTATCGGCAGTAACGATGCGAGCCTCGTCCGACTCGCCCGCGAAAAAAATACGCGCGAGCTCGCGAGCGGAAAGCATCATCGAACACCGCCGATTGCTTGCGGAAACACGTGCTCCATAACAAAGCGGCCACTCTCAATGCGAGCGAGCGCCTTGAGTCCCCCATCGAGCACCAACGCAAACGGCGCCTTCGAGGCATCGAAATCGGCAAGCGCACGCTCAACGGGAATGCGTCGGCCGCAGAGCAGGTCGTCGGCAAGATTGCCCGGCAAGTCAACACGCGTGGCGCCCAGGGCTGCAATGGGATTCAGGGCAAAGCTAGCCGCGGACTCGGGAGAAAGCTCCTCCACCGCATGACAAGCGCCAATGGAAACAGCACCGGATGCGGTGCGACGAAGCGCGGAAATATGCGCGGCGCTATCACAAGCACGGCCCAGGTCGCGAGCGAGCGCACGGATATAGGTGCCCTTGCTCACCGAGAACGCCACGGTCCACACGCATGTATCACCCTCGCCGCCCACGGCAATCAGGTCGGCGGCATAGACCTCGACGGGGCGCGGAGGTAGGTCCACCGCATTGCCCTCGCGAGCAGACTTGTAGGCGCGAACGCCATTGACCGAGATAGCCGAAAACGCCGGCGGCACCTGCATCTGCGGGCCCAGCATAGCGGCCAAGTGCTCACGGGCATAGGCAGGATCGCGGAGCTCGTTGGCAACAGCCACTGTGCGAACCGCCTCGCCCTCCGCATCATCGGTATTGGTCTCGGCACCAAACGAGATGTCGGCGACATAGCTTTTGGTATCGAGGGTTAGCATGCCCAGCAGACGAGTAGCCTGGCCCACGCCCACCACCATGACGCCGGATGCCATGGGGTCGAGCGTGCCGGCATGGCCGACGCGCCGCTCATGGAGGGCGCGTCGGCATTGCGAGACCACATCGTGGGACGTGCAGCCCACCGGCTTATCGACGGCGAGCAGCATATTCAGTTGAGAAGGCGTACGACGAGCCATGTACCATCCAAAATGTTAGAGCTCGACGGTCACCGAAGCGGGATCCTCCCCTACCAGCTCGGCCAGCATGGGAAGTGCCACGGCGAGCGTCTCGCGAATCGTTCCGTTGTTGGAAAAGCCGGCGGCGGCATGATGCCCGCCACCGCCAAAGTTGGCAGCGATCTCGGACACATCGAGGTCACCCTTGGAGCGCAGGTTGCCGCGTACCTTGGTATCGCCCTCAATGCCCTTCAGAAACAGGCAGACCTCCACGCCCATAACCGAACGCACCACATCGACCAGGCCGTCGCACTCATCCGAAGTGACGCCGCAGGCCTCGAGGTCGCTCTGGTACGCATAACTATATGCCACGCGACCGTGCGCCACTGTTTTGATGCGGCCCATAACGATGGACTTGAGATGCAAGAACTCCACGCGCATGCTCTGGTAGACCTCGAGCGCAACACGCGCCGGATCGGCACCGTGCGCGACCAGGCGCGAGGCGGCATGGAACGCAGCAGCATCGGCGTTTTGATACTGAAAACGGCCGGTATCGGTAACCAAGCCACACAGCAGGCAGGTCGCAACGCCATCACGTGCGACAATGCCGCAATTGTCCAAAAAGCGGTCGATGATCATGGCGCAGGCTGCGGCGCCGACGCACCTCAGGCTCAGCTCGGCAAATTCCTCGCGCGCCGGATGGTGATCGAAGCACACCACATGCGACGAGCGGCGGAGCACCTCAGCTGAGTTGTTCAGACGCTCGACGACCGGCACGTCCACCGAGATGAACAGGTCCGGATTGTCGGTATACGCAGATGCCGGCACCAGACGGTCGGCACCCTCCATAAAGCGGTAGATGCGCGGAACCGGGTCATCGTCTGCCAGCAGCAGGGCAATGTCCTTGTTGGGGAAAAACTTCATAAGCGATAAGCCCAGACCCAGCACGGAGCCCAGGGCGTCGCCATCGGGAGACGTATGTCCCGAAATCGCAATGGAGGACGCATCCTCGATGAGCTCGAGGATGCGTCGCTGAATATCTGCAGACTCGCACGATGCGAGGTCGGCGGAATTACTCATCTAAAGCTGCCTCCTGGGCGGCATCCGCTATGGGATAGCCGTCCTCGTCCTTTTCGATCGCAAGCGTGGCGGGAACGTTTTCCAGCGCGCGCGTGATGCGCTCGGCCTCATCGGTCGAGCGATCGATGCGAAAATCGAGCTCGGGCGTGACGCGCCAATCGAGCGAGCGGGCCAACAGGCTACGGATGCGACCCTTGGCGCTGGCGAGCGCCTCCATGACCTCGTCGTAGCGGCTCGCGTCGCACGACACGTACACGCGCGCGAACGAACGGTCCACCGCGACCTCGACCGCGGTCAAGGTGACCAGGTCGAGACGCGGATCGGAAACCTCAAAGAGCAGGATATAACCGAGCTTCTCGCGAAGCTGTTCGCCCAGACGGCGGGTTGCCTGCGTTTGCTTCATAGCGCTACCCCCTACTCGGTACGGGCAACCTGGTCGATGCGGTAGCCCTCAATGGTGTCGCCAGGCTTGATGTCCTGGAAGTTCTCCAGGCCAATACCGCCCTCGGAGCCGCTCTTGAGACTCTTGGCCTCGTCCTTGTAGTGACGCATCGAAGCGATTTTACCGTTGAAGACCACGATGCCGTCGCGCACCAGGCGTACGGAATCGGTCGCGGCGATTTCACCCTCTTCGACGCGGACACCGGCGGCGATGCCGACTTTGGGCACCTTGAAGGTGTCCAGGACGGTCGCGGTACCCGTGGAGACCTCAACCTCGGTGGGCTTGAGCATGCCGATACGGGCAGCGTCGAGGTCCTCGAGGCACTTGTAGATGACGTCGTAGCAACGGATCTCGACGCCCTCGCGCTCGGCGGCGGAGCGGGCCTTGCCGTCGGGACGAACGCCAAAGCCGATGATGATGGCGTTGGAGGCGTCGGCCAGGACCACGTCGGTCTCGTTGATGGCACCAACGGCGGAGTGGATCGTGTTGATGCGCACCTCGGACTGATCCATCTTGTCGAGGGAGTCCTGAAGGGCCTCGATGGAACCCTGGACGTCGGCCTTGATGATCAGGTTGAGCTCCTTGACCTCGGCGTCGGCGATGGTCTCGAAGAGGTTCTCGAGCGTGACGTGCTTGACGCGACTCTGCTCCTCGATACGGGCCTTGAGCGAACGCTCGTCAGCCAGCGCACGAGCCTCGCGCTCGTCCTCGAATACGCGGAACTCGTCGCCGGCGTTGGGGACGGACTGCAGGCCCAAGATCTCGACGGCGTCGGAGGGACCGGCCTCGGTGACGGCGTTGCCCTTGGGGTCGAGCATGGCACGGACGCGGCCATAGGTGAGGCCGGCGACCAGCGTGTCGCCCACGTGCAGGGTACCGCGGGTCACGAGCACGGTGGCAACCGAGCCGCGGCCCTTGTCGAGCTTAGCCTCGAGGACGTTGCCCGATGCGAACGTATCGGGGTTGGCCTTGAGCTCGAGCACGTCGGCCTGGAGCAGCACGGTCTCGAGCAGGTCGTCGATACCGATCTTCTGCTTGGCCGAGATGTTGACGAACATGTTCTGTCCGCCCCACTCCTCGGGGATGATGCCGTACTCGGTGAGCTCCTGGCGCACGCGGTCGGGGTTGGCGCCCGGCTTATCGATCTTGTTGACGGCGACGACGATGGGTACGCCGGCGGCCTTGGCGTGGTTGATCGACTCGATGGTCTGGGGCATGACGCCGTCGTCGGCAGCCACGATCAGAATGACGATGTCGGTCACCTTGGCGCCGCGGGCACGCATGGCCGTAAAGGTGGCGTGACCGGGGGTATCGATGAAGGTGATCTTACGGTCGTTGATCATGACCTGCGAAGCGCCGATGGCCTGGGTAATGCCGCCCGCCTCGCCGGCAGCGACGCCGGTGTGACGGATGGCGTCGAGCAGGCTCGTCTTGCCGTGGTCGACGTGACCCATGACGGTGACGACCGGGGCACGCGGTTTAAGATCGGCGGGGTCGTCGTAGAACGAGAAGGTGTTCTCCTCCTCGGGGGTGATGATCTTGATCTGGCGACCCAGGTCGTCGGCAACGAGCTCGACGAGGTCATCGGACATGGACTGCGTCATGGTAAGCGGCGTGCCCAGCAGGAACAGGCGCTTGATGATGTCGTTGGCCGGAACGTCGAGCGCCTCGGCGAGCTCCTGGACGGTAACGCCCTGGGAGACCTTGATGGCGTCGAGGTCCTCGGGGTTCACGCCCTGGGCCAGCGCCTCCTCAATCTTGCGCTCTTCCTGAGCCTTTGCGGCCTCGCGCTCGCGCTTCTCCTTGCGCTTTTTGCGGCGACCAGTGGACTCGCGAGAGGCCTCCTCGACGGCGGCACGAGCCTCCTCGAGCACCTTCTCGCGGCTGTACTCCTCGGCCTCGCGAGCCATGCGGCTGTAGTGGTCCTCTTCGTTGTTGTGACCGCCCTTGCGCTTCTTGCCCTTGCCCTGCTTGTCGGGGTTGGGGAAGTCCATGCCGGCAGCGACGTTGTTGCTGGCGTTGGTGCGATGGCTGTGCGGACGGCTCTCGGAGGCGTTGCGCTCGGAGTTGTTGTCGGAAGCGTTGCGATCGTTACGACGGCCACCGCGACGGTCGTTGTTGCCGCCACGACGGTTACCGCGCTCGGCGGCGCGCTCGGCCTTGGCCTTGTCCTCGGCGTCCTTCTTCTCCTTGAGAACGGTCTCCTGTGCGGCGATCTGGTCGAGCAGCGAGCGGAAGCGCGAACCGGAGTCGGAAGCGGGAACGGCGCGGCGCTGGGCCTCGCGGGCAGCCTCCTCCTTCTCGCGGGCAAGGCGCTCCTGCTCGGCCTTCTTCTTGGCCTCGGCCTCGGCGCGGGCAGCCTCCTCGGCAGCCTGGGCTGCGGCAAACTGGCGGCGCTCCTCCTCGCGGGCCTTCTCGGCGGCGATGCGCTCGCGCTCGGCCTCGGCGGCGCGTGCGGCCTCCTCGGCGGCAGCTGCCTGCTCCTCGGCCTGCTTGGCGGCCTCGACTTCCTGAGCGCGGGCCTCGATCACCGAGGCGAGCTGCTTGCGGACCATAGCGACATAAGCGTCCTCCAAGGTGGAGGAAGCGGACTTAGCGGGAATCTTCATATCGGCGAGATGACCCATCAGTTCCTTGGAGGTCATGCCGAACTCTTTGGCCAGGGTGGACACACGGACTTTTGCCATATGACTTCACCTACCCTTTCTGGCACCTTGGGTGCCTAGAGACTGAACGAGCGTGGGAGACGCGCCGGGACCCGCCCGGCGCAACCGCGCGCTAGATCAGGTCCTCCGCATCATCGAAGGCGTCGGTGTCGTGGACACCGCAGAAACGGGAGCCAGGACGAGCCTGGTTGCGGCACTGGATGCCGTCCTCGGACACATACTCGCAGCGGCGGACGTCCTCGTCCTCCTCGTCACCGATCAGGTCGGCGGCGGGCTCCTCGTGAACGGGAACGTTCTTGAGGATGTCGGCGGCAAGCGTCTCGGACTTGATGTCGATGTGCCAGCCGGTCAGGCGCGCAGCAAGGCGGGCGTTCTGGCCCTCCTTGCCGATGGCGAGGGACAACTGGTCGTCGGGCACGATGACACCGGCGTAGGCCTTCTCCTCGTCGATGAGGACGCGGGTGACCTTGGCGGGCGACAGGGCGTTGGCGACGTAGACGGCAGGATCGGCATCCCACAGGATGACGTCGACGCGCTCGCCGCGGAGCTCGCCCACGACAGCGCGAACACGACTGCCCTTGGGGCCGACACAGGCGCCCACGGGATCCAGACGATCGTCGAGCGAGTGGACGGCGACCTTGGAGCGCTGGCCGGGCTCGCGGGCGATCGACTTGATCTGGACGGTGCCCTCATAGATCTCGGGCACCTCCTGCTCAAACAGACGACGCATGAGCTCGGGGTGGGTACGGGAGATGACAATCGGCGGACGGCTGTGCTCGCCACGAGCCGGCTGCAGGTTGGAGTTGGGGTCGCGAACGTCGATGATCACGGCCTTGATGTGCTGGTTGTGCAGGTAGCGCTCGCCCATCGGGCGCTCGTTGCGCTCGTTCTCGTAACGGCGCTGGTCGAAGTGCGGCAGCTCAGCCTCGACGCCCTCGCGGATCTTGACGATCGTGAAGTCGGGCGTGGACTGCAGCACGGTACCGCTGATGAGGTCACCGATGCGGCCGGAGAACTCCTCGTAAATCTGCTCGCGGGCGGAGTTACGCACGATGGCGTTGATCTCGGCCTTGGCGTGCTGGGCAGCGATGCGGCTCGTGTTCTTGGGGGTGACGTCGATCTCCTCGAACTCGGTGAAGTTGCCCTCCTCGTCCATGGAATCGTCGATCGGCTCCAGGCGGTAGACGTAGATCTTGCCGGTGGTGCGGTCGATGGTCACCTTGGCGCCCCACTCAAGATGCAGGATCTCGGCATAGCTCTTGGCGAGCGACTGCTCCAGGCGGTCGATCAGGTAGAGCTGGTCGATGTGCTTCTCCTGGCAAAGCTCCATCAGGGCGGACATCATGTCGGATGCTGCCATCTTACTTTCCTTCCTTCACGGGCTTGAAGTCGTAGGTGGGCTTCAACTTGCACTTTTTAACATCAGAGAAATCGAGGGTAACGGACTCGCCGTCCTCGAGCTCGAGGGTCACGTTCGTCTCGGTGGCGGCGGCAATCTTGCCGGCGTACTTGCGACGGCCCTCGGTGGCGGTAGAGGTGAGCTCGCAGTTCTCGCCCACAAAGCGGGCAAAGTCACTCGGGCGGCGCAGCGGGCGCGCCATACCCGGGCTCGACACCTCGAGCGTATAGCTCGAAGAGATGGGGTCGAGCTCCTCAATCACATCGCCGACCCACTTGGTGTTGGCCGTGACGTCGTTGAGCGACAGGCTCTGACCCTCGGCACCCTCGATACGCACGCGCACGCAGGGGGCCTTGGTGGCACCCACGAGCTCGACGTCGACGATGTCGACATCGTGCTGGGGGGCGACGGCCTCGAGCGCGTCGATGATCGCCTGCTCGGTCTTGGTCTTGACCATTGCGGCACCTCCATCCATACAAAAAAGAAGCGGGGCCGAAACCCCACTTCTTTCAATTACAACTTCATTTGCAAGCAAACTATAACAATAGCTGCGGAAACGTGCAAGCACAGTACGAATCTGCAGGTCAGCGTGCGCACAGCTTCTCCACAAGAATAGGACAATTGGTCGAGGAACCCCATGCGGCGCACCCTCAACAGCCCCAAAACGGGCCATGCGTCCCAATCCACAGGCCCGTTCGGACCCCAAGGGCATTCCTCCCCGAGCCCCTATCGTTCAGACTTACGCTAAGGGACATTCTGCAACAAGCCAGCCAGCAAGTCGCGCAAGGACGAACCTTTTCAAATCCTCTACGGCAAGGAGGCGCCTATGAAACGCCTAGACACCCTCTGCATGACTGCGCTCGCCATCGCAACATGCTCGTTGGTCCTCGTGGGCTGCGGCAACGCAAATGGCAAAACCGGAACATGCGAACCGAACCCTGGCAGCACCAAAGCCATCGAGAAAACGACGCCATCGGAGAGCTTCGACAAAATAAACGAAGACATCGTCGATCCCCAGGGCCTGGGTCCCGATTCCCAAGAACAGTTCCCCATCGACCTTGAGGCAGACGAAAACGTCCACGTCACCTGCGTGGGCAAGGACACCGACGGCTACGGCGACGCCGCGCTCGTCTTTACGGTGTCCAACAACACCGGTGTCGACATGATGTTTGGCGATGTGGACTCCTATGCCTACGTCAACGGTAAGGTCCGCGACGTACGCATGCGCCAACCGGTCGCCGCTGGAGAAGAAACGCGCGCCATGCTCACCTTTGTGGGCACCTTCGACGATCCGGACTTTGATGTGAACAACGACCTCAACGATATCTACCTCAACATTTGGATGTTCGAAGAGGCAACGGGCAACGTTTACTTTAGGGACCTGGTACACATCCCATAGAAGAAGGTGCGACGCGCTGACTAAGCAGGGCATAAAACACAAGACGAGGGACGACCCAACCGGATCGCCCCTCGTCTTTTATGCGTCAGCTTTGCGCGCAGTACTTACTTGACCACCAGGTTGACCAGCTTGCCGGGCACGCAGATGGCCTTGACGACCGTCTTGCCCTCGAGCCACTTGGCGACGGCGGCCTCGGCGGCAGCCTGCATATCCTCATTGGAGGCATCGCGGGCCACGTCGACGCGGCCGCGGACCTTACCGAGCACCTGGACCACGATCTGCACCGTGTCCTCAACGGACTCGGCCAGGTCGAACTCGGGCCAGGAGGCGGTGTAGGCGTTGCCCTCGCAGCCGAGCGCCTCGTGCCACAACTCGTCGGCCCAGAACGGGCAGATGGGGGCAAGGACGCTCACGATGTCCTTGGCCACGCCGTAGCACAGCGCCTTGTCGCGGGCGGCACCCTCGGTGGCATTGAGGTAGGCGCTCGCCGCGTTGACGAGCTCCATGACGGCCGAGATGGCGGTGTTGAACTGGCCGCGATCGAAGTCCTCGGTGCACTTGGCGATGGTGCGGTGACGCTCGCGATAGAGCTTCATCGCGACCTCGTCGAGCGCGGACTTGTCGAAGGCCACGTTGGCGTCGCCGGACTGGACGAGCTGCCAAACGATACGCCAGGCGCGCTTGATGAAGCGGTTAGCGCCCTCGACAGCCTTGGGATCCCAGTCGAAGTCCTTCTCGGGCGGGGCGATAAACAGGATCGCCAAACGCATGGTGTCGGCGCCGTAGGGCTCGATGACCGAGCTCGGGGGCACGACATTGCCCTTGGACTTGGACATGGTGTCGCCGTTCTCGTCCTTGACCATGCCCTGGCACAGCAGGTTGGTGAAGGGCTCGTCCACACTCAGCAGGCCCAGGTCGCGCAGTGCCTTGGTAAAGAAGCGGCTGTAGAGCAGGTGCAGAATGGCGTGCTCGATGCCGCCGATGTAGTTATCGACGGGCATCCAACGGTCGGCGGCCTCACGGGAGAAGGGCAGCTCGGTGTTGTGCGGATCGGTATAGCGCAGGTAGTACCAGCTGGAGCAGGTAAAGGTGTCCATGGTATCGGTCTCGCGCTTGGCCGGGCGACCGCAGACCGGGCAGGTGGTCTCGTAGAACTCCTTGCACTCGGCGAGGGTCTCGCCGGCGCCCAGGTCCAGGTTCTCGGGCAGCGTCACCGGCAGCTGATCCTCGGGCACGGGCACGATGCCGCAGTGCTCGCAGTGGATGGCCGGGATGGGGTTGCCCCAATAGCGCTGGCGACTGATGAGCCAGTCGCGCAGACGGAACTCGACCTTGCGACGGCCGCAGCCCATGGCCTCGAGGTCGGCCACGATGGCAGCCTCGCCCTCGGAGTGCTTACCGCCGCGCATGCCGGTGTACTTACCGGACTGGACGAGCGTGCCCTCAGCAGCGTGGGCGCAGTCCCAGTCGACGGTCTCGGCATGGAAGGTATCGATGGTCTCACCGCTGGCCTCGACGGCAGCGCGGTCGTCATCGTCCAGGATGATCGGCACGATCGGAAGGTCATACTTGCGGGCAAACTCAAAGTCGCGCTGGTCGCCGCAGGGAACGGCCATGACGGCACCGGTGCCGTAGTCGGCAACGACATAATCGGCAACCCACACGGGGACCTTCTCGCCGTTGACGGGGTTCACCACATAGCGGCCGGTAAAGGCACCGTGCTTCTCGATGGTGCCCTGGGCACGCTCGACGGCAGAGATATGCTTGGAGTCCTCGACGATCTTGGTGACGGCCTCCTCGTACTCCGTGCCCTCGACGAGCTCGTGCAGATGAGCGTACTCGGGAGCCAGGACAAAGAAGGAGACGCCAAAGAGGGTGTCGGCACGCGTGGTGAAGACGGTGATCTTGCCCTCGTCGCCCTCGATGGGCTCGCCATCCCGGTCGCAAAGGGTAAAGTCGACCTCGGCGCCCTCGGAGCGACCGATCCAGTTAGCCTGCATCTGCTTGACGCGCTCGGGCCAGCCGGGGAGCTTCTCCAGGTCGTCGAGCAGCTCCTGAGAGTACTCGGTAATCTTGTAGTACCACTGCTCAAGGTCGCGTTTCTCGGGCTCGGTGCCGCAGCGCCAGCACTTGCCCTCGGTAACCTGCTCGTTGGCCAGAACGGTCTTGCAGGTGGGGCACCAGTTGACCGGATTCTTCTTGCGGTAGACCAGACCCTTTTCCCACATCTTCTCAAAGATCCACTGGCCCCAGCGGTAATAATCGGGGCTGCAGGTCTTGACCATGCGATCCAGATCGTAGGAGAAGCCCATGCGCTTCATCGTGGCGAGCGCCTGATCCATGTTCTTATACGTCCAGGCGGCAGCCTGCGTGTTGTGCTTGATGGCGGCGTTCTCGGCAGGCAGGCCAAAGGCGTCAAAGCCGATGGGGTGCAGCACGTCGTAGCCGCGCATGCGGGCCTGGCGGGCCATGGCATCACCGATGGTGTAGTTGCGCGCGTGGCCCATGTGCAGGTCGCCCGACGGATACGGGAACATCTCGAGCACGTACTTCTTGGGCTTGCTGTCGTCGGTGTCGACGGCAAAGAGGTTGGAGTCCTCCCAGGCCTTCATCCACCTGGACTCAATGGCCTGCGCGTCGTAGGCAGGGATCTCGTCCTTATGATCTGTGCAATCGCACATATCAGCTCCTTTAATCTTAGCTGGGGCCGGTCGGCTAGGCTTTGCTCGCTGCTGCGGACAGTCCTGCTCGCACGAAGGCCACATTAAGTG
>NZ_JBCOIL010000002.1:0-118738 GCF_040926265.1 Collinsella aerofaciens | reverse complement strand
GCTCGACCTTCTCCCTGCTGTACATGCGAACCTCCAGTCCGGACCGCCCCGCGGTCCAACTTTCTGTCCGCACCCCCAAAAGCCGCTTCTGCCCGCCAAACAGTCCTTATTTCACCGCAACTCATAAGGAAACCTGGGTAGCTAAAGAAACAGCCCCGCGATCGGCGTTGATCGCGGGGCTGTTTGGTTTCTAGTGGCTATGCGGGCAGTTGGCGCAGCAGCCGCTCGTAGCGTTGGTACTGGAGCCGCCGCTTCGCTGGTCGGTGTTGTAGAAACCGCTGCCCTCAAATTTAATGCCGCTGGCCGAGAACGTCTTGGCCGCCGGGGCACCGCAGCTGGGGCACACGACCTCGGGAGTCTCGGACATGGGATGCTCAACCTCAAACACGTTGCCGCAGCTCGAGCACTTGTAATCGTAGCGCGCCATAATACTTCCTTTTCAGCACAAAGCGGGCAGATTACTCTGCCCGCATAAATTCAAACGTCTGTAACTGTACCCTATATCGGGGGTTTTATCACGCTTCGCCCCAGAATCTATGGGTGCTGCGCAGGAGCTTCGCAGTTTTCTCCTCGGCTGCCGCAACGTCGGCCTCTTGCGCCTGCCATGTCCAGTTGCCCGTGGCCACGCCCGGCACGTTCATACGTGCATCGTCGCCCAGCCCCAGCACGTCCTGCAGCGGCATCATCACGAGCGGAGCATCGCTTGCCAGGGCATCGCCCATGAGCTCGCTTGCCAATGCAATGCCGCTCGGCTCGTCGCCGCCCGCAAAGGAATGCGTGCACCAGCCGGCGAGCGTCGAGGTGTCGTGCGTCGAGGTGTACAGAATCTTGCCCGGCGTGGGATGCACGCCGTTGCGGACGTCGTAATCGCTAAACTCCAGCACGTCCATACCGGGGAAGCCGCAGGTCGAAGCCATGGCACGAACGCCGGGCGTCAGGTAGCCCAGGTCCTCGGCGATAAAGTTGAGCGGCCCCAGCTCGTCGTAGGCCGTCTGGAACAGGTCCTTGCCCGGTCCCGCAAGCCAGCGGCCGTCGGCACAGGCCTTGCCGGCAGGGATGCTAAAGTAGCTGTGGAAGCCCAGGAAGTGGTCCAGGCGCACGCGGTCATAGAGTGAAAACGCACGACGCAGGCGATCCATCCACCAGCTATAGCCGTTCTTCTTCATGTGATCCCAGCGGAAGGTGGGGTTTCCCCACACCTGGCCCTCGGGCGCAAAGTTGTCGGGCGGCGCGCCCGAAATCTCAATCGCCTTACCGGTATCGGACAGCCAGAAGTTTTCGGGCTCGCTCCACGCATCGGCCGAATCGTCCGAGACATACATCGGGATATCGCCGATGACCTCGATGCCCTTCTTGTGCGCATAGTTCATAAGCTCGCACCAGGCCAGGTCAAAGCGGTACTGCATGTACGCCTGAAGCTCGGCCTCGTCGTGGAAGCGCTTGTCATCGATCAGGTGCTCGTTGTAGCGCGCGACATCTGCCGGCCAATCGTGGCGCGACTCGCCCTCAAAGTACTTCTTAACGGCCATGTAGACGCAGTACTTCTCGAGCCAATCGGCGTTGCGATGCTTAAACGCCGTGTAGAGCGGGTCTGCATCTTCGCCGCCACGGGCCTCCCAAGTCTCAAAGTCGGCCGCCAGCTCCTCTTGGCTTTCGGGCAGCAGGTCAATATTTCCCGCAAAGGCCGAAGGACCGGCGTAGGGGGAGCGGAAGAAGTCCGTCGGGTTGACAGGCAGAACCTGCCAGTAGCGCATACCCATAGCGGCCAGGTGGTCGATAAAGCGACGCGTGGGCGCGCCAATCGTGCCGGGCTTGCCGTCGTCGGTGGGCACCGAGGTGATATGGCACACGACGCCCGCGCCGTGATCGAGCGGCTCCTGCAGGCGCTGCTCGGCATGGTGATAGATGATCGACGAGCCCAGCGGATACAGGTCGAGCGTGACCGTACCGTTGTGGATCTCGCACTCGTGACCGCTGATCACGTCACTCGCGCATTCGCCGAGCGCCGGAATCGTCACGCGGTGCGAATTGCGCAGGCTGCGGTTGATGATAACCGTCGCGGACTCTCCATCCTTGCCCGTGCGGTTGTATGCCAGCACCTCGTCGTTAAGCGCGAAGGCCTTGATCTCGCCGTCGATCATAAATGGCAGCGCGCGGCGCACGGCGGAGGCGTTCTTGACAATAGCCAGCGTGTCGAAGTCGTGCAGTTGGTCCTTGGTCGGCAGGGTGCGACGGTTGCCCGGATCGGTAAGGCCCTCCAGGCCGTATTCATCGCCGTAGTAGATCGAAGGCACGCCTGGGAAGGTCATCTGCATAAGCGTGGCGAGCCAAAAACGGCTCTTGGCCAGGCCCATCGAGTTCTCGTCCAGGCGCCACTTGCTGCGCTCGCACTCGGGTAGCTGCGACTCATCGGGGCCGCCCCCGAGTACCGAGATAATGCGCGGACGGTCGTGGCTCGAAAGCAGATTGAGCGCGCAGGACAATGCCTCGCTCGGGTAGTTTTCGCGCAGGGTCTCGATATCCTCGGCTGCCTGGTAGGCGTTCTTGTAGCCCATCAAAAAGCCGATGACCATGTCGCGGAAGGGGTAGTCCATAGCGGAGTCGAGCTCAGAGCCCTGCAGGTAGCGGCGCAGATGGCCGTAGCTAATCTTGTTGGAGGCGTCTTCCCAGACTTCGCCGAGCAACAGTGCATCGGGCTTCTCGGCGAGTACGGCCTTCTTGATCTCGGCCAGGAAGTCGTCGGAAAGCTCGTCAGCGACGTCCAAGCGCCAACCATGGGCACCGGCGCGCAGCCATTTGCGGATCACGCCGTCCTTGCCCAGGAGCCTCTCGCGCACCAGCTCGGACTTCTCGTTGATGGCCGGCATATTGCCCACGCCCCACCAGCAGTCGTACGAGCCGTCCTCGTGGAAGGTAAACGCATCGCGCCACGGCGAATCCTCGCTCTGCCAGGCCCCCACGCCGGGGTAGTTGCCGTAGCGGTTGAAATAGATCGAGTCGTCGCCCGTGTGGTTGAAGACGCCGTCCAGGATGATGGAGATGCCCAGCTTCTCAGCTGCCTGGCACAGCTCGGTAAAGTCCTGCTCGGTGCCCAGGATCGGGTCGATCTTGGTGTAGTCGGCCGTGTCGTAGCGGTGGTTGCTTGCGGCTTCAAAGATGGGGTTGAGGTAGATGGCCGTAAAGCCCAGCTCGGCGATGCGGGGCAGGTCTTCCTGGATACCTTTGAGTGAGCCGCCGTAGAAGTCCCAGGTTTTGATGGAGCCGTCCTCGGCGCGCTCGTACACGGGCGGCTCGTTCCAGTCCTCGACCATCCGGCGCTGAATGCCCTTGCGCGGTTTTTCGAGTTCGGCCATTGTGCGCTCGCGCCAATGCTCGTCACGGGCGTATCGGTCGGGGAAGATTTGGTAGACCATGCCGCGCTCGTACCAAGTGGGGCGGTTCTCGCGGTGCTTATAGACGGTAATCTGGAAGGACGGCACCTCGGCGTAGTCGTAGGTTACGCCCTCGCCGCCGGTGCGGCCCTGCGGCGCGCCCAGGCGAACCTCGGGCTGACCTTCGATATTGCATATGAAGCTGTACCACACAAGACACGGTTCAGCGCATTTGAGCTCGCCGGTGAAAATGCCATCGCCCTCGTGCTCCATCGGGATCAGGGTCTCGCCGACTTCATCGACCCAGGTACGCAGGGTGAGTGTTGCCTGGTTGGGATCGGCATCCTCCAAAATAACCGAGAGTGCAACGGTAGTTCCTGTGGTCACAGCGCCAAACGGAGTGCGAAACTGCGGTAGGCGGCTGTTGTGTATCAATCTCATAGTACGGTCCAGTTCAATAGAATCACGGCCTGCGGGCCATGGGCTTTACGCACAAGATATAAGTATATCTGTTGTACACAGGGTGTATAAACAACATCCGTTTACCATCGGCGAACGGTTGTCCTAGAAAATCGTTTTATCAACTATCTACAGAGAAGGGGCGCCCGGTTGGAGCGCCCCTTGTTTAGGGTTTTGATTAGGTTTTAGATCGTCTGCGGGCTAGCGGCGCTTGCGGGTGGCCGTTGCCTTGCGGACGGACGTCTTCTTGGTCGGGGCCTTTTCCTCGGCCGGAGCGGCAGGGGAGACCGGGGCCTCCTTGGCGGGCTCGGTCTTTGCCGTAGCCTTCGGGGTGGCCTTTACCTCGGCCTTGGGCTCCTCCTTGGCAGAGGCGGTCTTCGTCTCTGCCTTGGCAGCAGCAGCCTTGGTCGTGGCCTTTTTGGTCGTCGTCGTAGAGCGCTTGCGCGTGGTGGTCTTGGCGGCCGGCTTTGCCTCGACGGGCGTCTCCTCGACTTTGGCGGCCGGCTTTGCGGCTGCCTTGGTCGTGGCTGCTTTTGTGGTCGTCTTCGCGGCGGCCTTCGTGGCGGCAGCCTTGGTCGTCGTCGACTTTGCGGCCGCCGCCTTCTTGGCGGTCGCGGTCGTCTTCTTGGCAGTGGTCTTGGCCGGTGCCTTGACGGCGGGCTTGGCCTCGACGGCGGCTTCAGCCTTTACCTCGGGAGCGGCCTCGGCATCGGCGGCCTTCTTGGCAGCTGCGGTGGTGCGCTTGCGCGTCGTCGTTGTCTTGGCAGTAGTCGTCTTTGCTGCGGCGGCCTTGGTTGTCGTAGCCTTCTTGGTCGTCGTCTTGCGTGTCGTGGTCTTCTTGGCGGCAGGCTTTGCAGCCGGCTTCTCCTCAGCCTTGGGCTCCTCAGCAGCAGCGGGCGCCTCAACAACCGGCTTGGCCTTGGGCTCGGGCTCGGCCTCAGTCTTCTCAGCCACAACCACAGGCTCGTCGACAACAGCCGCCGGCCTCTCGATCTCCGGATGCATAAAGAAATACAGGTCCAGATACTTGTCGGCCGAGCGCGTCCAGCTAAAGTCCTGGCTCATGGCCTGCGTGACCAGCTGGTTCCAGGCATCGCGGTTATCCCAGAACAGGCGTGCCGCGCGGAACACGGCGTCGCCCATCTCGTCGCCGTTAAAGTTGCTAAACGAGAAGCCCGTGCCCTCGCCGGTAAACTCGTTATATGGGATCACCGTGTCCTTCAGACCACCGGTCTCGCGAACAATCGGCAGGGTGCCGTAGCGCATGGCGATGATCTGCGACAGGCCGCAGGGCTCAAACTTCGAAGGCATCAGGAACATATCGGCGGCAGCATACATACGCTGCGACAGCGCAGGGTCGAACTCGATGCGTGCGGCCATGGTGCCGGGGTACTTGTCCTGGAAGTAGCGCAGGCCGTCCTCGTAGTCGCGGTCGCCGGTGCCCAGCACCGCTACCTGCACGCCGCCGGACAGGATGCGGTCGAGCGCGTACATGACCAGGTCCATGCCCTTCTGACGCGTCAGGCGCGTGACCATCACCATGAGCGGACGGTCGTCACGAACCTCGAGCCCCAGTTCTTCCTGCAGCTTGGCCTTGCACACCGCCTTGCCCCCACGGTCATCAACCGTGTAGTTTGCAGCAATGCGCTTGTCGGTCGCCGGGTCAAAGCCCGCCACGTCAATGCCGTTCAAAATGCCCTGCAGCGCATAGGAGCGCTCGCGCAGCACACCGTCCAGGCCCTCGCCAAACTCGGGCGTCTGGATCTCGCCCGCGTAGGTGGGGCTCACCGTGGTGATGGCGTCGGCATAGCGCAGCGCGCCCAGCATGTAGTTGATGCTGCAGGCGTCGCAACGCAGCTGCGAGGCGGCCGCCGGAATGTGCGCCACACCCAGGATGTCCTCCATTACGGTGTCGCTAAACTGGCCCTGGAACGCCACGTTGTGGATCGAGAACACGGTCTTGACGCGGTCGTACAGCGGCAGGCCCTGGTAGAACTCGCGCAGGAATACGGGTGCCAGTGCCGTCTGCCAGTCATTGCAGTGCAGGATGTCACACTCAAAGCCGGCCGGCAGGTGCTGCAGGCTCTCGGTGATGGCCTTGGAGAAGAACGCAAAGCGCTCGCCGTCGTCAAAGAAGCCGTACGGATAGTCGCGCGCAAAGTAGCGCTCGTTGTCGATGAACATATATGTGACGCCGTCGTGCTCGAGCTTCTCGAGCCCGCAGTACTCGTTGCGCCAGCCCAGGCTCACGTAAAAGTCGGAGAAGTGCTCCATTTGCGCCTTGTACTCGTCCTTGATGGTGGCGTACTTGGGCACCATTACGATAACCTCGGCGCCGGCGCGCACGAGTGCTGCAGGCAGCGAGCCCGCCACGTCACCCAGGCCACCGGTCTTTACAAACGGTGCGCACTCGGCCGAGGCAAACACGATCTGCATCTTTTTGCTGGAATCTGCCATATTGTCTCCCATGTTGTAATTCGAGAATAGCCGCCTGGCGCTAACCGGGCGGCTATTCTACCTGTTACGAGCGATGTTGCGGTGCCAACGTTAACGTACGATGGTGGTGTCGGAAGTTAACGGAGCCTTGCCCAGCACCAGGATGTTTTCGGGCGTGCCGCGAAGCTCGGTGTTGGTGGGAACCACGTTGTTCTTGTCCAGGATGGCGTTCTCGACGCGTGCGCCGCTCTTGATGATGCAGCTCTGGTTGATGATCGAGTTGGTCACCGAAGCGCCTTCCTCGACCACGACGCCGCGCGACAGGATCGAATTGCGCACGGTGCCCTTGATGATGCAACCGGCCGAGATGATCGAGTTGCACGCGTGGCTGCCGGTCGCATAGCGCGAAGGCGGCACGTCGTGAGCCTTGGTCAGGATCGGGCGCTCGGGGTCAAAGAGCTGGTCGGCCACGGTCTGGTCGAGCAGGTCCATGCTGCGGCGATACAGCGACTTCTCGCTAAACACGCCCACGACCTCGCCCTTGTACTCGTAGCTGCACACGTCGATGTTGCCAAAGTCGCCCTGGAGTGCCTCGAGCAGGTCCAGATAGTCGGCGGCCTGGTAATGATCGATGATCTCGAGCAGCGTCTCGCGGTTGACGATGCAGCAGTCCATAGAGGCATTGTCGCCGTACACGACGCCGGCGCTCACGCCCGTCAGGCGGCCGTTCTCGTTAATCTCGAGCTTGGTCTCGTCGTCGACGTTGTGCGTGGCCTTGCAGTACACCACGGTCATCTGGGCGCCGGAGTTCTCGTGCGCCTCGATGATGGTGTTGAGGTCCATGTTAAAGATGATGTTGGTGCCCATCATCACAACGTAGGGCTTGTCCGAGCGCTGGAACAGCGTCTTGTTGGAGATGATGTCGCGCAGCAGGAAGCGCATGCCGCCCTTGGTGGTGCCATACGCGTTGCCGGGCACCATGAACAGGCCGCCCTTCTTGCGGTCCAGGCCCCAGTCTTTGCCCGAGCCCACGTGGTCGATCAGCGAGCGGTAGTTTCCCGGCATGACGACGCCGACGGTCTTAATGCCGGCATTCATCATGTTGGACAGTGGGAAGTCGATCAGGCGATAGCGGCCCAAAAACGGGACGGACGCGATGGGGCGGTCCTTGAGCAGCACGCTGCCGTAGGTCGAAGAGTAGTTAGCGGTGATATAACCGATGGCCTTGCGATTGATCATCGGATCATTCCCCCTTCCCGATAACGACGTCATTTCCAACGACGGCCGTATCCTTTGTGGTATCGACAGAGCCGAGCTTCACGCCCTCTTCGACCGTGGAGTTCTCGCCCAAAATAGCGCGGCAGATGTGCGCGCCGCTCTTAACGTGCGCACCCGGCAGCAGCACGGAGTCCTCGACCACTGCGCGCTCCTCGATGATGACATCGGTCGAAAGGATCGAGTGGCGAGCGGTGCCGTAGATCTTGCAGCCGTTGGAGACCAGGCAGTCGTCCAGGCGTCCGTCCGGACCAATGTAGTGCGGCGGACGCGTGGTGATGTTGGACATGATGGGGAAGTGCTTGTCGAACAGATCGAACTCGGGGTTGTTGCCCAGCAGGTCCATCGAGGTCTCGTGGAAGCTGGCAATGGTGCCGACATCCTTCCAAAAGCCGTGGAACTCGTAGCTGTACAGGCGCTTGCCCTCGCCGAGCAGTTTGGGGATGATGTCCTTGCCAAAGTCGTGGCTCGATCGCTGGTCCAGAGCGTCCTGCTCGAGTGCCTCGATCAACACGTCGGCCGAGAAGATGTAGATGCCCATGGACGCGAGGTTCGAATCGGGTTTATCGGGCTTCTCGGTGAACTTGGTGATGCGGCCGTCCTCGGGATCGGTGGTCAGGATGCCAAAGCGGCTGGCCTCCTCCCACGGCACGGGCATAACGCTCACCGTGAGGTCCGCGTTGTTCTCAATGTGCGTCTTGAGCATTTTGCGGTAGTCCATGCGATACAGGTGATCGCCCGAAAGAATCAGGACGTACTTGGGGTCGTTGGCCTTGATATAGTCGAGGTTCTGCGTAATGGCGTCGGCCGTGCCCGCATACCAGGCGCCGCCGGTCTGCGTCTCGTACGGCGGCAGGATCGACACGCCGCCGTCGCGGCTGTCCAGGTCCCAAGCATCGCCGGAGCCCACATAGGCATGCAGCAGGTAGGGGCGATACTGCGTCAGAACGCCCACCGTGTCGATGCCCGAGTTGGAGCAGTTGGAGAGCGAAAAGTCGATAATGCGGAACTTGCCACCAAAGCTAACCGCCGGCTTAGCGATCTTTTGGGTGAGTGCCCCCAATCGGCTGCCCTGTCCTCCTGCGAGGAGCATCGCGATGCATTCTTTCTTACTCATCGATTTCTCCTTCTGTCATCGATGTTCCTAAACCCATTAGCGACGGGCGCGGCGCAACGTCACGCCCGTCGAGTAATGCCGTGCTGGCATAGGGGAGCTCGCGGCCTTTACGCGTGCCAGATCTCGTCGCGGTACTCGCGAATGGTGCGGTCGCTTGAGAACCAGCCGCTCGAGGCGGTGTTGAGTAGGGCCTTGCGGTTCCAGGTCTCCTGGTCGCCGTAGCTGCCGGTGAGCTTCTCCCAGGCGTCGACGTAGCTGCGGAAGTCTGCCATGACCAGGTCGGGGTCGTTGTTGTTCATGAGCTCGTTGTAGATGCTCTCGAAGTTGCCCGAAAGGCCCGCAAAGGTGTTGTCCTTGAGCTCGTCCATCACGCGGCCCAGGCGGTCGCGATCGTTGTTGAGCGTATCCCACGCAAAGTAGCTGTTGGATGCCCAGAGCTGCTCGACCTCGGGAGCGGTCAGGCCAAAGATGGCCTCGTTCTCGCGGCCGGCCAGGTCGGCGATCTCGATGTTGGCGCCGTCGAGGGTGCCCAGCGTAATGGCGCCGTTCATCATGAGCTTCATGTTGGACGTGCCCGAGGCCTCCTTGCCGGCGGTGGAGATCTGCTCCGAGATCTCGGCGGCGGGGTAGATGAGCTGGGCGTTGCTCACGCGAAAGTTGGGGATAAAGCAGACCTTCATGACCTCGTTGATGCGCGGATCGTTGTTGATGACGTCGGCCACGGAGTTAATGAGGCGGATGGTCTCCTTGGCAAAGGTGTAGCTCGATGCAGCCTTGCCGCTAAAGATGAAGGTCGTCGGCGTCACGTGGAAGTTGGGATCGGCGATACGACGGTTGTAGATGTCCATCACCTTCATGATGTTCATGAGCTGGCGCTTGTAGGCGTGGAAGCGCTTTACCTGAACATCGAAGACGGTGTTGGGATCGATGACCAGACCGGTCTCGGCCTTAACGTAGGCAGCCAGGCGCTCCTTGTTGGCGCGCTTGGAGGCACCCACGGCCTTCAGGAACTCGGTGTCGTCCTTAAACTCTTTGAGCTTCTCCAGCTCAAAGGCGTCCTTCAGCCAGCCGTCGCCTATGGCCTCGGTCACGAGCTTGGCGTAGGTGGGGTTGGCCTCGGCAAAGAAGCGACGGTGCGAGATGCCGTTGGTCTTGTTGTTGAACTTCTCGGGCGTCAGGGCATAGAAGTCCTTGAGCACGATGTTCTTGATGATGTCGGAGTGGATCTTGGCCACGCCGTTGACGCTGTGGCTGCAGATCACGGACAGGTTGGCCATGCGAATCTCGCCGTCCCACAGGATGGCGGTCTGGCGCAGACGCTCCTGCCAACCCTCCTGGGTGGTGTCGAACGACTCGTGCCAACGACGGCTGATCTCGTCGATGATCTGGTACACACGGGGGAGGAGCTTGGAGAACGTGCCGATGGGCCACTTCTCCAGGGCCTCGGGCAGGATGGTGTGGTTGGTATAGCTCACGACCTGCGTCACGATGTTCCAGGCGTCGTCCCACTCGAGCTTCTTCTCGTCGATGAGGATGCGCATGAGCTCGGGGCCGCACATGGCGGGGTGCGTGTCGTTGGTGTGGATGGCCACAAACTGCGGCAGCAGCTCCCAGTTCTCGCCGTGCTCCTTCTCAAAGGTATCGAGCAGGCTGTAGATGCCGGCCGATACAAACAGGTACTCCTGCTTCAGGCGCAGCAGACGGCCGTGTTCACCAGCGTCGTTGGGGTAGAGGATGGCGCTGATGGCCTCGGCCTCGGCGCGCTCTGCGTCGGCCAGGGCATAGTCGCCGCGGTTGAAGGCCTCCAGATCGAAGTGCTCCTCGACCGGCTCGGCGGCCCAGACGCGCAGCTTGTTGACGGTCTCGCCGGCATAGCCCACGACGGGGATGTCATAGGGGACTGCCAGGATGTCCTGCGTGTCCACCGTGCGGTAGAACGTGCGGCCATTCTCCTCAAAGCCCTCCACGTGGCCACCAAACTTAATGGTCACGGCCTTGTCCTGACGACGGACCTCCCAGGGATAGCCGTGGGTGAGCCACTCGTCGGTGGCCTCGACCTGGCTGCCGTTGACGATTTCCTGCTTAAACAAGCCGTAGCGGTAGCGCATGCCGTTGCCGTAGCCGGCAATGCCCTCGGCTGCCATGGAATCCAGGAAGCATGCGGCCAAACGGCCCAGGCCACCGTTGCCCAGTGCCGGATCGGGCTCCTGGTTCTCGATGACGGACAGGTCAAAGCCCATGTCGTCGAGCGCCTCGGCGACCATATCGCGCACGCCAAAGTTGAGCAGGTAGTTGTCGAGCAGGCGGCCGATCAAAAACTCGATCGAGAAGTAGTACACGCGCTTTTTGCCCTCGGCGGTGGCGCGGGCGTCACTCTTGGTGGCAACGGTGCGTGCCTTCTCGGCCACGAGCTTGGCCAGGGCGTTAAAGCGGTCGAGGTCGCTGGCGGCCTCGACCGCTCTTACCACTGATGCTCATGACGGCATCGCGATAGAGCTCGGTAAACTCCTGTTTGTTGTCGAAGATCTTATTCATACGTTCCTTTCCCCCGGGGATGTTTCTCCCGGAACGGTTATGACTTGTATCCTACGCCCCCGCGGGGCGGGTAATTGCAGCTGTAACGCCTTTGTTACGCTTTCTTGGCAGGAGCCTTAACAGCAGCTGCCTTGGCCTTGGGAGCAGCCTTTTTGGTGGCTGCCTTTTTGGCCGTGGTCTTGGAAGCGGCCTTGGCGGCAGACTTGGCAGTCTTCGCCTTAACCGGAGCCTTCTTAGCAGCTGCGGGCTTGGGCTTTACTGAGGACGAGCGCTTGCGCGTCGCCTTCTTGGGCTTCTCGACCACGGGCGGCTTATAGCTGCTGGGTCCGCGGCGCTTAAGCACCACGCCTGCCAGGCCTGGCACCTTAATCTCGATAGAGTCCATCTGTCCGTTCCAGGGATAGGGCTCGCTCGAGCAGGTGTAGGGCTCCTTGCCGGCGTATCCGCTGCCGCCAAACTCGGGACGGTCGGAATCGAAGATGACCTCCCAGTCGCCCTCGCGCGGCACACCCACGCGGAAGCTCTCGTAGCTCGCCGGGTCAAAGTTGATCAGAATCACCAGGTCGTCATCGACGTCCTCGCCCTGGCGCACAAAGCTCACGATGGACTGCTTGGAATTGTCCGCATCAATCCAGGTAAAGCCGTCGTCGGTGTAGCCGCGCTCGTACAGGGCGGGCTCGGCGGTGTACAGGTGGTTGAGCGCCTTGATAAACGCCTGATGATGACGGTGGGTCTCGTACTCTTCGGTCAGGAACCACTGAATGGACTCGTAGTAGCGCCACTCAATAAACTGGCCGATCTCGTTGCCCATAAAGTTGAGCTTGGCGCCGGGGTGCGTCATGTGGTAGAAGGCGAGCGTGCGCAGGCCGGCAAACTGGCGCCACCAGTCGCCCGGCATGCGACCGATCAGCGAGCACTTGCCGTGCACGACTTCGTCGTGGCTCAGCGGGCAGATGAAGTTCTCGGTAAAGGCGTACATGATGGAGAACGTGAGCAGGCCGTGGTTGCCGGGGCGCCACGGAAAATCGGTCTGCATGTAGTGCAGGGTGTCGTTCATCCAGCCCATGTCCCACTTGTAGTGGAAACCCAGGCCGCCGTCCTGCGGCGGATAGGTCACGAGCGGCCACGCGGTGGACTCCTCGGCCATCATCATCACGTCGGGGTAGTGCGCCTCAACAGCACAGTTGACCTGGCGGATAAACGCGCTGGCGTCCAGGTCCTCCTCGGTACCGTACTTGTTGAACTTCTTTTGGCCTGGATCGTCGATGCCAAAGTTGAGGTACAACATGCTGGACACGCCGTCCATGCGAATGCCGTCCACGTGGAAGTTCTCGAGCCAGTACAGCACGTTGGAGACCAGGAAGGAGCGGACCTCGCCACGGGCGAAGTCAAACTTGTGTGTGCCCCAGTTGGGATGAATCTCGTGCTCAAACAGCATGTGGCCGTTAAAGGTGGCAAGGCCGTGGGAGTCGGCGCAAAAACCGCCGGGCACCCAGTCCATAATCACGCCAATGCCCGCCTCGTGGCACGCATCGATAAAGTGCATGAGCTGCTGCGGGTTGCCGTAGCGCGACGTGGCGGCATAGTAGCCGGTTGTCTGGTAGCCCCAGGAGCCATCGAAGGGATGCTCCATAAGCGGCATGACCTCGATATGCGTATAGCCCATGTCGCGGACGTAGTCCACGAGCTCCACCGACAGGTCGTCGTAGGTGTAAAACTCACCGCGCTGCGCGGGGAAGGGGTCCATGGGGCCGGGATAGTTGCCGTACTCGTCGGGCTCGCCCTGCGGCGCGTCGCCGTGGCGCTTCCACGAGCCAATATGCACCTCGTAGATGTTAAGGGGCTGCGACATGTGGTTATGGCTGGCGCGGCGCTTGAGCCAAGCCACGTCGTTCCACTGGTAGCCATCGAGGGTCCACAGCACGCTAGCGGTTCCCGGAGGGCACTCTGCCTTAAAGGCGTACGGATCGGCCTTGTAGAGCTTTTCGCCCTCATTGGTCTCGATAAGGTATTTATAGAGCTGGCCCTGCTCGGCGCCAGGAATAAAGCCTTCCCAGATAGTGCTCGTATGCACGGGCACCAGCGGGTTGGCTTGCTCATCCCAGTCGTTAAATTCGCCAATGACATGGACGCTTTTTACGTCTGGCGCCCAAACGCAAAAACGCCAGCCGCGCGTACGGTTCTGCGTATCGGGGTGCGCGCCCATCTTTTCCCAGCTGCGCTCCCACGTACCGATGCCAAACAGATAGACATCGTCCTTGGTGAGCTCCGGTGCGTGCGGGGCGTGCGGGGCGGCTTTACGGGTGGCAGGCTTTTTGGTTGCTGGCTTTAGCTTTGTATCGCTCACGTTTGATCCCATCATGACGCGGCAGCGTGTTGCCTTGGTGACTAGATGCGAAAGGTCCAAGGCTGCACGAATCGAAGGGACGGCGATAGTTCTATGATCCGTTCCACCTCGCGTGCTCGGTGGAACTTTCGGCAAAAACTACGATAACACCTGTACGTTAGTTTTATGAACGAAAGCGGATTTGCGGTGGCGTTTAATCGGTGAGCGCCATGTTTATACCACTTGCAGAATTGCCGTGGTAAAACTCTTGACAGTTTTACCAATTAGGGTTTCTAGATAGTTAGGTTGACGTTTGGTAAAACGTTTTTAGCAGGTTGTTTATCCTTTGACATCGAAAGGCTCGTTTATGGACCACATCGCCGCCTCAAGTGTTGCTTTTATTTTCGATTGCGATGGCACACTGGTTAATAGCACCCCCGTTTGGGCCTATGCCCAGCCCGAGTTATTGCACCGCCACGGTATTGACGTGACGGTCGACGATTTTGCCCAGTTTGAGCATTTGTCGCTCGAGGACGAGTGCCAGGCCTACCACGACACGTGGGGCATTGGCGCAAATGGCGAAGAGCTCTACCGCGAACTGAGCGACATCCTGATCGTTGGCTACTCCAAGGTGCCGCCGCGCGAGGGCCTGCTTGCATTTTTGAAGCAGGCGAAGGCCGCCGGTGTTGCCATGTGCGTGGCCACGTCCACGCCGACCGAGTTGGTGCAGTCCGCCCTTGCTGGCGCCGGGCTCGATGCCTACATGGAGTTTGTGACCACCACGGGCGAGGCCGGGCGTTCCAAGCAGTTCCCCGATGTGTACGAGTTGGCGCTGCGTCGCCTGGAGGAGCGACACGGGCACAAGTTTGAGCGCGCGTGGGTGTTTGAGGACGCCGTCTTTGGCCTTAAGAGCTCGGGCATCGCCGGCTTTAAGCGTGTGGGCATCTATGACCCGCACGGCCGTATGGAGCGCAACGAGGTTCGTGATAACTGCGATATCTTTATCGATAGCTATGAGGACCTGGATCTGGCCCGCGTGCTTTCGTTTGAGGGCTAGGCGAGAGCTGTGGCTTGTAAGGTATTAGTGGTCTGCGGCTCGCCCGTGGTGGCGAGCGCGGATTTGCTGCGTCAGCTGGCGGGGGAGTGCGACCACGTTGTCGCCGTTGACCGCGGGCTCGATGTGCTGCTGGGCGCAGGGCTGGGCTGCGATGTATATGTGGGAGATGCCGACACGGTGAGTGACGCGGGTCGCGCGTTGGTCAATGCCGCTACCGACTTTGAAGTTGAGCGCCATGACCCGTACAAGGACTATACCGATCTGGCGCTGGCGCTCGATTCCGTCCGCCGTCGCTGGCCGGGTGCCGAAGTGGTTGCGACCTGCGCCACCGGCGGCCGTCCGGATATGTCCCTGACTGTGTTAGGGCTACTGGCAGGCTATGCGGACGCCCCCGTCTGGATCGAAGAAGACGAAGTGACGGCCAGAATTCTGCACCAGGACGAGACCTGGACCATCGAAAACGCCGAGGGCAAAACCTTCTCCATCATCGCCATCGCTCCCAACACCAAGGTAAGTGAACACGGCCTAGAGTGGGAACTAGATCACAGCCCCCTAGGCCTGCTAGCCGACACAGGCATTAGCAACATAGTAAGATCCACCGCAAAGATCGAAGTCCATACCGGCACCGCTATCGCGTACCTCTACGAGTAAGGGCCATAACATCAGGGTTTTATCGGGACGGTGGATAGAAATAATCGCTCGAAGAGTGATTATTTCTGCCCCGTCCCAGGAAAACCCGTAAATAAGACCAACAACCCCAAAATTCCCTCTTGCATCCCCGCAAACATTCCCCTATAGTATCTCCTCGTCACGGGGGCGTAGCTCAGCTGGGAGAGCGCTTGACTGGCAGTCAAGAGGTCAGGGGTTCGATCCCCCTCGTCTCCACCACCGTGAATGCAGAGCCTCCGGGAATTCGGAGGTTTTTTTCATATGCAGCCACCGCGCAAACCAAAGTGACTCCACACCAGCACCCACACCCAAAAAAGTTGCGCAATTTATTTCCTACTTCTGTACATAGTTTGTTAACTCAACATAATTCCTTTTTGCATTTCTCACGGTCAGCGTTGCAGCTCGGGCGGTGTGCGCCAACAGTTACACCCGCATAAACCTGCGTCAATGTGAACAAGTTTGCAAAATAACCCCCTTAAGCACTGCAAGTGAACGATATGTTGCCGTGCTCGGCCTAAATCGGTTTCTAGCCGCCTTGTGCTAGAATGGCTATTGTTACATGGGTTCAACTGCGCTCTCGGCTTAACCGGTCGCGAAGCGCAGGGCAGATCAGCATCCGGCCGTAACGGCGGTGCCAGAAAAACCACGTGATCCATTAGCGTCGTCATGCGTATCGCATCGAATGACCATGTTCTTGTCTATGTCAAGCTGTTCATTTGAATCGATATCTCATGACAAAGCGCAGCAGTCCTACAGCTGTTTGCGTGCGGTCTAGTTTTGTTCCCGCTTGACTGGATCGCACGCAGCCAGCTGGGGTTACGGTCATTTTGCGATACACGTCCGCGACTCTAGCAACTGCGTTTATACATACCGTTCACGGTGGGGCAGAGCCACGTGCTTGTCTAACTGGGCTCAGGGTTTGAATATGGAGCGCCTTCGCGCACAAGCGCCCTGGCGAAGCCATACCCAAACCCCGTGAGCCACACGTAAGACAGCAAGGGGGGTGGTGCTCGTGTGGTATGTGATCCAGGTCATTAACGGTCGCGAAGACGTAATGCGCGAGCGCATCGAGCGAATGCTGCCGGCTAGTGGCATGCAGGAGCTTTTTTATCCCCAATTTCAAACCGAGATTAAGGTGCACGGCGAATGGGTCAGTACGACCAAGCCGCTCTTTCCTGGTTATCTTGTCTGCGATACGGCAGACCCCCGCGCCGTGCAACAGTACTTGCTGCGCATGGACGACTTTGCCCGGGTTCTTTCCCAGGACGGTCAGTTTGTGCCGCTGGCAAAAGAAGAGGTCCAGCTTATTGGCGGCTTTACGCATGCGGGAGACCGCGTAGTGCCTATGAGCGAGGCCCTAAAAGACGGTTATCAGGTCGTAGTGACGGCAGGTCCGCTGCTGGGCCACGAAGGCCTTATCAAAACCATTAACAGACGCAAGAGCACTGCTTATTTGGAGCTCGATCTGTGCGGCCGACGCGTAACCACCCGCGTTGGCCTTGCCGTGCTTTCGGCCGAGCAGCGCGTAATGCGAAACATAAAAAAGGCGATCGCCTAGCTGCAGGCGACTGTTTTACGGGACAGGGAGGATCCCCGGGGCGGGGACGTAGGTTTGAAGAAAATAGTGTCAGATAAAACTGAATATTCAACAGAAGCACCGGTGGGTGCCGCGCTCGTCGCCCAGGCAATGGATCGGCGCAACGGTGCCGGCCGTTACAAGGCCATGTAATCCATCATGGACTGGGACCGCTCGCGCTTGGCATATAGGGCAGTGAAGCGCGCCTTCGACATCGTGTTCAGCGGCTGCGTGCTGGCCGTCATCGCTGTGCCCAGCCTGGTGCTGGCCGCGGCCATCCGACTGGAGAGCGAGGGCAGCCCCTTCTATAGTCAGATCCGCGTTGGCCGCACCCGTCCCGACGGTAGTTTGACTACCTTCCGCATGTGGAAGTTCCGCTCCATGTACAAGGACGCCGACGAGCGCCTCGCCGAGCTCAGGGAGCAGAACGAGATCGCCGGCGCCATGTTCAAGATGAAGAATGACCCGCGTGTCACCAAGATTGGAAAGTTCATCCGCAAGCACTCCATCGACGAGTTCCCGCAGTTCCTGAACGTGTTCATGGGTCAGATGTCCGTCGTCGGCCCGCGCCCGCCGCTGCCCAACGAGGTCGCGGAGTATACCGAGTACGACCTGCAGCGTTTGGCCGTTAAACCAGGCATTACCGGATGGTGGCAGGTGACCGACCGTAACGACACGGATTTCGATGGCATGGTTCGTCGCGATCTTGAATATATCGCCAAAAGGGGCTTGTTATTCGATTTGAAAATAGTTGTCCTGACTGTCTTTGAGGTGTTCTCGGGGGAGGGTGCCTCATGATTGATTTTGTCGAACCGCACTTTGATTACTTACAAATTCGTGCTGCTTTCCATTTGATGGGAAGGTGTTAGGCACATGTCAATTTCTCTCGTGATTCCAACTCTTGACGCTCAGGCTGAAATCGGCGAATTGCTGAAAATATTACTTTCGCAGACCTTGTGTCCTGACGAGATTATTGTCGTTGATTCCGCGTCATCTGATTCCACCGTGGAAATCGCTTCGGGTTTCGATGGCGTTCGGGTTATCGAGATTGAACGCTGCGATTTTAATCACGGACTTACTCGTGACATGGCGTTTAAAGAGTCTTTTGGAGACATTGTTTGCTTTATGACTCAGGATGCCGTTCCGGCTGACGAGCGATATATCGAGAACCTTGTCGAACCAATTCTTGCTGATAGCCGTGTTGCCATTTCATCGGGTCGCCAGCTCCCAAAAAAAGATGCTCGCGAATTTGAACGATTGGTTAGGGAATTTAACTACGGCCCCACGTCAAATATTCGGTCTAAAGATGACATTCCAGCAATGGGAATCAAGGCTTATTTTGCGACGGATGTCTGCTCTGCATACCGAAGGAGCTCCTATTTCGAGCTTGGAGGTTTCGGTAGAACCGATATGAGCGAGGACATGCTTATGGCCGCAAAGGCTGTAGGGGCGGGTTATTTGGTTGCGTATGCTGCCGATGCGTGTGTGTACCACTCGCATAACCTCACTCCGGTTGAACAATTCCGCCGCAATTTTGCCATTGGTCATTTTCTTGAAATCAATCGTGAGCTCATAGCTTGTCCATCTGAGATTGGCGAGGGAGGGCGTCTGGTAAAACGGGTCGCTAAACAACTGATTGAGGATCGTTCGTTTGTTGAGCTCGGGGCATTTGGCCTTGATTGCTTTGCTCGATTTATTGGAAATCGCTCTGGCCGTAGGGCCGCAAGAAAAGAAAGGTTATAGCCAATGAAAGGCATCATTCTCGCCGGCGGGTCCGGCACGCGCTTGTACCCGCTCACGCTCGTGACCTCCAAGCAGCTGCTGCCGGTCTACGACAAGCCCATGATCTACTACCCGCTTAGCACCCTCATGCTGGCGGGCGTCCGGGACATCCTGGTCATCTCCACGCCGACCGACCTCCCCAACTTCGAGCGCCTGCTCGGGGACGGCTCGCGCTACGGCGTGAACCTGTCCTACGCCGAGCAGCCCAGCCCCGACGGCCTGGCGCAGGCATTCACCATCGGCGAGGACTTCATCGCCGGCGAGCCGTGCGCCCTGGTGCTCGGCGACAACATCTTCTACGGCAACGGCCTGCCGCGCCACCTGACGCGCGCCGTCCAGAACGCCGAGTCGGGCCGCGCCACGGTCTTCGGCTACCACGTCGACGACCCCGAGCGCTTCGGGGTCGTGGAGTTCGACCGTGAGGGGAGGGCCGTCTCCATCGAGGAGAAGCCCGAGCGCCCCAAGAGCTCCTACGCCGTCACCGGCCTGTACTTCTACCCGGGCGACGTCGCCGCCAAGGCGCACGAGGTAAAGCCGTCGGCCCGCGGCGAGCTGGAGATCACCACGCTCAACCAGATGTACCTGGAGGAGGGGACGCTCTCCGTCGTCACCCTGGGCCGCGGCTACGCGTGGCTCGACACCGGCACCATGGAGAGCCTCCACGAGGCCGCGGAGTTCGTCCGCGCCGTGGAGCACTCCCAGGACCTGCCCGTGTCCGTCCCCGAGGAGATCGCCTGGGAGAACGGCTGGATCACGACCGCCGGGCTGGAGGAGGCCGCGAAGGCCTACGGCAAGTCGGTCTACGGGCAGCACCTCAAGAAGGTCGCCGCCGGCGAGATCGTCAACAGCCCGCGCGAGTACTAGGAACCGAGGAGATAAGAACATGGCAGAGGAGACCTTCTCCCCCAGGAACATCATCGTCACGGGCGGTTGCGGCTTCATCGGCAGCAACTTCGTGCACTACGTCGTGGACAACCATCCGGGCGTCCACGTGACCGTTCTGGACAAGCTGACCTACGCCGGCAACCCCGAGAACATCGCCGGGCTGCCCTCCGACCGCGTGGAGCTCGTCGTGGGCGACATCTGCGACGCCGGGCTGCTCGATAGGCTGGTCCCGGGCCACGACGCCATCGTGCACTACGCCGCCGAGAGCCACAACGACAACTCCATCGCCGACCCGGAGCCGTTCCTGCGCACGAACGTCGAGGGCACCTTCCGCCTTCTGGAGGCCGTGCGCAAGTACGGCGTCCGCTACCACCACGTCTCCACCGACGAGGTCTACGGCGACCTTGCGCTCGACGACCCCGCCAAGTTCACCGAGGAGACGCCCTACCACCCGAGCTCCCCGTACAGCTCGACCAAGGCGTCCTCCGACATGCTCGTGCGCGCCTGGACCCGCACCTACGGGCTTCGCACCACGATCTCCAACTGCTCCAACAACTACGGCCCCTACCAGCACGTGGAGAAGTTCATCCCCAGGCAGATCACGAACATCGTCGACGGCGTGCGCCCCAAGCTCTACGGGCGCGGCGAGAACGTCCGCGACTGGATCCACACCGAGGACCACTCCTCGGCCGTCTGGGACATCCTCACGAAGGGCCGCACGGGGGAGACCTACCTCATCGGGGCCGACGGCGAGAGGAACAACATCACCGTGCTCCGCATGATCCTCGAGGCGATGGGAAAGGACCCCGATGACTTCGACTGGGTCGCCGACCGCCCCGGCCACGACCGCCGCTACGCCATCGACTCGACCAAGCTGCAGCGCGAGCTCGGCTGGAGGCCGGCCCACACCGACTTCGCCGAGGGTCTCAAGGCCACCATCGACTGGTACGTCGAGAACGAGTCCTGGTGGCGCCCGGCCAAGGAGGCCACCGAGGCCAGGTACAGAGCGCAGGGGCAGTAGGCCGCACCCCGGCGAACCGCACCGCGGGGCGCCCGCGCGGGCGCCCCGCGGTTAACCAACCTCTTCGATAGGAGCTTTTCCCACATGGCAGACATCGCTTTCGAGAAGGACCTCTCCGTCGCCGATACCGGCATCGGGGGCCTGAAGGTCGTCGACCTCGCCGTCCACGGCGACTCGCGCGGCTGGTTCAAGGAGAACTGGCAGCGCGCCAAGATGACCGCGCTGGGCATTCCGGACCTCAGGGTCGTCCAGAACAACATCTCCTACAACGACAGCCGCGGCGTCACCCGCGGCATCCACGCCGAGCCCTGGGACAAGTTCATCTCCGTGGCCCGCGGCAGCGTGTTTGGCGCCTGGGTGGACCTGCGCGAGGGCAGCGAGACCTTCGGCAAGGTGTTCACGACCGTTCTGGATCCCAGCAAGGCCATCTACGTCCCGCGCGGCGTCGGCAACTCCTTCCAGGCCCTGGAGGACGGCACCGCCTACACCTACCTGGTGGACGCCCACTGGTCGCTCGAGCTGAAGAGGACCTATACCTTCGTGAACCTCGCCGACCCCGAGCTCGCCATCGAGTGGCCGATCCCGCTGGATCAGGCCACCGTCTCCGAGGCCGACCTGAACCACCCGATGCTCGCCGACGTCGTCCCCATGGCGCCGAAGCGCACCCTCGTCACCGGCTGCGACGGCCAGCTGGGCCGCGCGGTGCGCGCGCTGGCCGAGGAGCGCGGGGTCGCCAAGGACTTCGACTTCTGCGACATCGACACCTTCGACATGTCCGACTCGGCGGCCTATTCCAGGTACGACTGGTCGCTCTACGGCACCGTGATCAACTGCGGCGCCTACACGGCCGTGGACAGGGCCGAGACCCCCGAGGGCCGAACCACCGCCTGGAAGGCCAACGCGACCGGCCCGGCCCTCCTCGCCCGCACCTGCGCCGGGCACGGGATCACCCTGGTCCACGTGTCCAGCGACTACGTGTTCGACGGCACCGCGGAGGTCCATACCGAGGAGGAGCCCCTCAGCCCGCTTTCCGTCTACGGCCAGACCAAGGCCGCCGGCGACATCGCCGTGGCCGGCTGCCCGCGCCACTACATCATGCGCAGCTCCTGGGTCATCGGCGAGGGGCACAACTTCGTCAAGACCATGAAGGGCCTGTCCGACCGCGTCGCCGACCCGGACGACAAGCTGGACAAGATCACCGTGGTCGACGACCAGCTGGGCCGCCTGACCTTCACGCGCGACATGGCGCGGGCCATCTTCCATGTGCTGGGGACGCACACCCCCTACGGCACCTACGACTGCACCGGCTCCGGCGCCGTGAAGTCCTGGGCCGACATCGCCCGCACCGTCTTCGAAGCCGCCAACGGCAACGGGGACAAGGTGGTCCCGGTCAGCACCGCCGACTACTACGCGAACGCCTCGGGCCCCATCGCCCCGCGCCCGGTCCACTCCGCGCTCGACCTCTCGAAGCTCGAGACCGCTGGCTTCCACATGCCCGACTGGGAGGAGGAGCTGGGGGAGCATCTCGTCATGGGTAATTTACTGTGAAAGGTTAAATAATGGCGGATGTAGATATTTTAATGGCAACTTATAACGGCCAGAATTATATTTGCGAACAAATTAAGTCACTTCAAGCACAATCATATGAGAACTGGGAGCTCTTGATATCTGACGATTGCTCCTCGGACAATACTCTTGATATTGTTAGCCAGTTCTCTGAACAAGATGCTAGGATTCGAATTGTTTCTAAGGGCACACGTTTTGGTTCCGCAAAATCTAACTTTCTATATTTACTAAGTCAAGCCAAGTCTCCATATGTGATGTTTTGTGATCAAGATGATGTCTGGCTTCCCAATAAAATAGAAATCTCTCTCGATCGTATTCAATCAATTGAAAAAAGTCATGAAAGTAATGTTCCCTGTTTAGTATTTACAGATATGACAGTAGTGGATTCAGATTTAAATATTATTGATGATAGCTTTACCAGCTATTCAAATATTAACCCACTACGAACTAGTTTTTCTCATATGCTTGCACAATCAGTGGGTGCCGGTTGTACGATGATGATTAACAAAGCTGCTACGGACCTTGCTCGGATTGGTGGAACAAACGATAATATTATTATGCATGATTGGTGGCTTTGTATCATTTGCTCAGCATTTGGTGCTATTGATTATGTTGACAAATCTACGTCGTTATATCGTCAACATTCTGCTAATGATGTTGGAGCAATTAGATTCTCATTATTGTGCTGGGCCAAAAAGATCGGAACATTTAAATACCGTCAAGCCGCTATCTCCAAACAAGCAGAATACTTTGAAGAAGTGTTCAATGAACTTCTGTCAGACAATCAACGCGGCATTGTGAAGTATTGTGCAAATGCATGCAAAGGGTCTCCGGTTCAGAATTTCTCTAACTTAATCAAATCAAAAGCATGGAAATCTGGTACGAGAAAAATCGGCCAAATAATTGCCGTGATCGATTGTGGTTTTCACTCAAATATTTGAGGCTATTAATACAAAGGTGCATGGTGCTCATTTTGAATAGATCACTTAAAGTTGTACATATTAGTGGGTCCGGTGATTTTTTGGGAGGTGCTGAATTGTGCCTCTATGAGCTCATTAAAGAAGAATGTGCCAGTGATTATCGCTGTGCTCTTATTGTTCCTTATGTTGGTGAGTTTGCAAAAGCTGTTGTTGAATTAAACGTTCCAGTGAAGGTAATTAAGTTTAAGCCTTGGTCTAAGTCTACTTCAGATGGAATACTTAAACTACTCATCAAACTGCTTATTAAACTGTTTATTAATGTAGCTGCTGAGATTCGCTTGTTCCTATTTTTACTTACCGTAAAACCATGTGCTATTCACATAAATACATCTGCAGTGGGTACGGGCTGTTTCGCGTCAAAGATATTAAATATTCCGCTAATTTGGCATATTCGAGAATTACTAAATTGGGAAAGCGGAAGGACGCTTTATTTTCCTAAAGTTCAGCGCAATTTAATTAGTACAGCAAATTCAGTTATTGCTGTTTCAAAGTCTGCCGCTGACACTTTACATAGCTGTAAAAGAATTATTAATCCAATTATTGTTTATGATTCCATTCCAGTCCCTGATTATCGGGATCGGAATATTTTTAGAAAAGGTATTCCGAACGTTGCTCTGATTGGAAGTATTTTTCCAGCTAAAGGACAGTATGATGCTGTTCGAGCAATTTCCATAGTGCTTGCTAGAGGCTATGAACTCACCCTATTAATTGCTGGAGATATAAAGGATAGCGGTTATTTTGACCAGTTAACCTCTTTTATTAAGGTTAATAATATCAGCACCTATGTGAAGTTCCTTGGTCAAGTTGACGAACCTTATGCCGTGTTAGAAGACTCGGATATTTGTTTAAATTGCTCTATGTCCGAGTCCTTTGGTCGAGTAACAGTTGAAGGTTTGTTGTCGGGCTCTTTGGTAGTCGGTAGAAATACTTCAGGAACAGCTGAATTGCTTAACAATGGCAATGGTCTTCTGTTTAACACGGTTGACGAATTAGCTTCACTTTTGATTGACGCAATAGACCATTTTGAAAAATCAAGGAAGATAGCTAAAGCAGGCCAAGAGTTTGCCTGGGATAGGTTTTCTGATAGTTCGCTGTCCTGTAATAAAATAATGGAGGTATTTGATAATGCAAAATAAAAATAAGATGAATAAAATCGGTATTATTTCTTTGTTCGGTCTCTATAACTATGGAAATCGTTTGCAAGGATATGCTTTAGACTGCGCTCTTTCAGAATTGGGCTTCTACCCCGAAACTATTGTTTTATATCGAAAGCTAGGATTAAGTTTTTTAGCAGCTCAAATAAGGACGTTTTTTAGGGCTTGTTTTAAGTCTAGTAATACTAAAAAAAGGGATAATAGATTTAGAGAGTTTGTTTCTGGTCAAAAAATCAAATATGTGATTTTCCCTTACCAAATTAGGCATTTATCAAAAAAGTATTCTTATTTCTGTGTTGGAAGCGATCAAGTTTGGAATCCTAACGCCGACTTATTCAAACATACAAAATTACTTGAATTTGCGGAGTGTGGTCAAAAAATCGCCGTTGCTCCAAGTTTCGGGGTATCCGAATTACCTGAATCCTGCATTGATGAATACAGGCTGGCTTTATCTAGCTATAAATCTATTTCCGTGAGAGAAGAGGAGGGCGCTGCTCTTGTGGAATCTCTCGTTGGAAAAAGACCGAAAGTGCTCATTGATCCAACCTTAGCAATTTCAGATCATAAGTGGCGTGAGGTCGCTGACTATTCATTTGTTCCCCAACAGAAATATGTTTTAGTTTACTTCTTGGGTGGTTGGTCCGGAAATCTTTCGGATTACATATACGGAATCGATGATAACAGTTATCAAGTCATTGATTTACTTGATAACAATTCAATTTATTATGCGTGTGGTCCCCAAGACTTCATTGGTCTTATCGATAAGGCCAATCTTGTTTTAACAGATTCGTTCCATGCATCAGTCTTTTCTACTCTTTTCGGCACACCCTTTAGGGTTTTCCATCGTTCGGAAAAACTTTCAACTTATTCACGTATTGCGACCCTTCTTAAGACCTATCAAGTTGGGAATGTAGAGGGGTACGGCGCTATTCCAGAAATATCTAATGACCAAAGAGACATAACGGTTGGGTTGTTGGAATCAAAACGTATTGAATTTATCCAATACCTTAGGAAGGCATTGGATGTCTAGGATTAATAATGCCGTGAGGCATAACACCGACTACTTTGTTTCTGTTCTACTACTTTTGCAGCCCTGCTTTAAACACTTAATGCCAACTATTATTGGCCTGCCTTTATTTTTTATTGGCTTTTTGTTGCTATTACTGCTGCATTGCAAGCCAAGTCAAATAGCACTTAGATCGTTATCGTTTCTTCCAATCGTCGGTCTATCGGTTCTAGGAACGTTGCTGAATGGTGTTGTAGATTCAGACTATTATCTATTTGTTTTTGGTGCACTAGCATTTGCCTTGGCTTCCGGCGATACGAGGTGGGTCAAACCCTTCTTCATCGTTTTCCTAGTCATGTGCCTGATTCATTGTCTTGCAACAATTTCTTTTTATCTATTCCCTGATTTTGGAAGACAAATTATTCAAAATTCATTACTTTCACAATATCCTACTGCAAGAGACTACAGGTCCGCACTGTCGGGAAGTTATAGTTGGAATGGAATGTATACGAGCCTATGCTTTATTTTAAGTTCGGGCGTTGCATTTTCCGGCTCTAGGCATTCAAAAATAGGCTGTTTGCTTTGCGGCATTAGCGCTATTGCATTGCTGCTTACTACCAAGAGAGCTCACCTAATGTTTTCCATTGCTGCCTTTACGTTAATGTTTTATTTGGCTAATCGGACTAAGGGTATCAGCAAGTTTGTAAAATTTTGTCTTATTGTTTTATTGATTTTGATTGCTTTCGGTATTTCTTCTATCTATTTTCCTCAGCTAAGCCTTGTGTTTGACCGCTTTTCCGAAACGTCTGAAAATGCGGATGAACTGCTATCTGGTAGAACCTATCTCTGGCAGCACGCTTTAGATCAATGGACAAATAAACCCATATTTGGTCAAGGTTGGGCTTCCTATAAATTTAGTTGGATTGATGGCGGTACACCTGTTGTATCTGTTGCTGCACACTGTGTGCTCCTTCAGCTATTAGCTGAAACTGGGTTATTCGGTTTGTCACTCGCTATAATTCCTTTTTTTATTTTAATAAAGGGCGCTTTTGAAACTTCAATTCATCTGGATAGTTACTCGGCTGGTACAAGGAGCTTAGTACTTGCTTCCGCTGGAATTGTAGCGTTCTTCATTCTTTACTCCTTTTGCGGAAATCCACTATACGATTCACCGATGTTCATTTCTATGCTAGCGATTTTTTCTTTTTACACGGGAAGTACCGTGTTTATTTAATTCACTTAATTTCAATCGTTTGTGTTTCTTGGGGTGTTATTTGCTGTGGGGAATGAAAGACGTCTAGGAGCTTTACTAGGCTATTTGAATATCATTATTAAAAATATAGTTAATTTGGTTTACACACCAATGCTCCTCGCGTTCGTAGGCCAGGCAGATTATGGTGTTTTCCAGACTTCTAACTCGTTTGTGTTCTCACTTTCATTACTTACATTCGGTTTCTCGGACGCTTATATCCGTTTTTATACGCAGAAGAGGGCTAGGGGAACCGAGCGGGACATTCGCTCGCTTAATGGCATGTACCTCATCCTGTATGTTGTTATTTGCGCCGCCGCTCTTATTCTTGGGCTTATGTTCGCCTCTAATGTTGAGACATTCTTCTCGGGTAGCTTCACGACCGCTCAGGTTGGGCTTGCAGGTGAGCTCATGGCGATCATGGCATTCAGCGTGGCGTGTACCCTCTTCTCTACTATTTTCGATGCCTACATACTTGCGCATGAGCAGTTTCGCTTCCAACAGTCACGCCAAATGTTCACGTCCTTAGCGACGCCCGGTGTGGCGTATTTATTACTTTGCCTTGGGATGGGGGCTGTTGGCGTCGCTCTGGCTCAGCTTGCGGTAAACGTGACGCTGCTCGTTCTTAATGCTCGTTTCGCCATCGTGAAGCTCGGTATGCGCTTCGATGTACGGAGGTTTGATAGGGATTTATTCTGCTCTGTTGCAGCCTTTAGTGCTTGGATTTTCGGCAACCAGGTTTGCGAGCTCGTAAACCAGAGCGTCCCCAACATACTGCTGGGCGTCTTGACAAGCGCAATTACTGTGTCGGTTTTCGCCGTCGGCTTGCAGGTTAGAAGTGTGTTCATTTCGCTTTCAACTGTGATGTCAAACGTTTTCGTGCCGAAGATCAATCGCATTGTGGCAACCTCGGATGACAACGCGGAGCTTACCCGCCTCATGACGCGCGTGGGTCGTTACCAGATGTTCCTTTTCTGCTGGATATACTGCGGGTTTTTTTTGCTTGGACGATTTTTTATCACTAAGTGGGCGGGCGAGGGCTTCCTAGATGCCTATTATTTGATTTGTGCGATGGCGCTACCCCTTGGAGTACCGCTATGCCAGAATACGGGCATCGAAATCCAGCGCGCGAAAAATAGGCATAAGGCGCGTAGCGTCGTCTATCTCTTTATGGCGGTGTTGAACGTTGTCTTCACTTGGATTGCTTCTCCTTATCTGGGTTATTGGGCTCCTGCGATTGCCTACATTGCGAGCATCGTGTTGGGCAACGGTCTCTTTATGAACTGGTACTACCAAAACCGCATCGGGCTTGACATGATCTACTTCTGGAAACGCAACCTTCCTGTAGCGCTGACGTCCGCGCTGGTCCTTGTCGTCTGCAAAGGGCTAAGCATTTTTCTTCCCGTCACGAGCTGGTTACTGTTCCTCGCATGGGGCGCCGTGTACACCGTGCTATTCGCGATTGCTATGTGGCTGTTCGTGCTTGATTCAAATGAGAAGGCGGGGATTACCGCCAGAGTTCCATTCATCCGTTAGGGGTCATCAATGCCTAAAACTGCGATTTGTACGCTCGCTGACGCCTGCTGCGGCTGCGGTGCCTGCTCCGCCGCCTGCCCTAAAGGGTGCATTTCCATGGAGCGAGACGATCTCGGCTTTTCACGTCCTGTTGTGAATGCCGAAATTTGCATCGACTGTGGTGCTTGCGAGCAAGCCTGTCCTGCGATAGGGGAGCGATCTGTCGACCAGTTGCAATCAGTCTCATGGGCGAAGTCCGACTCATCAGAGCTTCTGGATCGGTCCTCATCTGGCGGTATTTTCGGGCTCCTTGCTCGCAAGGTGCTTTCGGAAGGCGGTGTAGTCTGCGGTGCGGCCTTCGATGAGGGGTGCCGCACGGTCCGCCACGTGCTCGTCGGCAACGAAACCGGTCTCGATGCCGTCATGCGTTCCAAATACGTGCAGAGCTCTATCGGGAAAGAGGTGTACAGAGGGGTTCGAAATGCAATCCGTTCCGGTCGACGCGTCCTCTTCGCCGGCACCGCCTGCCAGGTCGCAGGCATGAGAGGATATCTCGGGAAGCTCGGTGAGAGCGACCTCTTTCTGTCCGTCGACGTCATCTGTCATGGCGTTCCCTCTCCCGAGCTCTGGTCACGATGGATCGACTACCGAGGCGAGGCCTTCGGGTCTGACGTGTGTGACGTCAATATGCGGAGTAAGACAACCGGATGGTTGTCTTACTCCGCTGCGTACAAGCACGCAGCGGAGAAAGACAACACCGGGGATACTGAGTCCCGTGTGTTCGGTGAAGATTGGTATATGAAAGCGTTCCTGGCCAATGCGAGCCTACGTTCGTCGTGTCTCGCGTGTCCCGCAAAACGCTCGAGCGGAGCCGATATCACACTTGGTGATTTCTGGGGTTTTCAGAATATCCATCCCGAGATCGACTGTTCCAAGGGCGTCTCGGCAGTCCTATGTAATAGCAAGAAGGGCGAGCGCGCTTTCAAGGCTATTTCGAGGATCACTTTGAACGGTTCGGCGACGCTGGACGAGGTCGTTGCCGGTAATCCTAGCCTTATTCGCTCAGTTTCCCCACATCCGATGCGGGACGAGTTCTTGAATGACGTGGCCTCCGGATCTTCCATCCCGGACCTTATGGCTAAGTGGAAATTCCGCCAGTCTCTACGACAACGCGTTCGCGGTAAACTTGGCGCTATTAAACGTCGTTTGAAGAAGTTCCAAATTTAGGATTTAACATCCTGTTTGCATTCCTTACCCGTTAGATTCTGGCTTCATTTGGCATTCATCTATCTTAGACAATCGCTGGATTTTGGTGACTACTCTGATCGAAACATTGATTAGCAATTTCGTGAACTCTGTTAAAGGCTTACGACAGCGTCATCAGTTTCTTGTTGAATTCAGTATTGCCTTCATCTGGAATCTGGTAGGCATTCTTCTTCCGACAATAGCCTGTGGCATATTGCTTCAAATCTCTGGGCTTCAGTCTTTCTGCGAGTATTTATTGAGCGATCTGAGCAAGGCGGCTTTCAGCTTTTCTTCTGCTTCACTTCTTTGTGTTGAGCTAATTCATGGCAATTTTTCAGAAATTCACTCGGGTATTAAATGGGGCGTTGGAATTCTTTTATTAATGCTTTCGCTTTTGTTGTCTTACGGGCTGGCAGTCAACCAGATACTTTTTGAATCGTCCTATCTTAAGGATCAGGCTAGCATGTCTCCTTTCATTAATTCACTGGTCGCACTATCCGTCTCAGTATATTAGGCAGCCATGTCTTGTGCCGGCAGCGACATAAGCTATGGGTCGGATGTAGATGTGGAAGATAAAGCGAGTGATGACGGGTACATAATTAGTGCCGATGATTTGAAATCGTTGATTCGAGATGTGCGGAGCCTCGATCGCAGCGAGAATGGCGATATAAATTGAACGCACTAGAGTTCTTAATTTCAATATTGACGGGCGTATGCACGCTTTTGTCGGTGCTTGCGGCCTATAAGGCTGTACATTCAGCACCCAAATTCAAAATGAGTGGAAAAGCTCTTTCGCAGCTAAATGACTACTATCATTCCAATGACGGCTCTCATATCTTTTCCGATCCAGATGTAATCAAAACGATTGCGATTATCCGCGATTCCGTTTCACTTCTGAATGTGGAGCTTGATGAATCAAACAGCAAGAACGTCTGGTATTCGTCATTGATGAATGACGAGTTCAAATCCGCTCTACTAAGTACGGTTTCCAAGTGTCTGCGAATTCCTACTAATGAGTTATCAAAACAGATAATTGAGACCTTATTTGTAAGTACTTCCAGCTTTTTACGCGCGGCAGAACTTCTTGATCTTAATAAAGATGCGCAGAGTACCATTGCCAAATATGCTGAGATTTGCTCCATTGCTAAATGTAAAGTCGATCTTTGCAACGCTTATGTAGATACAGATTCAGCAGTAAATAATGAAAGCACATATAACCGCGACAGCAACTTTGCTAATAAGCAAATTTCTGACAGAAACATTTTAGTGGGGTAAAGCATGAACGATCATCCTATTCAGGACATTCCGTTTATGGATTTGTTGACGCATAATTTGAAATCTAGTGATGTGAAGAAGTTTATCAACTCCTTGGATATGACCAAAGACGATGACTCTGCCATACAGGCACTGAAGAGGTCCTACGAGACGTATATTTCGAATGAATCGCTATCCACAGGGGACGTTGTGTCTTGGAAACCTGGTATGCGTAATCGTACGCTGCCAAACTACAGACAGCCTGCCATTGTGATTGAAAAATTACAGTACACGATTTTTGATGAATCGCAGAATGCTGGAAGCCAGTACTTCCACGAGCCCCTTGATTTACGAGTGGGCTTTTTGGATGACAACAACCAGTTCGTTACCTATTTTTATGATTCTCGTAGGTTTGAAAAATATCGTGGCCCTCTTTCTGACCTCGAGCGTTATTTAGTGTTGCTGAAAAACAAGGAAACACACGAGGAACAAGAGAAGTCTGACGACTAATCCCGTATAAACTGTCATGAATTATTATCTTGCGACCGATTTCCTTAGTGACTTGTTGGTCAAATCCTTTGGGATGAGAACCTTGTCCGGCGAGGTATTAGACATTGCTAAAAGGCATCATATCCCGCGCGGATATCTGAACGACAGGTGCTCTCATAAGCCGCCTATCAACAAACTTACCGCAGATCGATTAATTATATTGTTCGGCGCTGTTTTCTCCGAAGCATCAAGTTCTACTAAGGCCCAGGCTGTTACTGGGCTGTGCGCAGTTCTAGCCAATTGTTTTGCTTTCTCTGAGGAGCAAATTAGTGAGGTTGTCGACACCCTAGACGAGGATTCCGGCAATGAGTTTCTTATTGATCTTCTTCAGACTGCTTTAGAAAAGTTTATGGCTAAGCATAGCGTATGGCCCCCGCTTGCCATCTCCACAGGGATTCAAACAATTCGTTATTACAATTTGCCTGTTACCGTTCCCATCCCTACTGATTACTCTGGAAATGCGTTAATTCTAATAACCGACATTCCAGAGAGTGGCAGGGTCTCCATGCTCAGCCTTCACCAAGCATAAAACCGTCTGCGACCGTCTGGGCGCCATCCGCCGTTAAGCACCGTCGTCCACCTTTCTTCTCTTCTAGGATAACGTCAAACGAATAGGTAAGAGATTCGAAAGGAGGAGGCTATGAAAGCACGAGGTCCTTAAGCGGTCCAATCGGAAAGCAAGCGGAATAACAACAACTCAATATAGCATACTCGGATGATATACATCTTGATGGGGGACCACAAGGCGGGTATGACGGCTAACGTTATAGGGTGGTTTGAGATGGATACTTCATGGTTTATGGAATTCGTAGGCTTCGTCAGAGAGAACTGGCCGTGGTGTGTCGCTGCTGTTGGAATCCTGTATTGCTTGCGTCATTTTATGGGCAACTCTGATGACAGTCAGATTGAGAATAGCCAGTCGAGCTCTCGGTCTTGCACAACTGGCAATAACTGCGTGACAACGGTTAGCCCGGTAATCAACGTTCCCTGCTACAGCGTATCGGACCAAAAACTCAGGTCTGAGCTCAATCCTTCCGATAGGCTCTACTTCGATAGAGTCGTTTCCAATAGCCAACAATTTGTTGATTTTGGCGCTCATTATTCTTTTGATAATCCGGGTTCCGCGAAGGAACTTAAAACCAAAGCCTCTGCTTTGCAGAAGTCTGTTGCGATCAATGACCCCTCCTGTTTGAGGGATAAATCTTTCGAACAGTGCCTGGCCGCGTATCGTATGTCAGTCGAAATTGGAGACGCCCTCCACGAATCACGTGTCAATTTGCAAAATACTTGCGCTTCAGTTTCAAAGGCTAATAGGTCAAAGCCTGGCTACAAAACACTTGTTGACCTCGAAAAAGATCTATACAGACGTGAACAGGCCCAGAATCACATGAGTGCGATTGCTCGGAATTACATCGGCTCATCTTTTGGGGATCGAGGCAAGCGGTGGTATCAAGAAAACCGCAGGCGCGCAATCGATAAAAAGGCAAATGCTAGGTAATCTTAACGGATATTCTGACTCATTTGGCATAATGTGACAGCTTGTATGAATTCATGCGGCGTCGAGTTCAGCGAGAGCCCGGCGCCGTTAGCGCGCTTAAATGTCAGCGCAGAAAAAAATATTCGCTTGCTAGCGTCATGAGTCTAAAATCTATAGCACTGCATTATGGGAGGACATCCGGATTGATGAGTAGCATAGAGCAAGGATGACGTATTGGTGCAGAATCTGATACCGGTAGCTGCCTCTTAATTATAGGAAACGGATTCGATCTTCATCATGGTCTAGCAACCGGGTATTCGGATTATCACGACTGGCTGGTAGACCATGATGAGCAAGTGGCTACTGACTTCGAAACGTTTTGCTTTGCAGCGGAATGCTCAGATCTTGAGGGCAGCCTTGACTACATACGAAATTCCGCCAAAGGTGTCGACTCCCGATGGTGCTCTCTTGAAGAATCACTCGGCATTGAATGGGACGACCTTTGTTATGAAACGCTCGATCACGCGTATCCAGATGTAACCGAAGACAATCCAGGATGGGACGATTTCTGGATCGAGTTGCACATGCGTCTTGAATACCTGAAGAAGCTCACCAGGGATCACTTTCGGGAATGGGTAGAGTCTATCGATGTGTCTAAAATTAAGCCTGCACTTGATTTACCAGACACTGCTTCGTTCGTTACCTTTAATTACACTCCAACGCTGGAGTGTGTCTACGGTGTTCGTTCAGCCAACATCCTCCATATCCATGGTTGCGTCTTGGATAAAAACGAGCTTCTTCAATTTGGTTCTCCCGACAATAATCCTTTCGAGCTTGAGAAGATGCTTGAAGACAAATATGGAATGGATGATTTTTACGGTGCGACTATTCAGCAGGGTGTAACTGTCGCATGCGATCGCTGCGCAGATACATGGAAGAACATTAAGGGCAACTACGACGCCCTAAACCATTTCTTGGACACCCTTGCTAAATGTCAATACAGTAATTATCATGGGCAATTCGTTCGACAAAGTCGATATGCCGTACCACCGCGACGTTCTGGCTCCACGCTACCGCGATGCCGAATGGGTCTTTTGCGAGCACGATCCCAGCGAGAGCAAACGGTATGATATCGATGAGTTTTGTCGTGATCTTGCTATCACAAACTATCGCATCACCAGTTACGCAGAGTTTGATAAGAGGCTTGATTAGACGAGAGTTAAATTCCAGAGTGCCGAGACCGCATCCGGCTTAAGTGGGATAGATGGGGCGTATCGTTTACACCTAAAGATTATCATACCCTAGAATAATTGCATGAGGTTCTAGAAGCGAACTGGATGCTCACTGGTTAAAATTACTAGGGGGCAGGTGATTATCGAATGCTATTCTCAGGAATTATTGAAAAGGAGCTTTCTGATCGCATTCGCCTTACTTACTTTGATGTCATCGAAAATGATGACTTTGATGAATGCTTAAATCAATGTCTACCGTCTATTTGGTTTGGCCCGAAAGGCACGCGTTCTATAGGCATCACAAAAGCGAAAATCGCAAAGTACTTTTCCACAAAACTAAACAATCGGTCGTTGATTTGCGGTTCATGCGCTGAAATCTTCTTACATGCTTACTTGGGACATAACGGATATCAACAGGCATGCCTTGGATCGAACCTCGAAGAGGGATCGATCAAAAAGGGATTTGACGGATTTTACTTGAAAGATAATGAATACTGGCTGATGGAAAGTAAATCATCTATCTATGGAAATATTCCTCATCATGAAAAGGCTGAAGAAGCTTATCAAGACCTCTGCAACAAGATAAATGATTTTGAAGGAAACGACCCGTGGGAAAATGCTCTAAATCACGCTATAGTGGCGGGCGTCGAGGGTTCCATCCAGAATCAGATCAGAATGTTGTCGGATGATTTTACCTTAGAGCATGTCCATGATCCAAGCGAGTTTAACATGATCCCTTGTGGCACTGTGTTTATCGGCAGTGTTCTGACTATCGACGAAGTCGAGAAGTTGTCGAATGATCTCTCGCTGTATTTCGAAAATAAGGATTATTTAGCCCTCCACATAGTTTGTGTCTCACATTCTGCATTGGTTGGCTTTCTTCGATATTTGAATTTGGAGTACGCAGATGAGTGACACTGGCTCCATAACAAAATTAAAAAACAACAGCCCCTTTAAGTCGGCTGTCGATAAACTACTTTTACGCAAGGAGCTCACGAATAGAGAGTCCACGCTCCTTCTTTCAGCCGCTATTGCCTTGTTAAGGTATGCGCTAAAAGATAAGAATCGAACACGAAGTCTCGAGTTTGCGTATTGGATTATTCTTAACTATTCATTGAGCACGGGAAATCTCAAGCCTCTGTACGATTTCTCATTTGAACTGGGCCTCTACCCGTTGGCCAAATCAATTGTTGATCTTGATGAAAGGCGCTTTGATACTCTGAAGGACTACATTGCACTAGTTGAAATCAGAGAGAACTTTACTGAAGGTGTAACTCTTACCCTCGAGCAGAAGTTGTCCGACAGTTCTTTCTTTTCTTACTCGGGAGAAGGGTTCGCCTATATTGCTCCGACCTCGTTTGGTAAGACCGAGCGCTTAGTTAAAGCCGTACTGGAGGATAAAAGCGGATCCCGGCCTTGTGTAATTGTGCCGACAAAATCACTTCTCGCACAAACACGCGATGATGTATTTAAGCATCACCCAAGGGCAAAAGTAATTACTCATGACGAAATGTACCAGAGTGAGCAGACGTTTATCGCAATCCTTACTCAAGAGAGGGCGATACGTTTATTAGAGGCGAATCCTACCCTATCCTTTTCTAGTGTGTTTATAGATGAGGCACACAATGCTTTTGAAGTCGGCGATCGCGCTTTATTGATTTCACGCCTCATTCGTGAGTCCAAATTACGCAATCCCGCAACAAAGTTCTACTACTTTAGTCCGGTTATCGACGACATTAACCTCCTGTCTGCTATCTCAGGCTTCGAGGTTGAGGGATGCAAGGTCAACAAAAGCATGAAAGAGCCTCGTTATTATCTACTTGACGACGAGGGAGCCTTACGTGCATATAACAGGTTTTTTAATAGCTTTTGCCAAGTTTCTTCCTTCAATGACACTTGGGATTGCCTGAAGAATAGGGCGACTGCTAAAAATCTAGTATTCTTGTCTTCCCCTAAAAAGGTCCGCGAAGCGGCCTTGGATTTGGCGAGTAGTTTGCCTGATGACCCAGTCGCTCCCGAACTCGCTAGGGTCATTTTTGCCTTGACCGAGCACGTGAGCCCTTTATATGACGAAATACTGTGTTTGCGACACGGCGTTGTATACCTACATGGGCAGATGCCGGACGGGATTAAAAACTATCTACTTGACCGTGCTGCGAAGCTTGATTCGATTCGATTCATATTTGCAAATGAAGTCATCATGGAAGGCATTAATCTTCCATTTGATTCTGTTTTTATTCTCGAGCTACGCACAAAAAGGCGTTCAGTATTAATTAACTTAATCGGTCGTGCATCACGGTTAAATTACGTTTTCGGTGATAGGCCTCATCTCAAAAGACTAAGCCCACAAGTAATCTTTGCGGAATCAAAATGGACGAGATCGAAGCCGACCATGACAAGCGCTATCGCGGAATTGCACAGCGTTGGGTTCAAGGACCGTGGGGATAATCTACGAATAAAAAAATCCAAAGGCGAGTCACTAAGCGATAAAGAAAGCAAGCGTCTTGATTTCGAAGACAGTTTAATCCAAAGCTCCAGTCAGCCGAACGATAATCTCGAAATTCTATTAGATCGTTCCGGTCTTCGTTCTTTGTATGAAAACTGGGAGGATGCAAAAGTAGAGATAGTTAAGAGGCTAAACACGTTTGAGGCATACTCTCAGATTAGCGTGCTCGAACTAATATGTAGGTATTTTATTGATGATGGTTTTGTTTTCTCTAATCCATATCTAAGAGTTGGAAATTTGCGTAGACAACTGCCTTATTACGAAAGTTATCTTAGAGACAAGTCATCGAAATCACTTAGCCAACGACTTGCTTCCGACATTTCATTATGGAAAAGGAAGGCTGAGACCACGCACGACTATCTTTATGTTGGCCGCAGCTTTGGAGAGATCAATTACCAAGGTCTTATCGATGGCGAATGTAGCTATGTTGATATTAGAGAAAAAAATAATGCCGAGCTACCAGCACTTTTCTTGGCAAAATATAAGGTGGAGGACGATTATCTCGGGTTTACTTTGTCCAGATTCGTTCGTGTTCTGTTTAAGACGGGTCATATCGATCTAGAGCAGTACTACATGTTCTTATACGGGACGTCCGACAAGGAAAGCGTTGAGTTAATTCAAGCAGGAGTCCCTTTGTCGCTAATAACAATGCTAAAAGAACGCAATTTGCTTAATGAAATTGGTTTTGACCAATACGGAAATATCAGTATTGGCGCTGAGCTTAGGCATTTTTCGAACAAAGTGGACGACTACACAAGATTTGAAATTGACCAATTCAATATTGAGTAACTATCGATTAAATTGAAGGGCCAACACCTACCTTGTCCTCCGCGTAATCCACTTCAACGAGCTCGACACCTAATGCGAGTTCCTTGGTCTCAGCACCCGCGACGTCATCGACGGCGTGTGCCTGGAGCCGCGCATCGGCAGCCACTACAACAGCCCCAGCTTCGGCTACGGCGGCTACTGTGCGCCCAAAGGACACCAAGCAGCTGCTGGCCAACTACAAGGACGTGCCCCAGAACCTGATCGAGGCCATCGTGGAGGCAAACCGCACCCGCAAGGACTTCGTGGTTGACGAGGTGCTGCAGATGGTGCGGGACCGCGCCTACGAGGGCAAGCCGAAGCCGGTGGTGGGCGTGTGCCGCCTGACCATGAAGTCCAACTCTGACAACTTCCGCGCGAGCTCCATCCAGGGCATCATGAAGCGCGTTAAGGCAAAACGTAAGCTATACGAGCAGTACGATGGTCTCATCATCTGCGAGCGACCGAACTAGTTTGGCATTAATGATTGAACCCTCACGATTTTCCTGAAGCTGAACGACAAGTTTTACTTAGCATAAGGAGCTAACTAAAACATGGATATTAAGGAGCGATTTCATGGATCATTCGAGCGAGATAATTACAAGCCCAGTGTACGTTGCTCCTTCCTGGCGCTGGAACGAAGTGCCTCAGTTTTCATTTTCGAACTGCAGCCTAGTTTCTTATATGCCGAATACCGACTGCAGATTTCCCGTCACCAAAATCAGAGATTCTCTTGACTCGTCAACAATTGAATGTCTGATTTCATTGGGACGTATGCAGGGGTCCTTTGAGCGAATTGCCGCATGCTGGTCAGATTATGCGACCGCATGCAAGGATCTCTTAATGAGATGTGATTTATCACGCGCTGAGGCCATTAAAGTGAGATATAACGCCAACTGCACTGATTATATGCGCGACTGTGTTTACTACGCTCACGGCTTTATATCCAAAGCCCTTCGTTTTTCAGCGGTGGTAAAAGAATGCACCACGAGTATTAGCAGACTGAGCAGCACTTTGGCTAATGAGGTCCATTCATCTGATTGGGTTAAACTAAAAGAGATCCTCGAAGCTGAGCCATTTGTAGTTCTGCTTTCGGCAATACGCAATGCAAGCGAACATAACGACGGCTACATAAGTCCCGTCAACTATTCCTCACAAGATCAAACATTTGGACTTGCGATTAACCTTGAATCTGGAATTGTTAGTGACAGGAACAACATATCGCTGTTTCGTCGCACTTCAATTAATCAAGATGGAAGAACCATGCTCGACTGGTTAGATTCATTCTGCCAAGAGCGATATCAACAAGGTGATACGCCTCTCCTGTCTTTTGCATCCTTCTATCAGATCGTTTCTGACTATATAGCCGTTGAGGGTCTGGCATTTCTGGATACCTTTTGCGCTCTGTGCCGAGAGCAGACAACTGAGGCTTTTAATTTATTAGATCTAATAGACGATAATCATTCAATTGGACTATATGTTGACATTCCAAAGGGAGCAAATGCCAATGCCAGACCTCTAAATTGGTATATGTCAGATAGGTTATATCCATTAATGAACGCCTCTCAGTTTGATGAGCTATGTGACGCACTTGCAGATTTATTTTGTGACAGCATAGGCGCTCAAACTAAATCAGTTAAACCACAATGAATTAGTCAATGAAGAATACGGAAGCGCAGGGTATATTTAGACGGATAAGGTTTGAGCTCATGAGGACAGCCAGGTGAGGTTTTGCGATTATTCTTTTGGAATTTAGCTCGCAAGAGCCTTACAGATCTTGTTCACATTGCCGTTCAACTGTATGACGTTGATGTAGCGGCTTTTGCAGAGGCTGATCAAACTGACTTTCAGCGATTGACCGAACTGCTTGGCGGTCGTTATCGAACAGTGGAATCCATTGACGGCAGGACGAAAACGAAGCTGCTCGTCAAGTCTTCAATTTGTTCGCAGCAAGCCTCTGCGGTTATTAAAAATCTGACGTGCACATTAATTCTTGACGGCGTTCCCGTGAATACCTCAATTGTTCATCTGCCAGACAAGCGCAACGATCCGAAAGGCGATCATCGCGAAAGGATAATAAGAAAACTCGTTAGTGAGCTAAATACTACAAAGACGTCGTACCCCGGCAGCCTCAATATGCTGATAGGCGATTTCAATTGCAATCCATTTGACCCCGAAATGGTAAAACTCGATTCCTTAAATTCGACCTTTTTCAAAGAGGTTGCAAAGAGATTGAAAGAAAGAGAGAGCGATGGGTCGTCATATCCAGTAATGTATAACCCAGCTCTTCAATTTCTATCAGAGTCCAATTCTAATCTGGGTTCATTTTATTTGGGTTCCGGCGACTGTACCTATTATTGGCATTCGCTCGATCAAATCGTTGTAGATTGGCAGCTGGCGGACTGCATTACCGACTGCCGCTATCTTCGTCAAATCGGTGATACTAAACTTATTGTTAATTCTCGGCCGTGTTCAAAGTACAGTGACCATTTGCCACTTTTGGTAACTATGGAAATGGGGAAGTGTCATGGTAGGTAGCGAAAATTTCTGGGCGGACATTATTGATCAGCCCTTAGAAAAATCTGCTGAGAACGTTGAAGCAATCATGCAGGGGCAGTGCGAAGATGTAAAAGCTGCGTCCAGTGGCCTGATCGAAGCTCGTTTTGTAAAACTTGCCTTTACCACCAGAACAACTAGCAGTATGTGGTCCTCACGCGAATTAATGGAGCGTCTCACTGTTCCAAAAACGGAAAAAGTAGAGAATACCGCCCTGAATCTCACCGATGCGAACGACTCTTATTCGCCGTCCGATTATGCTTTCGACCTTTTTACTTCGGAGTATAAATATAGAGTACTGACAATGAGGCTAGGCGCCGTCTATCCAATCGATTTAGTCTTAGATGAAGATATATTCTGTCAAACCTGGGATTTATATACCGGGGAAATTCAAGTTTCGAAGGAAAATAATCTCATTGTTGTTCAAAATGACGATGAGCTCAAAGATTGCCTGGAAATTATTATTTCTAAGAATGAGAAAATGAAGTTCGTCGTTCGTAAAATGATCGAAACTGAAAGAGCAATGCGTGTGAATGCGGGTGACGAGTAGCCTTAACTCGTCTCCGCCTAGAGGTTCGTTGACCTCTTCGATATGGGCTTGGATTTTACGGACGACCAATTAGCTTATGGAGGCCCCTCCTTTCACCGATTGGCAAAACGATTTACACCTAATTTTGGGAACCGATCACAGGGTTTCTTCCTTGCTCGTACTCTGATCTCGCTACACTAATAACTGCTGCTACCAGGTAGCTTTCTGGAGCGGCTTCCATTGGCTCTTGCGAAGATCGGAGCGGTTATGTTTGCCACCGCGTTCCACACCAGCCGACACTACATTCTGTTTACTGCTATGGCCTGCCTATGCGTTTTGCTGGGCGGGCCTTCTTATGCCGCGGGCGCGGACAGCCTGTTCATTGCGGGCGATACGTACTACGAGCCGGGCGTGTCGGGTCCCGGGTGGGCTTGGACCGATGCCGACCATCTGGAGCTAACCGGTTATGTGGGCGAGGCCATCGGCGCCGACGGCGACCTGGTGGTGACGCTTGTGGGGCAAAACTCCGTGGTCGAGACGCATGCGCCCGATGCGGACATTTCCATGAGCGGCATGGAGGTGTGGGGAAACCTTACGCTTCGCGGCTCCGGCTCGCTCACGGCGACGGGCTCGCAATGCGGGATCCATGTGGCCCAGGCGCTGGTGGTGGACGGCTGCACGGTCGATGCCAGGGCCGACGGGGCAGGCGTTGTTGGCCAGACAGTTGCCGGCATTGCCGCAGGCAGCTTAACAGTACGCGGCGGAGAGCGCGTAGTTGCCGCGGGCGCGGGATCCGATGCGAGCTTGCGCTTTTATGGTGTGCGCTTGCTCGACGAGGGATTTGGGACAGACGCAGCGAGCAAGACGCTTGTCGTGGATGAGTCCTGGCTGGATGCGACCGGTACGGATGCCGGCGTTGCCTGCGATCGTGGATCGCTCGTGGCCGCGCATTTTGTGACGCCCGCAGGCGGGGCCTTTAGTGCTGCCAGCGTGGTGGATGCTGACGGGGCCGTGACACCGCATGTGGTGATTGAGCCCGATGGCGCCACTGGCCCGGCAGGGGAGACTGAGTCGCCCGTCGGCGAGGTGCCGGGGGATGGCACGGGAGAGCCTACTGGTGGCGCCGACCCTTCTGCGGGGCAACCCGGTGCGGCTTCGGCGACGGATCCTGCGGTGAAACCCGCGGCTACGCCGCTCAAGACAACGGTCGCCAAGACCACAGTCACCAAGACGACCAAGCCCAAATCCACTATGGCAACAACAACGGCGCTTCCCAAGACCGGCGACAGCCACTGGATAGCTGTCTCCTTAACGCTATTCCTGCTGGGTACAGTGCTTCTGAGCACCGCATATCGCTGCTGATGCGGTACGACGCACCTGGCTGCGATACAAGAGCCCTGTAGGAGCTTTAAGGGCAACGCTTTCGGCAAGGGAGCGTTGCTATTTTCGCGCATGCAACATCTGACGTGCTAGCCATATACGTTGTAGCACTGGGAATGGAGCCGAGTACCTTTCTTCCGGACCGGCGCCTACTTACACTTTTTGGTGCCGTGAGATTCTGTGACGCATGGAACCGCATGGGCGGCCTTTGCACTTACTTGGTGACCATTGGGGGGCCGTTGGATGAAGTTGATATCAAGGGCGGAAGCTGCTGTCATCGAGGTTGTCAGCAATGAGGTTAGAAGCCGATTAGTATCTAACCCGCATCGAGGGGATGGGATTAACATAGGGACGAAGGAGTTTTGCTTGAGAGGTTCATATAACCGGCCCATCGCCCAAGACGGGCAATGGGCCATCTAATATCAACGTTGGGCGATATGCAAATCGCCTGGACTGCATAGGAGGTGCAATTGGAACGCATAGTCACGAAGCCAACCAAAATCGATCTACATATCCATTCTGCTGCAAGTATCGCTACAAAGGACAAAGGCAAGAAGGAACTTGCCGACTGCGATAAAGGCCATGTCGATGCGCTGCTTCGCGGTTTGAAGGCGCATGGCATCAACATGTGCGCAATCACCGACCACGACTGCTTCGATAAAGACCTCTACTTCGCTTTGAAAGAGAGGGAGGGGGATGGTTGCCTGAACAAAGTGCTTCCTGGTATTGAGTTCAGCGTGTCCATTCGTGCCGGAGGCAAGGAGCCGACCGTCGTCCATATCGTTGCCATTTTCGATGACCGGCACCCCGATCTGATCGACGGTATCGCCGAGGTCGTCTGTGATGAAAACGGGAAACCGCGCTACGACGATCTCAATAATGGCGCTTTCACCGAAGACGGTTTCACCAAGGTCCTAAGGGACATCGGTCTCAACGCCGTCCTCATCGGGCACGAGAAATCGGCCGGCCAGGAAGCGAAGCGGGACGTGAGCAGTCTCGGCGCGGATTGCGCCAGCGAAGTGATTTTGACCGAGTTTGTCGATGCAGTCGAAATTCGCAACAAGCGGCGAGAGCTCGACATCAAGAGGCTCATCAAGACCTATTCCAAAAATGCCGTCCCGTTTGTCGTCGGGAGCGATTGCCATGATTGGGCGACCTATCCAGGGAGAGAAGGCGGTGAGATTTCGTTCTCCAGCCTGAAATGCCTACCAACTTTCGAAGGTCTGCTCATGGCGATCACCGACCCCTCGAGAATCAAGGTCGGCGACTGCTCGTTCTTCAGCGCTAGTTCCTCGAAGCTTGATTCGTTGAGGCTGGCAGTCGATGGCAAGGACTTCGACATACCGCTTTCGCCTGGAATCAATGCGATCATCGGCGACAACTCCATCGGCAAGTCGATGATGATTCATCGATTGACCGGCTGCCGGCATGTGGGTGATTCCAAGCTGGCAGATGGGTACGAGGCCTATTGCGCGAAGGAGGGCATAAGCATCGACACCCTTCTCCCCGTCGCGGCCGAGTTCAAGTTCGACGACCAGGACAGCGTACGCAAAACCCTTGAGGAACTGCATTCGGGGCAGGGCCAGAACGATTATTTCGGTAAGTACTTTCAGCTCCACGTGGATTTAGCTTCTGTGCAAGATTCGCTAAAACGTTTTTTCAGCGAGTGCGTTGAGGCTTTGGAATCTAAAGCCCGTTTCAATGACGCCCGTGCCAGACTCGACAAACATGAGATTGAGCTGCTCATCTTGCCGAAGTCCGAGAGGCTGACGATTTCTTCTTTTTCCAAGGCTGTTTCTTTCGATGCCATCGATGGGCTCAAATCAGCGCTTCGAGCTTGCGAGAGTGGCCTTGACAATGTGAAAGTTGACTATGTCGATCTTTTCAACGAAATGGGTTCAGCTGCCGGCAAGGCGCATGAGGAGGCCATCGAGGCGGTTCGCAAGCTCATGAAGCTTGTTGAAAAACATCGGTTGAGCTACGAACGAGGCGACACGAAAGTGAAGGCTGTTAAGGCTGCTTCGAAAAAGGAGAAGCAGTCGCTCTTGTCGGCGAAAACTGATGAACAGAATGCCATCGATGCGTACTCGGCCAAGCTTGATGACGTATCCGATGGGATTGCCGAGCTTGTTTTGCTTGCTAGGAAGCGTCGCGACAAGAAGATCGATTATGCCGCGCCTGTTGAAGTGAGCGTTCCTAATTACATGGGTGAGTTCATCTTTGTTTCTGAGCTCTCTTCGGGCAAGACAGGGGCGGCGTATTGCAAAGCGGTCTTCGGAGAGGTATTCAACAAGCCTAAACTATCGCTTCTACTGGATGGCATTCAGTACGAGACCGAGCTGACTACGGAAGAAATAGCTGCAGCGGTAACAGGTGAAAAACCTTCCATGGCGACGTGCTACGAGCAGATTCGCAGCAAGCTTCATGCGGTAGTTGACCGTGTAACCGAGAGAAGGAAAATCACCAATAAGTCCATAGGCATCGACGCCGAACCGTCGCCCGGCCTGTACGGGACCCTGTACTTCGACCTTTTGGCGGAGGAAGACGCTAAGACGGGGGTCTACGTTATTGACCAGCCGGAGGACCAGATCTCGCAGGTGGCGATCAAGAAGCACGTCCTCGGTGCCTTCAAGAGGATGAGCGCCAACCGACAGGTGCTGATGATCACCCACAACCCACTCTTCGTCGTAAACCTCGACGTCGATAACGTCATCGTGCTCGCGCGCGGCGAAGATGGGAGAATTGACGTGAAGAGCGGGGCATTGGAATACGAATGCGACGACTACAAGGTGCTTGACCTTGTAGCCAAAACCGTTGAAGGAGGTGCTGACGTTGTCAGGAAACGACTCAAGCGCTATGGATCAGAAGGCATATAAGGTCGGGCTGAAGGATGGTAAGATCGCGATCGAGGGGGTTAGCGGCTTTTCCATCGACATCGAAGATCCGAAGCTGAACGTAGGGAAGCTGTACTCGGCGCTTTTCGTGGGAATCGACAGACCTACGACTATTTACCTCGAACCCACGACTGAACTTAGGCAGGATCGTAAAGCCTTCTCTTTCTTTGAAAGCTTGAAGAAGATCGTGGATGGCGCTTGCGAGAAGATGAATCCGGGTCTGGCTGAGATTGCCAAGAAGGCCGAAGGGCTTGATGCCGATGATTAGGCAAAGCAGAGTTGATGCCGTGCAGCTTGTTGGCAAAAGCTAAGGCCGATGAAGGCTTGCATGGAAACTACTGCTTGCGATAAGCGAAGTAGCGCGATTGGCCATGAAGACAAGTTAGTTGTCTAGGGGAATTTGAATTTCTGGATATTTACGGTCATGAGTGAGCGGCCTGATTCAGGCATAATTCAATCCTTCATTTTTCGGAATCCTAATCATATCTTCCATTATTTGGGTATACTTAAATCAGAAATTGGTCGTAGGGCGCGACCAACGGAATCAAAAGAAAGCCCACTGAGAAGATTTTGGTCGTAGGGCGCGACCAACGGAATCAAAAGAAAGCCCACTGAGAAGATGCCTTCAATCTCTTTGGGTTGGAGGCATTTTCTTATTTGGAAGGTTTACATGAATTCTCGAATTGTATTCTTAAGTGACTCGTTTTACAGAGACCATCCGAACCCGCCGTTCAAAGAGATGGAGCAAAAGCAGAACCGTCCTTATATCGTCTTTTTGGTCGAGATTGAGGGACATATTTGGGCTATACCTTTCCGCTCCCATATTCGTCATGCATATGCCTTCTTTACTGATCCTGACAATAGGTGCGGAATTGATTATTCGAAGGCTGTTGTAGTTGACCGGCCGGAATATATAAATCAACAGACGCGTCCGCACTTGCGCCAGAATGAGTTCGAAGCCCTTCGCGGAAATGAATTCGCCGTGCAAAAGGGATTTGAAAAATATATCAAGCTTTACAAGAAAGCTGTTCGATCAGGGCACTCACGCTATCAATCGCTTATCAAGTATTCGACGTTGCAGAATTATGAATTGTAGCCAGTGAGTGCTCTAATGATTCAGGTCCCGGCATATGCTCATGTCATACGGCCGCAGCGCGTAAAAGCCAAATGGGTGCCGTGGTAATCTACGATTTCAAGCTTGACTCAGCCCCTCCTTTCACCGACTGGCAAAACGATTTGCACCTAATTTATGGGGTCGATTACAAGCTTTTAGCCTGCCCGTGCCTTGATCTCGCTACACTAATAACTGCTGCTACTAGGTATTTTTCTGGAGCAGCTTCCATTGGCTCTTGCGAAGATCGGAGCGGTTATGTTTGCTACCGCGTTCCACACTAGCCGACACTACATCCTGTTTACTGTCATGGCCTGCCTATGCGTTTTGCTGGGCGGGCCTTCTTATGCCGCGGGCGCGGACAGCCTGTTCATTGCGGGTTCCACATACTATGAGCCAGATGTTTCGGGTCCCGGGTGGGCTTGGACCGCTGCCGACCATCTGGAGCTAACCGGCTATGCGGGCGAGGCCATCGGCGCCGACGGCGACTTGGTGCTGACGCTTGTGGGGCAAAACTCCGTGGTCGAGACGCATGCGCCCGATGCGGACATTTCCATGAGCGGTATGGAGGTGTGGGGAAACCTTACGCTTCGCGGCTCTGGCTCGCTCACGGCGACGGGTTCGCAATGCGGGATCCATGTGGCCCAGGCGCTGGTGGTGGACGGCTGCGCGGTGGATGCCAGGGCCGATGGGGCAGGTGTTCTTGACCAGACTGTTGCCGGCATTGCCGCAGGCAGCTTGACCGTACGCGGCGGCGGGCGCGTTGTTGCCGCGGGCGCGGGATCCGATGCGGGTTTACGCTTTTATGGCGTGCGGTTGCTCGACGAGGGGTTTGGTGCTGACGTTGCGAGCGAGACGCTTGTCGCGGATGCGTCCTGGCTGGATGCGACCGGTACGGATGCCGGCGTTGCCTGCGATCGCGGATCGCTCGTGGCTGCGCACTTTATGACGCCCGCAGGCGGGGCCTTTGGCGCTGCCAGCGTGGTGGATGCTGGTGGGGCCGTGGCCACGCATGTGGCGATCGAGCCCGATGGCGCCACCGTTCCGGCGGGGGAGACCGATACACCCGGCGGCAAGGTGCCGGAGGATGGCACGGGCGAGCCTGCTGCGGGGCAACCCGGAGCGGGGCCGGCGACGGATCCTGCGGTGAAACCCGCAGCTACGTCGCCCAAGACAACGGCTACCAAGACGACAGTCACCAAAACGACCAAGCCCAAATCCAGTATGGCAACAACACCGGCGCTTCCCAAGACCGGCGACGGCTACTGGATAGCTGCCTCCTTAACGCTATTCCTGCTGGGGACAGTGCTTCTGAGCGCCGCATATCGCCGCTGATGCGGTACGACGCACTTGGCTGTGATACAAGAGCTCTGTAGGAGCTTTAAGGGCAACGCTTTCGGCAAGGGAGCGTTGCTTTTTTCATGCATGCAATGTCTATCGTGCAGCCATATGCATTTCCGCAACAAGGACTATCGCTTGTGCAGCCAGCCGGCAGGGTTCGGGTCTTATTGGATTAATTCAATTCACCTCGTGTTAAATCCACTTCGTTCTTTATACTCAAATGCAAACACTAAGGAGGTAGCCATGTTTTGGAGCTATGTTCAGCTTGATGATGGCACCCAGTTTGCCTACTCAGAGACAAGAGAAGACGGAACCGTTCGCGTAGCCGTCGAGCGCCCGGTTGACTTTGGCTTTGACCATGCGGAATGCTTCTTGCCTGCAGTCAAATGGTTCAACGTCGAAGGATTTACTGCTGATGATCTCAATTTCTTGACAGAATTTGTTAGATCAAATGCCCCACTTATCTTCGAGCTCGCCGAACGTCAAAAAGCCGGGCCGGCGGTTTCGGCGCTGGCCCTCTGACGTTCTACTGTTGAACGGTAAATAACCCATGATTTCGACTACCGACATATCCACTGCCGCCACCCGCGTGCTCGCTCAATACGACGTCAGCGAAGCGTATTTATTTGGCTCCTTTGCCCGAGGCGAGCAGACGCCTGATAGCGATATTGACTTGCGCCTAGTCTGCGGCAACACCATGACGTTCGGCACGCTTTACGAACTCTTCTATGAGCTCGAGATGGAACTTGGGCGAAAGGTCGATGTCGTCACCAACCCGCCAGAGCGCATGCGCCCGGCTTTCCGCAAAAGCATCGAGCAGGAGGAGGTGCGCATCTATGAAACAACATGAGCGGGACGAGGAGCTTACGAATACCAGCCCGCGGCCTTTCCCTTCCAGAGAACCCAGCCCGGTGACCCTCCAGGCCATTCGCGAAGGTGATGCGTTCTTAGTGGTGGGGGAGTCCGGTCGCTTCGACAACGGCGCCGATCTAATCGATGCAGCTCTAAAAGCTCCTGAAGCGTGAGAGAATTTAACCACCGAAGAGACTGTCGTCTTGGAGGTGCCAGATCGGCGAGGTACGTACCTCGCCATTTTTGTACGATTTGATCAAATGTCTAAGCATTTGAACCTGCATATCGACGAGGTCGGCAATGCGGATAAGCCTTTTCTGCCTAGTGGCAGGCTTAATTCGCGATATCCTTCATGTGTTATACTTGAGCCATAAATTCTGTTTCAAGTATTCGAAAGGCTTGAGATGAAGTTGTTAAAGGTTTGCTTCGACCATCTCTCGATGTTCGAAGACGGGTTATTCGAAATCGACCTGTTCGCCTCCGACCGCGTGACGGCCTCCGATGAGTCGGCTTTCGAACTAGCGGACCATCTCTACGTGAATAGCGTCGTTGCGCTGGCGGGCATTAACGCTACGGGCAAGACAACAGCACTGAACCTGCTGGAGCTCGCCTGCCGCATTGTTGATGGCTCTCCGGCGCGCGGCGGCGGGCTCCCATCAACGTTCCCCGCCGCGTTCGACGGCCCGTCCAAGCTCAAGTGCGTCATATGGCACGCAGATCGTCTTTACTTGCTCGAGTCGGTGCTGCAGACTGTCGAAGGAGGCGACGACGGTCCCGAGCTGACGTTCTCCGATGAGGTGATTTCTTCGCTGCCAGCCAAGGCCCTCAAGCGCTCGACCCTGGCATCCTGGGCCGAAATCGAGAAATTCGCGTCCCCGCTGTGCGACCGTGCTCAGATGCCGGACTCTTGGGCGGCGCTTACGCCGCCTGACGTTTCCGTCGCAGCCGCTGTGCTCGCCAAGGACTTCGGCCATCGCATCCGAGCGATAGCATTGCGCGACGGTGGCTTCCGCCTCACCGAGCAATTCAACGGTCTCGACGACGTGCTTCGTGTTTTAGACTCTGGCATCGAGCACCTCGAGGTCCGGGACTCCGGTCGCGCCTTCGTACTGACGTTTACAGGTCGCGAGCCCATCACGATCTCCGAGCGGGGGCTCACCGAGGTACTCTCCTCCGGCACTGTACGTGGCCTAGGGCTGGTGCAGCGCGCAATGAGGGTCCTGCGCTCCGGCGGCTACCTTTTAGTCGACGAGGTGGAGAACCACCTTAACCGCCAACTGGTTAACGTCGTGCTTGATCTGTTTGCCGCCCGCGGGACCAACCCCAACGGCGCGACGCTGGTTTTCACGACTCACTACCCGCAGCTCCTCGATCACGTGCACCGCAAGGACAACGTGTTCTTTCTCGCCCGACGCAACAGCGGTGCGCGCGTGGTGAAGTACGCCGACCGCGTGAAACGCATCGAGAACAAGAAATCGGAGGTATTCGCCTCGAACTTTGTGAAGGGGACCGCTCCGCGCTACGCCGACGTGCGCGCGCTTAAAGACCTCGTCGCAGAGGAGGTGTCCGATGAGCGGTGATAACGGTTTTCACTTTGCGGGATATCATCCGATCATCTCCTGCGAGGGAACAGCGGAACAGGCGGCCGTGGACATTCTCCTCGAGGCGGACGCGCTCGTCTTTTCAGAGGCCGACGTCGTGGACGTCACCCGCCTGCGCAAAGCCTCCGATATCCAAGATAACTACCTCAACTTAGACTATGACTGGCCAGTCTGCATCGTCAGGGTGCTGGACTCGAGGAAAGAACGCTTCAAACTCGGCAACCTGTACGCCGGCCGCTTCCCGGTGGTTAGCTACGTGACCCATCCCGAGATAGAGGTGCTGGCCATTATTCGAGAGGGCTCGTGGAGACGCTGGCACGGCGGACGCATGAAACCGAGCGACTTCTGCAAACAGGAGCTCGGCATGCACGAGGTAAAGAGGGAAGGCTTCCTCAAAAGTTATTGGGATGCCGACTCGCTTACGGCAGCCGCCAGGGAATACAAGCGACTTTCGAAGATCCCCAAGGGCGAGTTGTGCCTGGCAGACCTCATCCGGTAAAGGCTTACAGCCACCGCAATACCCATAACGCTTCCCAAGACTACCGGCTGCCGCTTGATTGCCCTTTTCTCGGCGCTTCTCTTGCCGTGCACAACACAGCCATAACGCCCATTTCCGGAAGTGCGGGGAAAAATCGCAACCAGCCGAGCACAAACCAAATTTTGGCGTCAAAACCGCAGGTCATGAAAGGGTATAACCGGGGTCTGGTTGGCGGAACTCGGTCTTTCCCCGCACTTCCGAACTCGGAGAGTCTTAGAAGCCAGTATTGAATATCGGCAGCCACTTGCCGAAAATCCATTTGAGGGAATTCGTATCGTCGATATCATTCGAGAGGGGATGACGGGCGATGACCCACGCCTACAGTGAGATGTATCTCGAGGATGCCATGAGAACGCTGGGCGAGGCGGTCGATTTTGCCCTCTGTGATCAAGGGCTGACTCCAGCCGAGTTGACGGCGATCCTGTCGAACGCTTTAGAGATGAAACAGTTTGAGCGCGGTATGCCTCGCGTCGTCTGCGGCATGGCGGGCGACGAGCTCGCGCGCGATATTATCGCCCATGCGGGACTGACTTCCGTCGAATGCAGGGAGACCTATCCGTTCGACCGTTCGCCTCAGTATTGGGCGGGCTGGGTTTTGGCCTATACGCAATTGATGTACAGCTTGGGCTTTAATGAGCTACTCGAAGTCGCCCCGCTCGATTGGATCATCGGCTCGTACCATCCGCTCCACGAGGCCTCCGAAGACAAGTTCGCCCAGATTGTCATCGAAAAATGGAACAACGCCCAGACAGACAAAAAGGGCCTCAAAGCGGCACGAAAGGCGGCCGGACTTACGCAAAAACAGCTCGCCGCCCAATCGGGGGTTAAGCTTCGCGCCATACAACTCTACGAGCAGAACCAGCTCGACCTACGCCGTGCCTCGGTCTCCTCGGCACTGGCGCTCGCAAATGCCCTAAACTGCGCCATCGAAGACCTCGTCTGGCGGCCGATCGCCCTGGAGTACGACTCCTAGTGCCACTGTGTTGTGCTCCCCGAAATTGCATCGCACGTATAGAATTTAAGCATCCGAACGCTAGCTATGAAATGGATTGGACACCACATGGATATCCCAAGCACCCTGTGCAGCAATGTGTACGACTTCGCGTTTTGCCCAGAGCCCTGTTACGACCGCCTGGCCGACCTCGCCGATCCCGAGGACTGGGGCCCCAGCAACCGCATCCTCAAAAACTACCTGTCGTTTTCGTTTAGCCGCGCGGTGTTTTTGACCGAACGCGACGTGGACCAGACCGCACCGTCCAACCTGCCGCTGGTATTCGATGGCGACCGCTGCCTGTTTAACACCGGCCTGTACACGCGCCGTTACGAGACCATCTACGGTCTGTTTGAGCCCAACACCAAGCCCGATGCGCGCCAGCGCTGGATTTTGAAGGGTTTCTTTAAGGAAAGCGACCCTATGCTGGTCTCATTTGAGTACCTGCCATGCCGCGTGCGCTTTGCCGAGGACCCCTCCGAGCTGGTCTTTGACTACCGCCTGCCCATCCGCTCCAACATCGACCACATTCTGGGCGACGAGGAGAACCTGACGCGCATTCCCGCCAGCCTTATGGGGGAGGGCAACTCGCTGCTGCTGCGCCGCGCCTTTGAGGGTGCCGTCGTCGAGGCCGCCCGCCGCGCCGCCGCCAACTACACGCTCGCCGTGCCGCAGTTCTACGGCGGCCGGATCCAACTGCTGTTGCCGCTGTGCCTGACCGGCGACAAGCCCGAGCTGGCGCTGGCCATCCAGCGCGAGGATGGCTTCTACGCTGCGCGCACCTGTCTCACGCTCGACATGGCCTACAACAACGCGCGACTTATCTGCCGACCCGAGACCTCGTGGATCAAGCGATAAAGGGCATTTTAGCTGCTGGTTTGTCGGCTGCCCTGATTGCGGTTGCGCGGCCTACGCCCACGAATTTAAAATCGGGGACAAAAAGTTCTTGGTAAACCACGCGCGGCTATGATAGTATCTCTTTTGCCGAAAGGCGACGGGCGATTGGCTCAGGGGTAGAGCATATCCTTCACACGGATGGGGTCACAAGTTCGAATCTTGTATCGCCCACCATCTAAAGTACAGGTCAGAGGTATTAAGCCTCTGACCTTTTTCTTTTTGACACCAAGGGTGACACCAAAACTGACACCAAAAACAAATCGTAGTCGTCTATGGCGCTAATTTTTATCGCATCCTTTTTGCTGACGCCATTGCCCGTTTTGTATAAAACGTATGCGTATTTTCATTGAATTCCCCCTGTGATCCGAGCACAAATGTGGAGATAGGGACCACATGCCCAAAGCGCCTTCCAGCGGATTTCTATCACACGGTGGTTTTTCAGCAGAACTCGTCAAGCTTTTGGTTTGCTTCCGGTACTTACCCGCATGATGTCCCGGTAGATAATCGGCCATGATCACAATCCGCATGACCTACGGTCGATACCAGGGGAGGCGCAAATGGACGAAATCGTCTGCGCAAACACCGCATTCCGCTACTGGCGCTGCCCACCGCAGGTGCGCAGCCTCTACCCGCGCCTACCCAACTCCGAAGACGGCTGGCGAGCTCTATCCCAACCCCCTTTCGTAACCGACGTCCTTAAGACCCCAATTATCGCTGTTGCTTCGCCAGGTTGTTGTAATCACCACTCGGGATTGCGCTCCACTATTCGCTGGGAAGGGGCATCGGATGCCGGCACAACAATCGACACTCATTTAGGCTTTAGTGTCACCAATCCGCTTAACACGTTATTTACTATGACACGCTTTGTGTCCCAAATAGATCTCGTACTGGCTATGTACGAACTATGCGGCTGGTTTTCTGTTTTCGAGCCGGCTCCCGCTGCCGAAATGCAGCTAAAAATGGCGGTAGAGGAGAATCGCAATTCCAGCACGCAGGATTTGTTCGAACTTGGACAAGGCGAAGACGAGGTTCCTTGGAAACGAGTTTATGCCCGTGCAACCGTAAAGGACCCAGATAATGATGGCCAAAAGAGCAAGCGTGAAGATGGAAGAGAGCTCACGAAACTCAAAGGTACTTCTCTTTGGATGAGAAAGCCGCTCATCGAACTGAGCGACCTGCATCGTTTCGCCGACAAGGTCAAAAGTCAAATGTGGGGAAAGCAGTTTTATGATGCCGCTCAGCAGGTTATCGGCATTGCTGCGTCTCCACTCGAGGTCGCTGGGGTCCTGCTTCTAAGTCGTTCTCGACGTCTAGGTGGTGCAGGATTCAGATACGTGTACCTCAACGATTTAACCCCTCTATCCATGGCGGCCCAAAGCATCGCAGGGCAAAAGGTTTGCTACGGCGATATCGTGATCGTAAATCCAATCCTGATGAAGGCGGTAATTATCGAGATCCAAGGTGAAGTCATCCATGGATCTGGCGCGGTACTTGACCACGATGCCGAGCGCATGACTGCGTTGCAGAGCATGGGATTCGATGTATTCCTGGTGACTCACGATATGCTCAACGATTCAAAGCAGCTAGACACCATAGTCAGGAGCGTCTGCGACCGTTTAGGGATTCGCTATAAAGCCAAAACTGAAGCAATGAAGTCAGCCGAGACGCGACTGCGAGCAAATGTTTTGTGCAACTGGTTGGAAATCGGAAATTAGTCGGCGACAAGGCGCTAGAACTACCTAGTTTGCCTGTTAGTGAATTAATGTCATTTCAAAACTATGCCGGATTACGGTGCTGGACCCGGACCGGCCGTCCATGCCCTGCATTTCACGGAATGCGCAAGCCGTCTACCTGCGGTTTTGATTTTACCGATGACGGCATGCTCGGGGGGTTCCCGGCCCGGCCCCGTAAACCGGCATGGTTTTGAAATCGCCGGGTCGGCGGGAGCGCGATCGGCCCCGGTAACGGGCCTGGCGCCGGCAGGACGGCCGTTGGGCGGATGGCGGCCCGCGCCGCGACTGCGAAATTTTCCAAAATTGTCCTTGCATCGGCGGGGGAGTTCCCGTATAGTACTTCTTCGCACGGGGGCGTAGCTCAGCTGGGAGAGCGCTTGACTGGCAGTCAAGAGGTCAGGGGTTCGATCCCCCTCGTCTCCACCCGAGCATTGAATGAGGCTCCAACGCAAGTTGGGGCCTTTTTTCATATAGGCACACAAGGTCAAAGGCGGCACCATGATCCTCCTGGTCGACAAGATCGTGCGTTGAACGGGCGCCACGTGCATGGTACTATTTCTCGACGTGGTTCAAGATAGGGACCTGTTTTGCTGGCCTCTATCGCACACGCCATTTTATAAGGGCTCTTGGCGCAACGGTTAGCGCAGGGGACTCATAATCCCTGGGTTCTGGGTTCGAATCCCGGAGGGCCCACCAAAGAATCGAGAAGCCGGGCAAATAGCCCGGCTTCTTTTTGCCATAGTTCCCACTCCATATGCCTGCCAAATTGCTTTGATAAACGTTTGCGGTTCAAATCCACGTAATTGTTAATGCTGGTTGACAAGAACCATTTCAAAACTATGCCGGATTACGGGGCTGGACCCGGACCGGCCGTCCATGCCCTGCATTTCACGGAATGCGCAAGCCGTCTAACTGCGGTTTTGATTTTACCGATGACGGCATGCTCGGGGGTTCCCGGCCCGGCCCCGTAAACCGGCATGGTTTTGAAATCGCCGGGTCGGCGGGAGCGCGATTGGCCCCGATAATGGGCCCGGCGCCGGCGGGATGGTCGTTGGGCGGATGGCGGCCCGTGGGGTGGAAGCGAAAACCGGCGAGCGGCGGAACCCGAGATGCCCTGGGCGCGCCCCGCGGGCCGGATCCGGCATCGCGGGTCCCTTGCCCTCGAGTCCGCGCCGCGCTCTCGTCCCAGCGGCGCCCGCGCCTCCGGAAAGTTTTTCCAAAATTGTCCTTGCATCGACGGGGGAGTTCCCGTATAGTACTTCTTCGCACGGGGGCGTAGCTCAGCTGGGAGAGCGCTTGACTGGCAGTCAAGAGGTCAGGGGTTCGATCCCCCTCGTCTCCACCCGAGCATTGAATGAGGCTCCAACGCAAGTTGGGGCCTTTTTTCATATAGGCACACAAGGTCAAAGGCGGCACCATGATCCTCCTGGTCGACAAGATCGAAAAAAGCTTCGGCGCGCGCGTCCTCTTTAGCGGCGCGTCCTTCCAGATCAACCCCGGGGAGCGCTTTGCGCTCGTGGGACCCAACGGCGCCGGCAAAACTACCATGCTCAAGATCATCATGGGCATCGACAGCCCCGACGCCGGCCAGGTCCAGTACGCCAAGGACTGCCAGGTAGGCTACCTAGAGCAGGAAACCAACCTGGAGCAAAAGGACACCACCATCCTTGCCGAGGTCATGGCGGCCGCCAAGGAAATCCGCCGCATGGGCGAGCGCGCCAACGAGCTGCAGGCCCAGATCACCGAGCTCTCCGAGCAGGGCAAGAACGTCGACGCGCTCCTTAACGAGTACGGCCAGGTCCAGGACCGCTTTGAGCACCTGGGCGGCTACGAGCTCGAGAGCAACGCCCGCAAGATCCTGTCCGGCCTCGGATTTAAGGTCACCGACTTTGAGCGCCCGTGCTCCGAGTTCTCGGGCGGCTGGCAGATGCGCATCGCGCTGGCCAAGCTCTTCCTGCGCCACCCCGACCTGCTGCTGCTGGACGAGCCCACCAACCACTTGGACCTCGAAAGCGTCCAGTGGCTGCGCGGCTTTATCGCTAACTACGACGGCGCCGTACTCATCGTCAGTCACGACCGCGCCTTCATGGACGCCTGCGTCGACCACGTCGCCGCGCTCGAGAACCGCCGCGTGACCACCTACACCGGCAACTACAGCAGCTACCTCAAGCAGCGCGAGGATAATCTGGAGCAGATGCGCGCCAAGCGTGCCGCGCAGGAGCGCGACATCGCCCACATGCAGGTCTTCGTCGACAAGTTCCGCTACAAGCCCACCAAGGCCGCCCAGGCGCAGGAGCGCATCCGCAAGATCGAGCAGATCAAAAAGGAGCTCGTCATCCTGCCCGAGGGCCACAAGCACATCGACTTTAAGTTCCCCGACCCGCCGCGCTCCGGCGATATGGTCGTGAGCCTGGAGGGCGTCTCCAAGTCCTACGGCGACAAGCACATCTACAGCGACATCGACCTCAAACTCTACCGCGGCGAGCACGTGGCGCTCGTCGGTCCCAACGGCGCCGGCAAGTCCACCCTCATGAAGATCCTCGCCGGCCTGGAGCCGCCCACTACCGGCACGCGCGACCTGGGTACCAACGTGGGCATCGCCTACTATGCCCAGCATGCGCTCGAGGGCATGACCGAGTCCAACACCGTCTTGCAAGAGATCGACACTGTCACGCCCAAGTGGACCGTACCGCAGCAGCGCAGCCTGCTGGGCGCCTTCCTGTTTAGCGACAACGATTCCATCGAGAAGCAGGTTCGAGTCCTCTCCGGCGGCGAAAAGGCGCGTCTGGCTCTGGCCAAGATGCTCGTGGCGCCCGAGGCGCTCCTGTGCCTAGACGAGCCCACCAACCACTTGGACATCGACTCGGTGGACATGCTCGAGAACGCTCTGCAAAACTTCCCCGGTACCATTGTGCTGATCAGCCACGACGAGCACTTGGTGCGCGCTGTGGCCAACCGCATCATCGACATCCGCGACGGCAAGGTCACGGTCTACGATGGCGACTACGACTACTACCTCTTCAAACGCGAGGACCTCGCTGCCCGCGCCGCCGCCGAGGCAGCAGGGGAGAGCGCACCTGCCGCGGCCAAGTCCACCAAAGCCAACGCCGCCCAGGCCAGCAGCCCAGCCGCGGCTCCCAAGCCTGCCGAGGGCAAAAAGACCAAGGAGCAAAAGCGCGCCGAGGCCCAGGCCCGTGCCGCGCTCAACAAAAAGCTCAAGGGTGTGCGCAACCAGCTCAAGAAGATCGAGACAGAGCTGGACAAAAAGCGTGCCCGCTATGACGAGCTTATGGAATTGATGGCAAGCGAAGAGCTTTATGCCGATCAGGACAAGTTCAACGCCGCGCTGGGGGAATATAACGGCCTTAAGCAAGAGCTGCCCAAGCTCGAGGACGAATGGCTGGAGCTTTCCACCCAGATCGAAGAGGAGACCGCGCGTGAACTCTCGTAAAGCCACCGCCGTGGCGATGAGCATCATAGCCATCGCTTGTCGCATCTGCGGCATCTTTATGAGCGCGATGACCGTGCTGCTGTGCTTCAGCGGCCTCACCGCCAAGCTGCAGATCGTGGGCTTTGTCGTTGAGCTTTCGCGCGCCCTGCCGAGCGCCATCGCCGGCTACGGCGTTATCACCTCGCCCTTTGGCGGTGTCTTTCGCTTGGATTACGCCATCGTGGCCGTCATCCTGTTTGTGGCCGACTACCTGCTTACGCGCGCCTCGCGCCGCGTCCGCTAGGGGAGTGACATGTCCAGCAGCTACCTCATGAACCTGCTCGCCAGCGCCGCCGCCGTCATCGTGGGCATCGTGATCCACGAGAGCGCGCACGCCGCCGCGGCCTGGGCACTCGGCGATAAGACGGCCCGTTCGCGCGGCCGCGTCTCGCTCAACCCGCTCAACCACATCGACCCGTTTGGCACCATTCTCTTGCCGCTGCTGATGCTCGCCGCCGGCGGCCCGGTGTTCGCCTTCGCCAAGCCCGTGCCCGTCTATCTCAACAACCTCAAGCACCCCAAGCGCGACGAGGTCCTGGTGAGCGTGGCCGGCCCCGCATCGAACATTGCGCTGGCATGCCTTGCGGCCGCTCTCATGCACGCGACATACGGCAACCTCTACACCAGCATGTCCTTTGCTGTGGCTTCCCAAATCATGAACTTCGGTGCCACCTTTATTGTGGTCAACCTGTCGCTCGCGTTCTTTAACCTCATTCCGATTCCGCCACTCGACGGCTCGTCGATCATCGTGCCGTTCCTCAAAGGCAAAGCGCTCTCTAACTACTACCGCCTGCAGCAATACGCCATGCCCATCCTCATCCTGGTGCTGTACCTGTTGCCTATGTGGACCGGCATCGACGTGATTGGCCGGTATTTCGACGTTACCGTGTATCCGCTCGCTGAGCAGCTGCTTAACTTCGCAATCGCCGGCATCTAGGGTAAACTTACAGGTCGACCGCGCAAAACGGTCGTAACATGCACCCAAACCGCGCCGCGAAGGCGCCGTCAAAGGAGGTCGAAGATGTCGTATCGCGTGTCGACGCAGGTCTACAGCGGACCGTTCGACCTGCTGCTGCAGCTGGTAACCCGCCAAAAAGTAGATATCGGCGCTATCTCCATTAGCGAGGTGGCCGAGCAATACCTTGCCGAGGTCGAGCGCATCGAGGCACTGGACTTGGACGTGGCGAGCGACTTTTTGCTGGTCGCGGCAACCCTTTTGGACATCAAGGCCGCCTCGCTGGTGCCCCAAGAGGCCCCCAGCAAATCCGTCGACGATGACGAGTTCGACGAAGACCTCGAGGAACTCAGCGCACTCGACGGCGATGCCCTGCGCGAGGTCCTGATCCAGCGCCTGATCGCCTACAAGCAGTTTAAGGGTGCGGCGGCGGCCCTCGGTGCCCGCATGCAGGCCGAGAGCCGCATGCACCCGCGCGTGGCTGGCCCCGACCCCGAGTTCTTGGGCCTTATGCCCGACTACCTGGCCGGCATCACCCTGCGCGGCCTGGCCGTCATCTGCGCCGACCTGGACGGCAAGCGCCAGACCTTCCTGCTGGAGGCCGAGCACGTGGCTCCGCATCGCGTGCCGCTCGACCTGACGGTGGCCTCGGTCGACCGCTTTACCATGGCGCACCAAACCTGCACCTTCCGCGAGCTGCTGGACGGCGACGCCACCACCGAGCAGCTCGTGGTCACCTTCCTGGCCATGCTCGAGCTCGCCAAACGCGGATCGCTCACGATGAGCCAGGACGAGATCTTTGGAACCATTCAAATCAACCGCGTCGAGGGCGCCGAGGCATACGTTCCCGGCGAGGGCCCCGAGCTCACCGAATAGGAGACGCTAGTATGTCGAACCTTTCCACGCTGGAGGCAAACAGCCTCAAAGGCGCCCTCGAGGCGCTGCTGCTGGTTTCGAGCGACCCCGTGAGTGCGCCTGCGCTGGCCGGCGCACTGGATATCGCCCCCGGCGAGTGCGCATCGCTTTTGGCCGAGCTCAAGGTTGAGTATGAGGAGGCCAACCGCGGCTTTCAGCTGCGTGAGGTCGCCGGCGGCTGGCGCCTGTTTACACACCCTGCCTACCACGACGTGGTCGAGGCCTACGTGCTGAGCTGGGACACGCAAAAGCTGTCGCAGGCGGCGCTCGAGACCCTGGCCGTTATCGCCTACCACCAGCCCGTCACGCGCGAGGTGGTCAAGGGCATTCGCGGCGTCAACTCTGACGGCGTCATCGCGTCGCTCGTGGACAAGGGCCTGGTGCGCGAGCTCGGCCGCGACCCCGAGCGCGGTCAGGCCATCATCTACGGCACGACCAACGCCTTCTTGGAAAAGTTCGGTCTTCGCTCCACCCGCGACCTGCCCGATCTAGAGCAGTTTGCCCCCGACGAGCAGTCGCGTCAATTTATCCGCGAGCGCCTGAGCGGCCGCAGCATTCAGTCCACGCTCGAAGAGCAGGCCGAGGACCTGGACGAAGAGCGCGAGCTGCTCGATACCGATATTGACGATGTCGAGGCAGTCGGTGGCAAGGAATCACTGGCCACTGACGACATTGCGGAGGATACGCATGACGAGGTCTAACGAAGCAGGGGAGACACGTGCCGACGCTGTGGCGCCCAACGCGGATGCGCACAAGTCCGACGCCCAGCCCGTCTACCCGCACACCATGCGCCTGCAGCGCTTTTTGGCGCGCGCGGGCGTGGCGAGCCGCCGCGGTTCGGAGGACCTGATGACCGCCGGCCGCGTGACCGTCAACGGCGAGGTCGCGACCGAGTTGGGCACCAAGGTCGATGTTGATCGCGACCATATCGAGGTCGACGGCATGCCCGTCAAGCTCAACCAGGGTGCCGTGTACCTGATGCTCTACAAGCCGACCGGCTACCTCACCACCATGAGCGATCCGCAGGAGCGCCCTTGCGTGGCCGACCTGGTTCCGCGCGACCGCTTTCCGGGGCTCTTCCCGGTGGGTCGCCTGGACCGCGACACCACGGGCCTTTTGCTCTTTACTACCGACGGCGACCTGTCGCAGGATCTGCTGCACCCCAGCAAGCACGTCTACAAGACCTACCAGGCGCTGGTGGACGGCAACCTGACCGATCGCGACCTCACGCCGCTGCGCCGTGGCATCGAGCTCGACGACGGCTTATGCCAGCCGGCAATCTGCCGCGTCTTCACCGCACGCGAGGCTGAAGCCGTGGCTCCCCAGGGCGTCAAGCCCGGAACCACCGCCGTCGAAGTCATCATCCGCGAGGGTCGTAAAAACCAGGTCAAGCGTATGCTGAGCAAGATCCACCACCCGGTGATTCGCCTGCACCGCTGCAACTTTGCCGGCCTGGAGCTCAAGGACGTGGCCAAGGGCTCGTGGCGCGAGCTCACCGACCGAGAGGTACAAATCCTCAAGGCCGGCGGTATCCCACCCAAGCAGGCCAGCTTCAAGCGCGGCGCCGCGCCGGCGACCAACACCGCGAGTCGCACGCGCCATCACGGCAGCCACGGCTCCGCGCCCAAGCGCAACACCTACCGCGAGCGCTACACGAGTTAGCCAGCCCATCAATCCGCAGCGCCCGCGTCCCATACCAGCACGTCAACCACCGAAAGGAAGCATTGCATGATCGTCGCCATCGACGGCCCCGCCGGTTCCGGCAAGTCCACTATCGCCAAGGAGATCGCCCGTCAGCTGGGCTTTAACAAGCTCGACACGGGCGCCATGTATCGCGCCGTCACTTTCGCCGCGCTCGACCGCGGCATCGACCTGGACGACGAGGCGGCCATTGACGCCCTCGCCGAGCAAATCGAAATTCGCTTTACCAACGGCACCGGCGAGGACACACGCCTGACCATCGACGGCAAGGACGCCTCGGCAGCCATCCGCACCCCGCAGGTCGACGCCAACGTGTCCAAGGTCTCGGCCTACCCGGGCGTGCGCGCGGCCATGCTCATCCATCAGCGCCGCGCCGCCGAGGACCGCGACATCGTCGCCGAGGGTCGCGACATCGGAACCGTCGTATTCCCCAACGCGCAGGTCAAGGTCTTCCTGACCGCCGACCCGCGTGAGCGCGCCCGTCGCCGCGTGCTGCAGCGCCATCAGAACGATGCGCAGCCGCTCACCACCGAGCAGCTCGAGTCCGAGGTCGACGAGACCCTCGATGCCCTCAAGCAGCGCGACAAGCTCGACAGCAGCCGTGAGGTCGCGCCGCTCGTGCCCGCCGAGGACGCCGTGCATGTCGACTCCACCGCCCACACCATCGACGAGGTCGTCCACATTATCGAGGACCTCATCAACCAAAGGAGGTAGCCCATGCGCCTGTTTAAGCAGACGCCCGAGGATTACTACAACGCCCCTTATGCCGAGTTCCCCGCGCTCATCCGCGGCACCGTCTTCGTGGTCATGGCAATCCTTTGGGCTTTCTCAAAGCTCATGTGGCGCTGGAAGGTAGAGGACGCCGATCTGCTGTTTGAGCGCCAGGAAGGCCACGGCAGCGTGGTCATCTGCAACCACACCTCGATGGCCGAGCTCCTGGCTGTAGAGACGGCGCTGTTCTTTGGCGGCCGCCGCATTCGCCCCATTTTTAAGTCCGAGTTTGCCAAGAGCAAAATTGTGCGCTGGGCCTTTAGCCGCGTGGGCGGCATTCCCGTCGAGCGCGGTACCGCCGACATGAAGTGCCTGCGTGCCGCCCAGCATGCGCTGCAGCGCGGCGAGGACGTCCTGATCTTCCCCGAGGGCACGCGCATCCGCTCGCGCGAGATCAAGCCCGAGGTCCACGGCGGCTTTGCGCTCATCGCCCAGATGGGCAAGGCGCCCGTCAACCCCCTCGCCATCTGTGGCTGGTCCGACATCACGCCTGCGGGCAAAAAGATCATGCGACCCAAGAAGTGCTGGATCCGCGCCGGCAAGGCCATCTCGCTTTCAGACGCACCGGCCGGGCTTAAGCGCACGGAGCGTCTGGCCTGGTTTGAATCCGAGGCCATGGACCGTGTCTACACCATGCGCGACGAGCTATGCAACGAGCATCCGGGCAGGTTCTAGCCATGAGCAAGAACGTTATGGGCACCACCGCGACCGCGACCGATCAGGACGGCGCACCCACCATCGAGATCGCAGCCCACGCCGGCACCTGCTACGGCGTGCAGCGCGCGCTCGACATGGCGCTGGCTGCCGCGCCACAGACGGGGGATGGCTCTCGGGTCCACACCCTGGGGCCGCTCATCCATAACCCCATCGTGGTGCGCGAGCTCGCCGAGGCCGGCATTGGCTTGGCCGAGACCCTGGACGACGCATTGTCCGGTACCGTAATCATCCGCGCCCACGGCGTGGTGCCGCAGGTGATCGATGCGGCTCACGATCGCGGTCTTACCGTGGTCGACGCCACCTGCCCCTACGTGAAAAAGGTCCACGTGGCTGCCGAGCGCCTGGTACACGAGGGCTACCACGTGGTAGTCGTGGGCGAGCCGGGCCACCCCGAGGTCGAGGGCATCCTGGGCCACGCCGGCGATGATGCGCAGGTCGTAAGCTGTGCCGCCGACGCCGATGAGCTGTCGCTCAAGGGCAAGGTGGGCCTCGTCGTGCAGACCACCCAAACCGCACAGAACCTCGCCGAGGTTGTGGCTGCCATCACGCCGCGTGTGCAGGAACTGCGCGTGATCAACACCATCTGCGCCGCTACGAGCGAGCGCCAGCAGGCCGCCGCCGCACTTGCCGCCCGCTGCGACTGCATGGTCGTAGTGGGCGGCAAAAACTCCGGCAACACCCGCCGCCTGGCGCAGATCTGCGCAGACGCCTGCGAGTACACGCATCATATCGAGGAGGCAAGCGAGCTCGAGGCCGCATGGTTTGCCAGGGCGCGCCACATCGGTATCACCGCCGGCGCCTCCACCCCGCAAGAACACATCGAACGCGCCGTCACGCGCATCAAGGAGCTTTGCCGCTAATCATGGACCAGACCGTACCCGCATACGCCGCCGAGGTGGCCGATTACGGGCGCAGCCGCGACCCCGAGCCGGGTGAGGGCGCGCTCGTAAAGAGCGTGCGTCCCGAATCGCCCGCGTGGGATGTGGGTATCGAGCCGGGTATGCGCGTGCTCACGGTCAACGGTGAGGCGCTCACCGACATGATCGTGTGGCTCTGGGAGGCCGACGACGACACCGTCGAACTGGAGGTTTTCGACCCGCGCGACAACAGCGTTACCCCCGTCGAGCTCGACCGCTTCCCGGGAGAGGACTGGGGCCTTGAGTTCGATGGCCCCATCTTCGATGGCATGCGAACCTGCGTGAACGCCTGCGTGTTCTGCTTTATGACCATGCTGCCCAAGGGCGGCCGCTCAACGCTCTATATTCGCGATGACGACTACCGCCTGAGCTTTTTGCAGGGCAACTTTGTCACGCTCACGAATCTCACCGACGAAGATGTTCAAAACGTCATCCAACGCAACATGAGCCCCATGAACGTGTCGGTCCATGCCGTAAGCCCCGACGTCCGCCGCCGTATGATGGGCCGCAACGCCCAGCGCGGCATGGATGTACTCGAGGCCATCATGGCCGCCGGCATCGAGATTCACGCGCAGATTGTGCTGTGTCCCGGCATGAACGACGGCGAGGAACTGCAAAAGACCCTGCGCTTTTGCGAGGAGCACGAGCAGATTACGAGCCTGGGCATCGTCCCGCTGGGCTTTACCAAGCACCAGAATCGCTTTACCTGGTCATACAGCGACAAACCTGAGCTTGCGCGCGAGACCATTGCCATGATTCGTCCTTTCCAGGATCGAGCCTACGAGCGCTTTGGCCGCCACACCTTCCAGATGAGCGACGAGTTCTATCTGGACGCCGGCATCGATCCTCCCGAGGCAGACTTCTACGACGGCTACCCGCAGTATTACGACGGCATCGGCATGATCCGCTCGTATCTGGACGAGACCGACGACGTGCTTGCCGCCGACGCCGAGCGTCTGGCCTGCGTCCGCGAGGCAATCGCCGGGCGCAGCCAGCGCCTCTTATGCCTTTCCGGTGCCAGCGCGCGCGACACCGTAGCGCGCTTTGTGGAGTCTCCACAGGGCCTTGCCGGTACCGTCACGGCCATCAAAAACCGTTACTTTGGCGGCAACGTGGACGTGACCGGCCTCATCGTCGCCTGCGACATCTTGGAGCAGCTGCCGCAAGACCTGTCGGGGGTTATGCTCTTTGTGCCTAAGCTCATGTTCAACGCCGATGGTATGACCCTTGACGAGTATCATCGTGACGAATTACTCGCAAGCCTTACCGGTCGCGGCGCCGAAGTTCATGTGGTATCGACCATGCCGCATGAGCTGCTCGATACCCTGGAGCACATCCTTGGCACAACGCCCGCCAATTCAACTATTCCCGCTGACCCTACCCATTAAAGGAGAGCAGATGAAACCTATCGTCGCCGTCGTCGGACGCCCCAACGTGGGCAAGTCCACGCTCGTTAACCGCCTGGCCCAGACCTCGGACGCCATCGTCCACGAGTCCCGCGGCGTCACGCGCGACCGCTCGTATCACACGGCCGATTGGAACGGCCGCGAGTTCACCATCGTCGACACGGGCGGTATCGAGCCGCTCAAGAGCGATGACGTCTTTGCCACGTCCATCCGCGACCAGGCCCTTGCCGCCGCCGAGGAGGCCGCCGTCATCCTGTTTGTGGTCGACGGCCGCACCGGCGTCACCGAGGAGGACGAGTCGGTCGCCCGCATGCTCAAGCGCTGCAACAAGCCGGTCTTTCTGCTGGTGAACAAGCTCGACAACCCCGATCGCGAGAATGACAACATCTGGGAGTTCTATTCCCTCGGCATCGGCGAGCCCACGCCGCTCTCGGCCCTGCACGGCCACGGCACGGGCGACCTGCTCGACGACATCGTAGCCCTGTTGCCCGAGGAAGAGGACGAGGTCGCCGACGCGTTCCCCGATGCGCTGAATGTGGCCATCATCGGCCGCCCCAACGCCGGTAAGTCCTCGCTGTTCAACCGCATCCTGGGCGCCGACCGCTCCATCGTGTCCAACATCGCCGGCACCACGCGCGATGCCATCGACACCGTCGTCGAGCGCGACGGCAAGCACTACCGCATGGTCGACACCGCGGGCATTCGCAAGAAGAGCACCGTGTACGAGAACATCGAGTACTACTCCATGGTCCGCGGTCTGCGCGCCATCGACCGCGCCGACGTGGCGCTGCTCGTCGTCGACGCCTCCGTGGGCGTCACCGAGCAGGACCAGAAGGTCATGGGCTTGGCCATCGAGCGCGGCTGCGCCATCGTGGTGTTGCTCAACAAATGGGACCTGCTCGACGACGACCGCAAGCGCGAGGCCTGCATGGAGACCGTAGACCGCCGTCTGGGCGTCATGGCTCCCTGGGCCCAGTACCTGCGCATCTCTGCCCTGACCGGCCGCAGCGTCGAGAAGATCTGGGCAATGGTAGACGCCGCCGAAAAGACGCGCTCGCAGAAGATCAGCACCTCGCGCCTCAACACGTTCCTTACCGACCTGCGCGAGTTCGGTCATACCGTGGTGGACGGCAAGCGCCGCCTGCGAATGCACTACGTGACCCAGACGGGCGTCAACCCGCCGACGTTCACGTTCTTCGTCAACCACAGCGACCTGGTCAACGACACCTACCAGCGCTACGTCGAGAACCGCATGCGCTCGACCTTCGATTTTTCCGGCACGCCCATTCGACTCTTCTTTAGGAAGAAGGAGCAAAAGGATGCATAATCCGATTCTTCTGACCGCCATCTGCGCCGTGGTCTCGTTCTTTATCGGGGCGATTCCGTTTGGCCTGATCCTGGGCCGCGTGTTCAACCACACCGACATTCGCAAGGCGGGCTCCGGCAACATCGGCACCACCAACGCCCTGCGTGTGGCCGGCCCCAAGGTGGCCGCACTCACGCTGCTGCTCGACTGCCTTAAAGGCGCCATCTGCGTCCTTATCGCGCGTCCGCTCATTGCGAGCGTGGGCTATGGCTTCCCCGTGAGCATTATGGCTCCCGGTGCCGCCGGCGACTGGATGCTCGGCGTCATTTGCCTGGCTGCCGTGTGGGGACACATCTTCTCGCCCTACCTCAACTTCCATGGAGGCAAGGGTATCGCCGTGGGTCTGGGCGTTATCCTCGCATGGTACTGGCCCATTGGTCTGTCGCTGCTGGGCATGTTTATCGTGGCCGTCGCCATCACCAAGTTCGTGTCGGTGGGCTCGCTTGCCGCGGCCATCGGTCTTCCCATTGCCGCTTGTGCGGTCTTTCCGTACAGCAGCCTAGGACTTAAGTTTTGCATGGCGATGATCGGCATCACCGTGGTGTGGGCCCATCGTGCGAACATCAAAAAGCTCATGACCGGTAAGGAGTCCAAGCTCTCGTTTACCAAGCGCGTCACCGAGCCCGACGATAAGTAGGAGAGAGTCATGAATGTTGCGCTGATTGGCTCTGGCTCTTGGGGAACCGCCGTCGCCGGCCTTGCCGCCGCTCGAGCCGAGCGCGTGACCATGTGGGCCCATAGTGAGCAGACGGCCGCCGGCATTAACGGCGAGCACCGTAATCCCCGCTATCTGGTGGACTACGAGCTGCCCGGCAACGTTGTCGCCACCATGGACCTGTCGCAGGCACTCGACGGCGCCGAGGCCATCATCTTTGCCGTGCCCTCCACGCACCTGCGCAGCGTATGTCATCAGGCAGCACCTTTCATCGCCACCGACACCCCGGTGCTCTGCCTCACCAAGGGCATTGAGCCCGAGTCCGGCCTACTCATGAGCGAGGTCATCGCCAGCGAGATCGGCAGCGAGGCGCGCGTGGCGGCGCTCTCGGGCCCCAACCATGCCGAGGAGATCTGCCGCGGCGGGCTTTCTGCCGCCGTCATCGCCAGTAAAGACCAGCAGGTGGGGGAGACCTTTAAGGAGCTGCTGCTTTCCACGGCCTTCCGCATCTATCTGTCGCAGGACATGACGGGCGTCGAGGTCTGCGGCGCCATGAAAAACGTCATCGCTATCGTATGCGGCATCTCCGCCGGTACCGGCGCGGGCGACAACACGCTTGCCCTTATCATGACGCGCGGCCTGGCCGAGATCAGCCGACTGGTGCACGCCCGCGGCGGGCAGGCCATAACGTGCATGGGACTCGCCGGCATGGGTGACCTCATCGCCACCTGCACCTCGGAGCATTCGCGCAACCGCACCTTTGGCTACGAGTTTGCCCACGGCGTGTCGCTCGACGAGTACCAGGCGCGCACGCATATGGTGGTCGAGGGCGCCGTCGCGGCCCGGAGCGTCAGCGAGCTCGCCCGTTCACTGGGCGTAGACATTCCGCTCACCTTTGCCGTGGAGCAAACGCTCTACAACGGTGTTACTTTGGATAGGGCGCTCGAGATTCTTACCGACCGCGTCCCTTCTCAAGAGTTCTACGGACTCACCGACTAGCGCAGAAAGGCTTCTACCATGGGTTCCATCAAAATCGCTCCGTCTGTCCTTTCGGCCGACATGGCCAACCTCAAGGGCGAACTCGACAAGATCGCCGGTGCCGACTACGTGCACTTCGACGTCATGGACGGTCACTTTACCGGCAACCTCACCTTTGGCGTCGACATCCTCAAGGCCGTCAAGCGCTCCACCGCTGTACCGGTCGACGCGCACCTGATGGTGTCGAACCCCGACGAGACCGTCGATTGGTATGCCGATGCTGGCGCCGATATGATCACCGTGCACTATGAGGCCTCCACGCACCTGCACCGCACGCTCACCCATCTGCAGCAGCGCGGCGTCAAGGCCGGTGTGGTGCTCAACCCCGCCACCCCCGTCTGCGTGCTCGAGAGCATCTTCGACGTTGTCGATATGGTGCTGCTCATGAGCGTGAACCCCGGCTTTGGCGGCCAGAGCTTTATCCCCGGTACTATCGCCAAACTTCACGAGCTCAAGGCCATGTGTGAGCGTCACGGCGTGTCGCCACTGATCGAAGTCGACGGCGGCATTTCTTCCAAAAACATCGCCGAGGTCGTCAAGGCCGGCGCCAACGTGCTCGTAGCCGGCTCCGCCGTATTTAAGTCCGAAGATCCCGCCGCCGAGGTTGCACTGCTGCAGAAGCTGGGCAACGAGGCTGCACAGGAGGCATAAACCCTTATGACCGCAGGTCAAAACCGCATACCCGTGAATCTTGACTATGCCGCCTCGACGCCCATGCGCGCCGAGGCGCTCCTTGCGCAGCGCGAATATGACGACAGCGAGCTTGCCGGCGTCAACCCCAACTCGCTGCATTCGCTCGGCCGTAAGGCCGCCGCGCGCCTGGAGGTGGCACGTCGCGAGATTGCCCGTAGCTTTGGCGCGCGCGTTCGCCCGTCCGAGATCATCCTTACCAACGGCGGCACCGAGGCCAACCAGCTGGCGCTCCTCGGTCTTGCCGAGGGCGCTCGTCAGCGCGACCGCAAGCGTAACCGCGTGATCGTATCTGCCATCGAGCACGATTCGATCCTGTACAACCTGCCGCTGCTGCGCGCTGCCGGCTTTACCGTCGACCTAGTGCAGCCCTGCCGTGCGGGCTACATCGAGCTTGCCGCGCTGAGCGACTTGCTCGGCGACGACGTCGCGCTCGTGAGTATCATGGTCGCCAACAACGAGACCGGCGTGGTGCAGCCTATCCGCGAGCTTGCCGCGGCTGCGCACACCGCAGGCGCCCTGTTCCACACCGATGCCATCCAGGGCTATCTGCATATTCCGCTCGATGCCGCCGAGCTGGGTGTCGACGCCATGTCCGTCGCCGCCCACAAGATTGGCGGTCCCGTTGCCTCCGGCGCGCTCTACGTTAAGACTCGCACGCCGCTGCGCCCCCGCATCTTTGGCGGCGGACAGGAAGCCGGACGTCGCGCCGGTACGCAGGACCTGCGCACGCAGCTGGCCTTTGCTGCTGCCGCCCGTACGCTGGTGCCCCATGTGGCCCAGGAGCGCGAGAAGCTGCAAGCCGCATCCGACAAGCTCTACGCCACGCTTACGGCCCATCCGCACATTCACGCCACCATGGGCGACTACGCGCAGGCAGATCGTCTGCCGGGTATGGTTTCGATCTACGTCGACGGCATGGACTCCGAGGAGCTCATCATCAAGCTCGACGCCGCCGGTTTTGAGGTGTCGGCCGGATCGGCTTGCTCGAGCGGCAGCATGGACCCGAGTCACGTGCTCAGCGCCATGGGCATTGGTCGCGAGCAGGCGCTGGGCGCACTGCGTATTTCCTTCGATGACCGCGTGAATCCGAGCGATCTGGACGACTTTGCCCAGACGCTGCTCTCGATCGTAGGTGCCGCATGATCGTCGCCGAACTTGAACGCGCGCTGCTGGCGCGCTACCCCAAGGCGGATGCCGAGGGCTGGGATCATGTTGGGCTATCTGTGGGAGATCCCGCTGTAGAGATCACCGGTGTTGCCTGCGCACTCGACGCGACCGAGGCCAACGTGCGCCGCGCTCTCAAGGCCGGCGCCAACGTGCTGCTGACGCATCATCCCATCTATATCAAGGCGCCCGAGGCCTTTTGTCCGGCCGCATCCGCGCGTCCCCAGTGCAGCGCTGCGCTGTACGAGGCAGCTCGTTGCGGCGTGAGCATCATCTCGCTTCACACCAACCTGGACCGCTCGTATGAGGCTCGCGTTTGCCTAAGTACGCTGTTGGACGCCGCACCCGCAAGCTCACTGGAGCACGTGGACGACCCCGAAGCGACCGGCCTGGGCGCGCTTGCAACGCTGAACGACCCCTGCAGCCTGCGTAACCTTGCCGCGCGCGCCGCAGCGGCGTTTGGCAGCGACCCCCGCGTATGGGGCGAGGCCGATTACCCGTGCCGGACCGTTGCCATTCTGGGCGGCTCCCTGGGTGACTTTGGAGAGCTTGCCATCGCCGCGGGCGCGGACGTTGTCGTGACGGGCGAGGCGGGCTACCACGTAGCGCAAGACCTTGCCTTGCGCGGGCTGCCAGTGGTTTTGCTCGGCCATGACCGCTCCGAGGAGCCGTTCGTGGATATCTTGATGAACTCTGCGGTTGACGCCGGGGTCGACCCCCGTCATACGATTAAAATACTGAACCCTTGCCAATGGTGGACTGTGACAAAAGGAGAGAACTTATGAGCGCCGGCGCTACGCTACTCAAGCTGCAACAGATCGATTTGGAGCTCGCCCGCAACAAGAGCGAACTTGCCAATATGCCGGAGCTCAAGGAGCTCGCTTCCAAGCGCAAGACCTATGTGAAGCTCAAGTCCGAGATGACCAAGCTCTACGCCCAGCGCAAGGACCTGGACATTGAGCTCGACGATCTCAACACCACCGAGATTCAGACCAACAACGCCATCGAGGCTGCCAAAAAGCGTCACGTCGACGGCTCCGACTACCGCGAGGTTCAGGATCTAGAAAACGAGCTCGCCACCCTGGCCAAACGCCTAGACAAGATTGAGCACACCCGCAAGGACGTTGTTGTCGCTCATAAGGAGGCGCTCGACCGCGAGGCTCGCGCGCAGGCCATCATCGCCAAGTTCGAGGAGGGCGTAAAGGCCGATACCAAGGCTGCTCGCGCCAAGGCTACCGATCTGCAGGCTCAGATCGATGCCGCCACTAAGGAGCGCACCGCGCTTGCCGCCACGCTGCCGACCGGCGTGCTCACCGACTACGAGCGTCTGCTCAAGCAGTTCCGCGGCCTGGCCGTCGAGACCATCAAGGGCAACATCCCCACGGTCTGCCACACCGCGCTGCAGGCGTCGTCCATGAGCGACCTCAACCACGACGGCAGCGAGATTACGCACTGCCCGTACTGCCACCGCCTGCTGGTGCTTCCCAGCAAGGAAGCTTAAATGATGACGGCGGCACCCAACAATTCAATGCAACTTGAGGGAAAAACGATCCTGCTGGGTATTACCGGCGGGATCGCCGCCTATAAGTCGTGCAATATCGTGCGCCTGCTGCAAAAGCGCGGCGCCCACGTCAAGGTCGTTATGAGCGAGCATGCCACGGAGTTCGTGGGCCCGCTTACCTTCCGTGCGCTCACCAACGAGCCCGTTGCCGTGGGCCTATTCGACGATCCCTCCGACCCCATCCACCACATTTCGCTGGCACAGGAGCCCGATCTGGTGGTCGTGGCACCCGCGACGGCCAATATCATCGCCAAGATGGCCAACGGCATCGCCGATGACCTTATTTCCACCACGCTACTAGCCACACCGCGACCCATCGTGATCGCACCCGCTATGAATAACGGCATGTGGAAGGCGCCGGCGACGCAGGCCAACATGGCCACGTTGCGCGAGCGCGGTGTCCATGTGGTGGGTCCGGGCAGCGGCTACCTTGCCTGCGGCGACGTGGACACGGGACGCATGAGTGAGCCCGAGGATATCCTCGAGGCTGTCTGCGAGGTGCTCAACCCCGCGCCTCAGGACCTGGAAGGTAAGCGCATCGTGATTACCGCCGGCCCCACGCACGAGTCGATCGATCCGGTGCGATTCATTGGTAACCGCTCTTCGGGTAAGATGGGCATCGCCCTGGCGGGGAAGGCTGCTCGCCGCGGCGCCGCGGTCACGCTTGTGCTGGGACCGACATCACTCGATGTTCCTCACGGCGTGAAGTGCGTGCGCGTGCAGACCGCCGCAGAAATGCTCCAGGCGGCGCTGAGCGCCTTCCAGACGGCCGATGCGGCAATTTGTGCGGCCGCCGTCGCCGACTATACCCCCGCCACCCCTGCGGACCATAAGCTCAAAAAGTCCAACGAACGCTTGGATCGCATCGAGCTTGTCGAAACGGTCGATATCTTGGCCGAGCTCTCACACCAGAAGGGCGAGCGATGCGTGATCGGCTTTGCGGCCGAGACCGATAACGTTGTCGAGTACGCCGAGCGCAAATTGGCACGCAAAGGTTGCGATGCCATTATCGCCAACGATGTCTCGCGCGCCGATTCAGGCTTTGGTACCGACACTAACAAGGCCTGGATTGTGAGCACAGCGGGTACACAGGAACTTCCCGTGCTAACAAAACCCCAGCTCGCAGATACAATTTTGGACTTGCTTCAAAAATTGTAAAAAAGTTCTTGCACAAGTCTAAAGTTTCGGGTTAATATACTTCCTGTTGCGAGCGAGAGCAGAGCAACAAAAAAAGCTTCGGGACGTGGCGCAGCTTGGTAGCGCACTTGACTGGGGGTCAAGGGGTCGCTGGTTCGAATCCAGTCGTCCCGACCAGAAGTTTCGCAGGTCAGGCACCTAGTGCCTGACCTTTTTTGTTTTAAGCAATTGCTTAATTTTGATTAAGCAACAGGGTGCCAAAAATCTACCTGCGCGATAATCGCTTTTTGCGGTTACTTGCGCGTTTTGCACGCGCTTGAGCCGATTTATTAACGCGACATGAATCTACATACGCGTAGCTGGTATACAGACGAGTACAGGCTGTATTTATCGCGGCGATTTACGCAGATATGGCGACTGTAACGAACTAGTGTGTCGCTGTATTTAATCCAGCAGTTCACTTGATCTGTGGACAAGTGAGCGGTTACAACAAAACGCCAACCAGGATGGACTCCATACGAGGATGCCGCAAAGGTAATGGCGGGGAAGTGCGGCAGGCGCTCTGAGAGCCGCTGTATGACCCCATTTCTCCTCAACCCGATTACCTGTACAATGAACCTCGAATTGTTTGAGTAATCGCCACAAGAAAAGCCCTCGCAGGATTGCGGGGGCTTTGCGATGAAAGAGATCAGAAGCAGAAAGCGGGGAGGACATAAAACGAGTCCGCCGCGCTGTAGCTGTAGCAAATACCGCCGCTTTGAACATAGCGAAAGGATGTGGAGCTGCGCGGTCTCACGGAACGAGTCCAGTGGCTATAGCCTGATGCACCGGAATAGTTCGACCTCGTCACGCCCTTGGATTTGTAGCACTCGTACTGGATGCCGTCAGATTGCATATCCCCGTATACTTCGGTTGCCGAGAGCAGAAAAACCTTGTCGGTCGTCGCCGAGGGGGCACCGCCCCCGTTACCGCCAACGTTATCGGTTGTCTTTGTGACGGGTTTCACCTTTGACTGGAGCTCGCTGGGCAGGAGCAACCAGAGGTCACCGCTGTTGAGGCGGGTACGGAGCTCGGACTTATCCCAACCACCGGCATTGGTGTCCGTAGCGTTCATTCTCTGGCTACCCAAGGCAGAGTTGGTCGCCTCGAACGTCAAGCCTGCCATGCCGCTACCATCGGCCAAGTCGTCGTGGTTGATGCCGATGATACGGTACTCGAGCGTCTTGCCATTGGTCAGCTTCATCGAGAACTTGGTGCCGGCATCCATGGCGGCCTTGGCCTTGGCGTAGGCGATAGACGATGTACCGTTCTTGGCAATGTCTTTGGCAACCGCCTCCTGCTCGTCGAGGGTCCAGTCCTTCGCGTCCTTGGCGATGGCCACCTGGACGGCCGCGGAATCGGCGCCTGCGGAGCCGCCACCGGACGCGCCTCCCTCGACGCCGCCGACCGTCCCATTGTTCACCGTGTTGCCGACCAGGTTGGACTGGTTTCGGATGGCTCCGGCCACGCCGGGTCCCGCGAACACGATGACCAGGCCGATGACGGCAATGATCAGGACGTACTCGATAATTGATTGCCCTCGGAAGCGGGTCGTTTCAGGAGCGACCCCCCCCCGAAGGTTAATTGCCGCTGCATGCATATACGGCTCCCTTCACTCGGGGTTTGCAATACGAGCCGAGCGTAGGGCTATTCCAAGTATTTGCAACGGTCTTGCCGCTGCGGCAACGATGACGGCAGGGGAGAAAGTCATGCGCTATTAGCGCGGCTATAACGTCCGCTTCGAATGCCGACCGTATTCATATCGAGGCAGCCATTTCATACCTTCAGAAAGACAACTGAAAGCCGCAAAAAAGCGGGACCCGGCTATAAGCCGAACCCCGCCCAAGAGAAGCCTTTAGAGCCGAGACAGACAACGCGTGTGGACAATCACTCAGCCTCCACCGCCATGCGCACGACCTCTTCCATCGGGTAGCGAGTGCCGCCGTCCCCGTCCAAAGCCTCGTTGTAGGCCTCGATGTCCGCCATGTCCTCAGCCTTCTCGAACGCGGCCCTTCTCACGAACTCGGAAAAGGTCATGCCCGTGGCGTCCGCATGACCCTGAATCAAGGCCATTTCGCCCTCATCGAACTTGACCGCGATCTCGCGCATCGCCATGGTCGCTCCCGTAAACGCCGTCATCGAAGTGAATCCATTATCCATCCACCGTATACGCCCCGAACTCGAAACACCAAGCAGGATGGACTCTATACGAGGACGCAGCAGAGGTAATGGCGGGGGAGTGCGGCAGGCGCTCTGAGAGCCGCTGTATGACCCCATTTCTCTTCAATCCGACTACCCGTGCCATGAACCTGAAGCCGTTCGTTCGGTCGCCAAAAGAAAGCACGCGCGGGGTAACGCGGGCTTTGCGCTAGACAAGCTAGAAGCACCAGGCGGGGGAGACGCAAAACCAGCCCGGCGCGGAGTTGCTGTCCGACGGATTGCCGCTGCTGTCGACATGGAGGAAGCCCTTCGAGGCGTTCGGAAACACCGAACGCTCCCACCAACCGCTGCCAATGGCAATGGCAGAGTTGGGATTATAGTTCTCCGTCACCTTGCCTTTGAAGGCCTCGTACTGGGTGCCCTCGGAGGAAGTCCAGGGATAGGATGCCCAATAGGAGGTGGGGGGCGATCTCAGAGTAGCTGAGCAGGAACAGCTTGTCCTAGGTAGCCGTCACGGCGGCGTTCTTGTTCTCATCACCGCCCCCGACATTGTTCGATAGCTTTTTGACGGCCTTCACCCTGGACTAGAAATCGGAGGGCATCAGATTCCAGATCTTGCCGGAGTTCATTTTCTGACGGAGTTCAGACTTCTCCCAACCGCCGGCGTTGGTGTCAATCGCGTTCATGGGGGACCAAATGCCCGTCGTGGTGGTGAGGAACGTGAGGCCCGCCTTGCCGGATCCGCCTGCAGGGTCATCATGATTGATGCCGATAATGCGGTAAGTCAGCGTCTTGCCATCGGTGAGCTTCATCGAGAACTCGGTGCCGGCATCCATCGCGGCCTTCGCCTTGGCGTAGGCGGGCGACGCCTCGCCCTTGGCGGCGATGTCCTCGGCAACTGCCTTCTGCTCACCGAGGGTCCAGTCCTTCGCGTGTCCTTCGCGTCCTTGGCGAGCGCCGCCTGGACGGTCGCGGAACCCGCGCCGTTACCGCTGCCGGAACCGCTCGGTTCCCAAGTCCCACCTGCTGTCCCGTTTACCAATACTCCCGCCACCGTGTTGAACTGGTTCCTGATTGCCGACGAGACCCAAGGGCCGGCTATCATCACAACCAGGACGATAATCGCGATGACCAGAACGTACTCGATGGCTCCTTGGCCTCGGAGGCGGGTATTCCTAGGAGATACCCACCCCCCCCCGAAGGTTAATTGCCGCTGCATGCATATGCGACACTCCCTTCGCATGGGGATTGATATTGCATGCAGAGCGTACGTTAAAGCGAACCGACTAGCCCGTAACGTGCCGCTGAGGCAACGGCGGCACGGGTGCCCGCGCCACATAAACTGCTTGCCGTTTTGTTTCTTCAGACCTACTGCCACGCCTTCGGGAGGATAACGCCGGGGGCGCAGTGATTGAAGTCACTATGATTGGCATAGGTTGGGACATTCCAATCGGAACAGTCGAGGTTTAGATTTTTGCAATAGCTAAACATGCCGAGCATATCCATAACATCTGAGGTCTTCCACCCTGGTCCAAATTTCATGCTTTTCAGCGAACTGTCGGTGGAAAAAAGGAGACGTAAATCGCCGGCTTTCCGCGTCGACCATCCGGAGATGTCAATCTCCTCGACCTTGTAAAGGTTTTTGAGCGCCGAGTCGAATTCGACGACCGAGGACGTATCCCAGCTTGAAATACTGAAGGAAGTCGCATTGCCGCAATACGCGAATGCGTGCTGCAGATTTGTGCAGTTCGACATGTCGAACTTTGCCAGATCAAAGCTCTTGCAGTTCTCCATGTACTGAAAGCAAAATGCCAACGAGTGGATTTCTATGCCATCGTCAATGGCCTTTACGGCCACGATATTATTTCTGTTAGGCCACCAGGGGGCAGTCGTCTTGCCGTCGTTTCCTACGGTCGCGGTGGCGTATCCATTTTCGAACCCCGTATACACCGCCGTCACGCGGCGGCTGTTGAACATGTCACCGACTCTGGGGACCCCGCGGCGCTTGTAGAACATGAGGCTGTGGTCGTCCTCCGAGTACACGGCGAACGCTATCCCGTGAACGGGGTCCACGATGTCGGCGTCGGTCAACGACCCGTTGCCGCCGCCCGTGCCGCCCGACTCCCAGCTACCCTTTGAGATTCCGTTGCCGAGCGTCCCCGCCACCGTGTTGAACTGGTTTGTGATCGCCGACGAGACCCACGGTCCCGCGATCAGCACCACCAGGACGATGATCGCGATGATCAGTACGTACTCGACTGTCGACCGCCCCTTCGGGCGGCGGGTAAATCTGGGAGATACCCCCCCCCGAAAGGAATTTCCGCTGCATGCATGTGCGGCTCCTCTCGGATTGCTTTGGCTGATGCTGCAGAGGATAGACGCGATTACTAAGGATGAGTCAACAATGCCGCAGCGGCATTCACACTAAGAGGGTAAGGCGTTCGGAGTGACATCCCGTTCCAAAACGTATACTTGATTTAAGGCGGAGTGGAATGTGGGCGCGCAAGGAGATGCGGAATCGATGAGAACCTCAAAAAAAACTACTGCAGTGTTATCATCTTTCATCCTCTCTATTCTTCCATTTCTGATTCTATGGGCGGCTTGGTCAGTCCTCCCTGATACAATTCCCGCTCATTGGAGTGGGGGTGTGGTTGATCGATGGGGTAATAAGCTTGAATTGCTGGTTGTTCCGCTGTTTTCTCTGATTGGTTCTATTGCAATTTCTGTGTACCTTATTGTTTCCACGCGGCGAAGAGAGTTCGCGGATTTCTCTGCTCGAATGCGACGGGACTTTGTTGCGTGCTATATTTCTAGTCTTCTTTTATCGACAACCTGCTCAGTGATAATTGCCGTTTGGGTTCAGTTGATTCTTACGCAAAGCACTGCGGTTGATGGGGGACTTGGACTATCGATCCTGTATTCCCTTCCCGGGCTATATGTGATCTTGTGCACTTTGCCGCCTTTTTTTGCGAGCGGCGAGAGCAAAAAGGCAGAGCGCCTGATAACAGTTCTTATTGGCTGCGCGGAGATTGTTCTTTGTGGAATAGTGCTTGAAGGTTCGTCTGCCTCTTATACGATGATTGGACTGATGATTCTGTTCTGTGCGTTTGAGATTGTGTCACAGGTAAGGGATAGCCGGTCCTTATGAGTTGAATTACGCGCGTGCGGATATAAAGGTTGGCATGTTAAGCTGGTCGTTTTCTCGTTCTGGGACATTTGCAGTAGGATGAGTGGGACTAGGCGCGCTGCGGTGTGATGGTGACGGTTGAGACTTGTATCGCTGCAAATCCGCTGATGCACATTTTGCTATTGGGCTTGAAGGTGGGACCTACAGGCCTTTGTTTGGGATGTTCCGGTCGTCCAACACGTGTTGCACGGCTTTATATTGTTACGCTCGTTCGGCGCTCCGTTGGAGCATTTCCGGGTTTGTCGGCATCATGACTTGGCCAAGTGACACGCTTGCCGGGACGGTTGTAACGCCGCGCCGGTTCCGTGTGCTCCTTCGTTGTTGGCCTGTCCAGCCGGGGGCGGATTCGGCCTCATGTTGTGGCGCACGGCCTTCAGGGGCTTCCCCCTGGCGAGTTATGTTCGTCCGTATGGTAAGGGTCGGGTTGAGCTGACAATCCCGTGTCGGAAGGGGCTTGCACCATGCGCGCGATGACAGAGATTGAGTGGCTGGACGGCCGTGTGACGAAGGTGCCGGAGCTCGCCCTGGGCGATGCGCTCGGCGAGAGCGTCCAGGCGGAGCTCGATTTCGGGTTCGACGACGTGTTGGAGGGCCTTTGGGTTGAGGTGCGCCATCATGAGCCGGATGAGGACTCGGACGGCGACCCGCGTGGGAGGGGCTGCGCACTGTACGCGGACTGCCGGTACAGCCTGGTCGAACCGTCGGACCTCGACCGTGTCTTCTGCATCCTTTACGAGGGGCAGCCGAGGGTCCAGCCGCGTCGCGGGGGAGCTCGTGAACCTTTCGCGGGCCTGCGCGTTGTCCTGCCTCATGCTCGGATCTCCCTACCCGCCAGGCGCCCTCGAGGCCCTGGCCGCGTGCGCTCGATACCTCTGCGGTCCGGCTTTCACGTCCGACCTCGCCGCCCGCGTCCGCGCGCGGATCCCATCCGGCCTCACGCGCTTGAATATCGAGCTGAGCCCAAACGATGACCCACACCCCATCGGTCTTCATGATGATGCCTCGATGAGCCAGCTCGCCCAGAGCTTTCGATACAGTCGGTTGAGTCGAACAGACTTTTTTTCGAGCTTGTCCTGACGCATGAAAAGACCTTTTGTAAGTTCTTTTCCGTTGGCATCCTTCCTATTAGGCCCTTTGGACGTCTGGAAGGAGCAAATCATGATCAGAATCGCAAGCTGGACGCGATTCTTCGCGACCGCAAATAATGAGTCGTAGGATGGCCTGTTGATTCCACTCAGGATCTCGCTCTTTGCAATCTCATCCTGTCGAACGTCAAGCGCCGCCTCCATCTCGCTAGGCGTCTCGGCCTGATCGGCAACCGATGGAGCGTCCGTGTCTAAAGGCCACGGGAGGCCACGGCCTTTTTGCGGTTTGTAGCTACTTGTACTCATGTTGATTCCTCCGGTGCGAGGCTATCCAACCCAATTGCCGACTGTGCCCATAATATGGTTGATTTCCGATCTCAGCCGAACACATTGAGCGGATAGGCCGTTCCCGCAGTTAGCCGAACGCCCCCGAGGCCCCATTCAGGCCACGGGGGCGTCGTTTTCCCAGTTGAAGGAACGGTGGAGATGTGTTTCGATGGGTCCGGTGGCCATGCTCCGCCTGCCGCCCGGCACCTCTTCCCAGACTCAGCCGGACGGTCGGTCCGTCTATTCCGTTTTCGCCCTTAGGCTAGGCCAGCGGGGCATCGCCCCTCTCTGCGCGCGCCCTCTCGGCGGGGCCGGCGGGGCCGACCTGTCGGTCTACGACGGGTTCCTGAAGGGGGCGGTCGCCGATGGCAGCTAGCGAGGAGCTGGCCCGCAGGGTCGTGGAGGCCGGGCGGTCGTGCTCGCTCACCACCGCCGTCCTGGAGGAGTGGTCGAGGCTCGGCACCCCGAAGCAGGTGGAGTACCTGGCGGGCTACCTCGAGGCGGAGAGGTCCAGCCGCGAGGCCTCGAAGCGCGCGACGCTGCTCAGGCGCTGCGCGCTGCCGGCGCCCAAGACCTTCGACGGCTACGACTGGTCGGCCGTGTCGTGGCCGGAGGGCATGGGGCGCGAGTCGCTGCTCGCGCTCGACTTCGTCGAGCGCAGGGAGGACCTCGTGCTCATGGGCGACGTCGGCACCGGCAAGACGCACATGGCGTCGGCCCTCTGCGCGCTGGCGTGCGAGAGGAGGCTCGAGGCGCGCTTCTTCACGGCGTCCTCGCTCGTGATGCGCCTGAGGCGCGCCCGCGACGACGGGAGGCTCGACCGGGAGGCCGCGCTCATCGGCAAGGCCCGCCTGCTCGTCATCGACGAGCTCGGGTTTCTCCCGCTCGACGCGGACGGGGCGAGGCTGCTCTTCCAGGTCCTCGCCGACGCATACGAGAGGCAGTCGGTGGTATTCACCACGAACCTGGAGTTCAGCAGGTGTGGGCGGTGTTCGGGGACGACCAGATGGCCGCCGCCCTGATCGACCGCATCGTCCACCACGGGAGGCTCGTCCAGTTCCGCGGCGAGTCCTACCGCGTCCGCCATGCCCTCATGCAGGAGGGCTAGCCGCTCAAAAAGCGTGCGCGCTTCCGATGCTGCGACTGCTCAATTTCCGATGCTCTTTTTGCTCAAATCCTCTTGACGAAACACAGAATACGTGCGGGCGGCGCTTGCAGCCGATCGCACGGTACCGGCCGCACCCGTTGCAGCAGCGCGGCCACGCCGCCAGGCGCGGGCAGGCCGCCGACAGGTCGGCCGAGCCGTCGACGCGCTCGCCGCGCCTGGACTTCGGCGCCGTCACGAACCTGTGCGACGCCACCTCGGCGCTCACCGTCGAGGGCGACCTGCCCAGCTCCCTCGCGATCTCCCTGCACGACGCCCTGCGCTCCAGCATCCTCTGGACCGTGTCCCGCTCGTGCCTCGTGAGCCTTCCGTAGGACCTCGGGACCGCCCTCGCGGAGCCCCTTTTCTTCTTTCCGGACATACCGTCCTCCGATCTCCCGGGGCCGGCCGGCCCGGCCCTCAGGGTATCGGGTTCCCACATTCATCCGCACATGTGCGGATGAATGTGGGAGGTGTTCGGATAAAGTCGATAATCAAGGCTTCGATAGCAAACGCAATTTGGTTTTTGAAATATGGACGAATTCCTCGTCAGGAGGGTAAAATGGTGCCGACGGCAGCCCAAGTTGTAGAGAGCTGGGCAGAGCCGTTGCTTAATGAAGTTGGGTCATCGTCTTAGCGACGGTGACCTTTCTTTTTGGGCTTCGAGCCCTGCTTGAGTGCCTTGGAAAGGCCGACAAGGGCCGTGAGGAGCGAGACCATAGCGGTCAGGAGCTTCACGAGCTCGGTGAAATCGGTCATGGGCATCACCTCCCATCGGATGGAGGGCTCTGCCCGGCACGAGGGCTGCCGACAGCAAGGACGATTCTATCAGAGCGGCTGACTCCCGCCCGATATTACCATCCCACCGCGCCTGTGCAAAAAAGAGGGCCGCCAAACAGCGACCCTCCAGCGAAAGTGCACGTTATTTAGGACAGTCATATTCTTTGAAAATAATGGCTGTTGTAGAATTACATATAAGAGTCACCCGGAAGGAGCGATCGATGAAAAGCAAACGATTTGTCCTGAATGCACTTCTGGTAGTAGCAATATTGACGCTCTTCGTCTTTTCGTACTCATACATGAATCAGCCAAGATTTGGATATGCTTTATACGCTGTTTTTTCCGGCGAAACAACTTACAACACTATAGGCTTCATTGACGCAATCTTTTTCTATGTAGTCGGCCCCGTATCAAGCGAACTGATCGCTTTTGTTGTCAGCTACAACCTGAATCAACAAAGCCAAACTCACTCAGCGACTTCGGCCAAACAAGGAATCAATCTCTTCGTAATAATGATAATTCTGCAAATTGCGACCGTGTTGATTATCGCCCTGACCGCAACAAACGTTTTGAAGTATGAGTTCGGATTCATCGCGAGCTGTCTCATGGCAATTGCCGCGGGTATAGCGGTTTCGTATACGACACCGGCAAAGAAGTAGATAAACTAACAGGGCCTATTTGGAATCCGAATCGTCCATGGAACCGTCGATGCCGGTTTTGGTGTCGTCATCCGTATTGGAATCGTCATCCTTGGGGCTTATAGGACACACATTTTGTCCTATAAGCCCCGATCAATTCATACTCCTCATCCTCGCCGAATTGCGAGTATGGCAGAATCGGCACTGGATGGCAGCGCGCTAGGCCGTGTCCGCGGAGTTACCCCCCCCCGTTTTTATCGTAACAGCTGATTCTAGGGACGCTTCAAAAAGTCAACCGAGGGTTTTGTCCCGTCAAGACGCCGAACGAGAATTACGTACCGCCAAGAGCCTCAAAACACGCCCCTCGTGGAACAGAATCCTCACTCGATTTCCATGCGGAGTAAAAACGTCAATCAATCATCCTCCGCAACGTCTATCCACCAAAAAGGCCGCCCCACGTGGAGCGGCCTTTGCTCGCAGCTTTTTACTGATAGTTACTCAAAAATTATTCCAACACATCCACAGAAGAGCAGCGAATCGTATTTTTCTTTCGGGAATCGAGAAAATAGCCTACCTTGACTTTAGACCCAACGCTCACGGGGCTATCGCTTACATAGCGCGTATGTTCTGAATCAACCAGAATGGTCAGACGATCAGACCCGTCGTTATATGGATCTTCGCTTTCGACCGACATGGTAAAATCGCCAGAGCTGTCAACGTTCAACACCAATCCGCTCACGAACCACAAATGTGAATAGTCACCTCCGCTATCTTTTTGGCAACGCTCCACTTTTAGAAATAGCGCAGAGAATGCGAACACGGCAACTGATATAGCGATGAAAACCTTAACGCCACTCCCCTTGCCATAAAATACAAATTTATTCGCCAAAGAAAAATACCCCTGCTTTATCCGTGTAATTAGCATAGTACTACGTTAACGTGCTCATGGCTGTGGGTTGGTTTAACCTACAGCCATGCTAAAGTTGCCAAAAGGGGCACAAAGGCCAATACGTTTGCGCCATGCCGGCACAGCGACCTGGCATCGTATGCACCGGCGGGATCATCGCTGGCCTGCAAGGAGGGCATATCCACGCGCTCATGGTCGCCGGAGGCCTCGTGATGCAGCACGCGCCGGGCGGCGACTGGAAGCGCGTCGATTGGGACGTGCTTGCCGCCTGGCTCGACAGATACGGTTACAAGGTCGCTGATTGCGAGACGGAGACCCTTCCGACCGCCGACGCGGCGAGTGGGAACGCGAGGGTAAAAACGCATCGTCGCTGAACCAGTGAGTCAGTATTCTTTAGTTGGATGATGGATATTGAAATTGATTAGCGAGATAATGTGCATATCTCATAATGTATGCGTTGCACCATGAGAGAGGGGTCTGTCATGAGCTGGAAACCGAGAAAATGCGTTATCGCCGGTCTCGTGACAACCGGTCCTGACGGCGGCTTGTTTGCAACCGCAATGACATCGTACCGACTTTTCACTTGCATGTTCTGAAAGGCAGTTGCCATGCTGTCGCAAAATCAATCGAGATACTTGGTCACAATCGGCTTTGCCCTGCTTGCATTACTCTTTGCTAGCGACCTTTTGCTGAAACCGCCCAAGGAACTCGTTTTGCTTGCCATAGACTGCATTTCCGCCCTTTACTTTACGGCAACCCTATTCGTCGGACTAAAGGAGAGGAAAAAAGGCGCAGTCGTTGCGTCCGCCGTAGGCGTGATCACAGCCATTGCCTCATTCTTTATCTGACACATTGGTGATCTAGGGGCGATATCGTAGGAATACGACCGGGAGAGCCAGGACCAGATTGCCCGGGTTGCCCGGTCGGCTCGCGCGACGGCGCGGCGGTTCGACAGAAAGCTCTCCGGACTTCACGCCGTTTCTGATCGCATTGTAGACAGCCAACTCGTCTTCGCAGTCGGCGAGCACGCGGTGTGCGTCGTCGTTTTGGATGTACAGTAAATCTCGAAGGTCCTCCATGCACCAACGTCCGAGATCTGGCCATGCGCGTCGCACGAGCTGATAAGTGTCGATCGCGATGTTGTAGTTAAAGTCCAGGCCAAAGCCGTCCCAGGCAGAACGGCATTGTTTCCTTGATTATCAACTTCATCCGGACACTTCCCGCATTCATCCGTGTGTGTACGGATGAATGCGGGGTTCGATACCCCGGCGGCCTGATCGGCAGACCGCCGGGAGTTCTCACTCCTCGATAAAAGCCGGCACTCGGTTAGTCCTGCGCATCTTGAAATCGCCAGTCTCGTGGGAGACGTAGAGAATGCCGTCCATCCCGTCTCGTGATGCATACGACAGGTGAACTGAACCGCAATCCGATCCATCATTGTCGAGAAGATCGAACGAATTCGGGTCGCTCGTTGCGGCCAAACGACCACTCAGACAAGAGCCATCGTCATTACAGATTTGCCATTCCATGTCTTCGCCTGCAAGAATCGCCATAGACGGCCTGGTCGCGCCATCGTTGACATACATCCCGTCTATGCCAAAACCGTTTTCAGCGCCATCGATGAACGACTGCTCGGACCTATACCTCGCAAATGATGCACATAGCACCATTGCAAGACAAAGTGCAGAGCCAACAATAACGATCTTTACGTAGCTCTTGGCCGTCATGCCATCCCTCTTTTCGCTTGCCTAAAGAAATGCGGAAGAAGCTGTTCGTCGCGGCTTGTTTGTAGGCCCTTCTGCCCCGGTTCGGTTACTAAGGTTACTTGAGGGATCCTATAAATGATTGTTACCCATATACGTAATATGAATTTCGGACATGTCGAAATCAATCAATGGTTGCGGGAGTTTCCGACCTTAGTGAAATGCCACCCTATACCCACAGAATCAGTCTGGCTGACATGTGCCAATGGCCGCTAACGGCACTTGGTCGGCAACGGTCTTAGCCCATCGGCCACAACAGTGTCTCCTTCTGTCGCGCCGAGGGCCAGACACACAGCGGTGGCACCGTGCCGCGGCAGCTGGACGACCGCGTCGTCGACCGTGGCGGTTGCACTCGCGACGACACACCTCGCCAGTTTGCCTCGCCCTATTGGCCCCAGCGCGTTGCAGTTCAATCAGCTGTTACAATTACCCACCCACAAGAAGCCCATCTAGCAGGTGCTTTGCTGTTATAGAGTCCTGGAAAGAAAGGGCCAAACCGAAGTGTCTGGCCGGACGCCAATTGTCTGGGAACTGCTTCGGATTCGACCCTCTTTTACTTTCGCCCACTCGGTGGACTTCGGGTTTAATGCTTAGGGGCAGGGATTTAACAAAGTGAAATTTTAATGAAAAGAAACCCAGCTGCCACAATTGCCATGGTGAGGGCTCGAATTGGCCATATAGATCTAAAATAGTCACGATACCTTCTCTTTTGCTGGAACGATATATCTATACAAGGTTGTGAGCGGAAAACAAAAAAACGTCGATTGCTATCCGACAAACGGGTCTGGAATTGCATTCTCCGGCATTTCGGGGAGATTGATACACATGTACGAAAGGGAACCTATGTGGTGCGTTGGGTTGGAGCTGCTGCAGGCCCGATATGGATTGCGGTCTTGCGCCCCGATGTCCAAATAGGTTTCTCTCTCTAGACGGGAAGTTGCTCATGGACGCCATATATGACGGAGATGACTGGGTCGATCATTATACTTGGCGCCTGGTCGGCTCGGATGACAATGGGGATGTGGTGTTTGATGGACTATGTCCAAAGCATCTCCATCCTTTTGTCTCGTCGTTAATTGAGAGTTCCGCTCGTGTTGCCCCCTACAGCTCGGCATCGCTTCATGATACGGACGTTTTGAAGACCATAAGGGAGTCAATTGACGAGGGCACGATGAGCGGCCCGCTGTTTTCTCGGCTTGTGGGGCTAGATGAGATTGGCTCGAAACGACTGCTTGCGGGCGAAAAGGTGGAACTCACTTATCGGTCGATGATTTCAATCCTGCGGCTAGCCGATGTTCTTCGCAAATAAATGAGGCTTCCATGGCCATGTGGCAGCTTGTCTCACCGATGGGTGGGAGCCGAGTACTTTTCGGACGATTTGCTTGGCCTCGGCGTAGTCTTGGACGGGATCTGCCGGATCATCGAAATCCTCGACGAGATATTTCAAAGCGGCACCTTCTTAAACGGCGAACGTGACAGCGGTCCTCCCTGAATTCTATAAAATCACGGCCTGACTTGGGCGGCGAATTGGCGGAGCTCGTCATCGTCCATATCGTCGAAGTGCGGCAACTACGCCAGCGCGGCCCTCTGCTCCATCAGGTACCTACCGCTCGGAGACCTGCGAATCGTCTGCAAGATGTCCTCGGGGGCGAGGGCTGGGAAATCCATGCCCTCGGGAGCGGCCAAAGAGATGGATTCACCTGCCCCTCCCATGTGTTGGGACCTCATTCAGGGCATCGGCTGCATCCGGCCTTTCGCATTCGCCGCCCGGCCCTCCGGTCCCGCCCGGCTCTCCGGTCCCGCCCGGCCGACGGGTTTCCCATCTACGGCAAAACGATCGCACTTATATATATGCATTCCCGGATTGGGAATATGTTTCAGCCCACGCGAGCAAAGCCTCGGCGTACTCCGTGGTATCTCCGCTGCGCGGCTTTGCACCCCGCAATGCCGCGCAGCGGAGATACCACCTGAGACGGATGTCGATGCATCGAACCCGAGACCGGGCGCTGCGGCGGGAAGCCTCTCGCACGGACAATCTGCTCGATCTTGCTGCACCCGTCTTAAAAGGTTAGACAAACTTTTAATCGTACGACATCCGTCGAACAGTCGGGGGTACACACCACTACAGAAGGCCCACGGAACGGGGGGCGAGATGGTCGGCGACGGGTTCAAGGCACTCTCCGGCCCCACGCTCCGCCAGGGAGGGCGTCGGGAGGGAGGCCGTAATGGGTGAGAAGGACGAGCGGCCGGAGCGGGTGTTCCCCGGCAGGACAGACCCGTGGTTCATAGCGGCCATGGTGATTGTGGCGGGCGGTTTATCCGCGGCGTGTATCGCGTGTTTCCTGAGCTCGAGTCCCGCGCTCCTATGGGGCTGGCTCGCGCTGCTGCCCGTCCCGGCCCTCGTGGCCCTGGCCGCCCTTCCCGTCCGCAGCAACCGCCTCGAGCTCTACGGCGACCGCCTCGTCGTCGTGTACGCTGGGACGCGTTCGGTGATACCCTACGCCCACGTGCGGGGCGTCCGGCGCACCAGGACGCTCTGGGCGGGGACGGCCAACTCGCTCGACCGCGTCTACATCGAGGCGCCCTACGACGGCGACGCCATCGTCTCGGTGACCGACAACGATGCCCTCGTGGCGGAGCTGGGGCACAGGTGCGGCCTCGGGCCATACTCCCATTTTTGAGAGAGGTGCCGTCGGGCCCCCCGAAAGCCGTCTGCATTTGCAGGCCTTTATTCGAAATCAGGCGGCGCGGCTGAAAATCCCCGGCCTGAACCGCGGGGCTTCATCTACATTCGCACAGGCGTATTCACAATCATAAAAAGATAGGCACGGGCATCCGCGTTCGCGGAAACCCGTGCCGCATTTGCGTCACCGAGATGACCGGGTAGAATATATCTGAACGCTATTCCACATTCCCGTACTTGCGCTGCGGATTTGGGAAAGCGCATGTCTCAGCCTCTACTCGACCACGGTCGCCTCGGTCGGGATGGCCCCCAGCACTGCCGCGTACTCGGTGGGGTAGAGGCGGCTTATCGTCTGAACGTCGCGGATGAGGACGTTGCGGTCGTCAGGCTCGGAGATGCCGTAGCCGAACGCCTCGAGCGTCTCGATCGCCTCGCGGATCTTCTGCTGGAACATGGGGCCGGGGTCCACCCTCAGGCCGAGATAGCCTCGCCACAGGCTCGGCAACACGCGCAGCATGTTCTGGATCTTGGACATCGGCTCGATGTCGGCGTAGACGTTGAGCGTGACCATGGCGTCCTTGTGCCCGAAGATCGACTGCAGCGCCTTGATGTCGCCGCCGTGGCGGATCCACTGCGTCGCGAAGGTGTGGCGCAGGCCGTGGAACGTGATCAGCTCGTCGTTGGTGCCCATGAGGCCGTTGGTCTCCGAGAACGTCTTGAACGCCCTGCGGATGTAACTGGTGGTGGCGAAGGAGCCGTCCGGCCGCGACACGACGTAGCTGTCCGCGAGGTCGCGCAGGCCGAGGGCCGATGCCTCCCGGAGCCTCTGCGAATCGATCTCGTGGATCTCTTTCAGGAAGGGGAGCAGGCCCACCGGGTCGACGGGGATCGTCCTCAGGTCGTGGTTCTTGGTGTCCTTGATGAAGGAGCCCCTGTCCTTGACGTAGGCCACCGAGTGCCTGACCGTGATGAGCCCCGACTCGAAGTCGACGTCACACCAGCGCAGGCCGCAGACCTCGCCGATGCGCATCCCGGTGTGCAGGGCGAGCACGACCGTCCGCCTGAAGGTCGAGTCCGGCATCATCGAGGTCACCGAGTTGAGCTTCGGCACGAGGTCGGAGCGCAGCGCGTTCCTGGGCTTGGCGATGACCCTGGGCGCGAGGGCGCCGTCGAACGGGTTCCTCCCGATCGTGTCGTTGCTGCGCTTCAGCAGGACGGCGTAGAGCCGCTTGCCGAGCTTGAATGACTTGTTGAGCGTGTCCGGCGCCGTGCCCAGGGCGATCCTGCGCCTCGACCACGCGTTGACGTCGTCGGTCGTCACCTCGTTCACGGGGACCAGACCCAGCTCGTCTCGCTCGATGTGCAGGGCGCTGTAGTGGTAGTCGTCGCGGGTCGTCGGGGTGATCCTGTTCATCTCCAGGCAGAAGTCGATGAACTTCTCGAGCGCCTCGGAAAGCGGCAGCGCGGCGTAGTCATCCCGCTGTTCGGCGGGAAGCCCGGCGCCGATAGCGGCCCTCGCCTCCTCGGCCTCGGCGAGTTCCAGCTCGACCTCCGACCTGAATTCCGCGAGGACGCGCATCGCCGCCGCCTTTCCCCGCGCGCTCTGCTTCAGGCAGGGCACGCGGGTGTTCCTGGTCCTCTGGACCTTCTTCCCGGTCATCTCGTCGGCCACCGTCACGACAGCCTGCCATTTGCCCTTGTTCTTCCTCACGCCGCCGGCTCCGCATACGCGTAAGGTTTTATTGCTGCATTTCTCGTTCTGCATGTCTGCTCCTAAATCCGCAGTTGATTAGAAACAGGCGGGCCCACCTGCGGGAACCCGGAGAGGCGACGATTCGGGGCTCCTACCCCCGTTGATTAAATCATCGGCTGCACCGCGCTCCTCGAAGCCGAAAATATGCTATCTGGACAGACCGCGCTGAGCTGGTAAAATTTGCAAATGCGGAAATGCGCTACTTGCGCTATCTGCGCGTGTTTTAACAAAATAAGCACAGGTCAGGGTCATTCTGACCTCGCTGGGGGTCAAGGGGTCGCTGGTTCGAATCCAGTCGTCCCGACCAGAAGTTTGCAGGTCAGGCACCTAGTGCCTGACCTTTTTTGTTTTAATCACCATGATTATTTTGCTTAAAGCAACAACGTTCCCGCTCGATGTAATCACCGAATCAAAACGTGTACATCAGCCACCAAAATCGACATTTTTCGACATGTTTGGAGGCTGATGTACACGAATGCGAAATCCCCGCCGCCTAAAAGCGTCCTCCACATGTCTGGACTCTCTATGCTTGCGCTGGATAGACATCGCAGGAACGGGTATAGTATCGAAAGTTTTGTCGTTAACCAGCGGGGGAGTCCTGTGGGCATCAAAAAGAAGATCAAAAAGGAGCTTATCGGCACCTCCGATTACCCGTCGAATAAGATCTTTACGATCTCCAATTTCATCACCTTTACGCGCCTGATCCTCACCCTGGTATTTCTGTACCTGTTTGTGACGGATAACAACCGCGTCATCGCCATTGTTATCTACGCCGTTGCCGCCTCCACCGACTGGATGGACGGCCAGATCGCCCGCATGACTAAGACGGTCTCATGGCTCGGCAAGGTCATGGATCCCATCTGCGACCGTGCGCTGCTGTTCACCGGCGTCTTGGGACTGGTGGTCCGCGGAGAGCTACCCATCTGGGTCTGCGTGCTCATTATTGGCCGCGACATCTATCTGGGCATCGGCACGCTCATCGTTCGTCATTATCACCGTCGCCCCATCGATGTCGTCTTTCCCGGAAAGATTGCCACAGCGCTGCTCATGACTGGTTTCTCGCTCATGCTGCTCGGGTTCCCCGTTGTTGACGGCCTGCATCTTTTGCCTTCTACCCTCACGGCCTTCCCGGGCCTCAACGGAAGCTCGGTGCCCCTCGGCATCTTCTTTGTGTACGGCGGCGTGATCTTCTCCATGCTCACGGCTGTCATCTACTCCATTAAGGGCGGAGCGGCCATTAAACAGGCTCTCACGCATCCCGAGGACGAGGACATCGACTTTCTGAACCCTGAAATCGAAGACTGATTCGTTGGGGTATGATTACGTACGGTTCATTATTTGCGGCACGTCCGCGATAAGTTAGGGGTTGTCATGGACAACATGGTTAACAATATGCCTCAGAATGATAAGACTGCTGACGCTACCTGCGTATTCCGCGTGCCTTCAAGCGACGTCACCGTTCCCGACCTCATGGCCAACGTGCGCATCACCGCCCCCGTTCTGTCCATCGTCAAGGGTCCGCAGACTGGTGCCGCCTTTGAGCTCGAGGACGACGTGACCACCATCGGTCGCGATCCCGCGAACGGCATCTTCCTCAACGACATGACCGTTTCGCGCAGCCATGCGCGCATTATTCGCGAGGGCCTCGGCGCTCGCATCGAGGACCTGGGCTCGCTCAATGGCACCTGGGTCGACGGCGCCATTGTCAACGCAGCCCCGCTGCACGACGGTTCTTCCGTCCAAATCGGTACGTTTACGCTCATCTACCACGAGAGCACGCCGGAGCGCATCGAAACCGGTGAGTAGGGCATGGCCGAACGCAACTATCTGAGTATCGGCCAAGTCGTCAACCTACTTCGAGGCGCATACCCCGATCTTTCGAACTCAAAAATTAGATTTCTAGAGGATGAGGGGCTCATTACCCCTCATCGTACGCCTAAGGGATACCGTCAGTACTCCAAGGAGGACGTTGATCGCCTGGAGGTCATTCTGCACTTGCAGAAGACTCGCTACATGCCGCTCAACGTAATTAAGCAGCGCTTGGAAAACGCCACGGACCTGTCAACGCTCGCTTACGAGGTGGGCTTGCTGTCCGATGTTCCGCTCAAGACGGAGCCCAAGGAGACTAAGCAAAAGCTGCATCCCATCGAGACCATTCCCGATATGCTGGGCGTCGAAATCTCGTTTATCAGGTCGCTTGCCGAAAACGACCTCATTCGCATCATCAAGAGCCCGCAGAATCGAGAGCTCGTCGATGGCCGCGATTTCCCAATCATCCGCTACTGCTCCGAGCTGTCACGCTTCCATATCGAGCCGCGCAACCTGCGTCAGTACGTGTCTTCCGCCAACCGCGAGTCCTCGATGTTTGAGCAGGTGCTCGTGAGCATGCTCGGAATGGATACCTCCGATGACGAGCGCGACGCCAAGCTCGAGCGTGCGTTTAAGAAGCTTCACGACCTAACGGAAGGTGTGCACACTGCGCTGCTCAAGAACCGCGTTTTTGAGTCGCTCAACGCCGTGGTCGAGGACGCCGACATCGATGCACTCGATGAAGAAATCACTCGCTCCGAGTCCACCAAGGCCAAAAACGAAGAGATAGCCGCGCCGGCTTCGCACGAGGATTCTCTCGTAAAGCCGCTCAAGGTCGTCGCCCCTTCGCAATCCGGCTCCTCCACCGCAGGCAAATAACCTCAGCGGAAATTTCGGCAACCCATTGAAAGGTCACACAATGTACGACTTCGAATCTCAAATCGTCGACATCCCCGACTATCCCGAGCCCGGAGTCATCTTTAAAGACATCACGCCGCTCTTTGGCAATCCCGAGGCGCTCAAAGCCATGACCGATGCCCTCGCCGAGCACTTTACCGGCATGGGAATCACCAAGGTCGTGGGTCCCGAGGCTCGCGGCTTTATGGTTGGCGTACCGGTGGCTGTAGCCCTTGGCGCTGGCTTTGTTCCCGCACGTAAACCGGGCAAGCTGCCGCGCGAGACCGTAAGCCAGAGCTACGAGCTCGAGTACGGCACCGATTCAATTGAGATCCATGCCGACGCTATCAGCTCTAAAGATACCGTGTTGATTCTGGACGACTTGGTCGCGACGGGCGGAACCGTCGAGGCAACAGGTAAACTGGTGCGAGATATGGGCGCAAAGCTTGTCGGTTACGGTTGTATCCTTGAGCTTGCGTTTCTCAACCCGCGCGAGAAGCTCACGCCGTCTAATGACGATGTGGAGCTCTTTAGCCTGGTGACGGTGGACTAGCCGTTACCCTTAGTTACTGGAAAGGAAGCTACATGCGCACAGCAAACACGCACAAAAACATGGCACGCTGCGCTGCTACGGCAACCCTCGCTTGTGTTTTGGGCTTGGGCCTCGCGGCTCCTGCCTACGCCGATACCGCATCCGACCTTGCCGCTGCTCGTACGAAGCTCGAGCAGATCGGCACCCAAACTCAGCAGATTTACGATGAGCTCGCCACGCAGACGCAGGCACTCGATCAGACTGCCGGCGAGATCACGCAAAAGCAGCAGGAGATCGCCGATGGTCAGGCCAAGCTCTCGACCTATGTCGCCGGCGAGTACAAAACCGGCGGTCTGAGCCTGCTTCAGGTTCTGACGGGTGTCGATGACCTGAGCGATATGCTCAACCGTCTGTTCTACTACGGCAAAGTTTCCGATAAGCAAGCTCAGACCATTCAAGAGGTCAAGGAGCTTAAGCAGCAGCTCACCGATAAGCAGGCCGAGCAGGAGAAGAACGTCGCCGCCACGCAAAAGAAGGTCGACGAGCTTAATGCCCAGCAGGCTGAAGCCCAGAACGTCGTAAACTCTCTGGATTCACAGCTGCAGGCCGAGCTTGCCGCCGAGGCCGAGGCCAACGCCGCGCTGCAGGCCGGCATCAACGCCAGCACCGCCGAGAAGGCCACGGTGAGCAACGAGACTGCCGGTACGACCGAGAACACCAACAACGGTGGCCAGACCAGCAATAACAACAACCAGGGCGGCAACACTCCGGCTCCTGCGCCGGCACCTGCTCCGACGCCGCAGCCCTCCACGCCCGCTCCGGCTCCGACGCCTTCTGCTCCGAGCCAGTCCGTCGACGGCGGTTCTGTTGTCTCGCGTGCATACAGTAAGCTTGGTTGCGCTTATTCCTGGGGCGGAATTGGCCCGAACAGCTTCGACTGCTCTGGTTTTGTTAGCTATTGCCTCACTGGTCGCTATTGCCGACTAGGCACCACGGGTACCTTTATGGGCTGGACGCGTGTGTCCGATCCGCAGCCCGGTGACGTTGTGGTCAACTCGTACCATACCGGCATTTACATCGGTGGTGGTCAGATGATTCATGCTTCCGACTACAACACGGGTGTTATCATCAGCTCCGTTGCCGCCGGCATGAACAATAACTACATCTTCGTGCGTTACTAAGTCATCTTACACAGCGTGTGAATGTGGACCTCGTGGCTTTGAGCCATGGGGTCCATTCTTTTGCCTTTCGTGCAGTCCGCTATCTAGTTTTGAATACTAGATAGCGGCCCAATCGGTCTGCAAGATGGCTATAATTGTATGGGAACAATTAGAAAGGACCCTCTATGCGCTGGGCACTTATCTCCGATTCAAGCTGCAACCTCCGCGATTGGCAACCGACCGCGCCCCATACCACCTTTGCATTTGCGCCCCTCAAAATTCGAGTGGGGGAGCGTGAATTCATCGATGACCTTTCGCTCGATGTTCATGAGCTCAACTGCGCTGTTCAGGCGGAGACGAACGCTTCTTCGAGCGCTTGTCCCAGCGTAGGGGAGTGGGCCGAGCTCTTCAAATTGGCAGACAAGACCATCTGCATGCCGATCTCTGAGGGCGTGTCGGGCAGCTACAACGCGGCAGCCACGGCTCGCGATATGGTTCTTGCCGAGGAGCCCGACCGACAGATTCATCTAGTCAATTCACGCGCAGCTGGCGGCAAAATGGACCTCATTTTTTTACTGTTCGACCGCTATCTTGCAAGCAATCCGGATGTCTCATTCGAGGACGCTTGCGCATACTTCGATAGCCTTGAACAGAACAGCAAAATCCTCTTCAGCTTGTGCAATTACGAAAATCTCGCCAAAGCCGGACGTATCCCTAAGGCAGCCGGCGTCATTGCCAACAAGCTCAATATCCGCATTTTGGGCACGGCGAGTGAGGCCGGTAAAATCGAACTCGTCGGGCACACGCGTGGCGAAAAGAAGATGCTCAACAAGATCATCGACACCATGGAAGCCGAGGGTTTTACGGGAGGCGAGGTCGTCATCGACCATGTGGAGAACGCATCGAGCGCCCAGGCGTTGGCCGATCGCATTATTGAGCATTGGCCCGGCTCCAAGACCATCATCATGCCCTGCAACGGCCTGGATTCCTATTACGCCGAGATGCACGGCCTCATCATCGGCTACGGCATGGGCGTAGCTTCGGGCAAATAAAGTCCAACCAAGCAAAAATACTGGCGGGACAAAGCGGCAGATGGCTCTTTGTCCCGCCAGTTTTATACGTCGGCTAGCTATTAAACCCGTTGAACTTGAGATAGCTCATCAGGTAAGCCTTCGAAACGAAGGACGATACCGCACTGCGTACAAGCAGCGACTCACGCGTTACCTGATGCGCGGTATCGGGAACCGGCGTCTGCTCGACGGAAAACGCCGAACGAATCGATGCCTCGAGCTGATCGACCACATAATCGAAGGCCGTCGGGGCATCGTAGCTCAAACGCTGAATGTTAAAGAGTGCCTGCACCGCAGCAATAGGTAGCACCTGCTTAAAGATGCAGATAGCGATCAGGCGGGCAATCTGCTCGCGGCCATATTGCTTTTTGACCGGAGCAGGCACCAGGCCGACCTTCACGTAGTTATTGATCATCGATGGCGTAATGACAGGCTGCTCAACGCAAATGGACAGCGGCTCCATCCACAGCGCAACATACTCAATAACCTGGTCGCGGTAGAGCGTCACATTGGGCAACTGGTTATAGCGCGGCAGACTCAACGTATTAAGTTTGCGCACGATATCGGACTGAATAAATGCATCGGGCAGCACAGTGGGCTGAATATCCTCAGGCTTAATGCTGACCGACGAATCAGACATCGGAATAACGTGTTTAACGTGATTCATAAAGGTCCTCCGTTCATTTTCTATATTGTATTCTACGTTATCTAGTTTTGCATACCACATAGCCGGCAAGAAAATTGGCGGGACAGTGCACTGATGCATCATCCCGCCATTTAGTTAATTGATAGCAACCTTACATAAGATATATTATCGTACTTATCCGCGGAGAAACGCGTATGCGCTCGTTGCTGCTATGGCTCCGTCAGAAACGGCGGTCACAACCTGACGTAAGCGTTTGGAACGGATGTCGCCAGCAGCAAATAGACCTGGCGTGCGGGTCGCCATGGATTCATCAGTCAGAATGCCGCCATCAGGCGCCAGATCGACTAGATGCTCAACAAGCTCGGTATGGGGTTGCGTGCCGGTAAAGACAAAAATGCCAAACGAGCCAGGATCAAAGGTCTCGGCATGCGTCTTACTGCTTGCATTGTCCTTGAACGAAATTGTCGTGGGCATCGCTTCACCAGAAAGCTCAACAATACTAGTTTGGTACCTAACTGTAATATTGTCCTTTTCGAGTACTTTCTGAACAACACCATCAGGTGCACGGAACTGATCGCGACGCAAGACGATGGTCACGCTGCTGGCGATTTCTGACAAGAACAGGGCTTCCTCACAGGCAGCATTGCCGCCGCCAATGACAAAAACCTGCTTGCCACGGAAGAACATGCCGTCACACGTCGCGCAATACGAAACGCCACGACCGCGATACGTATCCTCGCCAGCGAAACCAGCAGATCGCGGCGTGGCACCCATGCAAGCGATAACGCTCGAGGCAAGCGTATCGCCCATATCGTGATGCACCGTAAACAGCGCTGCATCGGCATCGTAATCGATACCCGTAACCATGCTCCATGTAACCTGCGCTCCCAGCCCCTCTGCATGTTGCTGAAAACGCTCGCCGAGTTCGGCGCCACTCAAGAGCGGAATGCCCGGATAGTTCTCGACTTCATTGGTCGTGGCGATCTGTCCACCCGACATGCCCTGCTCAATCACAGTCGTCGTCAGGTTGGCACGCGCAGCGTAAATGGCGGCAGCATAGCCCGCGGGGCCTCCACCGATAATCGCAACATCAATCGGCTGATCGGTAGTCATGGAATATCCTCTCGTCGATACATTGACGTTCTTTGCGCTCATACCCAAATTTACGTGAACATGACACTCATGCACTACAATGATAAATCGCGTAACAAAGCTGAAGGGGAGTTATCGATGGATCAAACGCAGACGGGCAATAGCGCTCCCCTGCCCATGCAAGCCACTCCCCAACCGGAGCAAATGACCGTTTCACCTGCACAAAAATCCCTGGTAACCATTGTGCACGCATCGGTTGGATCGGGCCACAAAGCCGCCGCCAACGCGATTGCGCAAGCATTTGACCTTATCCGCGGCACCAAGGGAATCCCTGAGGATATTGAAATTGAAGTGCTCGATATCCTTGATTTTGGACGTATTAAATTCGACGGCAATAAGACCGCGGCTTCTTTTACGGGAGCCACACGCCCCATTTACGACCTGACCTGGCGATATACGCTTACAGGACATCTGCTCTGGGGCGGCGGCACAGCATGGTCACGAATTATGTTCCCCGCCTTCAACGAATACGTCCGGACCCGCAGGCCCATAGCCGTGGTCGCAACACACATTACGGCGGCCAACGTCGCTGTGGGCGCCCGCGTCATCACGGGTATCGATTACCCGGTCATCTGCGTGCCGACCGATTACGAAGTCGAAGGCTTTTGGCCCCACAAGGACACCGATCTATTCTGTGTAGCCAACGAGTTTATGGCCGAAACGCTGCGCCCGCGCAAGGTTCCCGAGTCAAAGATCCGCATAACGGGCATCCCCATCCGAGCCGGTTTCGATTCAGATTACAAACGCGAAGATGAGCTCAGCAAGTTCAATCTCCCCATAGACAAAACCGTCGTATTGGTGATGGCCGGTGCCAGTTTACCCCAACCATACGTGCGTTTCCGCGCCGCGATGGACCACACGCTCCCCTTCTTACGCAGCTTTGAGGACATGCACTTTGTCTTTTTACCGGGCAAGGATAAAGAATACGCCACCCGACTCAAGACGCTCTTCGACGCCATGAAGCTCGAAAACGTCACGGTTCTAGACTACGTGGACGACATGGCGGCCCTCATGCACGGCTGCGACCTGGCAATTCTCAAATCGGGCGGACTCACCGTCACCGAGTGCCTGTGCGCGCATCTGCCGATGATCCTGCTGGGCAAGTCCTATGGCCAGGAAAAGGCAAACACCACGATGCTCACCGGCATGGGCGCCAGCATGCATGTCACCACCGCACGAGAACTCATCGTGACGTTGCGCCATCTCCACGATCATCCGGAGTCGCTCAAGGCACTGCTCATCAATGGCGAAGTCCTGCGCCGTCCACACGCTGCCGAGGACATCGCCATCGCCACCATGGAGCTTGCAGGTAAGCCCCAAAAACGTAAACGAGCCTTCTGCCGCTTCTACTGGGGAGGAAAGCCCGCGCATATCCGCTAACATTGGACTGTCCGCTTACCTGTGGGAGGCCCCTATATATCATCCCATGCTCAAACATTCTCGCTGCGCTGCGAAACTGCGCGTGGGACGATATATAGGGGCCTCCCACAGGTAAGCTGCGTTAACGTACTAGCGGCTATACCAGATTCCCCACCAGTAAAATCTGCAAAGGGGAACCAGATAATATAAATACAGTAAGTCGATGCGACAAAGGAGGCGTCCCTTTATCGCATCGACTTACTAGAAAAGTAAATATTGTTTCAAGCGAGTAACCGCCCGCCCGGGGCTTACCTATATCGTTCCACGCGCAGTTTCGCAGCGAGCAAAGCGACGCGAGAATGTTTGAGCATGGAATGATATAGGTAAGCCCCGGGCGGGAGGGATACGAGCGCCCTAGGCGACGCCGCTGGAGCCGAAGCCTCCTTTGCCTCGGTCGGTTTCGTCTAGTTCTTCCACTTCTACGAGTTTGACCGTGGGGACTTCTTGGATGACGAGTTGGGCTATGCGGTCGCCTTTGTTGATTTTGATGTTGTTGGAGGGATCCAGGTTGATGAGGATAACCTTGAGTTCTCCTCGGTAGTGGGCGTCGATGAGGCCCGGCGTGTTGACTATAGACAGGCCCTGCTTGATGGCCAAGCCGCTGCGGGGCTGGACAAAGCCGGCGTAGCCGTCGGGCAGGGCGATGGCCAACCCAGTAGAGACCAGACGGCGTTCGAAGGGCTTCAGGACGCAGTCCTCGTTGGAGCGCAGATCCAAGCCGGCATCGGTGGGATGGGCGTATTTGGGAAGCTCGACGGTGGGATCGAGACGCTTTATGTTGAGGGTAATGTTGGACATGGAATCACCTTAGCTTGTCGAGCTCTTGCAGAAACTCATCGACGTCTTTGAAATCGCGGTAGACCGAGGCAAAACGGATGTAAGCCACCTTGTCGATCTTGGCCAAGCGCTTGAGCACCATGTCACCCAACTCATGGGACGTGACGGCCGTCAGCGTGCGAGAGCGCAGCTCGACCTCGATGTCGTCGATAATCTCATTGAGCTTCTTAGTGTCGATATCGCGCTTGATGGTGGCGCGCATCAAGCCGACGAGCAGCTTATTGCGATCGAACCGCTGCTTGGTTCCGTCTGACTTAATGACCTCGATTGGGTCTTCGCATCGCTCAAACGTTGTAAAGCGATAGTTACACGAGCAACATTCGCGACGGCGCTTAATGGTGTTATTTGACTCCTGTATACGAGAATCAACGACGCGGGTATGTGCCTTGCCGCATTTGGGACAGCGCATGGTACCTCCTCTTAAACGATAACAAGGGTACCATGCGCAGCGCGATAATGATTACGAACGAGCAGGAACCTTAAGATGCGCACCGGCGGCGAGCGAACCATGCTCCAGATGATTGACGTTACGGATCATGTCGGAAGTCTCTTGCGTGGAAAGGCCTTCGATTGGATATTCCTCGGCAAGCGACCAAAGAGAATCACCAGGCTGAACGCGAATGGTCTCGTAGGTAACGTTGGAAACGGACTCGGCATACGCGGCGTGACGAGCGCTAAAGACCGACATAGCGAGGACAAAGAAGAGCGTAAGCGCAACGGCAACGGCGACAATCGTCGGAACCTTCAGGGCAACGCGAGCCGGCGCGATTACAGCCTGCTGATTGCGAGCAGGCTTTACGGTCAAAGGCTGAAAGCCGGAGCGGCCACCCTGAACAACCGTAAAAGTGGGTTCTGCAGGCGTCTCGAGCTTAAGGGCGAGGTTTCCCTGGACCATATTCGTTGCGTTCATCATGTTCTCCTCTCGCGTGTTTTGCTGAGAACAGTTTTATCAAGCCGCGCGGACAAAAATGTCTAGCGCGAGAACGAATGTTCGGTTATTATTATCTTCGAACAGTTGTTCCTGTCAAGCAAAATTCGAACATTTGTTTGACATAGGTAGAGAGGATGCCCTGATGGCTCGCAAAATTACCAAGCGTCAGCAGCAAATTTACGACTTCATCAAGGAATATCAGCAGGAGAAGGGTTATCCGCCCAGCGTGCGCGAGATGGCTTCTGCCGTGGGCCTTTCCTCCCCCAGCACCGTGCACGCCCATCTATCTGCCCTGGAGGCGCGCGGGCTACTCAAGCGCGATGCCACCAAACCGCGCGCCCTGGAACTCTTTAACGAGGACGGTTCCTCTGTCTCAATTTCTAAATCTGACGAGCCAACCGCACCTCGCGGAACGGTCTCGCTACCGCTCGTTGGTCGCGTCGCGGCTGGGATTCCCATTCTGGCCGAGCAGAATATCGAAGACACTTTTACGATCCCGACCGAAATCGCCACTGATCAGGGTTCCTTTATCCTTGAAGTGCATGGGAGCTCAATGATCAATGTCGGCATCTTCAATGGCGATTACATCATCGTCCGTGAACAAAAGAGTGCCATGAACGGCGAAATTGTCGTGGCCATGATTGATGGTTCAGCGACCGTCAAGACGTTCTACAAGGAGCAGGGACGCGTACGCCTGCAGCCCGAGAATGACACCATGGAGCCTATCTATGCAACGAATCCCGTTATCTTGGGCAAAGTCGTCGGCTTAATGCGCCGGTTCTCGTAATGCAAAAACGCATCACCATCTTTGATACCGTTCGCGGGTTTACGATGATTTCAATGGCAGGTTTTCACGCTTGCTACGATCTTGCCTACCTGTACGACTGGGATATGCCCTGGTTTACCCAGACTGTCTTTCAAGACATCTGGCGCGCCAGCATCAGCTGGGTATTCTTGTTTATCGCGGGTTGGATGTGCACTCTTTCGTGCAACAATATCAAACGTGCCGCCAAATACGCCTTAGCAGCACTCGTCGTCTGGTTGGCAACAACACTTGTCTCAGTCGACGATTCGGTTAATTTTGGCATCATCTACTGTATGGCCGCATGTACCGGCATCGTAGCGTTGACCAATCCCGTCCTTAAGAAGATTTCCGCGAGATGGGGCATGTCCCTATGCCTTGTGTTGTTCGCCCTCACCTGGAGCATCCCCAAAACGACCTACCCTGTCCCATACCTGGCGTGGCTAGGATTTCCGACCCTGGATTTATCTCAGGTGATTACTACCCCATCATCCCGTTTATCTTTATGTATCTTGCAGGATACTTCGCCGCACACATAGCGCAGGGAATCGGTAAGACCGCCCCAAGTTGGGCCTACGCCAACCCCCTGCCGACGCTCGCCAGCCTTGGACGTCATGCACTCCCCTTTTATCTGCTGCATCAGCCCATCATTCTGGGCATTTTGGAGCTCGTCTACTCGGTGCGATAACGCTCGAGCCGCGGCGCGATACGGGCCGGCAGCTTCGCCACAATACGAACGCCGTCCTCAAGATATTCCTCGTGCAAAAGGGTTCCCTGCTCATGCACCAGCGTAATGAGGGCGCCCTCGCGATACGGGATATCAGCAGAGAGCAACACATCGGTAGCAGCCGCCTCACGAGCAATACGGTCGACGAGATCGTCAAGTCCCTCGCCCGTCTGGGCCGAGAACAGAACGGCTTCCGGATAACGACGACGGAAACTCAATCGATCAACGCTATCGAGAAGATCGATTTTATTGAACACCGTAAGCGTCAAACGCTCGCCGGCACCGATCTCGTCAAGAACGCGATCGACCGCCTCGAGCTGGCGCTCGTAGTCTTCGTCAGACGCATCTACGACTTTGAGAATTAGATCGGCACCCAACACCTCGGACAGCGTCGATTTAAAGGCGTCGACCAAACCATGCGGTAGCTTTTGAATAAAGCCGACGGTATCGGTGATCGTCATGCCGCGACCGCCGGGCAGGCGATACGAACGCGTCGTCGGGTCGAGCGTAGCAAACAGCTTGTCCTGCGAAAGTACCGTAGAGCCGGTCAGACGATTGAGTAACGTCGATTTACCGGCATTGGTATAACCGGCTAACGCGACGCGAAACGCCGGTGACTCAATGCGGCTCTTAGACTGGACATCGCGGCGATGTTCAACCTGCTTAAGCTCACGACGAAGCGCGGCAATCTTATTGCGAATCAAGCGACGGTCAACCTCGAGCTGGCTTTCACCCTGGCCAAAGCGCGAACCGATGCCGCCGCGCGTCTGCTCCTTGGCAAGATGGCTCCACATACCGCGCAGACGAGGCAACAGATATTGAAGCTGCGCCAGCTGTACCTGTAGGCGTCCCTCACGCGTCTGAGCATGCAGGCCAAAGATATCCAGGATCAGTGCTGTACGATCGATAATCTTTACCGGCTCGCCCACGGCTTTCTCCAAATAGGATTGCTGCGAGGGCGTCAGGTCGTCGTCAAAAATAACGACATCGGCATCCATACGATGTACCAGGCCGCACAGCTCTTCAACCTTACCGGAACCGATAAACGATTTTGGATACGGCTTAACCAGACGCTGTGACAAACGCGCCACACACTGGGCGCCAGCCGTATGGGCCAGGCGCTCAAGCTCGTCAAGCGAACGATCGAGCGGCCACGCATTGTCGCGCCACTCAACACCAACTAATATGGCACGCTCGGGCTCGGGTGCCGTGGGAACAAGGGGAAAACGGGCCATTAGACAGCCTCAATACGATGCAGGATATCCTCAACGACCTCATCGATCGTACATTCATCCATATCAAACCACACGATGCGGTCATCGCGTTTAAACCACGAAAGCTGACGTTTGGCATAGCGACGCGAACGCATCTTAATGAGTTCGCGAGCCTCATCCATGCTCGTCACGCCATTGAAAGCATCGATAATCTCTTTATAGCCAATTGCCTGCATCGAAGTCAGGGCATCTCCCAGCCCTTGGTCCATAAGACCGCGGACCTCATCGACAAGGCCCTGCTCAAACATCAGATCGACGCGCAGGTTAATGCGCTCGTAGAGCACCTCGCGATTACGCGTCAGACCAAACCACAGAGCGTGATAATGCTCGCGCGGAACACTAAACTGCGACTTTTGCTGCGCATAGGAGACGCCATCATCGTACATTTCGAGCGCGCGAATCACGCGGCGAACATTATGGGGGTGGATGACCGCAGCGGACTCGGGGTCACGCTCGGCAAGCAGGGCATGCAGTTCTTCCTCGCCAATACGCTCGGCAAGCTCCTGATAGCCCACACGGCGATCGTCCTCAAGTTCGCCCGAGGGAAAGTCCATCTCATCGAGGGCGGCCTTGAGATACAAGCCTGTGCCCCCGCAAAACACCGGTAGGCGGCCCTCGCCAAGCAAACGCTCAACATGCGCGCGAGCGTCAGCCTGATAAAGCGCCGCAGAGTACGCCACACCCGGCTCTACAATGTCGACGAGACGCAGCGGCGCCGTACACTCATCGGGCGCCATCTTTGCGGTACCGATGTCCATGCCGCGATAGATTTGCATCGCATCGCACGACAGCACTTCGGACGAAAGACGAGCCGCCAAACGGTCGGCAACATCACTCTTACCAGCCGCCGTCGGACCGACGATCGCAACGGCGGAAAGACCTGCCCCGGGAGAAACCATTAGCGCGGCTCGCCCACAACGGAGCCGGACAAATACCAGGTCTTGGCAACGTCAACGTCAACATCAACGATCTTGCCAACAAGCTGATCGATGCTGTAACCCTCGGGGATAGGCGCATGCACGGTCTGATTCTTGGGACTCTTGCCCAGCAGGACCGCGTCGTTCTTTTTACTCGTTCCCTCAATGAGCGCCGGCACCACAGTATGAAGCTCACCCTGGTTGTACTCGTGCGCCGTGGTCTCGATAACCTTAACCAGGCGGTTGAAACGCTCGAGAATAACCTCATGCGGCGTAGGATCGTCAATCTCGGCGGCCGGGGTACCGGCGCGCTTGGAATAGATGAAGGTATAGGCCTGAGCATAGCGGACCGTCTCGGCAAGTGAGAGCGTCTGCTCAAAGTCTTCTTCAGTCTCGCCCGGGAAGCCAACGATAATGTCGGTCGAGAGCGCGATATCGGGCATGCGGTTGCGAATGCGATCGACCAGGCCCAGATAGTCCTCGCGTGTATAACGGCGATTCATCTCTTTGAGGATCCGTGTCGAACCTGACTGGACGGCCAGGTGCAACTGCGGCATAACGACAGGCGTCTCGGCCATGGCGTCGATGGTCTCGGGCAGCAGGTCCTTGGGATGCGAAGACGTAAAGAAGATGCGCTCCACACCCGTATCGCCCACGGCACGCAGCAGATCGGCAAAACGCGGCTTGCCAAACAGATCGCGACCATATGAGTTAACGTTTTGGCCCAGCAGCGTAATCTCACGCACGCCCTGGCGCACCAAACCGGTCACCTCGTCGACAATCTCCTCGAAGGGGCGACTTTTTTCGCGACCGCGCACGTACGGCACGATGCAATAGGTGCAGAAATTATTGCAGCCTGTCATGATGGGCACCCAGGCGTGATACTGGGTCTCGCGATGCCACGGCATGCTCATGGCATCCGTATCCTCATGCTCATTGGTGCGGATATGACGCTTACCATCAAGGAACGCCTCGGCAATGAGCTCGGCCACATGTGCGATGGAATGCGTGCCAAAGATGACATTGACGTTATCGACGTTGGTGAGCAGGCCCTCTCCATCACGCTGCGCGATGCAGCCGCCCACGGCAACCACACGCTTGCCCGAAGGCGAAGGCGGCAGGCTTTTGCAGGAATTGCACTGACCGTACAGGCGAGTATCGGCGGCCTCACGCACACAGCATGTCATGAAGACAACGATATCGGCATGCTCGGGATCGAGCGCCATGAGGCAGCCATACGAATCAAGCAGACCGCTCACACGCTCGGAGTCGTGCTGATTCATCTGACAGCCAAAGGTGCGGATAAAGTAGGTTTTACCGGCAAGAATATCGCGTACGGAACGCTGGTCCATGTGCATAAGTCCTAACGATGGGGAGCGAAACGAGGCAAGCAGAAGCTATGCCACAGGCTTAACATCATCCATGACGACGTTATCCATAGCAGCTCGATTGATCTGGTGAACGTAGATAGAAAGGCGGATGGCCGTGCGCGACTCCCCGTTAATGAGGATGTCGGAGAACACAGGCGCGCAGGAAATATCAAAACCGGTTGGAATCAAAAAACCGCGCGCGATAGCAACGGCCTTAATGGCCTGGTTGACAGCACCGGCACCGACACACTGGATGTTGACGGGTACACCATCCTTGACCATGCCGGCGATGGCGCCGGCAACGGACGCGGGCGATGATTTGCTTGATACCTTCAGGCAATCCATGAAGAAACTCCTGCGTTTAAAAGTACGTTTTAACTGCAATAACTTTATCGTACCGAGTGGACTCGGTAAAGGCACTATTCCTCTTTGGCAAGATCGAAGGTCACGGTGATTCGATCACGCGAAACACGGATCTTTGGGTCGCCGCAAAGATTGAGATAGTACCGGGCGGCAAGGTCATTAAAGTCGCGCTCCACAGCACGCGAAAACTGTGCCATGTCATCCTTGGCAATACGCAGCCCGCGACGATCCTTCGCGAGATCGACAGGAGCCGGCGCATGCGAGGATGAGTCACGCTCGCGCAGCAGACGCGCAGTCACACCGCGAACGGGCTTAATCTGCCCCGCCAAAATGCGATGGGCCGTGCGCTCGGACATTTCAAGACCCAAACCCGAACAAATACGAATAAAGTCCTCGGCATCAGAGGCAAGGCCTAAACGATCGACAACCGGAAGCTCGCTCTCATCATCAATAAACAGGAGACGAGACGTATCGAGCCGACTTGACGCCTGAGCATAAAGGGTCGCGGCAATCTCAGACGGAGAACCAAGATAGACATCGCAACCACGCAACTCCTCGAGCGCAAACTCACAGGCAGCGCGAATAATATTATGCGGACCGCGAGCACAGACATAACGTCCGTCCTCATCCTTGACGGCCTGGGGCCAGCTGGACTGATCGGCACGCTCGCTGAGGCGGTCGGCCGCAACGCTCACCTTAAAGGCTGAGCCAAGATCGACACCAGACGTGACCACGCGGGCCTCGTCGGTGTTCTGCTTGATCGAAAACAATGCCATGCCACGACCGTGAACGCCCCAACGGTCCATCTTCATGCTCTCGAGCTTTGAGGTAACGCGAGCATCGAAGATTCGCTCTTGCATATCCTGCGGAACACCCGAGCCGTTATCCAGAAAGACAAGCGTGCGGACGCCATCTTCCTTGGTCGTGGCGAGATAGACCTTGTCGGCGCCGGCATCGCGAGCATTACGGAGCATTTCGATGACGATATCCTCGACATGCTGAATGTCGTGCTTTGCCTGGCGCCGCTCGGCCTCCGAAACGCGGATGCGGACATACCCCTCGCCAAGGTTCTCCTCGACGCGAAGGTTGCCCTCCCCCGACATCGACGCGATAAATGAGATGAGCTCGTTCGCGTCGCTCATATTATTTAGCGATATCGACAGCGCGGCTCTCGCGAATCACGACGACGCGCACCTGACCGGGATACTCCATCTCTTCCTCGATCTGATGGGCGATATCGTGAGCCAGAACCGTGGACTGGGCATCGGAGATCTTGTCCGGCTGAACCATGACGTGGACCTCGCGACCGGCCTGCATGGCATAGGTACGCTCGACGCCGTCATGAGAGTTGGCGATCTCCTCGAGCTTCTCAAGACGCTTGATGTAGTTCTCGGCAGACTCGCGACGGGCACCGGGGCGAGAGGCAGAGACAGCATCGGCGGCCTGCACCAGGACATCGAGCACCGTGTTGGGGTCGACATCGGCATGGTGAGCCTCGATAGCGTGGACGATAACGGGCTTCTCGCCATAACGGCGGGCAAGCTCAGCGCCGATGACGGCATGCGGCCCCTCGACGTCATGGTCGATTGCCTTGCCCAGGTCGTGCAGCAGGCCGGCGCGCTTGGCGGTCACAACGTCCAGGCCAAGCTCGGAAGCCATCACGCCGCACAGGTCAGAGACTTCGAGGGAGTGCTGAAGCACGTTCTGACCAAACGAGGTACGGTAGCGCAGGGCACCAAGGGTCTTGACGATCTCGGGGTGCAGGTCGTGAATGCCGGTATCGAATGCAGCTTGCTCGCCAGCCTCGCGCACGCGCTGCTGAACCAGGTCGGCAGCCTTGTGATACATCTCCTCGATGCGGGCGGGGTGAATGCGGCCGTCGGCGATGAGGTTCTCGAGGGCGACACGGGCGGTCTCACGACGGACCGGATCGAAGCTCGAAAGAACGACGGTCTCGGGCGTGTCGTCGATCACGAGGTTGACGCCGGAAACCTGCTCGAAGGTCCGGATGTTGCGACCCTCGCGACCGATGATACGGCCCTTGAGGTCATCAGAGGGAATGTGCACGGAGGTAACGGTGACCTCGGCAGTGTGGTCGGCAGCGCAGCGCTGAATCGCCAGGGAAAGAATCTCCTGGGCGGTCTTGTGGCACTCGGCGCGAACTTGCTGCTCGGACTCGCGAATAATCGTGGCGGCCTCGTGGGTGACCTCGCCGCGAACCTTATCGAGGAGCTCCTTGTGGGCATCCTCGCGGGTAAGGTCGGCGATACGCTCGAGCTCGGAGGTCTGCTTTGCGCAGAGTTCCTCGAGCTCACGGGAGCGCTTCTCGACCTGACCGGCCTGACTGGACAGCTGATGCTCGCGCTTGTCGAGAGCGTCGTTGCGGCGATCGAGGGATTCCTCGCGCTGCATCACGCGGTTCTCGAGCGTACGAATCTCGCTCTTACGCTGCTTGTCCTCGGCCTCGGCGGCCTGCTTGTTCTTGATGATCTCCTCTTTAGCCTCGAGCAGAGCCTCTTTTTTGAGGGTCTCGGCCTGACGCTTTGCATCACCGATCAGGGACTCAGCCTGTGCGTGTGCCGACTGGATCTTTTCGTCGGCCTCGTGAAGACTACCCTGCTTGGCGGTGCGCATGTAGGCAATGGCGGCGATGGCACCCAAAACGATGCCAACGAGCGCTGCAATGATAGGCATGCTCACTCCTTTTTATGGATTCGTTACACAACAAAGCGAACCGTCCTTATGAACGGCTCGCGACATTTGAGTAATATGGGCGCAGCTTATGCGGGTCGGATACAGATAAACATATAAACAAACTCATCACAGATGAGCACATATCACAAAGCAAATGACAGTGTTTATCGTACGTTGAACCACAACAACTGTCAAATAAATGGCCCCAGTACGGCGGCTAAAACGCGGTGAACGGCGGGGCCACAAAACGCATACGCCTAAAGCGCACATCCCTCGCATTCGGCATCGAGACGTGCCTTAACGGCATCGGCGGCGATGTGATACGAGAAGCCCTTGCCCATCAAAAACCGAACCAGTTTTTCGAATCCGCACGTCTCTGGAACACGCCGCTTGGCGAGCAGGGCTGACGCACGCGCCAAATCGTCTTCGACGGCAAAATAATCCTCGGGATAACCGGGAATGTCATCGAGCACGACATGACGGCGCTTAAGTTCGGTCTCGATTTTGCGCTGACCCCAACCGCGCCGCTTGCGTTCCTCGATAAAGTACGAGCAAAAGCGGTTCTCGTCTAAAAAGTGATACTCGGTGGCGCGCTCGACGGCGAAATCGATCGCGGGCTGGCGGAAGCCGTAGCAAGCCAGCTTGTCACGGACCTCACCCGTCGCATGGTCACGGCGTGATAACATCTCGGTCACCATGGTAAGTGCACATTTACGCTCGATGAGCTGCACAGCCTCACGAAAGTTATCCCAATCACAGGGAAAATCGGGGCGGTTTTTGAGATACAGCCGCGCAACCCGCACGGGAATCCAAATGGACCGTTCAAAACCGCCCTCAAGCTCACAATCGATATGCGCGCAGGGCTTTTTAGACGCATACCCGCTCGAGAACGAGGAGGCCGCCTTCTTATCGGGAAAGACGACCGTAGCCTCGGTCACCGTATACGACATGAGCGTAACCGCTACTCGTCGTCATCATCGAGCATAGCGGAACCATCGATGGCGTAAAGCTCGTCAAACTCCTCAGGCGCAGGCTGATCGGTCAGCTCGACCTCGGACGGAGCATCGTCATCAAACTCAAGCCCGCAGGCAAGGCGGACCTTATGCTCAATCTCGTCAGCGCAATCGGGGTGTTCGCGCAGGAACGCCTTGGCGGCCTCGCGACCGTTGCCGAGCTTGTCCTCGCCATAGGCAAACCAGGAGCCCATCTTCTTGCAGATGCCGCACTCGACAGCCATGTCCAGAATCGAGCCCTCCTTGGAGATGCCCGTACCGTACATGATGTCGAACTCAGCAGAACGGAACGGAGCTGCCACCTTGTTCTTAACGACCTTGGCGCGCACGCGGTTACCGATAACCTCGTCCTTAAGCTTAATGCTGTCGATGCGGCGAATGTCGATACGCACCGAAGAGAAGAACTTAAGGGCGCGGCCGCCCGTCGTGGTCTCGGGATTGCCGAACATGACGCCGATCTTCTCACGCAGCTGGTTAATGAAGATGCACGTCGTGTTGGACTTGGACAGCGAGCCGGCGAGCTTGCGGAGCGCCTGGCTCATCAGGCGAGCCTGAAGACCGACCGTAGTGTCGCCGATTTCTCCCTCGATCTCGGCACGCGGGGTCAGCGCGGCGACGGAGTCGACAACGATGGCATCGATGGCTCCGGAACGCACAAGCATGTCAACGATCTCAAGCGCCTGCTCACCCGTATCGGGCTGGGAAATGAGCACCTCGTCGATATCCACGCCGATGCGCGCGGCATACGTGGGATCGAGCGCATGCTCGGCATCGATAAATGCCACAACGCCACCCATTGCCTGGGCCTCGGCCAGGATCTCGAGCGAAAGCGTCGTCTTACCGGAGGACTCGGGACCGTAGATCTCGACGATTCGGCCGCGCGGCACACCGCCGATACCCAGAGCGACATCGAGTGCCAGAGCGCCCGTAGGGATGGCCTCGACCTCGAGCTCGGGGCCACCGTCGCCGTACCTCATGATGGAACCCTGGCCGAATTTCTTCTCGATCTCGGCCTTGGTGGTGGCGATCATCTCATCGCGCTCTTTACCCGTCGTGCGAGCATGAACGGTACGTACGGGACCTGAATTCTTGGCCATGAATAGCCCTCCTCTTAACAACCTGCATCGATAATAAACGAACGGCTGTTCGTGGTCAACCGTTCAGATAAATCATATGCAGCCGACCTTTCCAAAACCCAACCAAAAGCCGACCAAACACTGACCAAATGCTTGACCATAAAGGGCCAAATAAGAACAAGGCAGGCAAAAATACACCTATGAACAGCACAAACGCTAAATTCTTCTGAGGTCCCTATCTCCACAATTAAGGAGCCCTAAGGCCCCTTAAAACACGTCTATTCCATAGAGATGAGCACAAGGGCAATCCGACCCAATGCCTCCGCGACCGCATGGGCACGAACACACGAACGATCGCCCTCATAGTGGCAGCGCACAGAGTCCACGACTGGCACTTTCCCATCAGCCGCGCGATACGCCCAGCCAATATAGAAAGTGCCCGCCGGATCGTCCTCGGTCCCTCCGCCGGGACCGGCATAGCCAGTCGCGCTCACGGCAATATCGCTCTGGCACAGCTCCAGCGAACCCACCGCCATCTCGCGCGCGGTCTGATGCGACACCGCGGTATAGCGGTCGAGCGTCTCCTGCTCAACACCAAGAACACGATGCTTAATCTCATCACAATAGGTCACCGCACCGCCACGCAGCACCGCCGAGGCGCCCGGGATATCGGCAATCGTCGAGGCGATCATACCCGCCGTCAGCGACTCAGCCGTCGAAACCGTCACGCCCCGAGCGCTCGCGCGCTCGACAATATCGCGCGCCAGCTCCTCGTTATGTGCGGAAATCTGCTCAAAAGAGTCCGTCATACCCACCAGGACCTAGACCGAAAAGACGATCTTGCGGCAGTTCCAGAAGTACTGGGCGCCCGAGATAACGGTCAGGACAACGGCAACGGCGTACAGGAAGCGCGACACCGAGTAGATGCCGAGCGTCAGCGCCACCGGGCCAAGGTGCAAGCCGGCCATAGCAAAAACGCACAGGTAACCGCAGATGGAGACCATCGTGGTTGCCGTCTTGTACTTGCCGAGCTTATCGGCCGCAACGACCACACCGGCCGCACTCGCGACCATGCGAAGGGCGCTCACCAGAAGCTCACGGAACAGGATAATGAACACGGACCACACGGTCACCGCGCCAAAATCCAAGAACAGCAGCAGGGCCGAGAACACGAGCAGCTTATCGGCGATGGGGTCCAAGAATTTACCGAAGTCGGTGATCTCGTTGCGCGAACGCGCCAGATAACCGTCGACCTTATCGGTGCACGACAGGATCACATACAGAATGAAGGCAGCGGCGGCGAGCGGGCCGTCGAAGATGCTCCAATCCGTACCGGCAACACTCGTGTGAGAAAGCGCCGACACGATCATGAACACCGGGATAAAGACGATGCGAACGCACGTCACGATGTTGGCGGGCGTCCAGACACTCGTCAGTTCCTTATTGCTCTCGTTAGCCACGACGCTCTCCTACTCCACAACATGACCGATAAGCTCATAGCAGAAGCTATCGGTAAACTCGACGGTCAGAATATCGCCCACGGACGCCTCGCTGGCGTCCAGATGCACCGCGCCATCGGAATCGGGCGCCTGGAACCAGGCATGGCCGATCAGCTCGGCGCCATCCTCGGTCTCTTCGATACCGTCGACGATCACCTGGGCTCGCTCGCCCACATGTGCGGCAGTGGCGGCAAAACCGAGCGACTCGGCCAGGTCCATGGCCTCCTGGGCGCGCTCGAGCTTGACCTCTTCGTCGACCTGACCCTCCATCTTAGCGGCCAGGCTGCCCTCCTCCTGCGAGTAGGCAAAGACGCTCGTGTAGTCAAAGCCGACGGTGTCCATAAAGTCGATAAGGTCGCGGAACTCGTCGTCGGTCTCGGTCGGGAAGCCGACCATGGCCGTGGAACGGATCACGATGCCGGGGATACGCTCACGCAGATCGCGGAACAGGTCCTCGAGCTCCTGGCGCGAACCAGAACGGCGCATAGCCTTGAGGATGCGCGCGTCGCAGTGCTGCACGGGGATATCGATATAGGGCAGCACCTCGGGCGTATCGCGAATCGTCTCGATGAGTTCGTCAGTCATGCCCTCGGGCTGCAGATAGAGCACGCGGACCCAGACGTTGTGCGGGCGCACGGCCTCGGCGACGGCACGCAGCAGCTGCGCCAGATTGCGCGGCAAGCCCTCGGCGACGTCCTCGTCAGCAAAGTCGGTGCCCCAAATACCCGTGTCCTGGCCGATCAGCACGATCTCACGCACACCGCCGGCAACCAGGTCACGCACCTCGGAGATAATGCTCTCGGCATTGCGCGAGTGATAGCGGCCGCGGATGTAGGGAATCATGCAGAAGCTGCAGAAGCGGTTGCAGCCATCGGAAATCTTGACGTAGGCGACAGCGCCCTCGACGGTACGTTTGACCTGCGGGATATAGGCTGCAATCTCACGCTCGACACCCAACACGCCATCGATGACCGCCACGATGCCGTCCTCCTCGTCAGCCTTCACAAAGGCAGCGACCTCGGGCAGCTCATCAGGCAGGTCGTCGCCATAGCGCGACGGCACGCAGCCGCACATGACGATGGGGCAAGAACGAACGCCGTCCTGAACCTCGTTGGCGAGCTCGAGCGTGGTCTCGATGCTCTCGGACGTTGCGGAGGCGAGGAACGAGCATGTATTGACGATGGCGATATCGGCGTCCTGCGGGTCGAATGCCTCCTCGTAGCCTGCGGCGGTCAAAAGAGAACGCATGCGGTCGGTGTCAACCTCGTTCTTAGCGCACCCGAGGGTGATGTAGAGCACGGAGCCCAACGGTGTATCCATGTTGGAGAGCGGTCCTTTCGATTGATATTAGCGGTAGTTGGTGAACTGCAGCGGCTGGCCGTAGTCCTGGTCGCGCAGGAACTGGATCACGGTCTGCAACGCGTCCTTCGAAGCAGAGGAAACACGCAGCTTGTCGGCCTCGATGGTCACCTTAACCTTGAGCTTTTGGTCCTTGATGTCCTTGTTGATCTTCTTGGCGGTCGCCTGGTCGATACCCTCGACGATATGGCCGAGCACGCGCACGGTGCCGCCCGATGCCGCCTGCGGCGCATCCCACGAGACAGCCTTGAGGTCGATGCCGCGCTTGATGAGCTTGGAGCTCAGCACGTCGACAATTTGTTTGGAGACAAAGTCGGCCGGGGCGTTGATCGTAAAGAGCATGTCGCCCTTCGAAAGCTCGATCGTGGCACCGGAATCCTTAAGGTCATAGCGCTGGGAAATCTCGCGCGTGGTCTGCTGGAAGGCGTTGTCGACCTCTTGCATGTTGACCTCGGACACGACGTCGAAGCTGGAATCTTTAGCCATGATGTTTCCTTTCGCGTACGAGAGGCTTAGTAGCTATCGTACGAATAGTCGGTAGAATCGCTGGGCGTCTGACCGTCAGTTGCGGTATCGGCGCCATCCGTGGACTGGGTATCGGTACCGTCGGTGGTATCGGTACCATCGGTGGTGTCGGTACCATCAGAACTTTCACCATTCTCGGAATCAGACGTCTCCTTCTTGGGAACGGTGATCGTCACGCGCGCCACGCCCGAGGTCTTGGTATCGTAACGGACCTTTTCACCGTTCTTGGTAACGGTGACATCGGAAGGCTTGGACGTGGTGATCTCGATTGAGGACTCGGGCGTGTACTCCTGCTCAAAGGGGCCAGTCGCCTGGGCGCCATAGACCGACTTGCCGTCGACCTTGACCTCAATCCACGCGGTCTTTCCCTTGGCAACCGAGACCTTGACCTTCGTGACCTCGTTCTCTTCCTTCTTTGCCGTCGTCTTGGTAGCGTCCGAATCAGCCGACTCATCCGTTGCCTCATCGGTGTCTTCGTCCTCGTCGACCGTTTCGGACTTCTTAGAAGATTTCTTGGACGTCGTCTTGGTAACAGCGGGCGTCTCAGGCGTGGTCTCGGGCGTCGAAGATGCGCAGCCGCGCAGAAGCACCACGATGAGCACAATCAACAACAGCGCAACGGCACCGATGCCGGCGTAGACGATACGCGGATCGAGCCCGTTGTTTTGAGGAGTACGTGATCCGCCGCGTCCACGATTGGAACTGCTGCGGCCGCCTCCCTGAGGCATACGACCACGATTGCTATCGGAACGGCCGCGATAGCCACCCTGGCCCTGAAGGCTGCGCTGACCCGAGCGGGGCGCAAGTTCACCGCGGCCTTGATAGCCACGCTGGCCCGAACGCGGAGCCGAAGAGCGCTGGCCATACGGCTGTGATTGAGAGCGAAGACGCGGCGTCACCTGCGTGGTATCGGCATCCGCATAGCCACCGCGAGAGCGACCAGAAGAGACCCCACGGTAACCGCGATCGGAATAGCCGCCGTCGCCGTAGCCGGCACGAGGGTCACGAGCCACGCCGCGGGCAGCGGGAAGTGCACGGTCCTCGGGCATCGGCGTACTGCGGAACCGGTCACGCTGCGAACGAATCTCCTCGCCCGAACCCGTCTCGGTAATATAACCGGCCTGCTGAGGACGCTGTCCATAACGCGTCGAACGACCGCCCTGAACCATCAGGAAGCGCCCGTTATCGACCGAGGAACGCGAATTGACGTAGCCAGCGGCTTCCTGAAAACGACCGCCCTGCTGCGACGTCTCGCGCTCATATGCCATCAGATCGTCAAAGTAGGCATTGACGACCTCGCGCGGATTGAGGCCCAAAAAGCGAGCATAGCTCGAAATCATGCCCTGCGCATAGCCGCGCGGCGGCATCGAAGCAAAGTTACCGGTCTCGAAAAACTCGATGATCTGCGGCCTGATTTTGATGGTGTTGGCGACTTGCTGAATGGAAAGGCCCATTCGGCGACGCTGCTCGAGCAGCATGTCACCAAAGCGTGCAGCCATCAGAATCCTCCAAACTCACGATCTTCACGTGCCATCTCGGCGTCGACAGATTCCAGCGCGGCAAGCCCCTCCTCGTCCAGCAGGACCTCGCGCGGCTTGGAACCGTCGGGCGGACCGACGACACCCTTTTCTTCCAGCATGTCCATAATACGCCCGGCGCGCGCATAGCCAACCTTCAGACGACGTTGCAGGCCAGATGTGGAGCCAAGCTGCGATTCCACCACAATATGGGCGGCTTCCCAAATGAGAGGATCATCGTCTTGCGGCTCGGCGACTCCGGTGCGGACAATGCCGCCGCCACCCGCCATGGACATGGAAGCGGGCGCCACGGCAGACAGGATCTCCTCGTGGTAGTCGGGCTCGCTCTGCGACTTGACGAACTCGACAATCTCGTTGATTTCGTCATCCGAGACAAAGCAGCCCTGGATACGGCGAGGCTTGCCCCAGTCGACCTTTGAGAACAGCATGTCGCCCAAACCAGTGAGCTTTTCGGCGCCCATCTGATCAATGATGACGCGCGAGTCGATACCCGTGGCGACGTTAAAGGCGATGCGGTTGGTGATGTTAGCCTTGATAAGGCCCGTCACCACGTTGGAGCTCGGGCGCTGCGTGGCCACGATAAGGTGGATACCGGCGGCACGGCCCAGCTGAGCAATACGCACGATCGAGGCCTCGACATCCTTACCGGCGACCATCATCAGGTCCGAGAGCTCGTCGATGATGATGACCAGGTAGGGCATCTTTTGCGGCGGGTTATCGTAATGCTCAAACTCGCCGGCGGCCTGCTTTTCGTTGTAGGTCGAGATCTTACGCACGTTGAGACGCTCGAAGACCTTCAGGCGACGCTCCATCTCGGACACGGCCCATTGCAGAGCGCTCGCGGCCTGCTTGGGCTCGGTCACTACAGGCACGTAAAGATGCGGCAGACCGTTATAGCCCGCAAGCTCGACGCGCTTGGGGTCGACCATGATCAGGCGAACGTCCTCGGGAAGGGCGCGCATGAGCAAGGTCGTGATGATGGAGTTGATCATGACCGACTTACCGGAACCCGTGGTACCGGCGATCAGCAGGTGGGGCATCTTGGCGAGGTCGGCGACGACCGGCGTACCCTCGGCATCGCGACCGATGGCCAGCTCGAGCGGACCGCCCTTCACATAGGGCAGCACGTCGCCCAGGTTGACGTTCTGGCGCTTGCGATTGGGGATCTCGATACCCACGAGCGACGTGCCGGGGATCGGGGCAAAGATACGAACCGACTGAGCTGCGAGCGAAAGCGCGATATCGTCCTCGAGGCTCGAAATCTTGCTCACGCGCTCGCCCTCGCCAGGTTGCAGCTTAAAGGTCGTCACCGTGGGGCCGGCGATCCAGCCGACCACGCGGGCGCTGCGGCCAAACTCAAGCAGGGTCGACTGCAGCGACTCGGCAGTTTGCTCCAGCTCCTTGTCCGAAGACGCAGCGGAAGCCGACTGCGGGTTGGCATGCAGAATCTCAAGTGGCGGAAGTTTGAGGCCGTCCTCTTCTTCGCCCTCGTTATCTGCGGCGCCGCCGTCCGTTCCCCCATCGCTGGCCGCAGCCGATTCGACAGCACTCAAGGCAGGCGCATCGGCAACCTTGGGATGCTTCAAGAAGTCGGGGATCTGAGGTGCTGCCGAGACAGGATTCACGGCAAACGGCGGCTCGGACTCGTCGATCTTATCGGGGTCGTCTTCCATCGAAAGCTGACCGGTTACCTGGTCGCGCTTTGCATGGCGACGCGGCAGCAAAGTTGTCTTTGCGGTCTCAATCGGAGCCTCGTCGTCCTCGTCATCACCCTCGGTGAGCTCAATCTCGCTCTCGGACCAAGACGGGTCGGGCTCACTCGTATTGAGTTTGGGCGCAGCCTTGCCCTTCTTGGCATGGCGGCGCGGCAACAGCGTTGTCTTGGCCCGCTCGGCCTCCACGGCCTCAGACACGTCGACAAACGGATCTTCGTCCACGTCCTCATCGTCCAGAATCGGATCGACTTCGCTACCCATAACCGTAGTCACGGCCGCATCGGAGCCCTTTTGACGAAGAATGCTCAGATGCGGACGGGCGACACCAGGCACCGACAGGGCCTCATCGTCACCCCACGGACTCGCGTTGACGTCGGCACGACGGCGCTCGGCAAAATCTGCCGCACGGTCGCGGGCAGAGCGCAAAACGCCGCCCACCGAAAAGCCAATGATGACCAAGCCCACGACGACAAGGCCCAGCAGGACTACCATCGCGATAGGCTTACCCAGGGCATTTTGCAGCGCACTCGCAATAAACGCACCGATGTAGCCACCCGAGGCGGACAGATTTTGCGGCGTGAACATAAGGTCGCACGAGTCGCTCGTACCTGGCACCATCAACGAAAGAATGGAGACGACGGCGATAAAGACCACGGCGCCGCCCGCAACAGAGCGCGCGTTGAGCGGCGAGTCCTCGCCTAAAAAGAGCGTGGCGGCAAACAGCAAAATGACGATCGGCAGCACGTAGGCGCCCAGACCAAAGCCCAAGTGGTAGAAACCGGCAACCGCAGCCGTAACGGGCGCAGTCGCCGGCGAAATCACGGCAATAAAGGACGCAATCGCCAAAACGGCAATGACCACGCCGGCGATATCGCGGTTGGCCGAGGGCTCGACCAAGGGCTCGAAATCATCGAACTCGGACTCGTGGCCCTTATTGGCACGCAGATGGGAACCGGCACCCTTAGCAGATGCCGGTTGGTTGTTGGCCTTATTGCCTTTGGCGTTTTGTGCAGATCCGCGCGCCAAACTAAACCTCCATGACGACCGGGATGATCATCGGTCGGGTGCGCGTACGGCTCCAGATAAAGTTAGAGAGCGAATCGCGCACGGCCTTGCGAATGGCATCGGAACCGCTGCTCGTAAAGCTGAACTTGCCCTTCTCGATCGTCTTCATAATGGATGCGGAGGCATCCTCGGAGAACTGGTCGTCGATGGCAAACGAGACGCCGCGGCCCGAGAACTCGATGGCCTCGATCTTCTTGTGCTTGAGCGAGACGATGGCAACAGCGGTAACCATACCGTCGTTGGCGAGCTTCTGACGATCGCGCAGGACGATGGGGTCGGTATCGCCGATACGCAGGCCGTCGACGTAGACGACGCCGGACTCGACGGGCGTACCGCGTTTGACGATACCGCCGCGCATCTCGAGCGTATCGCCGTTATCGAGGATAAAGATATGATCGTCCTTGATGCCCATCTTGCGAGCCAGCTGGGCATGGGCGCGCAGATGCACGGCTTCACCGTGAACCGGCATAAAGTACGTGGGCTTGGCCATGGCCATCAGGAGCTTGAGCTCCTCCTGGCTACCGTGGCCCGAGACGTGGACAAGAGCGCGGTTCTTATCCCACACGTCGCAACCGAGCTTGGCCAGGCTGTTGACGACCTGCTGGACGGCTTTCTCATTGCCGGGAACAGGAGTTGCCGAGAGGATGACGGTATCGCCCTCGTGGATAGAGAGCGTCTTGTGCTCGCCATTGGCCATGCGGGACAGGGCCGACAGCGGCTCGCCCTGCGAACCGGTGCACATGACGACGATCTTGTCGTCGGGCAGGTTATCGATATCGAAGGCATCGATGATATCGGCATCGTCGATGTTGAGGTAGCCCAGCTCACGCGCCACGCGGGTGTTAGTGAGCATGGAGCGACCGGTCACAACGACCTTACGGCCGCACTTGCGGGCGGCATCGCAGATCTGCTGCAGGCGATGGATGTGGCTCGAGAACGACGCGACGAACACGCGACCCGGGGCGTTCTTGATGGCGTGCAGCAAGTTGGGACCAACCTCGGCCTCGGACTTGGTAAAGCCGGGAACCGTTGCATTGGTGGAGTCGGAAAGCAGCAGATCGATGCCCTGCTTGGCAAAGCGGCTGATAGCGGCATAGTCGGGCGTGACGCCATCGATGGGCGTCTGGTCGAGCTTAAAGTCGCCGGTGTGCATAACGGTGCCCTGATTGGTGCGAATGAACACACCCAGAGCGCCGGGGATGGAGTGCGTCATCGAGAAGAAGTCGAGCGAGATGCCGCCGAGGTTGACATGGCTGCCGCCCTTGACCTCGCGGAACTTGGGTGCGCGGATGCGGAACTCGGAGAGTTTGCCCTCGATGAAGCCAAGCGTCAGCTTGCTCGAGAAGATGGGCACCTTATTATTGAGGTCCTGCAGCAGATACGGAAGCGAACCGGTGTGGTCCTCGTGGCCGTGGGTGACGACGATACCGCGGAGCTTCTCCTCGTTCTCCAGGACATAGGTGTAGTCAGGAAGCACCAGGTCAATACCGGGCTGGGAGTCATCCGGGAACATGAGACCGGCGTCGACGAGCACCATGTCGTCGCCGCACTCGAAGACCGTCATGTTCTTGCCGATGCCGTCAAGGCCGCCGAGCGGGATGATCTTCAAGGGAGATGATTTTTTAGCTGCCATAGGTGAGTGTTGTTTCCTTTCTTCGAAACGGGTCTGGAACAACCGACGGGGCGCTTCTGGCAAACCGACCGCCGGGAACGTACAAACATGCATCACAGAGTCGATGCAATAACCTCAGTATGATACCCATTTGCACAACAACAGACCACCCATGCATCAAAGCCCCATCTGAACTGGTCTATCCCGCCGGTCTGGTCTCAGCGGGCCCGGCACGGGCTAAGTTTCCTGCTCTACAGTCCTGCGCAAGACGGAAAGCACATTAAGTGCTTTCCTTTGCGTGCGGAACTCGCGATA
>NZ_JBCOIL010000001.1:121511-124680 GCF_040926265.1 Collinsella aerofaciens | reverse complement strand
GGGTATCGGGTTCCCACATTCATCCGCACATGTGCGGATGAATGTGGGAGGTGTTCGGATAAAGTCGATAATCAAGGTCCATATCTATCTGTTCCATCCGGCCGAACGCCCTGTTCCCGAATCATTACCCGTTATCTAAACTGTTGGATTGATTTGGCTCTGTTAGACCATGATTGACATTCTGCCCCAATCATCTTTTTGAAATTGCAAGATAATCGCCCCCTTGCCGGGTTTGAATCCGGCAAGGGGGCGATGTGCTCAAGATCTGTCGGGTCAATCGTGAGGGTCCCATCGCCCAAGTCGATTTGCCGACTATCTTGCCGTCTTCCCGTCGGGCACCGGCGCCTTGACCCTCATCTCGAACGGCAACCCGCCCTTCCGGACGGGCGCCCTGAGGAACGCGTTGACGGCGGTGGACATGGACAGGCCGAGCTCGTCCAGGATGGCCGTGGCCTCCTTCTTGACCTCCGGGTCGATCCGGATCGTCGTGGCCGGTATATTCGACGGCATGGCTGCACCTTTCCTCGTATATCGCGATGCGACCATTCTACTGTCTCTATGCGGCGGCTTCGGTCCAGTAGTCCATTTAGGGCGGCAGGACGTTGAACATATCATGGATGCGGCTCCTGCACACGCCGTTGGCGAGCTGTCGCGCGACCGTGCGCTCGGCGGTGCCGGAATCGGTCGCCATGAAGGTCCGGCACCACTTGAACCAAGCGAGGTAGGTGCCGAGGTGCTTCGTCGACACGCCCTTAAACGGCTTCATGAAGGTATCGAGGAGCGAATGGACGGTGTTGATCCGGTTGATGGTCCCCTCGGAAGGGTCCTTGGAATCGTAGGCCGTGTGTGCGTCGACCTCGAGCTCCGCGAGGATGTCGACATAGGCGGACGCCTTGTCCGTCGCTACGACGGAAGCGGACGCGATGCGGTCCCTCAGCACGTCCATGGCGCGTTTCCTCGACAGGATGCCTCGTCCCGAGACCTGGAGAAACGTCTCGTTCGAGTCGTTCACGCCGGTCATGACGCAGATCTGCTCGCGCGACAGTCCGCGCCTGTGCACCTGCTTGCCACGATGTCGGGAGTGACGTGGCATCGTAAATGACCCCTTCGTGTGGTTGCCCTTGAACGACTCGGGGAAGTAGGTCTCGTCGAGCTCGCAGCCGCAGCCCCGCCCGGTCTTGAACGAGGGCGAGTAGGCCGAGAGACACTCGATGAGCCTGTGGCGCATGGTGTAGGCGGTCTTGAGGCAGACATGGCAGCGCCCCGCGCATTCGCGCAGGGGCAGCATGAGAACGAAGCACTCGGCATTGGCCATCCAGGTCTCCTTCGGGAGCCTGCTCGTCCCCAGGATGTGCCCGCTGCCCATGCCGAAGGTCCTGCCGCAATCCTGGCAGAGGTAACGCTGCTCGCCGTTCTTTGATTTGCCCTTCTTCACGACCGCGGTGGACCCGCAGCGCGGGGAGCGCTCGGCCTCGTAGGCGGAGCCGGCGGCGTTCGGTCCTGCTGAGGCTCGCGATGTCCCTCTTGAAGGTGATTACCAGGTCCTCGGCGTTCATGCTGCCCCGCGGTCTACGAGGCTAACGATATGGCGCCGTGATGACATATGTATGTCAATCTTGGTCTAACAGAGCCTAACGAAAGTGCATGTCAGGAGTTTCCCTTAGGCATTTTGCGGCTATAGGGACAAGGTCGAACATCGTGTGAACGACATCGCCCGTGTTTGCAACGGTAGCCGTGAACTTGCCGTTTCCAAAATCCATCAGATGGTAGAGGTTGATGGTTAAGTCCTTTTGCGTGGCAATTCTCAGAATCCAGTAAGCGCAATTGTCGCTGCAGGTTGTGGCGTTGTATACGTTCTGAGGCATGAAGTGCATGAGCAACAGCGTCTTAGTGCCTCCCGACAGCCTTTCAGGAGGGATAATGCCTAGGATCTTGGTGTCTATTGCGCAGGGTCCAACGACATTGCCTTTATCGATTGATTTAATAATCCTTTGAGCAAAGGCGTCTTGAAACCACTGGGGCGAATAGGCGTTATCGAAGTAAACCGACGTATTGTAGATAACGTTTTCCATATCACCATAGTGAATTGTTAACACGTTGGTCCCTTCGGGTTGCTGGTTTGGTGTTCGGTGAGACTGATTGTATCGCACGCATAAGACGGGCGTAATTTGCCAGAAACACATGCGATTGATAACCATTGACAGTCAAGACCTGTATCCAGTGCCCGTATTTGCATGTCCGTACTTGAACCTAAGTTGCTTTGAAGGCCTATGTTTTAGACAATAGTTCCAGGCTAGGCTCTGCGTGGCGGCACGTAAAAGCCGTACTGTGCTTGGGTGGGTAAAAGTCCAAGACGATTAGATATCCGAGAGGATATCGAGCCCGTGCCGGGGAGATAAGGTGAGCCCGCGCCGGGGACTATAGTTCCGGCAACAAATGGGTTTCCGCGAGGATGCCGCGGCTGACGGTCAGTATATTACCGCCCTACACGCTCCTTCCGCGCGTCGCCTGCTCAAACGATTTGCGCCGAATTTTATTCCGCGGGCGGTGAGCCTGTTTATAGACAACGTCACGACCTATAGACGGGTGTCTTGGGGGTATTGCAGCTTGGCTCCCGTCCCCCCAATCTAGTAGACTTGGAAACCGTTGCTAGATTAGGGGGATTTTCCATGAGACGCTCCACGAAACGAATTTCCGGTGCCGCCGCCGCGCTGGCGGTCGCGGCCGCCCTGGCCCTGTGCGGGCCCGCGGCCTACGCCGCCCCCGCCGCCCCGGGCGACGCGCAGGCCCCGGCCGCCGGGGCCCAGCCCGCCGACGGGGGTCCCGCCGCCCAGGCCGACGCCGCCCAGCCCGCGCAGGCCGACGCCTCCCAGCCCGAGGCCTCGCAGGCCGACGGCGCCCAGGCGGAGCCCGCCCGGTCCGAGGCGGCCGCGCCCGTCTCGCTCTCATACTCGGCCCACGTCTCCAATATCGGCTGGATGGGCGCCGTCGCCGGCGGCGAGGTCGCCGGCACGACCGGCAGGGGGCTCCCCCTCGAGGCGCTGCGCCTCGTCCTGTCCGACGCCTCGACCGGCGAGCCCCTCGGCGCCGACGCCATATCCGTCGAGGCCCACGTCTCCAACGTCGGCTGGCAGGCCGCCGTCGGCAACGGCGGCACCGCCGGCACGAC
>NZ_JBCOIL010000001.1:114268-121411 GCF_040926265.1 Collinsella aerofaciens | reverse complement strand
CGGGCTACGGCCGCGCCGTCCAGGCCGTCCAGGTCGCGGTCCTGCCCAAGGGCGACCCCGCCCCGGGCGACACCGCCACCCCGTTCGTCGACAGGTCCTCCGAGCCCCCCTCCGTCTCCTACCGCGCCCACGTCGCCGGCATCGGCTGGCAGGGCTCCGTCTCGGACGGCGCCGTCGCCGGCACCACCGGGCAGGGCCGCGCCCTCGAGGCCCTCTCGGGCTCCGTCTCCTGGTACGGGCACGGATCCTCCTCCCTCGAGGTGAGGGCCCACGTCTCGAACGTCGGCTGGCAGGGCTGGACCTCGGGGACCGCCGGCACCACCGGGCGCTCCCTAGCGGTCGAGGCGCTCCAGTTCAGGCTCTCCGGCGAGGCCGCCTCGTCCTACGACGTCTGGTACCGCGTGCACTGCTCCGACTACGGCTGGCTCGGCTGGGCCAAGGACGGCGCGTCCGCGGGCACGGTTGGCCTGTCGAAGGCCGTCCAGGCCGTCCAGGTCGTGCTCGTCCCCAAGGGCGGCGCCGCGCCGGGGCCGGCCGGCGGGGCCTTCCGCGGCGCCGGCGAGCGCCTGTCCGGGTCGTCCATCTCCGTCGCCGGCTCGCCGGCGGGCTCGTCGTTCTCGGGCGGGGTCCTGACGCTCGGCTCCGAGAGGGGGCCCGTGCTGGGCTCCGTCGCCGCGACCGTCGACAACCTCGAGTCCGACGGGTCGGTCTTCTACCGCGGCCTGCTGCTGGGCTCCGGCTGGCAGGGGGAGACCAGCTCCGACGGGGCGCAGCTCGGCGCCTCGGGCGGCGGGCTCCAGCTCAAGGCCGTCCGCTTCGAGCTGTCCGGCGGCCTCGCGGAGCGCTACGACGTCTGGTACCGCTCCTGTGACTCCGCGCGCGGCTGGCTCGGCTGGGCGAGCGCCGGCGAGCCCTCCGGCGTCGAGTCCGGCGCCTCGGGCCTCACCGCCGTTCAGGTCGCCCTCGTCGCGAAGGGCTCCGGCGCCCCCGGCCCGGCCGAGGGGGCCTACGTCTCCGGCGCCGCCTCCGGCCCGTCGCTCGTCCTGCAGGGCCATGTCGCCGAGCGCGGCTGGCTGCCCGCGGTGGGCGGCGGCGAGGACGTCGGCACGACCGGCAGGGGCCTCGCGCTCCAGGCCGTGCGCGCCTCCCTCGAGGGGGCGGGCGAGGGGAGCTCCGTCTCCGTCGCGGCCCACGTGGCCGGCATCGGCTGGCAGGACGCCGCCTCCGCCCCCTCCTACGCCGGCACGGTGGGGCAGGGCCGCGCCGTCCAGGCCGTGAGGGTGTCCCTCTCCGGCCCCGTCTCCGAGCGCTACGACGTGTGGTACCGCGTCCACGCGGCCGGCTACGGCTGGCTCGGCTGGGCCAAGGACGGCGAGGCCGCGGGCACCGAGGGGCTCGGCGTCCAGGCAGAGGCCCTCCAGGCCGTCCTCGTCGAGAAGGGCGGCGACGCCCCCTCGACGGGCGACCCCGCCGAGCTCTCCGTCCCCTCGCTCAGCCTCAGGGCCCACGTCTCCGGCGTCGGCTGGCAGCCCGCCGTCGGCAACGGCGGCACCGCCGGCACGACCGGCCAGTCCCGCGCCGTCGAGGCGATCGCCGCCGAGGTCTCCTCGCCGGTCTCCGGCGGCCTGTCCTACAGCGCCCACGTCTCCGGCGTCGGCTGGCAGGACGAGGTCTCGGGCGGCGCCGTGGCGGGCACCACCGGCCAGGGCAGGGCGGTCGAGTGCGTGAAGATGCGCCTGACCGGCGACCTCTCCGAGTACTACGACGTGTGGTACCGCGCCTACGTGCAGGACTACGGCTGGCTCGGCTGGGCCAGCGACGGGGCCCGCGCCGGCACGACCGGCATCGGCTACCGCGTAGAGGCGCTCCAGGTCCGCGTCCTCGCGAAGGGCTCGGCGGCCCCGGGCCCGACGGACGGCGCGTACAGGGACCGCCCATTGCATCCGAATTCGGTTGTTCTCAACGTCCCTTGTACAATGCAGAACCCCGAGCTTCCGACTGGCTGCGAGTCCGTTGCATTGACCAATGCGCTTAACTATTACGGATTTGGTTTGGGTAAAACCGTCATTGCAGACGCGTATATGCCTAGGAGCAGTTGGGATTTTGTTACGGCGTTTTGGGGCAATCCTCATAGCGCTTCGAATGGAAACTGCATATCTGCTCCCGGACTGACCAACACCGCGAATTCTTTCTTGATTAGCAGTGGTAGTAGTTTGCGAGCCTACGATGTGACCGGTACTGGTTTCTATGACCTTTATTCGTACTTGGAAGCTGGACATCCCGTTATTATTTGGTCAACGATAGGTATGCAAAACCTGGGAAGTTGCTATGCGACTCAGGCTTACGGCGGAAGGGTTTATAGAACCTATACCAACTCTCACACCGTTGTCTTAAGAGGCTTTAATCGCTCCCTAGGTACCGTTTACATTGCTGATTCACTCGCTGGCTATGTCTCTAACTCAGCTCAGCGCATTGCCTCGCTATACTCGCAAAGAGGAGCTCAGGCGGTCGTCATTAAATAGGCGCCGTCGAAGTCGAAGGAAGGTGGAATCGTGAAGCGTCTCTTAGATGTGTCCGTTTCTATACTTGTGGTTATCGCGCTGTTCATGAGTCAATCATGGGCCGTGACTGCTGCATATGCCGATTATTCAATTGACGTATCTGATGATTCAAACAGCTTTCATCTTGAAGGCTCTACTTCCAATCAAGCTGAGCCTATCTCTGGGGGGCAAGAATCGGATGCTGGCTCCGTAGATAGCGAGCCTCAAGACGCGCAGCAGGTCTTATCGGGGGAGACTAACGAAGCCGCTGCCGCTGATTCTGCCTCCAACGATCAGCTCACCGTCAAAAACGTTAGTGTTTCTGCCCATGTGCAGAATATTGGCTGGATGGATCCGGTTAGTTCGGGTAAGGTTGCCGGAACCACGGGTAGGGGCTTGAATCTTGAGGCACTAAAAATCTCACTTGAAGTGGATGGAGCCACCTCTCAAGAACAGATTGCAAATGCCATATCCGTCGAGGCCCACGTCTCCAACGTCGGCTGGCAGGCCGCCGTCGGCAACGGCGGCACCGCCGGCACGACCGGCCAGTCCCGCGCCGTCGAGGCCCTGAGGGTCAGGCTGTCCGGGGAGCTGTCGGCCCGCTACACCGTCTGGTACCGCGTCCACTCCGCCGAGTTCGGCTGGCTGGGCTGGGCGTGCGACGGCGCCGACGCCGGCTCGGCGGGCTACGGCCGCGCCGTCCAGGCCGTCCAGGTCGCGGTCCTGCCCAAGGGCGACCCCGCCCCGGGCGACACCGCCTGTCCTTTTAAGAGCCGTAGCGATGAACCTGCCTCAATCACTGTTCGCTCACATACGTCGAATATTGGTTGGATGTCGCCCGTAGGCGGCGGATCTGTTGCCGGGACAACTGGTAGGGGCCTCCCCATGGAGGCGCTTGAGGCTCAGCTTGGCTGGTATGGTCACTCGGGCTCCATTGAGCTTCGTGGCCATGTTTCTAATGTCGGCTGGCAACAGTGGTCTGAGGGGCACTGTGGAACGACTGGTAAGTCTCAGCGTCTCGAAGCCGTTCAGATTCGTCTAACCGGTGAGGCAGCTGAAAAATATGACATTTGGTACTGTGCTCATGTCTCGGGTATAGGCTGGCTCGATTGGGCTTGTAATGGAGCTGCCGCTGGTTCTGCCGGTAAAGGCAAGGCTATCGAAGCGGTAAAGGTAATCCTTGTGGAGAAAGGCGGAGCAGCGCCTGGCTCTTCGAGCAAGGTCTTCATCGGCGATCTAGATGCTGTTGCGGTTTCCGGATCCGCCGTTTCTGGGGAGAGTCTTGGCTTATCTTCTGGTCAAAAGGCTACGATTGGAGGCAAGGGCGCCAAACTGCTGAACTCCATTGCCTTAAGCGTTGCAGGCCAAACTGATGACGGGTCAATTTCCTATGCCGTTATGGATGCATATTCAGGCTGGGGTGCTTCCGAATCGGATGGCGGCGCCGCCAAGGCGGTATCCGGCGCACCCATTAAAGCGATAAAAATGTCGCTGAGCGGCCAGTTTGCTGCCAATTATGACATTTGGTATCGAGTATACGATTCCGGTAATGGCTGGACGGGCTGGACGTCAAATGGTCAGGCATGTGGCGTTTCTGGTGGTTCTTCCGGTTTGTGCGGCATAGATGTTGCACTTGTTCGTAAGGGTCAACCTGCCCCTGGTTCTACCGGTAATGCATTTACCGAAACGTCGGGAATCGGTCTTGTATCCCAGGCGCACGTTGCTTCTGCGGGCTGGTTGGCTCCCGTTGGCAATGGCGAAACTGCCGGCCAGACGGGCATGTCTCGTTCTCTGCAGGCGTTGTATATTTCGACGCAGGGCATCGATGCCTCCGTTGAAGTGTCAGCACACGTTGCGAATATCGGTTGGCAGCCATACGTTTCGGGTGCTTCCTATGCTGGCACTGTTGGCAAGGGCCTCGCAATTCAGGCGGTTAAATTAAGGCTCACTGGCAACGACTCGTCAAAATACAATATTTACTACCGTATTCATGCGGCGGATTATGGTTGGCTTGGTTGGGCTAAAAATGACGCCGCAGCTGGCACCGTTGGGCTGTCTAAGCAGGCCGAGGCAATTCAAATTAAGTTGGTTGCCAAGGGTTCGTCCGACGCTCCCGTTCAAGATCATGCTGCGTTGATCCAGCTTCCTGGGCTATCCGCTAAGGCAAATTGCTCCGGTCTTGGCTGGCAAGCGTCTGTTGGCAATGGCGGTGTTGCCGGAACGGTTGGGCAGAACCGTGCCATGGAGGCAATGCAACTGTCCCTTTCCGATAGTTCCATGAACGGTGGCATTTCGTATTCCGCCCACGTATCCAATATCGGCTGGCAATCTGCTGTCTCAGATGGAGCCACAGCGGGAACCATTGGACAGGGACAACAAATCCAAGCTGTGAAGATTAATTTGACTGGTGACGTTTCGAATTACTTTGATGTCTGGTATCGCGTCCACGTGTCAAATTACGGATGGCTTGGCTGGACCAAAAATGGATCACCGGCGGGCACCACGAAGCTTGGCATTCCTGTTCAGGCATTACAGGTAAAGATTGTTCCCAAGGGCGCTTCCGCACCAGGCTCTACGTCTGATTCGTATTTTGAGACCTATCGTTATATGGGGTATCAGACCCCGGGATCTTATCCAAAGGTTAGTTGCAATAGCGTGCAGCTTCCTTCGTATTGCACCGGTTACTTTACGTATGTCACGCCTACTCGAATTCCTTACAACGCTTCGCGACAGGATTGCATCAACGCATTCGTCCAGCGTGCTCGTGAATATATCGGGACGCGTTATATCGAGCCTTGGTCTTCTTGGCCGGGGGATGCGGTTGATTGTTCGGGCTTAGTGCTGCAATGTCTGTATGCGACTGGCATGGATATGGGTTGGTATAACCCGTATAACCATCGTTGGTTGCCCGAGCAAACCTACAACTCCATGAATTGGTATCGCAACAACACGTTTATGCCGGTTAGCACTTCTGCTATGCAGAGGGGAGATGTGGTCTACTACCAGGGCCATATTGGAATCTATATCGGAAACGGTCGAATCATTGATTCGTGGCCTGGGATCGGTGTGACCGAGCGCTCGATCAATGCTCCAGGTCGTGTAATCGGTGCCGCTAGGCCTTTCGCATAGAGTCTGTTGAGGCGCTCCGTTGCAGGAGCGCCTCTTTTTGACTGTGTGCTAACTGGTGCTTTCCTAAGCTTTAAATGCCTGTATGGAAGTGTGGTAATATAGCTAGTATTCGTTTCTTTATCTGTGGTTACTGTCTCGGGGGATATGCATGAAACGTCTTAAAGCGTCTGCTGCTTTGGTTTGTACGCTATTGATGGGCTGGTCGCAAATCATTCAGCCTTACAGCGCGTATGCGCTGTCGGTCCAGGCCGCCGCTGCTTCGCAGTCGGTCTCGCAAACATCGAACGAGTACGAATCTCAAGGTGCAAGCTCTCAGGGAGCGCAGGACGATGCCTCGGGTTCTCAGGGTGTAACCGAATGGTATGGTGACGATGCAAATGCTGCTCGTCCTGATGGGGGTGTAGACTCTGATTCAGGCGAACAGCCTGGAATTGGCATCGAAGAGTCTCGTGTTGACGAGTCAAACGGTGAAGCCCCAACCGATGATTCCACTGAAATGAATTCCTGCGAAGCCGACTCTTTGGAACCGAACTCTTGGCGTTTCGAAAACGGCGTGCTTATCGATTCTGACAATGGCGACATCGATGCGCAGTCTTTAACTGACGATCCTTTGCCCAATGGCGCTGTTGCGCGCGGCATCGATGTCAGCAATCATCAAGGAACTGTTGATTGGAATAAGGTTAAGGCCGCGGGGATTGATTTTGCCATTCTCAAGGTCGGTCCGGTTTACGGAAAACCTGACGATTCTTTTGAAAAGAACGCTGCTGAATGTGAACGCCTCGGCATTCCTTATGGCGTGTATTACTACTCCTACGCCCGTTCTGTAGAGGATGCCAATAAAGAGGCCGACAGGACACTTGCTTGGCTCGGCGGCCATCATCCGTCGCTTCCCGTTTATTATGATCTTGAGGATAGCTATATCTTGCAAGATCCGGATTTCAGCAAGGATAAGCTTACCCAGATTGCGCAGGCTTTTTGCAACCGTATGGAGGCCGTTGGCTTTAAGTCGGGTATCTATGCGAACCTTAACTGGCTTAACAACTACCTGAATTCTCCGTCGTTGAGCGGTTATGACCATTGGGTCGCTCAATATAATTGGCGTTGCGATTATGCTGGCAGCTACAGTTTCTGGCAGTATTCAAGCAGTGGCAATGTCCCGGGCGTCAACGGACGCTGTGACATGAACTACTGCTTCAACGGTTCTCTTCTCAACGTAGATGACAGCAAGATGCATATTCAGTATGAGGCGCATGTCTCGAATATTGGCTGGATGAGCAGCAAGCGCGACGGATCTACGGCTGGCACAACGGGGCAGTCTAAATCAGTGGAGGATCTTAAGGTCAGCATCTTGAATCCCGTTGAAGATGGCTCTGTGCAAATTAACGCCAATGTAAGTGGCGTCGGCTGGCAGGGCTGGGACACCCCCTCGGCCTCCGAGGGCGGCACCACCGGCCAGGGCCGCGCCGTCGAGGCC
>NZ_JBCOIL010000001.1:0-114175 GCF_040926265.1 Collinsella aerofaciens | reverse complement strand
ACGACGTCTACTACCGCGTGCACGCCTCCAACATCGGCTGGATGGCCTGGGCCAAGGACGGCGAGGAGGCCGGCACCACCGGCTTCGGCAGGAGCGTCGAGGCCGTCCAGATCAGGCTCGTCAAGAAGGGCGACGCCGCCCCCTCGTCCGACGGGGCCAACGTCGACTACGCCTTCAAGAAGAAGCCCATGTCCCTGACCTACCGCGCCCACGTCTCCAACGTTGGCTGGCAGGGCGCCGTGTCCGACGGGGCGACCGCCGGCACCACCGGCCGCGGCCTCGCCCTCGAGGACCTCAAGCTCTCGCTCGACAGTTCCGACTACTCAGACGGCTCGTGCGTCCAGATCGACGCCCACGTCTCGGGCGTCGGCTGGCAGGGCTGGGACACCCCCTCGGCCTCCGAGGGCGGCACCACCGGCCAGGGCCGCGCCGTCGAGGCCGTGCGCCTGAGGCTCACGGGCTCCCTCGCCAAGGACTACGACGTCTACTACCGCGTGCACGCCTCCAACATCGGCTGGATGGCCTGGGCCAAGGACGGCGAGGAGGCCGGCACCACCGGTATGTCATGCTCTCTCGAGGCTGTTCAGATTAAGCTCATTAAGAAGGGTACCTCCCATCCTGATACATCGGGCTATCCCCATCTTGAAATACCTACGGTGACGTATTCCGCTCAGGTGAAAGGTGCTTGGCAGAATTATGTCCCTGCCGGAGAGGTGTCCGGTACGACCGGTCAGGGAATTCCCATCACCGGGTTTTCGGCTAAAACTACTTCATCTGTTGCCGGCGGGATTGCTTATCAACTGCATCTTTCGAATGTAGGCTGGACTTCTGGCAAGACAAACGGGGAGCAGCTTTCGTCTACCGCTGAATCTAATTCGGTTGAGGCTATTAAAATTTCTCTTTCTGGTGACTTAGCAACCTATTTTGATGTTTGGTATAGGGTCCATGTCGATAATGTCGGCTGGCTTGGTTGGACTAAAAATGGTGCCGTTGCCGGTAGCACTGGCTATGGGACGCATGTCCAAGCTGTTCAAGTTCGACTTACAAGGAAGGGCGCCAATGCCCCCGGGAGCACCGTTTCGCCATGTTTGCTTGGGCAGCCTTCTGCGTTTGCAAATCCTATGCAGAAGAAGATTGTTGATCTTGCCCGACAGGTACCGTCTCCTGGCCCGGGATTGTGCTCCGAGTGGATTGCAGATATCTACGAGCGTGCCGGATTTAGGAACGTCCATACAGATGCCTGCGATTACTACTGGGATTATTGTAAATTCACCGATTATTCTCAGCTGAAAGTTGGAATGGTCATTGCCGTTCCTTCGCATACGCATACCCGCATGGGCAGCATTTACGGTCACGTTTGTCTCTATATTGGCAATAACCAGGTTATGGATAATGTCGGTCAGATCAGGACGCTCGATATGGCGTACTGGTTGGATTATTATTCCACCTCATATAAGCCAAAGTGGGGTTGGTATGACAACGTGCCGCTTGCATAGCTGATCGAAAGTCATGCCTTCGCACAGGTTCTAGCAGTTACTCTGGTTAAAAACGAACGGGTCGTTTTGCAACGGTCCGTTCGTTTCTATTTAAGTGCCATTCACGTTTTCGGTATTTAAGCAATTGCCGAAACGATAAATAATGATGCTAAAGATGGTCGATTGATGGGGAAGTCGAATGAAAAAGACGCAACGACTGCTAGCAACGGCAATGACGCCATTACTGATTCTTCATTGTCTTCTGTCGCCCCTTTCTGTCTGGGCTGATTCTTTACCGGTGCAGCCGGAGTCTACTGATTATTCCAATAGCGCCGCCAGCAGCTCGGAAGACGAGAGTTTCGTCCTAAATGATGAACAGCAGGGGGTTGAAGTCGAGCAGCCGACTGTGTCAGACAATGATTCTCCCTCATCCGTTTCTAGCGAGTCTGCTTCCAATGCGACTGATTCGCCGAAACCCGAAAATGATGTATCCGCTGTCTTTGGTTCTGTTTCATACCAGACTCATGTACAGGATATTGGCTGGCAGGCTCCCGTTTCAAATGGAATGACGGCTGGCACAACAGGTCGTGCTAAGCGCGTTGAAGCCCTCAAGATCAATCTGCTTTCACAAGATGGCACCCCTTTGGGGAATGACAGCATTTCGGTCCAATCACACATTTCCGGGATCGGCTGGGAGCCTCAGCCGGTGGGTAACGGGCAGACATCTGGAACAGTTGGACAGTCGCGAGCCATCGAAGCGATCAAGCTATCTTTGTCGGGCGGTCTTTCTGACTCGTATGACATTTGGTATCGCGTTCATTCTGCAAATGTTGGTTGGCTTGGCTGGGCCTCAAATGGTGAGCCTGCTGGAACACAGGGCTATGCTTATCAGATCGAAGCTATTCAGATAAAGGTGCTTCCAAAAAATGCTCAAGATGCGCCAGCGCGAGGCGATGCCTTTAGGGACCATTCCCAGGAACCGCCTACTGTTTCCTATCGATCTCATATCTCCAATGTTGGATGGATGGGTGTTGTCGCGGACGGAAAGACATCGGGGGTCATTGACTCAAGAAATGCAATCGAGGCACTGTCGCTTAGTGTTAATTGGTATGGCCACGGAGGCTCTATTTCCTCTCGCGCGCACGTCTCTGGCATTGGTTGGCAAAGCTGGTCTTCAGGTACTGTTGGCACGACCGGGCAGTCTCGGTCAGTTGAGTCCGTTCAGTTTAAGCTCAATGACGAGATATCTGCAACTTACGACATTTGGTACCGTGTGTATGCTTCCAAATTGGGCGGATGGTTGGGCTGGACGTCCAACGGGTCTCCTGCGGGCTCGGTGGGGAAGGGTGCCGCCATTCAGGGTATTCAGGTTATGTTGGTCGAAAAGGGCTGCTCTGCTCCTGGAGATACAGCGAATCATTTTATTGGAGCTACGGATGTTCTGAGTGGCAGTTCGTATGGCCTTAATGGCAATAGCTTGGGCACTGTGCAGGGTAAAACGATTTTAATGGGTTCCGAGAGCGGCTCTGAGCCTTTAACATCGCTTTCTATTTCGTTTGATAATCAAGAGACTTCAGGTTCAATCGGTTATTCAGGCTGCTATGAATTTAGTGGATGGAGCGGAGTTGTTTCTGACGGTGCCGCGCTCAATTCTAAAAATGATGGCCGTACTTTGAAGGCCGTGAGATTGACTCTTACTGGTGATTTGTCTAATGCCTATGACGTTTGGTACCGGTGTTTTGACTCCAAAAAAGGATGGCTTGGCTGGGCGTGTAATGGCGCGGATGCGGGGGCAACGATACCGGGTTCATTCCTTAAGGCTGTCGAAGTAAGGATTATCAGTAAAGGCAGTGGCGCTCCCGGAGTAACGGACGGAGCATTTGTTTCCGATACTTCCGCCGATTGCGCTCATGTTGTTTATCAGGCCCATTCCGCTAGCCGTGGGTGGTTTCCATCTGTTTTAGATGGGCAGGATGCCGGCACAACGGGAAAATCGCTTTCGCTTCAAGCTCTGAATGTGGTGCTGGCCGGTGTGGATGATGATTCTCTGGTTGAGGCACGAGCTCATGTTGCCAATATTGGTTGGCAGGAATGGCGGTCTGCCGGTTATGTTGGGACCGTTGGACAAGGATTGGCCATTCAGGCTCTTGAGCTGCGCATTAATGGTCCCCTCGCGAATCAGTATGACATCTACTATCGAGTTCATTCGGCTGGTTATGGTTGGTTGGGTTGGGCCAAAAACGGCGATTCCGCTGGAACTACCGGGTTAAATATCCAGATAGAAGCTGTCCAAATTAAGCTTGTCGCGAAGGGCGGGAATCCTGGCTCATCGTCTGCGCCCGCATTTATCTCTGCTCCAGCTCTAACGCTCCAGGCGCATGTCGCCACGCTTGGTTGGATGAATCCCGTTGGCAACGGTGGTGTTGCGGGCACAACCGGCAGATCGCTTGCTATTGAGGCGCTGAAGTTGAATGTCTCCAGTAGCGTATCGGGCGGTATTGAGTACTCCGCCCATGTACAGGATGTGGGCTGGCAAGGTTGGACTTCCAATGGGAATGTCGCTGGCACAGTAGGCTGCGCAAAGCGTATCGAGGCTCTTAAGATTAAGTTGACCGGTGATTTATCGAACTACTTTGATGTTTGGTATCGAGCATATTGCCAAGACTTTGGGTGGCTCGACTGGACCTCAAATGGGCAGCCTGCGGGTACGTCTAGGATAGGCTGCAGAGTCGAGTCTGTTCAAGTGAAGATTGTTCCCAAGGGCGCTGGTGCTCCCGGTTCTACTGCGCGTCCGTTTACTGACCAGCCCTTGTTGCCGGCAGATATGATGACTATGCTTAATCGAGCTAATAGATATTCGAGCAGCACAAGCTGGCTCATTATGGTTGACAGGCAAGCATGCCGCCTTGGAGTTTTTCGTGGACAGCGCGGGTCGTGGAGTTACGCTCAATACTGGACTTGCTCTACCGGCGCCCCTAGTACTCCAACGCCTACGGGTGAGTATACCGTCACCGGCAAGGGCTACTCGTTTGGACATGGGTATACCTGCTACTACTACACGCAGTTTTACGGTGACTATCTGTTCCATTCAATACCGTACTACCAGGGAACTTTTAATCCCATGGACAGCCGAATGGGAATGCATGTTTCACAAGGCTGCGTGCGTTTGCCCATTGATCGCGCTAAATGGATTTGGGATAACGTGCCCCTTGCTACCAAGGTGGTAATCTACTAACTATTCCCGTAAGCGGTGAGAGCTTGTTAGAGGGCCCTTTCCTGTTGCCGCAGTCTTGGCAACAGGAAAGGGCCCTTGCCGTTGGATTAGGCTCCTTTTTCTTCGTTCACCTAATTGGTGACATTAATGAAGCTAACTCCCGATAGTATGGTTATTGACGACCGTCTATCTAGGAGGCGATTCTTTTGAAAAGGCAATTTAGAGCATTTATTGTTCTGATTTCCTGCTTCATGACGATGCTGCTTTTGAGCCCTTTGGCTTGTTGGGCAGATCAAAATGTTGGTTCCAACGAATATGAATCCGTTCCAGAGACCCAATCCGACCCCTCGGATCAAACTGCTGCTGTAGCCGATGAAACGGCGCCTTCGATTGATGCTACCGTGGAGCCCAAAGAGGCGGCCCCGGACGTCAGCTATAAATCTCACATTTCAGGCATTGGTTGGGAGCCGACGTTTACATCGAATGGCTCGACCTCTGGCACAACGGGCCAGTCCCGTAGGCTTGAAGCACTCAGGGTTTCCCTCCCTAATTCAGAAGACCTTGGTATCGAATACCGCTCTCATGTTCAAAATGAAGGCTGGCAGGATTGGGTTTCTAATGGAGCCGTCTCCGGCACAACGGGAAAGGGCCTTCAGATTGAAGCCGTCGAGCTCAAGCTGACGGGCAACAGGGCGGCTTCTTATGACCTGTATTATCGCGTTCATGCTTCTAATTTCGGCTGGCTTGGATGGACTTCAAATGGGTCGACTGCGGGAACCACCGGTTGGTCTTATGCCGTTGAAGCAATACAGATCGTCATTGTAAAAAAGGGTGACGCGGCGCCCGGCGATACTGCTGGTGCCTATGTCCCATATGTCTTTAATTGCTCTCTTTCTCAGGTTGGGGAGACGACTAAAGTAACCCTGAATATCCCGCAGATCGAGGATATAAAACGACTCGGGATCGCTGATTCGATAAAGGTGGCAGGCTCCATGTCGTATGGAGGGAGGGTCACCCGTTCCGTCTCAAGCACGATTGCACTCGGAGATCTGGGCTCTAGCTCCAGTGAAATTGAATTTAGCGATTATGGTCCGTTTGACGTTACGTTGCAGTATTTGAAGAACGGAAACATCGTTCAAGAGGACCATCAGTCAATTGGCATTTCTGCGAGTGAGTACAACCTTGCCCCTTTGAGTGCTTCTTTCCCCGTTGTTCTCTATTCGCTATCTTTCTGGGATATCAGTACCTCTTCTGCTGGAACGACCGTTCCGTCAATTGTAATGCTCGATCGTCCAAGTGCCTATAACTGGAACTCGCTTCCATCCGGGATGTACGGTCTTCCGTATCTGACTCATGAGGAGAATGCTTCTAGTTCGAGCTATCAGGCGTTCGCGGATTATGTCGCTGCTCTCTACAAGATCAATCCCAAGGCAAAGTTCAATCTGTATATCAATGACATCACCTGTTCGTTGATCCATAGGATGATTTACGCCAACAAGATTCCCGCAGGCCAATACTCCATTCGGCTGTTGTCCGATGGATCCGCCACGTATGTCTTTACCAACGAAGCCTTTGACGTTAAGGATCCAGATTCTAAGCAAGCGGAACTGATTACTTTATGGAACGCCGCCAAGAATAAGGAATACGAAACCGGTGAGGTCTCAAAGTCGTATAGCGATTATCACGATCACTGGGATTCTATGTATGCCGTGCTGAGTATTGAGCCTGGCACTCAGTGGTGGATGACTCGAACGAATCTGTTTACGAGTGGTGACGATAATGCCTTTGCGAATAAGATCGCGTCCGATCCCGGCGTTAAGAAGGTGAATGTTTCGGGCATGCTTACGAGCCTGCAGAATAGGGGAGAGGATACAGTCCAAGCGTTTAAGGCGCTGTACAACTTTAACGATGGCTATTTTGATGCGGCGACTCAGCAGGGCAAAAAGGTAATGATGCTGCTTGGAACGTACGTTTCTTACGAGCAGAATTTTGACGACTATGCCAACTTGACCGAAGTTATCTATGGCGATGACTATTTGTATTATTACAAGGGGCATCCAAACACACCGACGGGTATGTATCCCCAAAAGCAGGAACAGCTTGACCGTCTTGGCATTACCGATGTCGATTCTTCCGTCGCTGCAGAGCTGATCCTCTTCTTTAATCCGGAGATCGGTCTGTCTGGTTATGGGTCTAGTACGTATAACTCGGCCAGTGCCGATGCTGCTGGTGGACTTTGGAATTCCACAAAGGCCGAGGCCTTGAAGCCGGGTGCCGTCATCGATTATTCCATTATGGATTGGTTTGCTTCTCCGATTACCGAAGACACGGATGCTGCTATCAGATCCCTTTGCAAACAGGGAGACTCTTGCTATCTCGTAGAGTTTTCGGATTCCATACTTGCTTCGGCAAATTACGACTTTGCTATCTATTCGCACAATAGCGGTGCTCTGACTTATTTCAAGAAGGGCGAGTCGGGCTATGATGTTGTTAAGGTGTCACGAGGCCCTCTTGACGTCTTGGCAACTTCGCATGTTTCAAATGACGGCTGGCAATCGGCCTCTAAGGGTGGAAATGCTTCCGGTACCGTTGGGCAGTCAAAAGCCGTCGAGGCTATTACTCTCAATCTGCAGAATGCTCCCTATGATGGTGCATTGGAGTACAGGACACATGTTTCCGATTATGGCTGGCAGGGCTATGTGAAGGAGGGGAAAGTTTCTGGTACTACGGGCCAGAGCAAGTCTGTCCAGGCTATTCAGATTCGCCTGACTGGTGAGATGGCCAATCACTATGACGTTTATTATCGAGCTCACGTTCAGGATAAGGGATGGCTCGGTTGGGCCTGCAATGATCAAGTTGCCGGAACGACCGGTTTCGTTTTGAGGCTAGAGGCATTTCAGGTCGTTTTGGTCGAAAAGGGTTCGCCCGCTCCTGGGGATACGAGTCAGCCCTCTATTCAGAGAGCGTTTTCAATCAAGGCACATGTTTCAAACCTTGGTTGGCAGTCGCCTGTTTGCGAAGGCATGACCGTTGGCACAACTGGCCGAAATCTTGCTGTTGAGGCGTTGACGATTAGCAAGCCTGACCTAGGGTATTCCGGCGGCATCGAGTATCGAGCTCACGTTCAAAATATCGGCTGGCAAAAGTGGGTCAAAAATGGAAAGGTTGCCGGTACTACGGGGAAGTCTCTTGCTGTTGAGGCTGTTGAAATAAAACTGACGGGAGATCTTGCCAAGCATTATGACGTTGTCTATAGGGCACACGTTCAAAGCAAAGGTTGGCTAGACTGGGTTAAATCGGGCGAGTGTGCCGGTACAACTGGTGAGGCTCTGCATCTAGAAGCGCTTGAGGTTAGGCTGGTTGAGAAAAGCTAAATATAGATCCAATTTGCCTATATACCAACGCTAATGAAGTGGGGGTGAATTGATGGGGTTGTAGTCCCCTCAATTCACCCTCCTTAGTTGCAAGTTATTTGAAAGAGACAAACCGTGCTAGACTTTATCCTTTGTGTAAGGATTTCGTTTCGGCCTCTTTCATTAAGTCGTCATCATTAATTTCTATTGGGTGAATTAAGGTGAAGTTTGGTAATCATGAATTTGCTTTATACGGTTGATAACAATTTTGTCCCACAGTTGGCCGCCAATATTTGCTCGGTTGTTTCAAATCATTCCGGTATTCAAGACATTACTTTTCATGTCTTCTCTAATGGCATTACAGAGGATAACCAGCGTTTGCTCCAGGAGATGGTGACCGAATACAACCAAAACCTTGTATTTTATGATATTTCGAACTTCAAAGATGCTCTCGGGTTTGATTTTGATACATCGGGATGGAATGAAATAGTTCTTGCTAGGCTTTTGATGGCACATTTTCTACCTAATGAGATCGAAAGAGTTATTTACCTCGATGGCGATACGATTGTTCTTGGGGATATTGCTCTTCTTTGGAATCAAGATCTTAAGGGTTGCGTGGTTGGAATGGTTCCCGAGCCAACGGTCGGCCCATCTCGACTTAATGATTTAGACTTAAATGGCTGTCTGTACCACAATGCTGGCGTGTTGCTCGTTGATTTAAAGCAATGGAGATCAACTTGTTGCGAAGATCAATTATTGGATTATTGCGAGCGCCGCTCAGGACGCTTGTTTGCGAATGATCAAGATGCTCTAAATGCAGTACTTAAAGATAAGATTTGCAGTTTATCCCCTGCGTTCAATTATTCCAATATCTTTGACTACTATCCGTTTATATTCTTAAACTCGTTAATGCCGGGCTTTTCGGATGAAAACAGTTTTAATACCGCAAGATCGAAGCCCATCGTTGTCCATTATCTCGGCGAAGAGAGGCCATGGCGGCGGGGGAATACTCATCGCTTCAATAATGAGTATCACTTTTATTTATCAGAAACGTTCTGGAAGGACGCGAAAGATGAAGATGGTTGGGGCGCTTATTTTCTTGCTTGGCGGACTTTTAATTTCCTAACCAGGCCTTTTCCTCAGCTTCGTTATAAAGTGATCAGCGGGTTGATTCCCGCATTTCTTAAATATCGTGCCTCGCAAAGAAATAAATAGGATTATGGATAAAATCAAAGACAAGTCTGTTTGCATTGTTTTACCCACATATAACGGCGGAAAGTATTTGGCCAAACAGCTTGATAGTATCTTGGAGCAAACTTGGCCTAATTGCTCCGTCTATATTCGTGATGATGGTTCAACGGATGAAACTGTTGAAATTGCACAATGGTACTGTCGGTCAAACTCCAGCATTCATTTAATTCAAGATTCAATCGGTAATCTTGGGTGCCCAAATAGTTTTTATGAAATTATCAAACGGGTTCCCGAATATGACTACTATGCATTTGCCGATCAGGATGATATTTGGAAGACCGATAAAATTGAACGGGCAGTCAGGGCAATTGAAAATAGTGGAGACAAGGTGCCGACTGTCTACTTTTCTTCCTTTTCATATGTAAACGAAGATGGCGAGACGATACGCGAGTCGGCTCCGCAGGACAAGTACCTCTCTTTTCATAACACCTTGTTTTATACTCCCGGACTAGGCTTCACGATAGTATTTAATCGCCTTGCCTGCAGGGCCTTTATTCTTGAGGTAGATCCAGGGAATGAAATGCATGATCGTTGGCTGATTCGGTGTGCTTCGGCATTTGGAAAGGTATTGTTTGATTCCGTCTGTACGGCTTCACATGTTCGTCATTCCTCTGCGGTCACGTCTGGAGATAATCGTTATTTTGATCTTTTAAAGACCTATTTTAAGGACGAGCTATTTGGTGATAGATCGAAAGATGAGAGTAAAAAGTTAAGCCATTTTTCTGCGGTGTTTTATGATGAGCTTAGTTTTGAGCAGAAACATGAGCTTGATATTTTCACCAATGATGATGGGATTATTTCAAGACTTAGGAAAGCATTTTTCCCAAAGCGTCTGCGACCTACTTTGATTTCTGATTTACTTCTTCGCGTTTTGTTTTTATTCAACAAGGCCTGATGATCCACTGCTGGAGTGATTGTGTCTAATAGAAAAACGAAAGAACTCTCTGTTGAGCAGAGTCTTGTTTGGAACAGCGTCGGCTCGATGGCGTATTTGATTTGCAACTGGCTGATTACTGTTCTTGTGGTGACACTTGGTTCCGACATTAGCATGTCTGGTAGCCTTGCTGTGGCTATGTCTGTTGGTAATATTTTTGCGACCATTGTTTTGCTTAGAGCGCGCCCCGTTCAGGTTTCTGAGAGCTATTCTGATTTTACGACTGGGATTTTTATCGCTCATAGAATCGTTGCAACAATACTTGCCTGTGTAATTTGCTTCTTCTATTGTTTAGTCTCTGTTGCATTCAACGATTGGGCAGTTGTTGCTGTTTATTGCCTATTTAAAGCTGGTGATTCATTTGTCGATGTTCTTCACGGTGTGGATCAGGTAAACAACAGATTGGACATTGCGGCTATCTCTCAAATAGTTCGTGGCGTAGGAGTTCTAGTCTCCTTTTCGTTGTGCTTGTTGCTATTTGATAACTTGGTAATAGCCGTTGCTTCAATGGCTTTTGTTACCATAGCTGTTGTGCTTACATATGATTTTAGAATGACAAAACGGTTTTGTGCCGTTATACCTGATTTTGATTTTACTTCCCTTATCAAATTGTCGCGTATCTGCTTTCCCGGTTTTGTTGCATCTCTTGCGTGCACGGCTGTTGTTAGCGTAACAAGACAGTTCTATGGCCTTTCCTATGGAAATGAGGCGTTGGGTTTTTATGCCGCCGTTGCCACTCCGACTGCCGTAATTCAGGCTCTCGTATCTTATCTATATGCCCCCCTGCTTGGACCTATTTCGGCAATGTGGCGAGAAAACGAAACTCACCGATTACGCTTAGTATTTATTAAGATGCTCGTTTCCGTATTCGTTTTGACGGCGATGTGTGCCATGGCTAGTGCTTTCATAGGCGAACCTGTGCTTACTGCTATTTATGGCAAAGAAGTTGGCCTTCACTCAGATTATCTTCCGTTGGCACTCGTTGCTACCGCATTCACTGGTTTGAACTTTTTCACTATTGATGTCTTTATTGCATTTGGGAAACCGATTATTGGCACGATTTCTGGTGCCGCTTCGTTAGCGTTGGCCGTGTTTCTTTCTCGTTATTGTTTTGTGAATCCGGTATTTGCTTCTGATGCAAATGTCATCAATATCATTATCTTGGTGGCATACGGTTTTGGATTATTATTTTCCTTCCTTTGTATAATTAACCTATTAAATCGGAAGGCGAAGCAATCTGTCACATCCGAACTGTAAATTCGCTCTCCTTGTTTCGATAGGGTTTTTCAGTTCGACTTGGGCTGTTTGATTGATATTCTGTACTGAGGATTCAGATGATGCATGAATTAAGAGCGCTGGTTATCATCCCAGCTTTTAATGAAGAGGCGAACATTTTAGATACGGTTTCTTCTGTGGAGGAAGCTGGATACGATTATGTAGTTATTAACGATGGCTCCACTGATGACACTTTGCGTGTTTGTCGCGATGCGGGGGTTAATGTCCTGGATTTATCGCAGAATCTTGGCATTGGAGGCGCGGTTCAAGCCGGACACAAATATGCCAAACGCTTTGGCTATGATGTAGACATCCAAGTTGATGGTGATGGGCAGCATGACGCCCATTACATATCGCGCTTGCTTGATGAAATAAATAATGGGTCTGATTTAGTTATCGGATCGCGATTTCTTGAGGAATCTGAAGGCTTCAAGTCAACCTTCTTGAGGCGTCTTGGAATTAGATGGCTCTCTGCGGTAATTCATCTTACAACTCACGTTCGTGTTAGCGACCCCACTTCTGGTTTTCGCGCATGTGGATCTAAGGCCATAGATCTGTTCTGTAAAAAATATCCCGTAGACTATCCGGAGCCGGATTCTGCTGTTGCGGCTATGGTTAAGGGCCTTCGCGTTACAGAAGTGCCTGTCGTAATGAAAGAACGACAGGGGGGAAAGTCGTCAATTTCTGGTTTTAGTAGCATTTATTACATGATAAAGGTTACTTTGGCGATTATCATCTCTTCATTCTCGAATTAGGACGGGTTGTTATGCATATTTCCTTACAGTTTGGTGTCATTACTGCTTGTTTAGTTTTGCTTTGTTTTGTGCTGCGTCTTGTATTAAAGGATAGCCTTCAGCTCAAGTATTCACTTCTTTGGATTGTTCTTGCATTGGTTTTGTTGGTATGCGGCCTCTTTCCGCAACCTCTTTACTTCATTTCAAGTTTATTTGGTTTTCAGACTCCAGCCAATTTTGTTTTTGTCTTAGGGTTTTTATTTTTGATATGCATTGTTCTTTCTATGGCATGTCTGTCAAGTAAACAATCTTCTGCAATTGCTAACTTAACTCAACGAATTGCATTGCTTGAAAAAGAGCTTGAATCAAAAAATAGGGAGTAATGCCATGTGCTTGGCAAAAGATCATACATTTGTATTGTGCGCATACGGCGAGTCTCCGTACTTGTCTGACTGTTTAGATTCTTTAGTGAACCAAAGCACCCGAAGTAATATCCTTATATCGACGTCAACTCCTAATTCCTATATTGATCGTATAGCGTCTAATTATTCGATTCCGGTAATTGTTAACGAGGGGTCGCCTAGCATATCTCATGACTGGAATTGTGCTATTGCGAATTCAAATACAAAGCTTGTGACTATAGCTCATCAGGATGATATCTATAGCTCTAGTTATACGGAAACTATGCTGCGGGCTATGAAAGAAGCGGATCGACCTTTAATCTTCTTTTCTAATTATGGTGAGATAAGAAATGGCGTATATGAAGAAAACCTCCTTATTCTGAAAATTAAGAGAATTTTACTTCGTAAGTTTGCTCGCCACGGCGCTCTTTCATCGGTTAAGGATAAAAGGGATATCCTGAGGTTCGGTTCCGCCATCTGCTGTCCTTCTGTGACATTTAATCTAAGCATCTTACAGACACCGTTATTTATGACAGACATGAAATGTGACTTGGACTGGGAGGCATGGGAAAGATTCTCGAAAATCGACGGATCTTTCGTTTATTCTCCCGAGGTTTTAATGTTTCATCGAATTCATGAAGGCTCTGAGACCACGGCGTTGATTAAAGATGATACAAGGAGGTCGGAGGATGAAACTATGCTTCAAAAATTCTGGCCCAAGTGGTTTGCTCCAATAGTCTGTAGCCTGTATTCGCTTAGCATGAGAAGCAATTCTTTATGACGCTGCAACAATGCCGGCGTAAGTTGAACATTTATCGAGACGGAGTTGTAGAGTTATGAATCTAGATACCTTTACTGGTCATCTGAAACTATCTGATAGTTATCGAAAAGCTCTGACGTTTATCGTTTATCCACTTATAGCTGCACTCTCTCTTTGCTTGGGATTTTTCTACTATTGCGCCTTTAAAGCCAGCGCTATCGGATTGCCTGGGCTATGGCTCTCGGCTCTGCCCTTAATCGCCTGCTTGTTCGTTGGTGTCCTATTATTAATTAAAGAGCAGCACAATCCCGCAATTTGCTTTGTGGTGATTGGTGTGCCCGCTGTAACTGCTTTTGGCCTTTTCATGCTGCCCGCTAATGTTCCAGACGAGGCTTCTCATATTTGGCAGGCGGCCGCCTTATTGTCTCGTAACGGCAATGGCTTTGATGTTGTCTCTTGCTTCCAATTGGGTCAGTTTCCTTCATCGTACGCAGATTATTTTAATGCAATGACTCAGCCTACCGATTGGTCTAGCGTCTTTGTGTGCCATACGTATTTGGGGAGCTATTACCCTCATCTTTATTTAATTCCGGGAGTAATTCTAGGATTTGCGCAGCAAACGGGTTTCAATGCCTTTGTGGCCCTTTCAGTTTCGCGCGTGTGCGCTGGATTAATATATTGCTTCGCGGCTTATTGGATAATCAAACTGATGCCAGTTGGTAAAAATGCTGTTTTGATTTTTTTACTAAATCCCATTTTATTGCAGCAGGAAGCGTCTGTTTCGGCTGATTCTGTCGCAAACATTGTTGCCATTTTGTACGTTGCTGTAGTTGTTAAGATTTATGCGGACTCGTTGTACTCATATCGATCTCTGCTGGCGTTAATACTGCTATCCGTTTTACTGCTTCTTTCAAAGATAATGTTTTTCCCGTTGGTACTCTTGAATCTTATTCACTGGAAAAAACTTAAAGGAACAGACAGCTATATAAAGTTCATCTTTTCCTTCTTTGCGATAGCTTTTGTTGCGAGCTGTGCGTTCGTGTCTCTTTATCATGGTAGTTTCATGCCAGATTCTTTTGATTTGATGCGAGCGCCGCTGCATTGCGCAAAGGTCTTTATTAAGTCTATTTGGGAGATGGGGCCATTCTGGTTTCAATCCTATGCAGGTTACAATCTTGGCGCTCTTTCGATTAATGTTTGGCCATTTTGTTTTTGGCTTTACATCATTCTTCAGTCCGTTGTTCTGTTTTATAACGATGAAAATAATAAAAAATTATTCTGCAGTACGGATCGCTTTGTAATGATTGCTGTTGTATTCGTCAATTTCTTCCTGATTGTTATGACGATGAGGAACTGGACTCTTACTGTTGATAAGCGTGAAGATATTATCATGGGGGTCCAAGGACGATATTTATTCCCACTGGTCCTTCCGGTTCTGTTGAATATCTTGCGACCGATAAAATCAAGTTCTGAAGGACATGTCTTGCTTGGTTCTTCATTGATAATGAGTACTATTCTATTTGTTGACTTTATTTCAATTCTTTCTGCGTTTTAGGAGTTAGTGTTTCATGTTGAACCTTCTTGAGGGCATTGGTTACACCGTTAAAGAAGAGGGCTTTTATAACGTCCCCAAGAAGGTCTCCCATGTACTCTCAATGCATAGGCCTCGATTTGATTTTGGCTCTCGCCAAGACAATTCTTTTTTTGATGTTATTTTTATTAATGGATGTGATTATTCCGTTCCGCATCCTATTAGGTACCGTGTCGATCATCAGATTGAGGAACTTGAGGCTGCCGGCTTAACGGTCCAAAAGGTTAATGCCTGGGAGATGGAAAAGGATATTCTTAGGCATGCGCGTACTTTTATTATTTTCCGTTGTCCCCTAAGTGATGAAGTTGAATCTTTAATTAGGCAGGCAAAAAAACTCAATAAGCGTGTTATTTATGACATTGATGATTTGGTTATCGACACTGCTTATACCGATTCTATTCCGTTCGTTAATGCAATGTCTGCTCATGATAAGTCTTGCTATGACGATGGAGTCAGGCGAATGGGTGAAACACTGAAGCTTTGCGATTGCGCTATCACTACTACTGAGGGTATGGCGGAAGAACTAAAAAAATATGTTCCCAGGGTCTATATAAATAGAAATGTAGCATCTGAATCGATGATTGATTATTCGAATATTGCTATCTATCGTCGAGATGTACTCCCCAGCTTGCAAAGCTCAAGCGTCTTGCCCGAGGATAGGGTTCCCTATAAGCGAGCGGTTGAGCGAAGGGATGAAAAACAGAAAACTCAGGAAATCAGAATCGGCTATTTTAGCGGAAGCATTACCCATAATGCAGATTTCAATTCAGTACTCCCAGCATTATCTAAGGTAATGGAGACTCATCACAACGTCACCCTGATGGTGGGCGGGGAACTCGATGTTCCTGATGACTTGATGCCATTTTCTGAACGTATTGTCACGTTCCCATTTTGCGATTGGCGTCGGCTTCCAAATTATATAGCTTCCTGTGATATCAATATCGCTCCTTTGGAGAATACTCTATTCAATCGAGCTAAATCCGAGAATAAATGGATTGAATCATCGCTTGTTAAGGTTCCTACGGTTGCTAGCAATGTTGGCGCCTTTAAGAAGATGATTCAGGATGGCGTTACTGGATTTCTCTGCGATTGTGTTGAGGACTGGTGTGCTGCCCTCAATCGTCTGATATTAGATTCTGATCTTAGGAAGAGCGTCGGCGAATCTGCATATTTATACTGCCATGAGCACTGCACTACTGTTTCGGCTGCTAAAGCAATCCGAGATATTATTGTAAAAGAACAATCTCCCAATCTCGCAATGGTCATGCCGAGCGTGAATACTAGCGGTGGTGTCTTAGTCGCCCTTAGGCATCTGTGCATTCTTCAAGACGCTGGCGTTGATGTATTGTTGCTTAATACTGATGATTCAACAAAGTGGCTTGAAGTTCTCGGACATCGTATTCCTGTTCTTAATCGTGTCGTTCCTAGCGGTAAGCTCGATAAATGTCCTTTGTCGGGTGCAATTGATACCGCAGTTGCAACCCTTTGGGACACTCTTGATTTTGTTAGGCGCTATCCACGTATTGGTAAGAAAAAGTACTTGGTCCAGAATCTGGAGACCGATTTTTATCTTCCAGGAGATAGACTGCGCCTTCAAGCAAATGCCACGTATTTGAATAATGATATTGACTATTTGACAATTTCGCCTTGGTGTGAGGAATGGCTTCAGGACAGGTTCGGTCAGGATTGTAAGTCTGTGCCAAACGGACTTGACCTTGCTGCGTTCCCTCATTCTGTGCGCGATTTTTCTTTGCCCAAAATTAGGATTCTAATTGAGGGGGATTGCGGTTCTGATTATAAAAATGTTGATGAAGCTTTCAGGGTAGTGGAAAGGCTTGACTCTGAAAGATATGAGATTTGGTACATGAACTACACTGGTAAAAAGAAGCCTTGGTACCGTATTGATAATTTCCTCGGTAGAGTACCGCATGATCAAATATCAGACATCTATAACCAGTGTCATATTTTATTGAAGACAAGCATTCTCGAAAGTTTTTCATATCCCCCGCTGGAGATGATGGCGACCGGCGGCTTTGTTGTTGCTGTTCCCAATGGAGGTAATGCAGAGTTCCTTCGCGACGGATTGAATTGCTTGCTTTATGACCGGGGAGATATTGATGCTGCGGTGAGCTGCATTAATCGCATCGTTAATGATCACGGTCTTCGTAAGACGCTGTATGACGGGGGATTGAAGACTGCGGAGGAGAGGGACTGGTCAAAACTGACGGATAGAGTCGTTCGCCTATATGACTGATACTATAGTTTTAATGTGATGGATGCATACTTGCGGCAACGTAGACCTTTAAGTTAACGTTGCCGCAAGCATGCAATGTCTGGCTGCTTTATTTTTTAAGGAGTTATGTTATGAAAGGCATCATCCTCGCCGGCGGGTCCGGCACGCGCCTGTACCCGCTCACGCTCGTGACCTCCAAGCAGCTGCTGCCGGTCTACGACAAGCCCATGATCTACTACCCGCTGTCCACCCTCATGCTGGCGGGCATCCGGGACATCTTGGTCATCTCCACCCCGACCGACCTGCCCAACTTCGAGCGCCTGCTCGGGGACGGCTCGCGCTACGGCGTGAACCTCTCCTACGCGGAGCAGCCCTCGCCGGACGGCCTGGCGCAGGCCTTCACCATCGGCGAGGACTTCATCGGCGGAGAGCCGTGCGCCCTGGTGCTGGGCGACAACATCTTCTACGGCAACGGCCTGTCCCGCCACCTGACGCGCGCCGTCCAGAACGCCGAGTCGGGCCGCGCCACGGTCTTCGGCTACCACGTGGACGACCCCGAGCGCTTCGGCGTCGTGGAGTTCGACCGCGAGGGGAGGGCCGTCTCCATCGAGGAGAAGCCCGAGCGCCCCAAGAGCTCCTACGCCGTCACCGGCCTGTACTTCTACCCGGGCGACGTGGCCGCCAAGGCGCATAGGGTGGAGCCGTCGGCCCGCGGCGAGCTCGAGATCACCACGCTCAACCAGATGTACCTGGAGGAGGGGACGCTCTCCGTCGTCACCCTGGGCCGCGGCTACGCGTGGCTCGACACCGGCACCATGGAGAGCCTGCACGAGGCGGCGGAGTTCGTCCGCGCCGTGGAGCACTCCCAGGACCTGCCCGTGTCCGTGCCCGAGGAGATCGCCTGGGAGAACGGCTGGATCACGACCGCCGAGCTGGAGGAAGCCGCCAAGGCCTACGGCAAGTCGGTCTACGGGCAGCACCTGAAGAAGGTCGCCGCCGGCGAGATCGTCAACAGCCCGCGCGAGTACTAGCGCCAGCTTGTTTTCTTTTAGGGGTCACCGTTTATCTGGTGGCCCCTTTCGTTATGATTACGTTGACCATAAAGATAATATGATTGGGAGTGGATGTGTTAAGCGTCTACTTTGGCGATATGCCAGAAGCGATTTACAACACAGCGACATATTTCAAAAACTCTTACCGGTCTACTTGGATTACGGATCCCTATGCAGTCTCGATAATTAAAGATGTCGATCGATCGGATGTTGTCTCCGAAAACGTCATCGAAAGCCCCGTGCTTGGATCCATCTCCCCACTCCAGCTTTCTGGTGGCGTGAAAACGCTGCTGCTTATGAGATTTGATCGTAAGCATATTTTTAACGCCTCTACCTGTGGTGACAACTGTGCCAAGTGGATTCTTGACATGGCGAAAGACCGCAAGCTCGTTGTGAATCTCTATCATGTGATGGACTTTGGTCGCGAGGATTTTAAAATTAAAGTCGTGAATAGCGGCCGAATCGTTCACAACATGGCCGAATTGATTCACGAGTCGATTCCGTATCTGTAGGTACTGCTTATGAACGGTTCGCATCTCGTTAAGATTTCCCGCCGCAGGGGAACTAAGTACACATTTACCATCAAGCGGAACATCACTATTGTGCGTGGCGATAGTGGCGCGGGTAAGACGACACTGTTTGACATGGTCGCAGACTACATGCGAACGGGCGAGCAGTCGGGTGTCTCCTTGCAATGCGATTGTCCCTGTGTCGCCCTGACCGATTATGATTGGCGAAACCAGCTTTCGTCCGTTCATGACTCGATTGTATTTGTCGATGAGGGCTTAAAAGAGATCCATTCTGATGAGTTTGCCCATCATGTGCTGTATTCCTCGAATTATTTCGTGCTGATCTCAAGGGCTGATTTCCCCAATCTTCCGTATAGCGTGGATGAGATTTACAAGATTAAGACGAGCGGAAAATACCATTCCTTCGTCCCTGTTTATCAAGATCGCGGAAATCATCGTTATGCTATTTCCCGATCGGCGCCAAAACAGGACTTTTCTATCCTTCTATGCGAGGACAGTAAGTCTGGTTTCCAGTTCTTTGAACGGCATTTCGCTGATAGTGAGCTTACCTGTGCTTCGGCCATGACGAACATCGCGATTTTGGGCTGGTTGGATCAGCATTTCGACGATCGCGTGTTTGTTGTCGCGGACGGAGCGGCATTTGGGTGCTATGCGGACCGCGTCCTTAAGCTGCAAGACATTCATCGCGATACTGTTACGGTTTGTCTTCCCGAGTCATTCGAGTGGCTTCTGCTGAGCTCTGGCGTAATTTCAGGGTTAGATGTTAAGGCGGTTTTGGAAACCCCAGAAGCCTTTGTAAACAGTGAGAAGTTTAAAAGCTGGGAAGACTTCTTCTATAAGTACTTACGCGATAAAACTGGGAATTCGGTCTTCCGGTACGACAAAGACTGCATTCCGGAGGCGTTTTGTAGGGGAAGTAATTCTGCGAAGGTCATGGCTCTTATCGCATGCCGAAATGTCCGATAGTTTTGTTGAATAGTGTCGCGGCGTCACTTCCTGCGGCATACTAAAGAAGCTGTACTTGCTTCAGATTGGATTTTCATGTCTGAGATTTTTGAACCTAAGAACATCATCGTCACGGGCGGTTGCGGCTTCATCGGCAGCAACTTCGTGCACTACGTGGTGAAGAACCACCCGGGCGTCCACGTGACCGTCCTGGACAAGCTGACCTACGCCGGCAACCCCGAGAACATCGCGGGGCTGCCCGAGGACAGGGTCGAGCTCGTCGTCGGTGACATCTGCGACGCGGAGCTGCTCGATAGGATCGTCCCCGGCCACGACGCGATCGTGCACTACGCCGCAGAGAGCCACAACGACAACTCCATCGCCGACCCGGAGCCGTTCTTGCGCACCAACGTGGAGGGCACCTTCCGCCTGCTGGAGGCCGTCCGCAAATATGGCGTCCGCTACCACCACGTCTCCACCGACGAGGTCTACGGCGACCTGGCGCTCGACGACCCCGCCAAGTTCACCGAGGAGACGCCGTATAAGCCCTCGAGCCCCTATAGCTCCACCAAGGCGAGTTCCGACATGCTCGTGCGCGCATGGACCCGCACCTACGGCCTGCACACCACGATCTCCAACTGCTCCAACAACTACGGCCCCTACCAGCACGTGGAGAAGTTCATCCCCAGGCAGATCACGAACATCGTCGACGGCGTCCGCCCCAAGCTCTACGGGAAGGGCGAGAACGTCCGCGACTGGATCCACACCGAGGACCACAGCTCCGCGGTGTGGGACATCCTCACCAAGGGCCGCATGGGGGAGACCTACCTCATCGGCGCCAATGGGGAGAAGAACAACATCACCGTCCTGCGCATGATCCTGGAGGCCATGGGCCGCGACCCCGAGGACTTCGACTGGGTCGCCGACCGCCCCGGCCACGACCGCCGCTACGCCATCGACTCGACCAAGCTCCAGCGCGAGCTGGGCTGGAGGCCGGCCCACACCGACTTCGCCGAGGGCCTGAAGGCCACCATCGACTGGTACGTGGCCAACGAGTCTTGGTGGCGCCCGGCCAAGGAGGCCACCGAGGCCCGTTACCGCGCACAGGGCCAGTAGGAGGGGAGAGAGACATGGCAGACATCGCATTCGAGAAGGACCTCGCCGTCGCCGAGACCGGCATCGTGGGCCTCAAGGTCGTCGACCTCGCCGTCCACGGCGACTCGCGCGGCTGGTTCAAGGAGAACTGGCAGCGCGCCAAGATGACCGCGCTGGGCATTCCGGACCTCAGGGTCGTCCAGAACAACGTCTCCTACAACGACAGCCGCGGCGTCACCCGCGGCATCCACGCGGAGCCCTGGGACAAGTTCATCTCCGTGGCCCGCGGTTCCGTCTTCGGCGCCTGGGTGGACCTGCGCGAGGGCAGCGAGACCTTCGGCAAGGTGTTCACGACCGTTCTGGATCCCAGCAAGGCCATCTACGTCCCGCGCGGCGTGGGCAACTCCTTCCAGGCCCTGGAGGACGGCACCGCCTACACCTACCTGGTGGACGCCCACTGGTCGCTCGAGCTGAAGAGGACCTACACCTTCGTGAACCTCGCCGACCCCGAGCTCGCCATCGAGTGGCCGATCCCGCTCGACCAGGCCACCGTCTCCGAGGCGGACCTCAACCACCCGATGCTGAGGGACGTCGTCCCCATGGCGCCGAAGCGCACCCTCGTCACCGGCTGCAACGGCCAGCTGGGCCATGCGGTGCGCGCGCTGGCCGAGGAGCGCGGCGTCGCCAAGGACTTCGACTTCTGCGACATCGACACCTTCGACATGTCCGACCCGGACGCCTACGCGCAGTACGACTGGTCGCTCTACGGCACCGTGATCAACTGCGGCGCCTACACGGCGGTCGATAAAGCGGAGGCCCCCGAGGGCCGCGTGACCGCCTGGAAGGCCAACGCCACCGGCCCGGCCCTGCTCGCCCGCACCTGCGCCGGGCACGGGATCACCCTCGTGCACGTGTCCTCCGACTACGTCTTCGACGGCACGGCCGAGGTCCATACCGAGGACGAGCCCCTCAGCCCGCTGTCCGTCTACGGCCAGACCAAGGCCGCGGGCGACATCGCCGTGGCCGGCTGCCCGCGCCACTACATCATGCGCAGCTCCTGGGTCATCGGCGAGGGGCACAACTTCGTCAAGACGATGAAGGCGCTCTCCGACCGCGTCGCCGACCCGGACGACAAGCTGGACAAGATCACCGTGGTCGACGACCAGCTGGGCCGCCTGACCTTCACGCGCGACATGGCGCGGGCCATCTTCCATGTGCTGGGGACGCACACCCCCTACGGCACCTACGACTGCACCGGCTCCGGCGCCGTGAAGTCCTGGGCCGACATCGCCCGCGCCGTCTTCGAGGCCGCCAACGGCAACGGGGACAAGGTCGTGCCGGTCAGCACCGCCGACTACTACGGCGGCGCCGAGGGACCCGTCGCCCCGCGCCCGGTCCACTCCGCGCTCGACCTTTCCAGGCTCGAGTCGGTCGGGTTCCACATGCCCGACTGGGAGGAAGAGCTTGGGGAGTACCTCAAGACGCTCTAGCCGCTATCAACTTTTCGAGAGTAAAAGCCGCCGTTCTTTAACGGCGGCTTTTCTTGTTGATGGCTATCTGCGCAGTGGTGCCAATAGTATTTTGCGGAAGATCTTTCACTCGCTTGGCGTGGTGGCGGACCTGCCGGGCTGGTCATCGTAGGCGTATTTGCTGTACACGTTGACCTCCCACTGCTTTGTTTCGACCTTTGCCACGGAATCGAGGATGAAGCCGGTCGCAAGGCTCAGACCGCACAGGAACATAAACGACGCGGCGAGCATGGCGGTGGGGAAGCGCGGAACGAGGCCGGTCTGGAAATACTCGACAACGATGGGCGTGCCCAAGGCGAGGCCGATCACCGCAAACAGAAGCGCGACGAGGCTGAAGAACTTCAGAGGGCGGTAGTCCTTGAACAGCGTGCCAATCATCGCAACGACTTTAATGCCGTCGCTTACGGTATTGAGCTTGGACTCGGAACCTTCCGGACGGTCGCGGTACTCGATGGGCACATCCTTGATGCGCCAGCGGTGGTCGACGGCGTGGATCGAGAGCTCGGTTTCGATCTGGAAGCCCTCGGAAAGCACAGGGAAGGTTTTAACGAACGGGCGGCTCATGGCACGGTAGCCGGTCATGACATCATCGAAGCTGTAGCCATAGATCCACTTGATCATGGCACGGACCAGATTGTTGCCAAAGCCGTGGAAGGCACGCTTGTTCTCCTCGGCATAGGTGCCGTTGGAAAGGCGATCGCCTACGGTCATGTCGGCCGTGCCGCTGAGGATAGGCTCGCAGAGGGCTTTGGCCGCCTCGGCGGGGTAGGTGTCGTCGCCGTCGACCATCAGGTAGCAATCGGCGTCGATGTCGCGAAACATCTGGCGGCACACGTTGCCCTTTCCCTGACGGGGCTCAAAGCGGACCGTGGCGCCGTGCTCGGTGGCGATGCGTGAGGTATCGTCCGACGAGTTGTTGTCATAGACATAGACCGTCGCTTGCGGAAGCTCGCGGTGAAAGTCGTCGATGACTTTGCCGATCGTGAGCGCTTCGTTGTAGCAGGGGATGATGACGGCGATGGATTCAGAATTCACTCAATGCTCCTTATACATTCAATCCTTGAAAGTATAGCCGTTTGGTCATGGCATCCTAAGATGTGGGTTAGTTCTCCAGTTTTGTTGCGTGAATCGTTTGCATGGTCGTCGGGTCTATACTGTTCGTTTGTCAACGATTACGAGTAAAGGAGTTGCATCCGTGTCGGATCAGACAAAGCAACAAGAAACTCGCAGTCTGCCTGCGACGTTTGCTAAGAACGAATTTGAGAAGGATGCGTTTATCCTTCGTCAGCTGGTTACCAAGGATTTTAAGATCAAGTATCGCCGTAGCGTTCTGGGCGTCGCATGGTCGGTGCTCAACCCGCTGCTGATGATGATCGTCATGGCCATCGTGTTCTCGACGATTTTCGCCCAGGGCCGCAATGGCTCAATTACGCCCGAGATGTACCCGCTGTACTTGATCGTGGGTAACGTCACCTTTGCCGTCATGTCCGAGTCTACGAACCAGGCCCTGACGTCGATCGTGGGCGCGGCTCCGCTGCTCAAGAAGGTTAAAGTGCACCGCTGGGTCTTCCCGGTGCAGAAGGTGCTCTTCTCGTTGGTCAACTTTGCCTTCTCGCTGGTCGCCGTTGCCATCGTTATGCTGTGGTTCCACGTTATGCCTTCTTGGCACCTGATTCTGCTGCCGGTCTGCCTACTGCTGCTTATGTGCTTCTGCATGGGCCTGGGCATGATGCTCTCCGCCCTCACGGTCTTCTTCCGCGATGTCATGCATCTGTGGAGCGTCGTCATTACGGCGTGGACTTACATCACGCCTATTTTCTGGACGACCGACTTCGTTGCGCAAATGCCGCATCTCGTGCGCATTCTGGTCTATGCGAACCCCATGTATAACTACCTGCAGTTTATGCGCGATATCTTCCTGTTCCAGACTACGCCCTCGCTTATGACGTTTGGTATGTGCGTTGCTTGGGCGGTTCTTGCGCTTGTTATTGGCTACACCGTGTTCCATAAGTCCGAGCGCAAGTTCATCCTCTACATCTAAGGAGTGCTGTGATGACTGAATCTGTTGTTGATTACAGCGAGCAGCCTCTGGCTGTCGAGGTCGACGACGTCACCATGATCTTTAACATGGCGTCTGAGTCGCTGACCAACCTCAAGGAGTACTTCATTAAGCTTGCCAAGCACGAGCTGTTCTTTGAGGAGTTTCGGGCGCTTAAGCACATCTCGTTCGATATTCATCGCGGCGAAGTTGTGGGTCTGGTCGGCACCAATGGTTCCGGCAAGTCTACGATGCTCAAGATCATCGCTGGCGTGCTTGAGCCCAGTGAGGGCAGCGTTAAGGTGCACGGTAACATCGCGCCGCTGATTGAGCTTGGTGCCGGCTTTGACCCCGAGCTGACCGCCCGCGAGAACATCTATCTGAACGGTGCCCTGCTCGGCTACACCAAGGAGTTCATCGACGCCAACTTTGACGGCATTATCGAGTTCGCTGAGCTGCAGAACTTTGTCGACATGCCGCTTAAGAACTTCTCCTCGGGCATGGTGGCGCGTATTGCCTTTTCAATCGCGACGATCACCGAGCCCGATATTCTGATCGTTGACGAGACACTGTCCGTCGGTGACGTGTTCTTCCAGCAGAAGTGCGAGGCCCGCATCCAGCACTTTATCCAGAGCGGCGACGTGACGGTTCTGTTTGTTTCGCACTCCATGGAGCAGGTTGAGCGCATCTGCCAGCGTGCCGTTTGGATCGAGAAGGGTGACCTTCGCATGGACGGCCCGGTCGATGAGGTCTGCAAGGCGTACCGCGAGCAGTTCAACTAGGTTATAATTACTTGCGCCTGACAGGCTTACGCTTGCGTGGGCGTGCGGTTATTTGCTCCATTAGCTCAGTTGGATAGAGCAGGGGACTTCTAATCCCAAGGTCGACGGTTCGAATCCGCCATGGAGCACCATCGTTTATTAAGCCCGGACCGCTTGGTGGTCCGGGCTTTTTTCGTCTTGTATGCTGCTGAAGCCGAGCGCAAGCAAGCCGCTGCTGTTTGTTGGGGTTGGCATTTTACTTTTCGAGATGCTCTTTCAACAGCTCCAGCGCGTGAGCGTAGCCTTGGAGGCCTTCGCCCGTAATGGTGGCGAAGCAGGCTAGGCGGGCGTAGCTCACCTGGCGGAAGTCCTCGCGTGTTTCGACAGCGCTGATGTGGACCTCGACGGCAGGGATGGCGACGGCCTTGAGGGCGTCGAGGATCGCCACGCTCGTGTGCGTGTAGGCAGCCGGGTTGATGACGATGCCGTCGACCTTGCCGTAGGCCTCCTGGATCTTGTCGACGATGTTGCCCTCGTGGTTGGACTGGAAGACCTCGACCTCGTCGAAGCCCTGTGCGGCGCCCGCTTCCTGGCAGATCTGCACTAAGCGGTCGTAGTTGTCGCTGCCATAGATGCCCGGCTCGCGAATGCCGAGCATGTTGAGGTTGGGGCCGTTGATGACGAGTGCTTTCATGGTTGCTTCCTTTGCAGTCGAGAAACCACCACAAAGGTGCCTGTCCCCTTTGTGGTGGTTTTTTTAGAGAGCGGGTGGGAGGGTGTCGAGGAGGGCTTGGGCGGTATTGGCGGCGCAGTCGCGTGAGTCGATGATGTGGTCGGCCCAGGCGCGGTAGCGTGGCATACGTTGTTCCGCGAGCTTATCGATGCCGTCGCGTGCGGTGATGGGGCGGCCCTTGTGGGCGAGCTCTTCGAGCTTGCGGTTGAGCATCACAATTTTGCTGTTCTGGTGCAGCAGCGGATAGTTCTCGTCTCGCGTGACCACGCCACCGCCGGTGGAAAGCACCAGGCCGCTGCGCTTGGAGATGTCGGACAGCGCCGCCGTTTCCTGCTCGCGGAAGGCCGCCTCGCCGCGCTCGACGATATAGTCGGCGCAGGGCATCCCCAGGCGTTCCTCAAGCGCGCGGTCCAAGTCAATGTGCTCGCGACCCGTGCGCAGGGCAATCTGTTCACCCACGCGGGTCTTGCCCGAGCCCGGCATGCCAATCAGCGCGATGTTCTGTTCGCGGCGTGACAAGCGCTCCGTTACGTCTAGGATGCGCCCGCGCGGGGTGACCTGGCCGGTATAGCGCTCGACGGCCTGTGCCGCTTGGGCCACGAGCATCAGCAGGCCGCCGATGCAGGGGATGCCGCGGCGCTCGGCCTCGAGCATCAGGCCCGTGCGGGCGGGGTTGTAAACGATGTCGATGACGCCCTCGAGCACGTCAAGTCCTTCAAGCGTGCAGGGCGCATCGGGGCAGTGGGGGAACATGCCGGCAGGCGTGCAGTTGACGAGCAGGGCGGCGTCGGATTGCTGCGCGATGTTGCCGTAGTTGACCTCGCTCGTGCGGCCCACGGGCACAACGATGGCGCCCAGATCTCCCAGCACCACACTTGCCGTGGTGCCGGCGCCGCCGGTGGCTCCGAGCACGAGAACCTTCTTGCCGGTAACCTCAACCCCCAGCTCCTCGACCAGACACTGGAAACCAAAGTAATCGGTGTTGTCACCGCGCAGGCGGCCATCGGGCAGGCGTGTGATAGTGTTAACGTTGCCCATGCGCTCGGCCAGCGGGCTCAGCTCGTCCAGGTATTCTATGACGGCACGTTTGTAGGGGATGGTCACGTTGGTGCCCTCCCACTCGTCGCCTGTCATAAAGGCCGCGAGGTCCTCGGGCTCGCGCTCAAATCGCACGTACTCGAGCCCAGCGAGCTCCTTGTAGATGGTTGGGGTGTAGCTGTGGCCCAACACGCGGCCCAGCACTCCGTAGGGGCGGGTTGCGGCGGTATCGGTCATCTAGAGCACCTCCGTGTAGCTGCCAAAGTAGGTGAAGCTTTCGCACACGTCGTCGATGGAATCGAGCAGGTCGTCGAGGGCCTTGCTGCCAAAGGGGCAGTCCAGATCAAAGTAGAACATAAACTCAAAGTCGCGACCGGGGATGGGACGGCTTTCGAGCTTGATGAGGTTGATGTTGAGCGCATAGAAGCGCTCGAGTACGCGATAAAGGGCGCCCGGTTCGTTGGCCGTGGTGATCATGAGCGAGGTACGGTTGGCACCGGGATAGACGCGTGGCTCGCGGCTGATGACGACAAAGCGCGTGTAGTTGTTGTCGGAGTCTTGAATGTTGGACTCCAGCACCTCCAGGCCATAGAGTGTCGCGCAGCTGCGCGATGCGATGGCGGCAACATCGGTGCGCCCGGAGCTGGCGACCATCTCGGCCGACATGGCGGTGTTGGGGTACTTGGTGGCGTGCAGGTCGTGGGACTCGATAAAGCCCGCACACTGGGCAATGGCTTGGCCGTGGCTGTAAACCTCGCGCACGTCGGCGAGCTTGGTGCCGGGCTTGACGAGCAAGTTGTGGTCGATCTTGAGGCGCAGCGAGCGCACGATATGGAAGTCGAACTGTGCGAGCAGGTCGTAGACGGCGTTTACCGAGCCGGCGGTTGAGTTTTCGATGGGCAGTACGCCAAACTCGCAAAAGCCGTCGCGCACGGCGCGCATGACGCCCTCGAAGGTCTCGAAAAACGCGATGTCGGGCACGTCGAAGAGTTTGCACGCGGCGATCTGGCTGTAGGCGCCTTCGACGCCTTGGCAGGCGACAGTGGCCGTCTGGGGGAAGGGCGTGTCACAGGCTGCGGCCGTGGCATGGGCCTTTTGCGAGACCGTGATGCCCCTGAGCTCGTTGATGTAGCGCTGCTGCTCGGCCTTGCTCATGCTCATGAGGAGACGGAACAGGGTGATAGTTTGCGCCTCGTAGCGCTCGGGCGCGCGGCTGGCGAGATTGTTGAGTTTGGAGCGCTCACGGGCGGGGTCGAAGACGGCCTTGCCCATCTCGATTTTTGACTTGGCGACCTCGGTGGCAATGTCCATACGCTCGACAAAGCTGTTGAGGAGCGTGGTGTCGATGCCATCGATGGCCTGGCGGATGTCAGCAAGGTCCATGGAGGCCCCTTTCACGTAACGGCTGAGTTGACGGGCAACCCAGGTGAGTCGGGTTAGCGCTGGGCGGCGTCCTCGAGGAGGGCGTCCCAGATGGCGAGGGCGGCGGCTGCTTCGGCTACGGGGACGGCGCGCGGGACGATGCAGGGATCGTGGCGGCCGTGGACCGAGAGCTCGGCATTTTCCATGGCGTCCATGTCCACGGTCTGTTGCTCGCGGCCAATTGAGGGCGTCGGCTTTACGGCCATGCGCCACATGACGGGCGCGCCGGTCGAAATACCGCCCAGGATGCCGCCGGCGTTATTGGACTCGACTTCGATTTCGCCGGTCTCGGCATCGATGCGATATGGATCGTTGTTCTCGCTGCCGCGCATGGCGGCCACGGCAAAGCCCATGCCAAACTCCACGCCCTTTACGGCGGGAATGCCAAACGCGATTTGCGCGATGCGGTTCTCGATGCCATCGAACATGGGGTCGCCTATGCCCGTGGGAAGCCCGTAAATGCCGCACTCCACGATGCCGCCGATGCTGTCGAGCTCGTCGCGCGCGGCCAGAATCTCCTCGCGCATGCGGCCGGCTGCGGCGGCGTCAATGCACGGCAGATCGTTCGTAAGGATCGTCTTGCGGTCGGCCTCGCGATAGACCATGTCGTCCATGGGCAGATCGGAGATGCCACCGATCTGCGCCACGTGCGCCATCACGTTAATGCCGCGGGCCTCGAGCGCCTGCAGCGCGATGCCGCCGGCGATGCATAAGGGCGCCGTCAAGCGGCCGGAGAAGTGCCCGCCGCCGGCGACGTCGTGCATGTTGTGGTACTTCACGCGTGCCGGAAAGTCCGCATGGCCCGGGCGGGGCTTGCGGCGCAACTCGGAGTAATCCTTGGAGCGCGTGTTGGTGTTCTCGATGATCGCGGCGATAGGCGCGCCCGTGGTGTGTCCATTAACTATGCCGGCGATAATGTGGGCGGTATCGGCCTCACGGCGCTTGGTCGCGGTCTCGTCACGGCCGGGGGCGCGACGGTCCAAAAAGGCCTGCAGCTGCTCCAGGTCAACGGCGATGCCTGCCGGAATGCCATCGAGCGAGCAGCCGATGGCGGGGGAGTGCGACTGGCCGAAGATGCTTACGTGCAAGACGTTGCCAAAGGTCGAGGACATGCTATTCCTCCTCGAGCGTGACCTTGCCGCCCAACAGGCGGTAGTGGTCGAAGAAATCGGGATAGGACTTATTGACGGCTTCGGCGCCGTGGATTACGACCTCGCCGGTGGCGCGACTCGCGGCGATGGCGGCCATCATGGCGATGCGGTGATCGTTGTGTGAATCGACCTCGCCGCCGGTAAGGGCATCGACGCCCTTGATGATGAGGTCGTCACCGGCGATGCGCACCTGCGCGCCCAGCGCGGTAAGCTCGCGGGTGGTGGTGACCAGACGGTCAGATTCCTTGATGCGCAGGCGTGCGCAGTCACGGATGAACGTGCGGCCCTGGGCCAGCGATGCTACAACCGAGATAACGGGCACCAGGTCCGGAATGTCGTGGGCGCTCATCTCAAAGCCGGCGAGCTTGTCAGACTGGACGGTGGCGGCATTGGTGGAGCGCACGATGCGGGCGCCAAAGCGCGAAAGCGCGGCGAGCACGTTGCGGTCGCCCTGTGCGGAGCTCAGCGACACGCCCTCGACGGTGATGGGGTTGGTGCCGATGGCGCCGGCGCACAGCCAAAAGGCGGCGTTGGACCAGTCGCCCTCGACGGCCACGCTGCCGGGCGTGCGGTACGAGCCGCTGTTCACGCGGAAGTTCGTGACCTCGGGCTGACCGTCCTTGGCTGGAATGCGCTCGACGTTGACCTCGACACCAAAGGCCTTCATGGCCTGGATCGTCAGGTTGATATAGGGGCGGCTCTCGATGAGGCCGGTTACCTGCACGCAGGAGGGCTGGGCCAGCAGCGGGACTGCCAGCAGCAGGCCGGAGATATACTGCGAACTTACGTTGCCCGGAAGCACAAAGGTGCCCGGGCGCATGCGGCCACTCGTCTTGAGCGGAAAACCGCCCAGGCCCTGCAGGTCGCAACCGGCGGCGATGATCTCGTCCGAAAGCGGGGAGAGCGGGCGGGCGCCCAGGCGGCCCTGGCCCACGAAGGTGGCCTCCGCGCCCAGCGCGCAGGCGACAGGCAGCATAAAGCGCAGCGTGGAGCCACTCTCACCGCAGTCGAGCGTGCCGCCGGCAAGGGCCTTGAGCAGGCCATACTCAATGCTCTTCATGGTGGGGTGGACCTGGAAGCCGTCCTCGACGGTCTCGATGCGAGCGCCGAGTGCCGTGAGGCAGCGCACCGTGGCCTCGATATCGGCGCAGGTGGTGTTGCAGGTAACGTGCGTCTCGCCGTTGGCAAGCGCGGCGCAGATGATGAGGCGATGCGCCATCGATTTGGACGCGATGGCGGGAACGGTGCCCTTGAGCGGGGACGGGGTGATGCGGGCTAACATGCGGAAGCGTCTCCCTTCTGGCCGAGGCCCTCGGCAATCAAATCGTGGAAGGTTGAAAGCGGCGTGCGGTCGATGCTGCAACGGCCAATGTCGTGCGGAATTACCAGGTCGATGGTGTCGCCCGCGCGCTTTTTGTCGTGGAGCGCCTCGGCAAAGACGGCATCGGCATCTAGGTCACAGCGGGTCTTGAGGCCGTGGCGGGCGCAGAGCTCCTCAATACGATCGGGCAGCTCGGCATCGCAAACGCCATGCAGGGCTGCGGCACGCGTGATGATGCCCATGCCGATGGACACGCAGTTGCCGTGGCCGAGCTCAAAGTGCTCGCAGGCTTCGACGGCGTGCCCGGCGCTGTGGCCAAAGTTGAGGAGCTTGCGCTGATTGGTTTCGCGCTCGTCGGCAACGACCACGGCGCGCTTAATGTCGATATTGCGGGCGATGATGAGCGCCACACGGGCCACGTCGCGGTTCAGCAGCTCAAGCGTGAGCGGGGTCTTCTCCAGCTCGGCGAAGAGCTCGGGGTCGGCAATCACGGCATGCTTGACGACCTCGCCGCAGCCGTCCGCGAACTGCTCGGGCGTGAGGGTGGCGAGACACCCCACGTCGGCGATAACCACGCTCGGCTGCCAAAAGGCGCCGGCCAGGTTCTTGCCAGCTGCCAGGTCGATGGCCGTCTTGCCGCCGACCGACGAATCCACCATGGCGAGCAGGCTTGTGGGAATCTGCACAAACATGCAACCGCGCATGTAGGTAGCGGCCACAAAGCCCGCCACGTCGCCCACGACGCCACCTCCGAGTGCCACGATCACGTCAGAGCGCGAAAGCTCGTGTTCGGCCACAAACTCCAAAATGCCAACGTAGGTCTCGGCACGCTTATGGGCCTCGCCGGCCTCGAAGGTGCAGATGCTCACCTCGTAGCCTGCGGATTCGAGGCTCTGCTTAACGGGCATCTGGTAGAGGGGGCCTACATTGGTGTCCGTCACGATGACGGCACGGGTGCCGCCGGCGGTGGCGCGTACGAGTGGGCCAGCCTGCTCCAGCAAAAACGTGCCCACATGCACCTGGTAGGGGCGTGCGGTGTCGATATCGATGGTAATCGCCATAAGCTTCGGTCCTTTCGACCTGGCGTGATGGGTTGTCTAGTGGGAGGCCTCGTCGTCGAGCGCGCGCTTGATGCGGTCGCCCTCGGCAAGGAGATTCTCCAGATAGCGCTGGTCGCGGTCCTTAAGGGCGCGACTGTAGGCGCCGAGCGATTCGATCAGATGGTCAATCTCGAAGGCGAGCGCATCGGCGTCGTCGATCATGAGCTCGGACCACATCTGCGGATTGAGGTGCGCTACGCGGGTGAGGTCGCGGTAGCTGCCGGCCGAAAAGCCGTGGTGGACCTGAGCGGTCGGGCTCTTAACATAGGCGTTGGAGACGACGTGCGCGAGCTGGCTTGTAAAGGCGATGACACGGTCGTGCTCGGCGGCGCTCGTTACGCTGAACTTGCCAAAGCCTAAGGGGCGCACCATCTCGCGCACCTGGCCCAAAAGCTCAAGCTTAAGTGCATCGTCCACTGCGGGCGGTACAAGCACGAGCGGTGCGCCCTGGAACAGGTCGGCGCGGGAATGCGCGTAGCCCGAGAACTGGGTACCCGCCATGGGGTGTGCACCCACAAAGTAAAAACCGTGCTCGCGGGCAAGCTCAAAGGCGCGCTCGCACACGATGCCCTTGACACCCACCGTGTCGATCACCACGGGACCCATGATGGCGTCGGTGTCGGTGGCGTCGGCGAGCGCCTGGGCGTGCGCCTCGAGCCACTCGATGCATGCCTCGGGATAGCAGGCAAGGACGATGATGTCGCATTCGCCGAGTGTCTTGTCGTTGAGCTCTCCGGCGACAGTGCCCATGCTGGCGGCCGTCATGACATCGTCATCGGGGTCCCAGGCCAGCACGCGAACGCCCGCCTGTGCATAGCCGCGGGCAAAGCTACCGCCGATGAGGCCCAGGCCGACGATACCGGCGCACTTGGGGCCGCCCTGGTTAACACGCGCGTTTCTCACCGTACCCATGAGCTACTCCATGGTCTCTTGGCAGACGACCTCGCGGATGGCTCGGATGCGGCGCATGGTGTCGTCGAACTGATCGGGGGTGAGGGCCTGGGCGCCGTCGGACCAGGCGCGGCTCGGCTCGTCGTGGACCTCGATCTCCAGGCCGTTGGCACCGCAGGCGGTCGCGGCGAGCGCCATGGGCTCAACGTAGCGGGTGTAGCCGGTGGCGTGGCTGGGGTCGGCGACGACGGGCAGGTGCGACAGGTGGTGCAGCACCGGCACGGCGTTGAGGTCGAAGGTATTGCGGGTGCGGGTCTCGAAGGTGCGGATGCCGCGCTCGCACAGGATGACGTTGTCGTTGCCCTCGCTCATGATGTACTCGGCTGCCATAAGCAGCTCGTCGATCGTGCCGGACATACCGCGCTTGAGCAGAATCGGGGTCTGGGTCTTGCCGACCTCCTTGAGCAGGGGGAAGTTCTGGGCGTTGCGGGCGCCGATCTGCATGACGTCAATCTTCTTGTCCAAGAAGACCTGCACGTCGCGTGGATCCATGATCTCGGTGACGATCGGCATGTCGAGCTCGGCAGACGCCTCGCACAGCAGGTCGAGGCCGGCGGGGCCCATGCCCTGGTAGGCGTAGGGGGAGGTGCGGGGCTTGTAGGCACCGCCGCGCAGCATCGTGGCACCGGCGGCCTTCACGCGGCGGGCGATGCGGATGAGGTTCTCGCCCTCGACGGAGCACGGGCCGGCGATGACCTGGAACTGGTCGCCGCCGATCTTGACGCCGTGGCCGCAGTCGATGACGGAGTCCTCGGGGTGGAACTTGCGGTTGGCGCGCTTGAACGGCTCGGAGACGCGCTGTACGCGCTCGACGACATCCATGGACTCGAGCAGGAACGGGTCGATCTTGGTCGTATCGCCCACCAGGCCGATGATCGTCTCGTTCTCGCCGCGCGAGACATCGGTCTTCAGGCCCTTTTTCTCAATCCAGTTGACGATATGGCCGACGGCCTCGTCGCTGGCGCTCTGCTTTAGAATTGCAATCATGGCGTGCCTCTCACCTCGATGGATAACTTTTGCAAAAACGGCCCGCATCGCGAGCCGTGTATATATGGTGCATGAGAGTTTATACTATCTGACTCGCTTTTGCCTTCTAAAGTGGGCCGTTGCGTCGCGTCTTCCTCGGAATTGCAAAGCTTTTTCTTTTATTTTGATAGCCCGTGGTGCACTTGGGTATAATGCCAAACGTTGGCCCTATTAGCTCAGGGGATTAGAGCGTCTGCCTCCGGAGCAGAAGGCCGTTGGTTCGAATCCAACATGGGGCACCATCGAACGTAAGACCGTCCGAACCTCGCATGGTCCGGGCGGTTTTTCTTATACCGACGCGACGTGATGGGACGTGGTATGGCAGCAACGGATATCGAGCGCGGACTCTCGACCGCCGAGGTCGAGGAGCGCATCGCCGCCGGTAAGATCAACCGCAACATGGAGCTCAAGACCAAGTCGGTCAAAGAGCTCATCATCGAGAACCTCTGCACGCTGTTCAATTTGATCAACGTGATCTTGGCTTTCCTGGTCATTTTGACCGGTTCGTTTAAGAATCTGACGTTCCTGTTCGTGGTGTTCTTGAACACCGCTATCGGCGTCATTCAGTCCATGCGTTCCAAGAAGATGGTCGATAAGCTCACGCTGCTGACCTCCAAGAAGGCCATCGCGGTGCGCGACGGTGCCGAGGTGGAGCTCGACTTGGACCAGATCGTTCTCGACGACATCATCCGCCTGGGGCGCGGCGATCAGATTCCCGCTGACGCCGTGGTGGTTTCGGGCGAGGCGCTCGTGAACGAGAGCCTGCTGACGGGCGAGAGCGACCTTATTAAGAAACAGCCCGGTTCCGAGCTCATGAGCGGCAGCTTTATCGACTCGGGCTTGCTGCGCGCCCGCGTGATTCATGTCGGCGCCGACAACTACGTGACCAAAATTAATAACGAGGCCAAGTACGTCAAAAAGGTCAATTCCGAGATCATGAACGCGCTCAACGCCATCGTGCGCTTTGCGAGCATCATCATGATCCCGCTTGGTTTGGCGCTGTTTGCTTCGAGTGTGAGCGAGCTGTGGGATGCCGCGGGAACCCCGGGCGATAGCGCGCTTTCGTGGTGCTTCTCCGAGCTGTTGGCTGGTCATGTGCCTTCGTCGGCGCTGCTGTCCACGGTGGGCGCCCTGCTGGGCATGATCCCGCAAGGCTTGGTGCTGCTGACCTCGTCGGTGCTCGCCATCGCCACGGTGCGCCTGGCCCGCCGCAAGGTGCTGGCGCAGCAGCTCTACTGCATCGAGACGCTCGCGCGCGTCGACGTGCTGTGCCTGGACAAGACGGGCACCATCACGTCGGGTCGTATGGAGGTCGAGGGCACCTACCCGCTGCCTGTTGAGGGTGTTGGCTTTGGCGTGGACTCGGAGGAGGCGGCTGTTCCCGTCGATACCACAGTGCTCGATTTTGCGCTGGCTAACGTCGCGCGTGCGACTTCGGCCGATGCCAACGAGACCTGCCAGGCGCTGCTCAACTATTACGCCGATCGCCCGGTCGAGGTGTCTGAGCCGCTGTCGGTCATTCCGTTCTCGTCGTCTAAAAAATGGAGTGGCGCTTCTTTTGCGCAGGGCTCCTATGTGATGGGTGCCGCGCAGTTTGTGCTCTCTGATCGTGTGTTTTCGCAGGTCGAGAACCGTGTCGCCGAGCTTGCCGATACCTGCCGCGTGCTCGTGGTGGCGCGCGTGGACGGCTTTACGCCCGATGGGGATATGGTGGGCGAGGCCGAGCCCGTGGGCTTTGTGACCATCCGCGACGAGATTCGTACCTCGGCGGCCGAGACCATCGGCTACTTTAACGAGCAGGGCGTGACCCTCAACGTGATCAGTGGCGACGACCCGCGTACGGTGTCGTCGATCGCGCGCGTGGTGGGCGTGCCGGGGGCGGACGCTTATGTGGACGCCACGACGCTCGATACACCGGCCAAGCTTGATGCCGCAGTGGACCGCTACCATGTCTTTGGTCGTGTGACCCCGCAGCAGAAGCGCGAGCTCGTGCAGGCGCTCAAGCGCCGCGAGCACACCGTGGCCATGACGGGCGACGGCGTCAACGACGTGCTGGCGCTCAAGGAGGCCGACTGCTCCGTGGCCATGGCGGCCGGCTCCGATGCCGCGCGTAACGTGGCCGAGATCGTACTCGTCGACAACGACTTTGCCTCGATGCCCGCCGTGGTGGCCGAGGGCCGTCGCTCCATCAACAACCTGCAGCGTTCGGCCTCACTGTTCCTGACCAAGACGCTGTTCTCGATGGGCCTGGCGGCGCTGTGTATCGCGCTGCCGCCGTACCCCTTCGAGCCCATCCAGATGACGCTCATTAACTTCTTCTGCATCGGCGCGCCGGGCTTTGTGTTGGGCCTGGAGCCCAACAATGCTCGTGTGAAGGGTGCGTTTTTGAGCAACGTACTCAAGCGTGCACTGCCGGCGTCGATTGCGGTCATTTTGGCTGCGGCGCTCGATATCTTTGTGGCGCACGTGTTTGGCTTTAGCCAGCTCACGCTGTCTACGATGTGCCTGCTTACGTCGTGCGCGGCGAGCGTCAGCCTAATCTGGCGCATCTCGCAGCCTCTCACGCCCTTACGTGTGGTGCTCTTTGTGTTTGTAGTCGCCGGCATCCTGGTGGGCGTTATCGGATTCCCGGAGCTGCTGTCTATTGCCAACCTGTCGATGGGCCAGATGGTTATCTTGGCTGTTATCGTGGTCTTTACCTGCTCGGTGTTCTTTAAGCTCGCCACGATGATGGATTCGCTCAAGCCGCGTCGTCGTCATGCCGCAACTGGTTTTGGCCGCGGTGTGCGCGTCCGCCTGGGTCGCGGTGGCGGCAAGGTGAGCTCGACGGGCTCGACGGCCGAACGTTTTGCCAAGCGCGTCGCCGCCGACATGGCGCAGCGCCGCGAAGATCGCACCGCTCGCGAGGCCGAGGCCCGCGCACTCGAGGGCGTGGCCCAGGCCCAGCCCAAGAAAAAGAAGAGTACCGGAGCTAAGCGCTCTCGTGTGACCAAGTCCGCCCAAGGCATCAAAGTCTCGATGCCAAGCAAAAAGAAGAAGTAACTACGCGCCCTGGCGATGTTGAATTGGTGCCTTGCTCCTGTGGGGCCGTGGCGATGTTATGCTCTAACCTCGATTGTTTGAATTGCTTCGAAAAGAGGATGCCGTGATCTGCCCGCATTGCCTTAAGACTATCGAGGACGGCGCCTCGTTCTGCCCCTACTGCAACGCCTATGTGGGTCCGGGCGATGGTCCCGAGCACACCGAGTTTGTGTTCTGTGAGGGTTGCGGTGCCCGTCTTTCTCCGCATGATCGTACGTGCCCCAAATGCGGACGTCCCGCTCCGGGTATCCTCTCCGAGGACGCGGCCGCATCCGACCTGGCAGCGGGCCGCACGGCGGGCTTTCCGCGCCTAACGCAAGAGCAGATCGATACCGAGGTGCCGCATGCGCCGGCCTCTGCCGCTGCGGTGCTTTCGGACGCCGCTGACCCCAATGAGACCTGCGTGCTGTCGGCTTTCGATAAGGATTTCGGTATCCCCAAGGTCGATATTCCCACGTCCGTTTCCCTGCATGACGATGCTCAAAAACCCAAGCGCAAGGTGCATCCCGACGAGGACGCCTATCACAAGCACAAGCGTCATATCCCCAAGCCGCTCATTATCATCGCGGTCCTTGCCGTCGTTTGCGGCGGTGCCTATTGGTTCGTGACGACCGATCCCATGGGTGTCATGCCTGGCTTCTACGACCAGTTTGGCCAAGCTGCACAAACCACCTTCCCCACGCGCCAAAAGGGCGAGGCGACTGAGGACGATACCAAGCAGGACGATTCTGCCGAGGTGGTCCAGGAAGAAACCGTGCTCACCGATGATCAGCTCTATACCAGGCTCGACGGTCTGTATCAGACCATCGTGTCCTACGGTGACGAGGACCAGATCGGCGAGGTCATCGATTCTTTTAACAACGGCTATCTTCGAACGCCGCTGTCCACCCGTCAGGAACTGTCGCAGAGTGCCTACGCCTTGCGCGACCAGATCAAAAAGACGCAAGATGAGCTCAACAACCTTAAGGTGCAAGACGATACGGTCTATGCGGATGACATCGCCCACTTAAAGCAGCTTGCCGAGTGGATGTACGAGCGCGTCGACGTGATCTGCCAGAGTTGGGACATCTCGCTGGCCATTCCCGATGGCGAGTCGATGAGTTCTCACCAAAGCGAGATCCTGGCGCCCATCGCTCAAAGCGGCAACAGCGCGCTGAATCAGTACGACGCCAACGTGGGCTCCTGGAAGCCGCAGCAGCGTTCCTAAAATTAGTTCGCCATAGTCGGCATAACCTACGTGCGCAATTGATGTAAGCGCATGCTTATTGCTACAATTCTTACAAATATGCTTTAAACGCACGAGGAAGGAACCACATGTTTGGTTTTAAGAAAGAGCTCTACACGCCCGAGTATCAGCTTGCCGGCGACGAGTGCGCCGTTATCGAGACGTCGAAGGGTACCATCAAGGTCAAGTTTGACGGCGAGGGCGCTCCCATTCATGTCGCGAACTTCTGCGAGCTTTCTACGATGGGCTTCTATGATGGCCTTAAGTTCCATCGCTATGTGCCCGGTTTTGTCATCCAGGGCGGCGACCCCAATACCCGCGATATGTCCGGCGCCGACGTCGCCGCTGGTCTTGAGGGCCCCGACGGCATGCCCGGTACCGGTGGCCCCGGCTACTGCATCAAGGGCGAGTTTGCCACCAATCCGCGCAACAGCCATGTCGATGGTGCCCTTGCCATGGCACGCTCCATGGACCCCGATTCCGCGGGTTCGCAGTTCTACTTCTGCCTGGGCGCCCAGCATAACCTCGATTCCGGTTACACCGTCTTTGGTACCACGGTCGAGGGTCTCGATGTGATTTCGCAGCTGCGTGCCGGCGACGAGATCGTCCATGTCGAGATCGTTCACGAGTAAAGGGGACTTCCTTGAATAGCCAGCTGATCCAACAGGGCCGCGCCGCTTACCGCGCGGGTGATTTTTCCGCTGCAGCCCAGATGCTTGGGGCGGCAAAGACTCCCGATGAGATTATGGGCGAGGCCGATCACCTTCGTGGCAACGCCTTGATGCACCTGGGCATGTATGCCGAGGCCGCCGAGGCTTATGCTGCCGCCCTCAACGACGGCACCTACGGCAAGCGCGGCGCGCTGCTCACCAACCGCGGCAAGGCGCTCGCCGCCGTGGGCGACTACACGACGGCCGCCCAGGCGTTCTCTGCTGCTACGCAGGATGCTTCCTATGCCACGCCGTTCAAGGCCTATCTGGGCCTGGGCAATGCGCTGTTCCAGTCGGGCGATTATGCCAACGCGGGTACTGCCTTCCGTCAGGCTGCCATCGACGGCGCCAATCCGGCTCCTGCCGCCGCACTCGGCGAGCTCGGTCGTTGCTTCATTAAGCTCGGCCGTCCGGCGGATGCCGTGGAGACCTACCGCACGGCTATCGACTTTGCCGGCCCCCGCGACGACACGCGTGCGCTCAATGCCGGCATGGGTCAGGCGCTTTCTGCCGCCGGCCGCCCCTCCGACGCACTCGACGCCTTTAACGCCGCTACTGCCGATGGCATCTACCAGCTCACCTCCGAGCAGGCCGATGAGCTTGCCCGCGTGCATGATTCGCTTGCCGCACTGTCTGCCCAGACGGCTATGGCCACGGCTCCGGCGCCCGCGATGGACGCTCCTGCCGTCGATCCGCTCGATCCTACGGGCGCGACCGGTCAGTTTATGCCCGATCCCTCGGACACCGGCTTCTTTACGCTGTCCGAGTCCGAGATGGTCCAGCAGGACCGTCAGGATCGTAAGCAGGCCAAGGTCCGTCGTCGCCATCGCCACACGGGTCTCAAAGTCTTCATCGTGCTGCTTCTGCTCATTTTGATCGCCGCGGGCGGTCTGGGCTTTGCCTACACGCGCGGCTTTGGCTTCCCGTCTCAGGAGTCTGTCGTTTCCGATCTGTTCCAGGCTGCCGGGGACGGTGACACCGCAAAGGCCGAGTCTTGCCTGGCCTCGAGCCTGTCCGAGGACGCCAAGTCGATGATCATCTCCTCGATTCCGCAGGGCGCCACCGTGTCCGTCGAGGGCATGGATCAGTCCATGACCGAGACGGCCGCCAAGGTCAAGGCTTCGCTGTCCAAGGGCGGCGAGCAGCAGTACACCGTCAAATTCGTGCGCTCCGACAATCATATCGGCTGGGCCGTTTCCTCGCTCGATATGGATTTCTCGGCTGCTGACAACCAGTAGTGACCTTATGGGATTTAGCTTTGCCCGGCGCTTCACCGCAAGTGAGGTGCCGGGCTTGCGCTAGTATCATGAGCTAGTAGTTTTCCAGCAATCATCCAACACATCAGGAGTTGCGTTGTTTTCTTTGATGGATATGTTCTTCGGTAGCTATGCGGGCGATCTTGCCATCGACCTCGGCACCGCAAATACGCTTGTCTCCGTGCGCGGCAAGGGCATTGTCATTCGCGAGCCCTCTGTTGTCGCCATCGACAAGAACGACGAGCGCATCCTGGCGGTCGGTATCGAGGCAAAGCGCATGCTCGGCCGTACGCCCGGCAACATCGTGGCCGTTCGTCCCCTGAAGGACGGCGTCATCGCCGACTTCGATGTTACCGAGGCCATGCTTCGCTACTTTATCGACAAGGCTTCCGAGAAGCGCTATCCGTGGACCCCGCGTCCGCGCGTCGTCGTCTGCGTTCCCTCCGGCGTCACGTCGGTCGAGAAGCGCGCCGTCTTTGAGGCCACGATCCAGGCAGGCGCTCGCCAGGCCTATCTGATCGAGGAGCCCATGGCGGCTGCCATCGGCGCCGACCTGCCCGTCGAGGAGCCCACGGGCTCCATGGTCATCGACATCGGTGGCGGTACCACCGAGGTTGCCGTTATCGCTATGGGCGGCATCGTCGTCTCGCAGTCCATCCGTATTGCCGGCGACGAGTTCGATCAGGCCATCCTCACGCACGTTCGCGATGCCTACAACCTTGCCATCGGCGAGCGTACGGCAGAGGACATCAAGATCAAGGTCGGTTCCGCCGTGCCGCTCAAGGACGAGCTCGACGTCGAGGTCAACGGCCGCGACGTGATCACCGGTCTGCCCAAGACCGTGCGCATCGAGAGCGAGGAGATTCGTCGCGCGCTCAACAAGCCGCTCGACGAGATGGCCAAGGCCGTCAAGGACGCACTCGACGCTACGCCTCCCGATCTTGCCTCGGACCTTATGTACTACGGCATTTTGCTGACTGGTGGCGGCGCGCTGCTGCGCGGTCTCGACGTGCGCCTGCGCGATGAGACCGGTGTTTCGGTCAACGTCAGCCCCACGGCGCTCGATAACGTCGTTAACGGCTGTGCCCGCGTGCTCGAGGCCAATGCGTTTGATGGCGGCTTCGTCCAGACCAATGCTTAATTTCCAAAAGGTGGATTCCATTTGGCACGATCTTCGGGTTTCTCCACAAATCTGAATACCAAGCGACAATCAACGGGTATGCGCCCGTTGATTGTTTTCAGCCTGATTTCGGTGTTGCTGCTCACGTTTTACATCCGCGAGGGCGAGGCAGGGCCGATTCATGCCGTGCGTTCGGGCGTGACGACGATTACCTCTCCGGTGCGCTTTGTGGGCTCGGCTGTGGCGGCTCCCTTCAATGCGATTGGCAACGTGTTCTCTAACCTAACGGCGTCGCAGGACACGCTCGACGAGCTCAAGAAGCAAAATGAGGAGCTGACCTCTAAGGTCGCCGAGCTTTCTGAGGCTCAAAAGACTGCCGAGCGCCTGGAGGGCCTGGTCGGGCTGCAATCGACCTACAACCTCAAATCGACCGCAGCTCGTATCGTTGGTGCCTCCGGCGATGCCTGGACCTCGACCGTTACCATCGACAAGGGCTCTGCCGACGGCCTTACCATCAACATGCCCGTGACGAGTTCTGCCGGTGTTATCGGCCAGATTATCGAGGTATCGGCCAAGACCTCTACCGTGCGCCTGATTGGCGACGAGAACTCGGGCGTGTCCGCCATGGTGCAGGACACGCGCGCCCAGGGTATGCTGCAGGGTCAGGCTGACGGCACGCTGCGTCTTGAGTACGTGAGCGTCGACTCCGATGTTAAGGTTGGCGATATCATCGTGACCTCTGGCATCGGTGGCGTGTTCCCCAAGGGCCTTCCGCTTGGCACCGTCTCGTCGGTTGAGAAATCGGCAAACGACGTGTACTACACCATTGTGGTGCGCGCTCAGACCACGGCCGAGAACAACGAGGAAGTGCTGGTCATCACCTCGCTGACCGACGAACAGTCGGCCTCGGATGAGGACGTGAGCACGGCCAACAGCACGCCGCAGGGAACGTCGCGCGATGCTGCGACCAAGACGAAGGACGAGAGCTCGGATGACAGTTCCGACACGTCCGAGACGACCGATTCTGGCTCGAGCGAATAGGGGGCATGTCCATGGATCTACACGAGCAGGGGATGAGCTCCCGCACGTTTGTAATCGCCGCCATTGTGTGTGTGCTGCTGCAGGCAGGCCTGGCACCGCAGATCTCCATTGCGGGAGGTCGCGTCAACTTCATGATTATCCTGGTGTGCCTAAGCGTGTTCTCGGGCGACCCGACCCGTGCCGTCGTGTGCGGTTTTTGCAGCGGCTTGTTTTATGACCTGTCCGCTGCCGTGCCGGTGGGCGTTATGTCGCTCCTGCTGACCGTGGGTTCTTTTGCCCTGGTGCACAGCGCCGTCGGTCAGACGGGCGGTACCCCGAGTGCGCGCGGCGTCACCGTGGGCGCCTTTGCGCTCGTCATTAATGTGATCTACAGCATCATCTTGCTGTTTATGGGTTTGGAGACGAGCTTTGTCGTGGCGATCTTCGGCCATGCGCTGCCGTCCTCGATCCTGACGGGTCTGGTTGCCATTCCGTTTTTGATGTCCGGCGTCGTGCCGCAGTCCGGCTATGGATTCTCCGCACGTGGCGGACGCCAGACGGGTATGCGCTTTAAGCCCAAGACCCGCAAGCTCAAATAGGGGAGGCCCGTAGATGTCTTCCCAGATGACGGTTATTATCGCCGGTATCGTGCTGGTTGTGGCCATCGTGGTCGCGCTGGTCATCATGCGTCGAGGCGATTCCCGTTTTACCTACGATACACAGCATGGAACGGCCCCGCGCGCCACCGAGGGCGAGGGCAATACCGCGGCGACCGCCTTTAAGGGCCGCTTTTCCATCCTCACCACGGGTGTGGGCGCGATGTTTGCGGCACTTGCCGTCAAGCTGTGGGGCATGCAGATGGTCTCGTCGGACTATTACGAGAAGCAGGCCAATAGTAATCAGACTCGCACCGTTACCACACCCGCTGTGCGCGGCCGCATCCTCGACCGCAATGGCGTGGCGCTTGTCCAGAACCGTCCCTCACTTGCTGTCGTGGCCTACCGCGACCTTGCCGAGGATGAGGTTCTGGTTCGCCATCTTGCCAACGTGCTTGGAATGCCTTATGTGGCGGTCCTTCGCAATATTCAGGACAATACAGAGGGCGCTCAGAGCCTGCATACCATCGCGACGGACGTCCGTCGCTCCACGGTTGCCTATATCAAGGAACACGCCGGCGAGTTCCCGGGCGTCAAGATTGCCGAGCGTACCGAGCGCCAGTATCCATACGGCGAGACGGCATGCCATATCTTGGGCTATACCGGCACCATTACCTCCGAGCAGCTCGAGGCCCAGAATAAGAAAACCTCTGGCGATGATGATGCTTCTGCTGGCAAGATTACGTACCAGTCGGGCGATATCGTGGGCCAGGCGGGCGTTGAGAGCTACTACGAAAACCTGCTGCAGGGTATTCGTGGCGAGCAGACCGTCAAGGTCGATGCCTCGGGCAATGTGACCGGTCAGGCCGGCGCCGTGCCCGCGAAGGCCGGCTCCGACATTAAGCTCACGCTCGACCTTAAGATCCAACAGGCCTGTGAGACGGCGCTGGCGAGCGCTATCGAGCTTGCCAAGACCACTGGCTACAGCAATGCCGGCAACGGCGCTGTGGTGTGTCTCGATCCCAACAATGGCGAGATCCTGGGCATGGCGAGCCAGCCCAAGTTCGATCCGTCCGTCTTTATCGGCGGCGTCTCAAATGACGTGTGGACCGAGCTCAATGATGACAAGGGTTCGCACCCGCTGCTCAACCGCGCCATTAGCGGACAGTACATGTCGGCCTCGACCATCAAGCCGCTCTCGGCACTGGCCGGTCTTGAGTTTGGAACCTACACGTCGGGGCAGACGACCAACTGCACGGGCTATTGGACGGGTCTGGGCAAGTCGTGGGGCAAGTACTGCTGGCTGCATTCCGGCCACGGCACCATGACGCTGCAGTCGGGTATCGCCAACTCGTGCGACCCCGTCTTCTACGACATGGGCAAGGCGTTCTTTTATGACGAGAAACATTCCGAGGGCCTGCAGGAGGTCTTTCGTCGCTGGGGTCTAGGCAAGACCTGCGGTATCGATCTGCCGAGTGAGGGCGCGGGCCGTATTCCCGATGCCGAGTGGAAAGAGTCGTACTTCACCGACGCCTCTGCCGAGGACCGCAAGTGGAATGCCGGTGATATGACTAACATTGCCATCGGCCAGGGCGACATCCTGGTGACGCCCCTGCAGATGGCGTGCGCCTATATGGGTCTTGCCAACGGCGGCAAACAGTACGTGCCCCACGTGTTTTTGTCTGCCGTGTCGCGCGATGGCGACGGCGATGCCTATAAGTACAACGGCAAGGGCAAGAAGAAGCGCCTGGAGGCCAAGATCAACAGCGATTCGGATTTGGCTCTTGTTCGCAACGGTATGCACGACGTGATTTACACGGCATCGACGTCCCTGGCGGCGCACTTTGGCACCCTGACGCCGCAGGTATACGGCAAGTCGGGCACGGGCGAGAAAAGTGGCGAGGACGAATACGCGTGGTTCTGCGCCTATGCGCCGGCCGATGACCCCAAGTATGTCATCGCTACTGTCCTGGAGCAGGGCGGCGGCGGCTCAGATACCGCGATGCATGTCGTGCGCGACGTGCTCGGCGTGATTTATGACGAGCCCGATACCTCTTCGGCCTCGGGCGATTCTTCGGTTCGATAGGAGGTTGCGATGGATTTTTCTCCGGCGGATCTGTTCCGTTCAACCAAGACCGGCTCTCGCAGCAGCCTGGACCGCGTCAACAAGCAACTTTCGGCCTCGCGCGGCACGTTTCGCCAAAAGGTGCATATCGGTGTGCTCGTGGCTACTGTGGCGCTCGTCGCCTACGGTGCCATCATCATCTGGTCGGCTTCGCAGTTTAAGGCCGATGCCTCGTTCTCACGCCATCTGCTGGGAATCGGCATCGGGGCGGTGCTGGCGGTGTTGGTCTGGCGTACCGACTTGCGCGGTATTTCCAATTTCTCGACGGCGTTGCTCGTCATCGACCTGATCGTGATCTTCTCGCCCAAGATTCCGGGCCTGTCCTATACGGGCGGTCTGGGCATGACGGGCTGGATCAAGATTCCCGGTATCGGCTTGACATTCCAGCCGGTTGAGCTTGCCAAGCTCATCACCATCTTCTTTATTGCTACGCTTGGCTCGCAATATAACGGTCGCATCGATACCGTTCGCGACTACGTCAAGCTCTGCGGCATGCTGTCCATTCCGTTTTTGGCCGTCGTTGCCATGGGCGACCTGGGCTCGGGCCTGGTCGTGCTTGTTTCGGGCGCCATCGTCATCTGCATGAGCGGTGCACGCCGCGAATGGGTGCTGTCGACTCTGGCCCTGCTCGTGGGCTTGGTGGCCCTCGTTCTGGCGCTCGATTCGGTCTTTGATTCGTTGCTCGGCCACGATGTGCTCATCAAGCAGTATCAGATGAACCGTCTGACGGTCTTTATCGACCCCGATAATGCCGATTCGGACGATGCCTACAACCTGCAGCAGTCGCTTATCGCCGTTGGATCGGGCGGCTTCTTTGGTAAGGGTTTGGGCCATGCGACGCAGTCGGCCGGCGGCTTTCTGCCTGAGTTCCACACCGACTTCGTCTTCGCCTTCCTGTCCGAGACCTTTGGTTTTTGCGGTTCTTTTTTGCTCCTGTGCCTCTACGTGCTGCTGATCTTTTCGACGATTCGCGTCGCCTTTAAGTGTGAGTCGCTGTTTTTGCGTCTTTCGTGTGTGGGCATCGTTGGCATGTGGGCGTTCCAGACCTTCGAAAACATCGGCATGTGCATCGGCGTGATGCCGATTACCGGTATTCCGCTCCCATTTATTAGCTTCGGTTCGTCTTCGATGATGATTCAGCTGCTGACGGTGGGTATCGTACAATCCATATGGCGGCATCGTTCGGGCGCCGCGTAACCGCTGGAGGGGTTTGCCATGAAAATTCCCGTAGATAAGCTGACCCGCGCTTTTAAGATGGGCGCGTCCGTTAAGAAGGATTCCGATACACCTGTGCGCGTCTCGGTCTATCTGGATTCGTCCGCCTCGCGCTTTCTGGCCGAGACGGTGCGTGACGCCTTTGTGCCGCAAACGACCTCGGGTATTGTGCGCGTCGAGCGTCTGGGGGAGGAGCGAATTGCTCCAAAGACCGATACCGATGTGGTGCTGGTGCTCTCGTGTGGTTCCGACCGCTTGGAGAGTGCCGTGCAGGAGCTCGTGATCGCCGGCGCGCCCGTGTGCGTGCTTGCCGAGTCTGCTGTGGAGGTGCCGTTTATCGAGGAGTCCACGCCCATGCTCGGCGTGGTAGCGGCAACCGATAAGACGTATCTGCTCGAGACGCTTGCCCGCTGGATTCTCGATCGCACCGACAAGGAAACGGCTTTTGCGGCGAACTTTGCCTTCATGCGCATCGCGGCGGCCAATCGTATCATCACCTCGTGCGCGCTTACCAATATGGCGACCGGTGCACTGGTGTTTTTGCCGGGCGCCGATTATCCCGTTATGGCGCTGGCGCAGGTGGGCATGCTCTTTGAGCTCGCTGCCGTCTTTGGACGCGGCATTAAGCCCGAGCGCGGCTACGAGGTCGCGGGCGTGCTTGCCGGCGGTCTTGTGATCCGCGCGGTCACCCGCGCACTCGTCAAGCAGACGCCGCATATTGGGTTTGCCGTCAAGGCGCTCACTGCTGCCGCGGGCACCTACGGCATGGGCCGTGCGCTTGTTTCGCTCTACGAGCGCGATGTCGACTACAGCCGTGCCAACGAGGTGGTCACCGCCACGTTCTCCCGCGTTCGCGATCTGGTGACCACGGTCGCGGGCGCTACCCGTCCTATGGCGTCCTACCAGGACGCATCAGATCTCGCTGCTTAGGGGTTTTCCGTTGCGCGTTGCATACCAAGATTGTTTTCATTTAATTGAGCCGTTGCTCGCCAAGGTCGAGAAGCCGAGCCGCTATATCGATCACGAGTGGGGCACGCTTTCCAAGGCCGATGCCGACTACCGTTGCTGCCTGATCTACCCGGATGTGTACGAGGTCGGTCTGCCCAACCAGGGCATCGCCATCCTCTACAACATCCTTAACCAGGCCGAGGGCATCTCCTGCGAGCGCGGCTATGTGCCGTGGCCCGATATGGGTGACGCCATGCGCGAGGCGGGTATTCCTCTGCTGTCGCTCGAAGGTGCTGCGCCGGTCGCTTCGTTTGATATCGTCGGTCTGCATGTGCCGCACGAGATGGCGGTGACGAACTTCCTCGAGGCACTCGACCTCGCTGGCATTCCGCTGTTAGCGGCCGACCGAGGTGAAGACGACCCTATCATCATCGCCGGCGGCCCCTCGGTGTACAACCCCGAGCCGTACGCGGCCTTCTTCGATGCCATCCTCATCGGTGAGGGCGAGGAATCGCTGCTCGAGACCTGCCAGCTGCATCGCCGCCTGCGTGACGAAGGGGTCCCGCGCGCGCAGATTGTCGAGCAGCTTGCATCCATTGCCGGCAACTACGTGCCGTCGCTCTATGAGGTTCGTCACGACGAGCCCTGCTCGCCGCATGGCTACACCGTGCCGCGTGAGGGCAAGGATGCGCCGACCGTGGTCTACAAGCGCGTCGTCGAGGATTTCGGCGCCACAAATCCGCTGTCGCAGTCGTGCGTACCCTATGCGCAGCTGGTCCACGACCGCCTGTCTATCGAGATTCTGCGCGGCTGCGCCCGCGGCTGTCGTTTTTGCCAGGCCGGCATGACGTATCGCCCGGTGCGCGAGCGCTCGGCCGACCAGATCGTCTCGTCGGTGATCCAGGGTCTGGAAAAGACCGGCTATGACGAGGTGTCGCTGACCTCGCTCTCCACGACCGACCACTCCTGCATTCGCGACGTGCTCGGCAGGCTCAACCGTCGCCTGGAGGATACGGGTATTCGCGTGTCTATTCCGTCGCAGCGCCTGGATTCGTTTGGCGTGGATATGGCCGAGTCGGTCGCCGGCGAAAAGAAGGGCGGCCTGACGTTCGCGCCCGAGGCCGGCAGCCAGCGCATGCGCGACATCATTAACAAGAACGTGACCGAGGAGGACCTGGACCGTGCGGCCAAGGCGGCCTTCGAGGCCGGCTGGAACCGCATGAAGCTCTACTTTATGATGGGCCTTCCCGGCGAACGCGACGAGGACATCGTGGCCATCGCCAATCTGGCCGATCACGTGCTGGAGCTCGGTCGTTCCGTGGTGCCCAAGGCTCGTCGCGGCTCGATCTCGGTGTCCATCTCGGTTTCGGTCTTTATCCCCAAGGCTGCCACGCCGTTCCAGTGGTGCCCGCAGCTCGACTACGACGACGTCAAGCGTCGCCAGAAGCTGCTTATCACGAGCGTTCGCAACCGTGCCGTTCGCGTTCATTACCACGATGCCGAGACCTCGCTCATCGAGGCCGCGCTGTCCCGCGCCGGTCGTGACATGACGCCCGTCATCATCGATGCTTGGCGCTCGGGCTCTCGCTTTGACGCCTGGGTAGAGCATTTCTCGCTCGATAACTGGAAGGAGGCTGCTGCCAAAAACGGCATCGACCTCAATGAGCTCGTGCACCTGCCCTACGAATTGGACTGGCGCCTGCCGTGGGAGCACGTGAGCCCCGGCTGCACGCGCGGCTTCCTCGAGCGCGAGTACCGTCGCTCGCTCGAGGGCGTCACGACTCCCGACTGCACCCGCACGTCGTGCACCGGCTGCGGGATCTGCCCCACGCTCCATGCCAAGAACGTATTGGTGGGTGATCGGGCATGAGTGAGCGCTTGACCGACAATCTCACGCTCTTTAGGCTGCGCGTTCGCTACGGCAAGCGTGATCGCCTTAAGTACCTGGGCCATCTGGAACTGATTCATACCATCGAGCGCATCGTGCGCCGCGCGGGCCTGCCCTATGCCGTCACGCAGGGCTTCTCTCCGCACATGCGCGTGGGATTCTCCTCGGCGCTGCCCGTCGGCACGTCGTCGACCTGCGAGTGGTATGACCTGTTTATGACCGAGTTCGTCACGCTCGACGAGGCCTTTGGGCGCCTGGCCGCGGCGTCTCCGGCCGATTTGGCGCCCATCGAGGCCGCCTACATCGACGTGCGCACGCCGGCGCTTACGGCTCAGCTCACGCGCCTGTCGTACCGCATCGACCTGCACCTGGACCCCGAGGCACCCGTGAGCGCCGATGAGGTGCGCGCCGCAATCGACACGTTGCGTGCAGGTCATGGCATCGACTACGCGCGCGGTAAGAAGAACAAGCGCCTTGACCTTGACCACACTCTGGTGGGCTATGAGCTCACGGCGGGGGAGCGTCCGGACCATTTGGTGCTCATGCTCGACACCCACGCCGACAACGAGGGGTCCATGCGTCCGGAAATTTTGCTTTCTGCGGCTGATGTTTTGTTGCAGGGCTTGACCCCGGGCGTGGATGCACCTATTGTTTCCACCGGTATGCAAGACCTCGTGACCATCTGCTCCTACGATGTCGAGCGTCAGAATCAAGCATGCGAGGACGACGAGGGCCGACTCGTCAGCCCCATACCTGTGCGAACTTGTGGATTTGCTCCACATACTCGTTGACGGGGGTATTTTCGCCTGCTACTATATTCGGCTGTTGCACTAACTGATGCATGAAGGGCAAGTAAACATGTACGCAATCGTTAACACGGGCGGCAAGCAGTACAAGGTCGCCACCGACGATGTCATCACCGTCGAGAAGATCGAGGGCAATGAGGGCGACAAGGTCACCCTGCCGGTTATCTTCCTCAACGATGGTAAGAAGATCGTCACCGATCCCGACAAGCTGGCCAAGGCCAAGGTTACCGCTCAGATCGTTGAGCAGTTCAAGGGCGAGAAGCAGCTGGTCTTCAAGTTCCACAAGCGCAAGCGCTATCGTCGTCTGAAGGGTCACCGTCAGCAGCTCACCAAGCTGAAGATCGTGAAGGTTCAGGCTACCTCCCGCGCCAAGAAGGCTGTCAAGGCAGAGGCTGAGGCTGTTGCCGAGGCTCCCGTCGCCGAGTAGATTACACTCGTAACGAAAGAGTAGGTATACACAATGGCACACAAAAAAGGACTCGGTTCCTCCCGTAATGGCCGTGACTCCCGCGGTCAGCGCCTTGGCACGAAGCGCTATGCCGGCCAGACGGTAACCACGGGCACGATTCTCGTCCGTCAGCACGGCACGCACATCCACCCGGGTGAGAACGTTGGCCGTGGTAAGGACGACACGCTGTTCGCGCTGGTCGACGGTACCGTTGAGTTCCACAAGGGTATCAAGCACAGGGTCAGCGTACGCCCGCTCGCGAACGCGTAATTCACCCTTCATAGAGCACATATGTGGGAGGCACTTGAGTTTTAGGATTCAAGGGTCTCCCTCTTTTTTGTAGGAGGCGATTCTGTTGTCACAGTTCACCGATATCAGCCGCATTAACGTGTGCGGCGGCGACGGCGGAGCCGGATGCATGTCGTTTAGGCGCGAGGCATTTGTCCCCAAGGGCGGCCCCGATGGCGGCGACGGCGGTCGTGGCGGCAATGTCGTCATCCAGGCCGATGCTCAGCTGTCTTCGCTGATCGATTACCGCTTTAAGCATCACTTTCGCGCCGAGCGCGGCACGCACGGGCAGGGTGCCCGTCGTAACGGCAAGAGCGGCGAGGACCTGATTCTCAAGGTCCCTATGGGTACCGTGGTGCGCGAGCTCGATCCCGAGACGCAGACCCCGATGTTTGAGATTGCCGACCTGGTGCACGACGGCGAGCGCGTCGTCGTGGCGCCCGGCGGTGCCGGCGGTCTGGGCAACACGCACTTTGTGACGTCGGTGCGTCGCGCTCCGGCCTTTGCCCAGTTGGGCGAACCGGCCGAGGAGCACTGGATCGAGCTCGAGATGAAGCTTATGGCCGATGCCGCGCTCGTGGGCTTTCCCTCCGTGGGTAAGTCATCGCTCATCGCGCGCATGAGTGCCGCCCGTCCCAAGATTGCTGACTACCCGTTTACCACGCTCGTGCCGAACCTCGGCATGGTGCGTGCCGGTGAATATTCTTACGTCGTTGCCGACGTCCCCGGTCTTATCGAAGGCGCGAGCGAGGGTAAGGGCCTGGGTCACCAGTTCCTGCGCCACATTGAGCGTACGGCCCTGATCATGCACGTCGTCGACATGACGGGTGGTTTTGAGGATCGCGATCCGGTCGAGGATTACCACATCATCAACCGCGAGCTCGAGCAGTATGGCGCCGAGCTTTCGGAGCGTCCGCAGATCGTCGTTGCCAACAAGTGCGATGCGCCGGGCACGGCCGACAAGATTGCCGACCTCAAGCGCGCAGCGCTCGACGATGGACATATGTTCTTTGCCGTGTCTGCCGTGACGGGCGCCGGCCTCAACACGCTGATGCTTGCCGTGGGCGAACAGGTGGCTAAGCTGCGCGCCGAGTTGGCTGTCTCGGATGAGCCGGTCGTTCTGCGCGACGATGAGTGGGAGCGCCGTCGCCTGCAGCGTGAGAAGCGTTTCCGCATTGTTCAGGAAGAGCCCGGTGCCTTCCGCGTGGTCGGTCGTGCCATTGAGCGTATGGTCATCCAGACCGACTGGGAAAACGAGGAAGCCGTCATTTACCTGCAGCATAAGTTTGCGCGTATGGGTGTTGACGACGCGCTCGAGAAGGCCGGTTGCCGTGCGGGCGACGAGGTCCGCATTTGCCAGCGCGCCTTTGACTTTGAGGGCGCCGAGGACTTCTCGGAGTACGAGGAGCTCGAGGATGCTGGCGAGGACGTTGCCGTTGAAGCCATTGACGTGGCCGATGCTGCGGATGAGGGAGTCGAGGTTGTCGATGCGGCGGATGCCGCGGGCGATGCCGAGACCTCGGAGGGCGAGTAAGCCATGTCGCTGCGCGGTGGAATCGGTCTGCCCGAGCTTCCTCTAGAGGACGGGCAGGAGTTTAGGCTCGGCATTATGGGTGGCACCTTTGATCCCATCCATTACGGGCACCTGGTGACCGCCGAGCAGGCGCGCGAGTCGCTCGACTTGGACGCTGTGCTCTTTATGCCGGCGGGCTCTCCTGCCTTTAAGCTTGACAAGCCGGTGACGCCTGCCGAGGACCGTTATGCCATGACGGTCCTCGCCACCGCCGCGAACCCGGCCTTTTTGGCGAGCCGGTTCGAGATCGACCGTCCGGGTGTAACCTATACGGCCGATACGCTTCATGCCCTTCGCGACTTTTACCCGCCGCAGGTAAAGCTCTACTTTATTACGGGCGCCGACGCGATTATCGATATTGTGACTTGGCATGATGCCGAACGAATCGCTGAGCTTGCTACCTTTATTGCGGCGACGCGACCGGGCTTTGATATCGATACGGCGCGTGCCCGAATCAAAGAGTCGGGGCTGCCGTTCGACGTGCGCTATATTCAGATTCCGGCGCTGGCGATCAGCTCGACGAACATTCGCAAGCGTGTTGCCCGCGGTATGAGCGTGCGCTATCTTACGAGCGAGTCCGTGCTCGGCTACATTCGCAAACGCAGGCTATATGCCGATTTGGGCCAAGAAGATTTTGAGTGATGGGGGTCTACGTTGTCGGTAGAGGATCAGTTTGAGGGCGATGAGCGCGCGCTGCTCAAGCGCATTCAAGAGCTGCTCGATGTTCGCATGAAGGATAAGCGCAAGCGCTATGTGCATTCGCTGGGTGTTGCCGAGACCGCACTTCATCTGGCCGAGGTCTACGGCGTTGACCGCTTTGATGCCGCTGCTGCCGGTCTGATCCACGACTGGGACAAAGTGCTCTCCGACGACGAGCTGGTTACGCGCGCTCTGCATTACGGCATTAAGATTGCCGGCTCTCCTTCCGCCGCGACGCCGCTTTTGCATGGCCCTGTTGCCGCCTATGAACTTCCGCAGCTTTTTCCCGAACTGTCGCCGGCCGTTTTCCAGGCTGTCGACCGTCATACCGTGGGTGCCTGTGACATGACGCCGCTCGATATGGTGGTCTTTGTGGCCGATGCCATCGAGCCCAACCGCCACGGCGACTATGCGCATGCGCTGCGCAAGATGGTGGGGGAGTCGACGCTCGATGAGTTGTTCTTCTCCTGTTTTGCGCAGGGTCTGGTCTATGTGATCCAGTCCGGGCGCTATCTTTATCCCACGGCTATTACGATTTACAACCATTACGCCCAGCTGCGCTAGCTCGGGCTGTCTAGAAAGAGGTATTCCATGGCCGACGAGACCATGACCGACGAGCAGATTCTTGAAGGTGTGGAGCACAAGAGCTTCGCCGCCACGTCCGACCGCACCGCCGCCTCGCTGTCCGCGAGCGGTGTCGCCGCCGAGGATGTCGCCCGCGCCGCCGCGCAGGCCGCCTACGACAAGAAGGGCGAGGACGTTCAGGTGCTCGACCTGACCGAGCTTTCCGACGTATGCGACTACTTTGTGCTTGCCACCGGTACCAACAACCGCCAGGTCGATTCTATCGTCGACGAGATCGAGGAGAAGGTCGCCGAGGCTTGCGGCGAGCATCCGTTCTCCATCGAGGGCCGCGAGCAGAAGACCTGGATGCTCATGGACTATGGTTCGGTTGTCGTCCACGTCTTCACTCCCGAAGCCCGCGACTTCTACCGCCTAGAAAAGCTCTGGGGCGACGCTCCCCAGCTCCCCCTCAATCTCCTTTAGTAGCTCATTTGAGACGGGGTTAGCTACCCTCACGCATATCGCCGGGCAGTTGCGGTTTTCCGCACCTGCCCGGCTTTCTTTTTGCCCAAAGGCTGTTAATCGTTGAAGCGGGATTGGCGGCCGAAGGATAGGGCGGTGTCGCCGAATTTGTCTCGGACGGCGTCGATGGCGACGGATAGGTCGCGGCGGTCGCTGGATTGGGCTCCGCGGTCATCGATCTCGCAGAACAGGTCAGTTTGGATCCCGCCTTGGTGGTCGAAATCGCTCATGCCGATGCCCGCTAAGCGAACATGCATGCCTTCCTGCCAGATGTTGTCGAGCAGTTCGAGCGCAACCGCCACGAAGATGTTCTCATCGTCTGTCGGATGAAGCAGTCGGCGCTGTGCCGAGCGACCGCTTCCATACGAATACTTAAGCTTGAGCGTTACCGTGGCACCCGTCAGCCCCTGACGGCGCAGACGGCGTCCGACGGACTCACCCAGTAGGGCAATAGCCGCCTCAATATCCCCACGCTCAGTCAAATCTTTAGCAAAGGTGCGTTCATTGCTGACCGACTTGACCTCGCGCTCTTCATCGAGACTCGTGACTTCTGAGATTTCGAGTCCCAGCGCACGCTGGCGCATGCGTTCGCCGTTGACGCCAAAAATAGAGGCCAGTGTGGACTCAGGCGCGCGCGAAAGCTCGCCGAGGGTGTAGATGCGCATGCGGCGCAGTCGCTCCTCGGCCGAGCGTCCGATGCCGCTCATGGCAGATACCGGCAGCGCGGCCAAAAAGCGCTGCTCGGTTCCGGGGCGCACGATGGTCAGCCCAAACGGCTTATCCCGCTCGCTTGCGATCTTTGCGACCGTCTTGTTGCAGCCCACGCCAATGGAGCAGGTCACTCCCAGCCCTGCCACGCGGTCGCTTATACGCCGCGCAACCAGCAGCGGGTCTTCGGGCGCAAAGCGACCCGGTGTGATATCGATAAAGGCTTCGTCGATGGATACGCGTTCAACGCGCGGGGTCTCGTCAGCGAGAATCGCCATGACCTGCGCGCTCACCTCGCGGTAGCGATCAAAATGCCCATGCGTCCAAATGGCTTGCGGGCACAAGCGCCGCGCCTCGGCCGAGGCCATGGCAGAGTGCACGCCAAAGCGACGTGCCTCATATGAACACGTGGACACGACGCCACGCGAATCGGCGTCTCCGCCCACGATGAGCGGTTTTCCGCGCCATTCGGGATGGTCGAGCATCTCCACGCTCGCAAAAAACGCATCGAGGTCCATGAGGCCCACCGCCGGACCCGTCCAGGGAGGCGGCGTGACGCCCATGGCATCCTCATAACCGTATGTATGTTCGCGTCTTTCCATGTCATGAGTATACCGCGCAGCTCATGTGGGGTGCGTGTATGTGCTTGCAAATCCCGAATTCTTGTCTAAGATATGGATTTGCCCTCGACTACACCGAAGAAGTTGGTCTCACGGACTTCACCTGCCCGCGTCGATGGCGTATTATGTTCAACTGTTTGTTTGTAGTTGCAGCCTAAAGCTGCTTGGTTGGAGGAGTTTCCTTTGGCAGTCAAGATTCGCCTTGCTCGTCACGGCGCTAAGAAGCGTCCGTACTACCGTGTCGTCGTCGCCGATTCCCGCGCCCCGCGTGACGGTCGTATCATCGAGGAGGTTGGCCGCTACAACCCGATGACCGCCCCCAAGACCATCAACCTCGACCTCGAGAAGATCGCCGACTGGCAGTCCAAGGGCGCTCAGCTCACCGACGCCGTCGCCGCTCTGGTCAAGGCCGCCAACGAGGGCGAGAAGACCGAGACCGTCGTCAAGAAGTCCAAGAAGCAGCTCGCCAAAGAGGCCGAGGCCGCTAAGGCTGCCGCTGAGGCCGCTGAGGGCGCCGAGGAGTAAATCGTGCCTGAGGTTGACGCTGCACAGCTCGAGGGTGAGGCAATGCTCTCAGATCGCATCGCCGATCTCGTCGAATATCTCGTTGTTCAGATCGTCGACGACCCGGATTCCGTGAGCCTTGAGGTCATCGATGGTGACGACGCCTCTACGATTGAGGTTTCGGTCGCCGAGGATGACGTCGCTAAGGTCATCGGCCGTCGTGGCCGTACCATCAAGGCCATTCGCACGCTCGCCCGTGCACTGGCCGCTCGCCTCGACACTGCTGTCGAGGTAGAGGTTCTGGGCTAGGACCTTGAGGTCCCAGTACAAAAACATCGCCCGTGTGGTCAAGCCGCACGGAAGGAAGGGGGAGGTCCTCGCGCAGCCGCTGCGGGGGCTTCCTTCTGTATTAGAGCCGGGTATGCGCGTCGCCCTGACGCCGCCGGCGCTCAAGCGCGACCGCTTTTGCACGGTCGTGTCCGTCACCGATACGGGCGATGGCGATCTGGTCTCGTTTGAGGGCATTGACGACTTGACGGCCGCCGAGGGCATCACGGGATGCTACGTGCTGGCAAATCGTGACGACTTTGAGCTCGATTCGCTCGACGCTGCCTATACCGACCTGATGGGTCGCGAGGTGGTCGACGAGCGCTTCGGTTCGCTCGGTACGATCGTCGAGATCATGTCGACGCCCGCCAACGATGTTTGGGTTGTCGAGGGTGATCGGTACGGCGAGGTACTGATTCCCGTGATCGAGCAGGTCGTGCTCGATCTTCCCGACACAGGAACAATTTCCGTCCACGTTATGGACGGCCTGATCGATATGGACAAGTAGGGAGGACAACATGCTGATCGAGACCCTTTCGGTCTTTCCCGAGATGTTTGAGCCCGTCATGTCCACATCGATCTTGGGCCGCGCCCGCAAGGCCGGCCTTTTTGATTTTAAGGCGTATAACCTGCGCGACTGGACGCACGACCGCCATCGTACCGTCGATGACGAGCCGTACGGCGGCGGGCAGGGCATGCTCATGAAGGTCGAGCCTATCGCCGAGGCCATCGAGGCCATTAGCGCAGAGGGTCCCAAGCCCACTGTGGTGTTCTTTACCCCCTGTGGCGAGCCCTTTACGCAGCATGTGGCCGAGCGCCTGCTCAAAAGTGAGCGCCTGTTGTTTGTGTGCAGTCGCTACGAGGGCGTCGACGAGCGTGCGTATGCGTATGCCGATGAGCGTCTGTCGATCGGCGACTATGTGCTCACGGGCGGCGAGCTCCCCGCCATGGTCGTGGCCGATGCTGTTGTTCGCCTCATCCCCGGCGCTCTGGGAGATGAGATGAGCAACGTCGACGAGTCCTTCTCGACCGCCGAGGACGGAGGACTGCTCGAGTACGCGCAGTACACCCGCCCTGCCGAGTTCAACGGCGAGGGCGTGCCGCCGGTGCTTGTGAGCGGCGATCACGCCAAGGTCGATGCCTGGCGCCGTAAGAATGCCATCGAGCGCACCTGCCGCTGGCGTCCCGATCTGATCGAGACAGCGCGGCTCACGCCCGAGGAGCGCGCTTACGCGCAGGAGATTTTGGACGCTGCGTATTCGCAGAGCGAGGAGTGAGAATGGTTCCATCGCAGCATTCCGCGTTGAGGGGCGCTTTTGAGTGGATCGTGGTCATCGCGATCGCGCTCGCGGCCACCTTCTTGATTCGCTCGTTTGTGGTCGAGCCCTTTGTGGTGCCCACCGGCTCCATGGAGTCCACGATCGAGATTGGCGACCAGATCCTGGCACAAAAGGTGAGCCTCGAGCTCGGTCAGCCCGTCAAGCAGGGCGATATCGTGGTGTTTCACAACCCCGATGGCACCTCCGAGCATGATGTTCTTGTCAAGCGTGTTATTGCCACGGCCGGCCAGACGGTCGACCTGCAGGATGGCAAGGTGGTCGTTGACGGCCAAGCGCTCGACGAGGACTATACGACGGGCATGAGCTGGCCGCTTTCGGTCCAAGCGCCTGGCGCTCAGGTAAGCTATCCCTACACGGTTCCCGACGGGTGCGTGTGGGTGATGGGCGACAACCGCGAAAACTCTGCCGACTCACGCTACTTTGGTCCCGTCGATCGCTCTGATTTGATCGCTGTGGCGCTTGTGCGCTACTGGCCGCTCAACCGCATCGGCGCTATCGACTAAAAACCGCTATAGTACAGTACCTAACCGTGTAATCGTTTCGACGAGGGGATATTAGAGGCATGAACGCTTCATCGCTTTCCTTCCAAGACATCATCCTGCGCCTCCAGCAGTACTGGGGCGAGCAGGGCTGCGTCATTATGCAGCCCTACGACTCCGAGGTCGGTGCCGGTACCTTCCATACCGCGACCACGCTGCGCTCGCTCGGTCCCGCCGAGTGGCGCACCTGCTATGCGCAGCCCTGCCGCCGTCCCGCCGACGGCCGCTACGGCGAGAACCCCAACCGCATGCAGCACTACTATCAGTTCCAGGTGCTCATCAAGCCTTCTCCGGTCAACGCCCAGGAGCTCTACCTGGGTTCGCTGGCCGCCATTGGCCTGGACCCCAACGACCATGACGTCCGCTTTGTCGAGGACGACTGGGAGAGCCCGACGCTCGGCGCCTGGGGCCTTGGCTGGGAGGTCTGGCTCAATGGCATGGAGGTCACGCAGTTTACGTACTTCCAGCAGGTGGGCGGCATCGAGGTCGACCCCGTGCCCGTCGAGATCACCTACGGCCTGGAGCGTATCGCCATGTACGCCCAGGGCGTTAACTCGGTCTACGACCTGGTGTGGAGCTACCTGCCCGACGGCACGCCCATGACCTATGGCGACGTGTTCCTCGAGAACGAGCGCGAGTTCAGTGCCTATAACTTTGAGGTCGCCAACGTCGAGATGATGCGTCAGAAGTTTGACGACTACGAGGCCGAGTGCCATTCCTGCCTGGAGCGCAAGCTGCCGCTGCCGGCATATGACTGCGTCATGAAGTGCAGCCACGCTTTCAACCTGCTCGATGCTCGCGGCGCCCTGTCCGCGGTCGAGCGTGCCAACTACATCCTGCGCGTCCGCGCCGTCGCCAAGGCGTGCTGCGAGGCCTACATGGCCGAGGTCGCCGGAGTCAACGAGAATGCCGATCAGGAAGGCGAGGTGGCGTAAGCCATGGCAGACGCTAAGGATTTCCTGTTTGAGATCGGTACGGAAGAAATGCCCTCCGCACCGCTGAACAATGCCGTCAAGCAGCTTGGCACCATGATCGCCAAGGGTCTCGACGAGGCCGGTCTGGCCCACGGCGAGGTCCGTGTGATCTCGAGCCCGCGCCGCCTGGCTGCGCTCGTTGCCGACGTCGCCACCGCGACCGACGAGGTTCACGAGGTCAAGCGCGGCCCCGCGGCCAACATCGCCTTCGATGCCGATGGTAACGCCACCAAAGCCGCCCAGGGCTTCGCCCGCAAGTGCGGTGTGGCTGCCGAGGATCTGGTTCGTCGCGAGGACACCGACGGCCGTGAGTACGTCTTTGCCGAGAAGAACATCCCTTCCGCCCCGGCCACCCCGATCCTGACGGCCCTGTGCGAGAAGACTATCGCTGGCCTGCAGTGGCCCAACTACCGCTCTCAGCGCTGGGGTCACGAGCATGCGACCTTTGTTCGTCCGGTCCGCTGGATCTGCTGCCTTCTGGGCGAGGACGTTGTGCCCGTGTCGTTTGCCGACGTGACGAGTGGCAACACCACGCGTGGTCATCGCGTGCTTGGCCCCGGTGACCATGTGGTCGCCAGCCCCGCCGTCTACGAGCAGGTGCTCGAGGACGCCGGCGTGCTTTCTGCCGAGCGCCGTCGCGAGGCCATCCTTGCCGGTATCGCCGAGGTCGAGGCTGCCCGTCCCGGCTGCCATGTCGATACGCCCAAGAAGGTCTTTGAGGAGGTCATCAACCTCTGCGAGTGGCCGACGGTGCTCGTCGGGACCTTCGATGAGGAGTTCCTCAAGGTCCCGCACGAGATCATCTGCGAGTCCATGCTCACCAACCAGCGCTACTTCCCGATCTATGACGGCGAGGGCAAGCTCACGCGTGAGTTCGTGGTCGTCTCCAACAGCAAGCCCGAGAACGCCGAGCGCGTGATCGACGGCAACGAGCGCGTTGTGCGTGCCCGTCTGGACGATGCCAAGTTCTTCTACGAGGAGGACCTGAAGATCTCCCTCGACGAGTTCCGCGAGCGTCTGGCCAAGGTCGCCTTCCAGGAGAAGCTCGGTAGCGTGCTCGCCAAGTCCGAGCGCATCGAGCAGCTCGCGCTCGCTATTGCCCGTGAGGCACACCTGGGTGCTCACCTGGCAGCCGATGCCGCTCGCGCCGCGCACCTGTGCAAGGCCGACTTGGTATCCAACGCCGTCGTCGAGTTCACGAGCCAGCAGGGCGTGATGGGCGGTTACTACGCCACCGCGATGGGGGAGAACGACGAGGTCGCCCACGCCATTCGCGATCATTATCGTCCCCGCTTTGCCGGTGACGAGCTGCCCGAGGGCACCGCTGGCTGCATCGTGGCCTGCGCCGACAAGCTCGATACCATCGCCGGTATCTTTGCCATTGGCGAGCCCCCGACCGGCTCCTCCGATCCCTACGCGCTGCGTCGTGCCGCTATCGGCATCATCAACATCCTGCGCGACCGTCTGCCGATCGACCCCACATCGCTCATCGACTTCGCCCTCGAGCTCTATAGCGAGCAGGGCATTGAGTTCGACGCCGCCGAGGTCGCCCAGCAGGTTCGCGACTTCTTCCATGGCCGCCTGGTGAGCATGGCCCGCGACGAAAAGATCCCGGCCGATACCGTTGCCGCCGTCTCTGCGGTGCACATCATCGCCCCGTCCGTCTTCTTCGCCCGCTGCGCCGCCCTCGACGAGGCCCGCAAGAACGATGTCGAGACCTTTGACAACCTGGCTACGGCCTATGCCCGTGCCGCGCATATCTCCAAGCCCGAGCTGGGCGCGGAGTACGACCGCAGCCTGATGGGCGAGGCCGAGCTCGCGCTTGCCGATGCTTCCGAGGCTGCTCAGACTGCTGTCGATGCTGCCCTTGCTGCCGAGGACTACCCGGCCGCATTTGCCGCCCTCGCCGCCATGCGCGCGCCCATCGACCGTTTCTTCGATGAGGTTATGGTCATGGACGAGGACGAGCAGCTCCGCGATAATCGCCTTAAGCTGCTCAACCGCTTCGAGGCCGTTTTCTCCGGCATTGCCAACATCGGTGAGCTTGCCCGCAAAAAGTAAGCCAGCCTGCGCGTAAGCGCAAAAGGAGCCCCGCATGGATTGCCCGGTCACCGCTCGTCCCACCGTTATCGTTATCTCCGACTCGCTCGGCGATACCGCTTGTGAGGTGGTGCTTGCGGCGTCCGGGCAATTTGATGAAGGGGCTTTTCGCGTTTTACGTCTGCCCAAGGTGACTTCCGTGGAGCAGGTCAAGTCATTTGTGGGGCCGCGCGTCGATGCCGACCATCGCGATATTGCCGTGTTTCACACCATTGTCGATCCGGCGCTTCGCGCCCGTGTGCTCGATTACCTGAGCATGCTGCATATTCGTTCAGTCGACCTGATTGGCCCGACGCTCGCCGTGCTGTCGTCGCTTATCGGTGTGCCGCCCAAGGGCGTTGCCGGCGTGATTCACAAGACCGATGACCGCTACTTCCAACGCATCGAGGCCATGGAGTATTTTGTTGAGCACGATGATGGGCGCGGTTGCGACGATCTGTCAGGTGCCGATATCGTGCTGCTGGGCGTATCGCGCACGTCCAAGACGCCGCTGTCGATGTATCTGGCCTATCAAGGTTACAAGGTTGCCAATGTTCCGTTGGCCCATGGCATGGAGCCGCCGAAGTCGATTTACGAGGTTGACCCGATGCGCCTGTTCGGCCTGATTTCGACCGTCGATGTGATTTCCGAAATTCGCGATAGCCGCTTGGGCGATGATTACGCTCGTGCCGTTGCCGGCTCCTATGCCGAGCCCGAGAGCGTGCACAGCGAGCTCGAGGAAGCCCGTGCCCTCATGAAGCGCCTAGGCTGCTTTGTGGTGCGTACCGACGGCAAGGCCATCGAGGAAAGCGCTGCCGAGATCATTAGCCACTTGGAGGAAATCCAAGAAGCCCGTGCCCGCCGCGCCGCCCGTCGAGCCTAATAGTAGCAGCATTTTGATAAAGCGATTTAGCAAAAATATCGCATCTGACCTGCACTTTCTTACAATGGTATCTTCATAAGGTAACCACCTTTACCTACCGTTTACCGCCAGTTTTAGCACGTTTACCAAACCGCGCATCCTCTGCTTAAGCCCGCTCAAAACCCGCCGTATAGTTCCCTCACGGCCCGCATCTGGCGGGTCGATTCGTTACCACGGTCGTGCGCGTAAGTGCATGGAAGGGGAAGTATCGTGAGCGATTGCAAGAGGGTTTACCGTTTTGGAACCGACGCCCAGGGCACCTGTGTCACCGAGGGCGACAAGTCCATGAACTTCGTGCTTGGCGGCAAGGGCGCTAACCTTGCCGAGATGAGCCGTATCGGCCTGCCGGTTCCCGGTGGCTTTACCATTACCTGCCAGACTTGCGTCGAGTACTCCGGTGCCGGCAACGTGTGGCCCGAGGGCGCACTCGATGAGATCGTTGCCGCCGAGGCGGACCTCGAGGCCCGCTGCGGCAAGAAGCTCGGCGACGCCTCCGATCCGCTGCTCGTGTCGGTTCGTTCGGGCGCTCCGTTCTCCATGCCCGGTATGATGGACACGGTCCTCAACTTGGGCCTCAATGACGATTCCGTCCAGGGCCTCATCGCGCAGACGCAGAACCCGCGTTTTGCTTGGGATAGCTACCGCCGCTTTATCCAGTTGTTTTCCAATGTCGTCATGGGCGTTGACGCCGACCTGTTCGAGAACGCCCTGACCCAGGCCCGTCTGGTCGCCGGCGTTCGCGTCGATTCCGAGCTTTCGGCCGAGGACCTGCAGGAACTCGTCGAGACCTTTAAGGGCATCTTCTCCGAGAACGTCGATGCCTCCCTGTATCCCGAGCTCGAGGTCGCTGACGGCAAGCCCGTTTTCCCGCACGACCCGGAGCTTCAGCTGCGCCTTGCAATTCAGGCCGTCTTTGGCAGCTGGATGAACGAGCGTGCCTGCATCTACCGCAAGCAGCATGGCATTTCCGACGACCTCGGCACCGCCGTCAACGTGCAGGCCATGGCCTTTGGCAACAAGGGCGAGACCTCTGCGACAGGCGTCGCCTTTACGCGTAATCCGGCCGACGGCACCAAGGAGTTCTACGGTGACTTTTTGGTTAATGCTCAGGGCGAGGACGTCGTCGCCGGTATCCGCAACACCGAGCCTATCGCCGACCTCAAGACCACCCCGGGCCTCGAGTCCGCAGGTGAGGAGCTCGAGCGCGTGTTCCTGACGCTCGAGGATCATTACCGCGATATGTGCGATATCGAGTTCACCATCGAGCAGGGCAAGCTCTGGATGCTCCAGACCCGCGTGGGCAAGCGTACCGCCACCGCCGCCCTGCGCATCGCCATCGAAATGGTCGAGGAAGGCCTGATCACCCGCGAAGAGGCCGTGAGCCGCATCGATCCCGCGCAACTCGACCAGCTCCTTCACCCGCAGTTTGACGCCTCCAAGAAGTACGAGGCTCTCGCCAGCGGTCTTAATGCCAGCCCCGGTGCCGCCGTGGGCGAGGTCGTGTTCTCGAGCGACGACGCTGTCGCGCGTTCCGCCGAGGGTCACAAGGTCATTCTGGTTCGTTGGGAGACCAACCCCGACGACCTGAAGGGCATGGTCGCCGCCGAGGGCATCCTGACCAGCCACGGTGGCAAGACGAGCCATGCCGCCGTTATCGCCCGCGGCATGGGTGCGCCCTGCGTCTGCGGCGTTGAGCGCTTCCACATCGATGCCGCCGAGAAGGTCGTGCGCATCGAGGGCAGCGACCGCGTGCTGCACGAGGGCGACATCATCTCCATCGACGGCACCCAGGGCATCGTCGTCGACGGTCCCGTCGACCTGGTCTCCGCCGAGCTCACTGGCGATCTGGACACCATCCTGTCCTGGGCCGACGAGATTCGCCTGGACGAGACCTGTGGCCACGCCAACCATGTGCGCGTCAACGCCGACAACCCTGAGGATGCCGAGCTCGCACTCGAGTTTGGCGCCGAGGCTATTGGCCTGTGCCGCACCGAGCACATGTTCCTGGGCGACCGTAAGAACATCATCCAGAGCTTTATACTGTCCGACGATGAGGCCGTGAAGCAGCGGGCCCTCGCCGATCTGCTCAAGGTTCAGACGGAGGACTTCCTGGCCATGTTCAAGACCATGTCCGGTCGCGATGTGGTCGTTCGTCTGCTCGATCCGCCGCTTCATGAGTTCCTGGATAATCCTCGCGAGCTCGAGGTCGCCATCACCAAGAAGGAAGCCGCTGGCGCCAGCGAGGAAGAGCTTGCCACTCTGCGCGCCCGCCTGCGTCGTATCGACGGCATGGTCGAGTCTAACCCGATGCTCGGCCTACGCGGCGTACGTCTGTCCGTCGTCTTTAGCGATCTGCCGCTCATGCAGGTTCGCGCCGTCGCCACGGCTGCTGCTCGCCTTATCCAGGAGGGCGTCGATCCGCGTCCCGAGATCATGGTTCCGCTCGTTTCCATCACGGCCGAGCATGTCCAGACCCGCGAGGTCATCGAGCGCGTGATCGCTGAGGTTTCCGCTGAGGAGGGCGTCGAGCTCAATATTCCCGTGGGCACGATGCTCGAGCTGCCGCGCGCCTGCATGGTCGCTGACGAGATCGCCCATCACGCAGACTTCTTCTGCTTTGGCACCAACGACCTCACCCAGACGACCTTCGGCTTTTCCCGCGACGATGCCGAGGCCAAGTTCATCCCGCTGTACATGCACAAGAAGATCTTGAAGGACAATCCCTTCGAGACCATCGACACGGCAGTACTCGAACTGGTGCGCATGGCTGTCGAGAAGGGCCGCGCCACCAACCCCGACATGCACTTTGGCGTGTGCGGCGAGCACGGCGGCGACCCCAAGTCCATCAAGGGCCTGTTTAACGTGGCCGACGTGGACTACGTGTCCTGCTCGCCCTACCGCGTGCCCCTCGCACGCCTGGCTGCCGCTCAGGCCAAGCTCGAGGCCAAGCGTTCCGCCTAACGTTTTGGGTTTAGACGCCTAGCGTAGCCCCCTTCATGCCGCCCGTCTCGTTCGTGAGGCGGGCGGTTATCATGTGCGGGTTTTGTCTTTTTGTCTGCGTAAAAAATTGTTCTTGCAGCAGAAACCCGCGCGTGTATACTCGAATACGTTTGTTCAACTACGTGCCGGCCAAGGTGGTACGGCACCTCTAGAAGAGTAAGGAATTGCACATGGATTACATCCGCGCAATCGAGCGTCAGCAGATCCGCGAGGACATTCCTCAGGTTCGCGTCGCCGACAACGTCAAGGTTCACTACCGCATTAAGGAAGGCGACCGCGAGCGCATCCAGGTCTTCCAGGGCGACGTCATCCGCATGGCCGGCGCCGGTGCCCGCGAGACCTTCACCGTCCGCAAGATGTCCTTCGGTGTCGGTGTTGAGCGTACCTTCCCGCTTCACAGCCCCAAGATCGCCAAGCTCGAGGTCGTTCGTCATGGTCGCGTCCGTCGCGCCAAGCTGTACTACCTCCGCGACAAGGTGGGCAAGGCTGCTCGCATCCCCGAGAAGCGCTAAGAAGATCGCAGCGTCTGTCCACTCGTTTGGACACAAGGGTCACCTTCGGGTGGCCCTTCTTTTTATCTGATTTGCATGCAAGGAGGGCCTGGTATGGCCAACATGACGAGCTCGGTTTCGGCATCGCAGGTTGCCGGAGAGCTGGCGAGCGCAACGTTTGAGGAGATCCCCGCCCTCGTGGAGCATTATCGCGAGGACCCGCGCCAGCAGGTGATCAAGGCTTGCGAGCGTGCTCTTAAGCGCCATGCCAAGGAACTTGCCGAGCGCGAGCGCGTCAATGACACGTACGAGCTTATGCATGAGCTTGGCGGCGATGGGGTGGTCGTTGGTGTCGACGAGGTGGGTCGCGGATCGGTGGCCGGTCCTTTGACGGTATGCGCCGTCTGTCTTCCAATGGAGCCGCGCGTCTGGGGTATCAACGATTCCAAAAAGCTTACGCCCGCGCGCCGCGAGTTGCTCTCTGTGAAGATTGCCGAGGTGGCGAAGGCGATCGGTTTTTGTCATATCGCGCCGAAGGATATCGATGAGATGGGCATGGCCCGTGCTATCCGTACCGCCGTCGCGGGCGCCGTGGCCGATACGGGACTTGAGCCCGACTGCGTCCTCATGGATGGCAATCCCTTGGGCGCCGTTCCCAACGAGCGCGACGTGGTGAAGGGCGATGCCAAGATCGCCTGCATCGCTGCGGCGTCTATCATGGCCAAGGTCACGCGTGACGAGATGATGGTCGAGTACGACGCCGAGTACCCCGAGTACCATCTGGCCGAGTCGAAGGGCTATGCGAGCCCCGAGCACATCGAGGCCATTCGCAAACATGGACTTTGTCCGCTGCACCGCGTGAGCTTTTGCGGAAACTTTCTGCAGACTGAGCGCCTTTTCTAGGTCAATTGTGGAGACAGGGACCTCTGGGGTTTTATAAACCTGCTGGTAGCGGGCCGTATGCAACAGCATTGCTGCGTACGGCCCGTTTTTTGTCGGCATTTGGTCAGCTTTTGGTTTGCTTCCGGTACTTACCCGCATGAAAGGTGCCCTCATCATCGGGGCAATGCAGTGTGCGGGAAAGGAGACCCCATGAGTGCCGTAAGCAAAAAGAGCAAGACGCAGCAGCTCAAGGAGCGTTGGGAAAACGGCGAGCTCGACTGCGGGGCGATGACGCCCGAGTTTATCAAGGGACTCAGTCCCCGCGAGCTGGGTATGCTGGGCGAGCTGATCACCATCGACTACTTTAACGAGCGCGGCTACACCTTGCTGGAGCAGGGTTATCGTTGCACCGAGGGCGAGGCCGATCTGGTGCTGCTCGATGAGCTCGACGATGTCGTGGTGATGGCCGAGGTCAAGACCAGACGCGTTTCGCTGGATTGCACCACGCGGGTCTTTCCCGAGGAGGCCGTGGACGCCCAAAAGCAACGCCGCTACCGCCGCATCGCAAGTTGCTATCTCATGGAGCATTATCCGCTCAAGGCGATCCGCTTCGATGCCGTGGGTGTCACCATTCGAGGCGGGCATATTGCCGAGATCGAGCATCAGTACAACGCGTTCGATTGGCAGGTGTCGTGATGGCGTTCGAGACGTTTGCCGTTCACGCGGCCTGCATCCGTGGCGTCGAGGCGATTCACGTCACGGTCGAGGTCTCGCTTGCCGGTGGCGTTCCGGGCATTCAGATGCTCGGTATTCCGAGTATGGAGGTGATGGAGTCACGCGGTCGTATTCGCTGCGCGATGCGCTCCGCCGGGTTCGAGATCCCGCGCTCGGGCATTACGGTCAATCTGGCGCCCGGCGATATTCGCAAGACCGGTAGCGGCTTTGATCTGCCCATCGCCATCGCGGTATTGGCGGCCGATGGCCAGATTCCCCGCGACAACCTCGATCGTTGTCTTATCGCTGGTGAGCTTGGCTTGGACGGTACGGTGCTTCCTGTCAAGGGCGAGGTGGCGTTTCAGCTATTGGCGCGTGATATGGGGCTGTCTTTTATCGCCGGCAGGTCCGACCAGCATGTGCCGCTCGCGGGCGTGGATTGCGGATTTATCGACCATCTGTCTCAGCTTGCTCGCGGCATGGGCGATGCCGCGCGGCATTATCTGGATTCCGAGGGTGTGGAGGCTATTTTTGAGCCCGAACTCGACTATGCCGACGTGCTGGGGCAGGAGGTTGCCAAACGCGGCATGGCACTGGCGGCAGCGGGTGAGCTCGGTTTGCTTATGATCGGGTCCCCGGGATCGGGCAAGACGATGCTTGCGCGCCGTATGACCGGCATCCTGCCTGAGCTTTCCGTTGAGGATCAGCAGGAGGCGTTGTGCATCCATTCGGTTTTGGGTGAGAACATTGATGGCTTGTTGGCGGGGCACCGGCCCTTCCGCAGTCCCCATCACAGCATTTCAACGGCGGGCCTCATTGGCGGAGGACGCCCGGTGCATCCGGGTGAGATCAGCCTGGCTCATGGCGGCGTGCTCTTTTTGGACGAGCTTGCCGAGTTTCCTACGGGTGTGCTGCAGACGCTGCGTCAGCCCATCGAGCGCGGCTATGTGAGAATCGTACGCGTCGACGGGGCTTTTACCTTCCCGTCGCGCTTTCAGCTGCTGGCTGCGAGCAATCCCTGCCCCTGCGGCTTTTTGGGTGATCGCGAGGTGCCGTGTCGCTGCTCGGCGGCGATGGTCGAGCGCTATCGGTCTAAACTGCGCGGTCCTTTAGCCGACCGTATCGACATGATGATCGATGTGACCCGTCCCGACCCCCAAGTGATTATCGAGGGTGCGGAGGGTATGTCGTCGGCCAAGTTACGTGACTACGTTGTGCGCGGTCGCGCCTTTCGCGCTTGGCGCGAATCCCGTATGGACGATGCGGATGCCGAGGCCGAGGATGACGAGACGCGGTCCATTGACGGTGTCGTTTCGACCTTTGAGCTCGATGATGCTGCCGAGAAATGCGTACTCGGTCTGTCCAAACGCACACATCTCACAGGGCGTGGCATCGTGCGCCTGGTTCGCATTGCGCGCACGATCGCAGATGTCGCCGAGAGCGAGCAAGTGACGCAGGACCACGTGCTCGAGGCGGCGATGTACCAGGGAAGGAGGGACCAATGATGGCCGAGGGGACCTTCGAGCTGCATCCAGGTGACGCGTTGTATCCCGAGACCGTTTTGGAGCTTTCTGATGTACCTCAGACGCTCTATGTGCGCGGCAACCCCGAGGCGCTTTCGACGCCTGCGCTCTCCATCATCGGCGCTCGAAAGGCCTCGCCGTATGGTCTTGCCGTGGCAGAGCTTGCGGCAAAGGTTGCGGTCGAGGCGGGAGTGACGGTAGTTTCGGGCGGCGCGGTCGGTTGTGACCAAGCCTCGGGTTGGGCTGCGGTCAACGCCGGCGGCAAACACGTCGTGGTGCTGGGGACGGGCGCCGACGTGGTCTACCCGCGTTCGAGCGCGGGGCTTATTACACGCACGCTCGATACGGGTGGCGCGGTCGTGTCTATCTCTCCGTGGGGCATGGGGCCGCGCAAGTTTGCCTTTCCGCGCCGCAATCGCGTGATCGCGGCCCTGTCGCAAGCCCTCTTTGTATCCGAGGCGGGTATGCCTTCCGGGACGTTTTCTACAGCCGAGGCTGCTATGGATTTGGGGCGCGAACTTCTTGCCGTGCCGGGGTCGATCCTATCGCCCGAGTCGCGTGGCACGAATTACCTCATTGCGAACGGTGCCTGCTGCATCATCGACGAGGAATCTATCGAGATGGCTATCTCACGCATCTACGGCACCCTGCGCTACTCTCGCCCCGATGCTCCCGGCATTGCCGACCTGAATCCAACACAGCAGACCGTGATGCATGCGCTCATCGCCTCTCCGCTCAAGGGCGACGACATCGCGGCGCTCGTCTCGCTCGATGCTGTCGGCGTACTCAAACTCTTGGGTTCGCTTGAACTCGAGGGTCTTATCGAGCGCATGATGGATGGAAGGTATGCGCCCTCCAAGTTTGCCCTTCACGCCCAGACACCCTTCGGTCACAATTGAAAACGTGTCAATTAGAAAGGTGTTTGCAGATGCAGTTCGATCAGGTGACAGTTATCGGTGGCGGTCTGGCGGGTTCGGAATGCGCAATCCAGCTGGCAGACCGCGGGTTTGCCGTAAAGCTGTGCGAGATGCGCCCCCAGGTGAGCTCCCCGGCCCACCATACCGATCACCTGGCAGAGCTCGTCTGCTCCAATTCGTTTAAGTCGACCCGTCCGGATTCCGCGGCTGGTTTGCTGAAGGCCGAGCTTGAGCGCATGGGTTCAGTCCTGCTCGATTGCGCCCATCGCGCGGCTGTTCCCGCCGGCGGTGCCCTGGCGGTCGACCGCGTTAAGTTTTCCGAGCTTGTCGAGGCCGAGGTTGCCGCCCGTCCCAATATCGAGGTCGTACACGGCGAGGTCACGCAGATTCCCGAGGGCCACGTGGTCATTGCCGCGGGCCCGCTGTGTTCACCGGCGCTGAGCGAAGAGGTCATGAAGCTCGTCGGTGGCGACGCCCTTGCGTTCTTCGATGCCGCGGCGCCGATCGTCGATGCCTCCACGCTCGATATGGACGTGCTGTTCTCGCAGTCGCGCTACGAGGAACAGGGGAGCGGCGACTATCTCAATGCTCCGCTCAACAAGGAGGAGTACGAGGCCTTTATCGGGGCACTTACCACGGCCGACCGCGTGGTGCTCAAAGACTTTGAGGGCGGCGATCTGTTCCAGGCCTGCCAGCCTGCCGAGGAGGTTGCGCGCACCGGCAAGGACGCCATTCGCTTTGGCGCCATGAAGCCCGTCGGCCTCACCGACCCGCGTACCGGACGTCGCCCTTGGGCGGCGATTCAGCTGCGTGCCGAGAACAAGGAGAAGACCGCCTATAACCTGGTGGGCTTCCAGACCAACCTGACCTTTGGCGAGCAGAAGCGCGTCTTCCATATGGTGCCGGGCCTGGAGAACGCTGAGTTCTTCCGCTACGGTGTCATGCACCGTAATACCTTTGTCGACGCCCCGCACGTGCTCGATGGCACCTTTGCCGTGCCCGGTACCGGCGTGCGCCTGGCCGGTCAGATCACCGGCACCGAGGGGTACATGGAAGCCGTGGCGACCGGTCTGCTCGCGGCACTCAACACCTATGCCGAGGCTATCGGTGCCGCGGGCGTCGAGTTGCCCCGCGTGGGCGCCCTGGGCGCGCTCGTGGGCTATGCGACCGATCCTGCCACCGTGGGCTACCAGCCCATGCATGTCAACTTTGGCCTGGTGCCGCCGCTCGAGGACGGTAAGCGTCGCAGCAAGCGCGACCGCTACCAGGCCTATGCGGACCGTGCGCTTGAGGCCCTTGATGCCTATCTGGCCACTCGCCCCGATCTGTTTGGAGGCGACCGGTCATAGCCTTTGACCTGTACGATGCCGTCGACTCGTTTATCGCCTATATCGCACGTGTCGAGGGACTTTCTCCCAACACGGTGACGGCCTATGGCTCGAGGCTGGAGCGCTTTGCTTCCTGGTGCGAGCGCGAGGATATCGATGCTTTCGCTGCCGACGTGCGCACCATTCGTCGCTATCTTGCCGAGCTTTCGCGTGAACAGGTGGCTCCCCGAACGCTTGCGGCGCATCTGTCTGCCATTCGCTCGCTCTATCGGTGGATGACTGCCGAGGGGATTATCGAGGGTGATGCGGTCTCGGCGATCGCATCGCCCAAGCTGCCGCGCGACCTGCCGGGCGTCCTTACGACCCAGCAGGTCGAGGCGCTGCTCAAGACGCCTGATACCTCGACGCCCGCGGGACTGCGCGATGCGGCGATGCTCGAGCTGCTCTATGCCTCGGGTGCTCGTATCTCTGAGCTCGCAGCACTCAATGTGGAGTCCATCGCTTGGTCCGAATGCACGCTGCGCCTGTGGGGCAAGGGGGGCAAGGAACGTATCGTCCCTCTGTATCGTCGTGCGCTCGAAGTGACGCGTCTCTATATTGAGGAGGGGAGGCCGGAGTTGCTCGCTCAGGCAAAGCGCCGTGACCTCGCTACCGGGCCGCATCCGCTGCTTGTATCGGCGCGCGGCAACCGCATGAGCGCCGCCATGCTCCGGCGGCGGTTCCATACGCTGGCGACGCTCGCCGGCATTCCGGCCGATATCGCCCCGCATGCGATGCGCCATACCTTTGCGACCGACTTGCTCGAGGGCGGTGCGGACCTGCGCTCGGTTCAAGAGCTGCTGGGTCATGCGAGCCTGTCCACGACGCAGATCTACACGCATCTCACACCCGATCGGCTTAAGCGGGCTGTGGCTCAAGCCCATCCCCGCGGCGAATAGTGGCTGGGACGTCCCGCGCCGCACTCAGGTGTGTGGTTTTGATTACGGGTTGGCAGGAGGAAGCATTCCTGCTATCATTCATCGGGTTGCTTCACGGCAACATGTTTTTATCACGCACGCGCGGCTACTTCATACCGTGGTGCCCGGGCTTTGGTAGCACATGTCCGGGTTGGTTTTGGAGGATGACCCCGCGCGGAGGCAAACCACAGGAGGTTTAACATGGCTACCAAGATTAATATCCGCACCCTGCTCGAGGCCGGCTGCCACTTCGGTCACCAGACCCGTCGCTGGAACCCCAAGATGAAGCCGTTCATCTTCGGTGAGCGCAACGGCATCTACATCCTCGACCTCAAGCAGACCATCCTCGACGCCGACCAGGCCTACACCTTCGTCAAGAACGTCGCCAAGGGTGGCAACGTGCTGTTCGTCGGCACCAAGAAGCAGGCTCAGGAGGCCGTCAAGAACGCTGCTGAGCGCGCCAACATGCCTTACATCAACCAGCGTTGGCTCGGCGGTATGCTGACCAACTTCGTCACCATCCGCTCCCGCATCAACCGCATGGAGGAGCTCGAGGCCATGGTCGAGGACGGCCGCATGGCTGTTCTGCCCAAGAAGGAGCAGGCTGTGCTCGGCAAGGAGCTCACCAAGCTCCAGACCAACCTCGGCGGCGCCCGCGACATGAAGGGTCTGCCCCAGGCTCTCTTCGTCATCGACACCAAGCGCGAGGAGAACGCCATCAAGGAGGCTCAGCGCCTGAACATCCCCGTCGTCGCTCTGATCGACACCAACTCCGATCCCGACGAGGTCGAGTACGGCATCCCCTGCAACGATGACGCTATCTCCGCTGTCACCCTTATGTGCGAGCTCATGGCTGACGCCTGCCTCGCTGGCTCCGGCAAGGAGCAGGTCTCCGAGGCCGAGATGGCCGCTGAGCCCAAGGCCGAGTAAATCAGTCTTAGTTAATTCTTTTTCATCTCTTTGAAAGGAACCACAATGGCCCAGATTACCGCCGCTATGGTCAAGCAGCTCCGCGAGATGACCGACTCCCCGATGATGGAGTGCAAGAAGGCTCTCGTCGAGGCTGACGGCGACATGGACGCCGCTGTCGACGTTCTGCGTAAGAACGGCCTTGCCAAGGCTGCCAAGAAGGCTGGCCGTGAGACCAACGAGGGCGCTGTCGCCGCGTTCGTCTCCGAGGATGGCAAGACCGGCGCTCTGCTCGAGCTCTCCTGCGAGACCGACTTCGTTGGCTCTAACGCCAAGTTCACCGGCTTTGCTTCCAAGGTCGCTGAGGTTGTCGCTACCACCGAGCCTGCTGACGTCGACGCTCTGCTCGAGAAGCCGATGGGCGAGGAGACCGTTTCCTCCGAGCTCACCGAGATGATTCACATCATGGGCGAGAACATGAAGATCTCCCGCTTCGCTGCCCGCAAGGCTGAGAACGGCGCGCTCGCTTCTTACATCCACATGGGTGGTAAGATCGGCGTCCTCGTCGAGTTCGCCTTCGAGAAGGCTGAGACCGCTCAGGCTGAATCCTTCAAGACCTTCGCTCACGACGTTGCCCTTCAGGTTGCCGCCGTCGCCCCGATCTGCGCTACCCGCGATCAGGTTCCGGCCGAGACCGTCGAGCACGAGAAGCAGATCTACATGGCTCAGGCTGCCGAGTCTGGTAAGCCCGAGGCTATCCAGGAGAAGATGGCTGTCGGCCGTCTGGAGAAGTTCTACAAGCAGTCTGTGCTCACCGAGCAGGAGTTCATCAAGGACAGCTCCCTCACCATCAAGAAGTACGCTGAGCAGGTCTCCAAGGAGCTCGGCGACACCATTACCGTCGTTGCCTTTGACCGTCTGGTCCGTGGCGAGTAAATAAGCTCTTGTAGCTGGTAATGAGCAGGCTGTGGGTTTTACTCACAGCCTGCTTTTTCATGGCTCTTCTTAGAGCCTTTGATAGAATGTTGAAAGTTCAATCTAAAGGAGGATCGCTTTGTCCGACATCCGATATAAACGCGTGCTTCTTAAGCTTTCCGGCGAAGCGCTGATGGGCGACGGCCAATATGGCATCGACCCCAAGGTTACCGACCATCTTGCTAAGCAGGTCAAGGAGCTGCTCGCCGTTGGCCATGAGGTCGGCGTCGTTGTCGGCGGCGGCAATATTTTCCGCGGCATGGCAGGCGCTGCCGGTGGCATGGAGCGTGCTCAGGCCGACTACATGGGCATGCTGGCAACCGTTATGAACGCGCTCGCCCTGCAGGATGCCTTCGAGCATAACGATGTTCCCTGCCGCGTGATGAGCGCTATCCAGATGAACGAGATCTGCGAGCCCTATATTCGCCGTCGCGCCATCAACCACCTTTCCAAGGGCAACGTCGTTATTTTTGCCGCCGGTTCGGGCAATCCGTACTTTACGACCGACACCGCCGCGGCTCTTCGTGCGTGCGAGATCGGCGCCGAGATTCTGATTAAAGCCACCAAGGTTGACGGCATCTACGATAAGGATCCCGTCAAGTGCGCTGATGCCGTCCGTTTTGACAAGATTACCTATCACGAGGTTCTCGTCCGCGGTCTGCAGGTTATGGATTCCACGGCTACGGCACTGTGCCAGGACAACCGTATGCCGATTTTGGTCCTCAACATCGATGGCGAGGACACCGTCAAGCGCGCGCTTTCGGGTGAGCCCGTCGGCACGCTGGTCTATCAGGAGGATTAAGCATGGCAGAGAACATCACCGCCCACATGGACAAGTCGCTCGAGTCCCTCAAGCATAACTTCTCCAAGGTCCGTACCGGCCGCGCCAATGCCAACATTCTGTCCGACATCACCGTCGATTATTACGGTGTTCCCACGCCGGTCACGCAGGTTGCCGCCGTCAAGACCCCCGAGGCCCACATGCTGCTCATCGAGCCGTGGGACAAGGCACTCATCAACGCTATCGTCAAGGCCATCGGCGCTTCCGATCTGGGTATTACCCCCAACTCCGATGGCACCGTGGTTCGTCTGCCGTTCCCGGCTCCCACCGAGGAGCGCCGTCGCGAGCTCGTCAAGGAGTGCCGCGAGTACGCCGAGCAGGCCAAGGTGTCTATCCGTAACATCCGTCGCGACTTCAACAACAAGCTCGAGCGCGATGAGGAGCTCACCGAGGACGATGTCCGTCGCGAGCAGGCTAAGGTCCAGAAGCACACCGATGAGTATGTCGCCAAGGTCGAGGAGCTTCTGAAGGAAAAAGAAGCCGAGGTCATGGAGATCTAAGGTGCAATACGACGAGCATAAACTGGTCGAGTACTTTGCCGACGCCCCTGCGGGCGTCGGTTTTTCCGACCTTGACCTCAATAACATTCCGCACCATATCTCGTGCATCATGGACGGCAACGGTCGTTGGGCCACGTCGCGCGGTCTTGCACGCACTGAGGGCCACAAGGCGGGTATCGTCTCGCTGCGCGAGATCATTACCGCCTGCGTGCGCCTGGGCGTCGACGTGCTTTCGGCCTATGCGTTTTCTACCGAAAACTGGAACCGCCCGCAGCATGAGGTCAACGTCTTGATGCACCTGTTTGCCAAGACGTTCATCGACGAGTTGCCGCTTCTGAAGCGCGAAAACGTGCGCGTTGTCTTTTTGGGTGATATTTCCGCGCTGCCCAAGAAGACCCGCGACGTTTTTGAACGCGGTCTTGCCGAGTGCGCCGATCACACCGGTATGACGCTGGCGCTTGCCGTCAACTACGGCGCGCGTGCCGAGATTACCCGCGCTGTCCGTCAGATCGCACTCGACGTTGCCGCCGGTAAGATCGATCCTGCCGCAATTGATGACGACATGGTGGCTTCCCACCTCTATACCGCCGGTCTTCCCGATCCTGAGCTTGTGATTCGCACCTCTGGTGAGCTGCGCCTTTCGAACTATCTGCTGTGGCAGGTAGCTTATTCTGAGTTCTACGTCACCGATACCTATTGGCCCGACTTTGATCGTTGGGGCCTTGTCGACGCCATTTTGGCCTATCAGGGCCGTGACCGTAGGTTTGGTGGACTGAGCATGACCGAGGAGGCTTAATCGTGTCCGATCGTCCCAAGGCATCTGCTCCCAAGACGCCTGCGCGTAAAGCTGCCACTGCGGGAGCGCCTGCAGCGAAGAGCGGTTCCGGTTCGTGGCTGGCGGGCTTTATTACCCGTGCCGCCGCCGGTATCGTCTACGCCGTTGTCTTTATCCTGTGCCTGGTTTTGGGTATCGTGCCCACGGCCATCTTTGTTTCCGTCATGAGCGGTCTGTGCTGCTATGAGTTTTTCCGTATGACAAGGCTCGATGGCAAGATGGCTAACGAGCGCATGGGTATCGCTGCCGCCGTGCTCTTTCCGCTGTCGGCGTTGGGCGATTCGATGCTGCTGAATGCCCTGCTTTTTGCCCTGATGCTCGCTGTGGGCATTTGGTATGTCTGGTCGCCGCGTACCCGCATATCCGATGTTGCCGTGACACTCATGGGTCCCATCTACACCGGTTTTATGCTGTCGGCTATCGTGCTGCTGCGCGATGCCGTGCCCGGTTTTGCCGGCGCCCTGCTTTCGGTGGGTGTTTGCGCGTCTCTCTGGGTCTCCGATTCGTTTGCCTATATCGTGGGTAGCCGTATCGGCAAACACAAGATGGTTCCCAAGATCTCTCCCAAAAAGAGCTGGGAGGGGTTTGTTGGCGGCATCCTGGGCTCGGTTTTGATTTGGCTCATCCTGTGGGCGACGCATTTCTTCAAGCTCAGCCTGCCCTATGCGCTGCTGTGCGGCGTGGTCGTGTCCATTCTGGGCGTTATCGGCGACCTTATCGAGTCGCGCATCAAGCGCGGTGTGGGCGTCAAGGATTCCGGCAACCTTATCCCGGGCCACGGCGGCATGCTCGATCGTAGCGATTCGCTTATCTTCGGCTGCATCACCGCGCAGCTGATGCTGATGATCGGAGGCGTGCTGTAATGTCATTCCAGACGACGTATGGCCCCGATGGACGCCTCCGTGTTGCCATCCTGGGTTGTACCGGCTCCATCGGCACCCAGGCGCTCGATGTGTGCCGCCAGCATGCCGATCGCCTGCAGGTGACGGCGCTGTCCGTTAACTCCAGCACCTCCGAGCTTGTTGCCGCTGCCCGCGAGTTCTCGGTTCCGGCGGTTGCCGTGGCCGATGTCGCTCATGGCGATGACGCCGTGCTGCAGGAGTTGCCCGAGGGAACGAAGCTTGGCCTTGGCGCGCAGGCGGTTTGCGAGCTCGCGCGTCGCGACGATGTCGACTGCGTGCTCGTTGCTATTGTGGGCGCCGCTGGTCTCGAGGCGAGCCATGCGGCCTTGACCTCAAATAAGCGTCTTGCCCTTGCCAACAAGGAGTCCCTCGTCGTCGGCGGCGACTTGCTTATGCCGTTGGCGCAACCGGGCCAGCTTATTCCAGTCGACTCTGAGCACTCCGCCATCTACCAGTGCTATCTGGGGGAGAACCCACGCGAGGCTCATTGTATTTGGCTCACCTGCTCGGGCGGTCCGTTCTTTGGCCGCACCCGCGACGAGCTCGACCGCGTGACGCGTGCCGATGCCCTCGCACATCCCACGTGGGCCATGGGTGCCAAGATCACCATCGACTCCGCCACCCTCATGAACAAGGGCCTGGAGCGCATTGAGGCCATGCATCTGTTTAACTGCGACCTCGATTTCATTAACGTGGTCGTGCAGCGTCAGTCCAAGATTCACTCTATGGTCGAGTTCGCCGACGGCTCCGTGATGGCGCATCTCGGTGCTTCCGACATGCGTATTCCCATCCAGTTCGCGTTCTCGTATCCCGAGCGTTGGGATACCCCGGCGCCTCGTATCGATTTCCGCGAGCTGGGGCAGCTCACGTTTGATGCTGCCGACATGGATACCTTCCGCTGTCTGGCACTGGCCGAACGTGCCGGCAAGACGGGTGGCACCATGCCGTGCGTGCTCAATGCCGCCAACGAGGTCGCCGTCGATGCCTTCCTGCACGATGGCTGCAGCTTTACCGATATCGATCGCATTGTGGAATCCTGCATGGATTCCCACGATATGCAGGCGGTCGATTCGTTTGAGCAGCTTCACGACATCGATGCATGGGCGCGTGAAAAGGCTGCGCAGGTGCTCGCCGCAACCCGTTCCTAACCCATAAGGATTGCTTTTTCGTTTTATGGATACTGTTCTGAGCGTTCTCTCATCGGTCTTTTGGGGCCTGCTGATGCTTTCCGTCCTCGTGTTTTTGCACGAGGGCGGCCACTTTTTGGCGGCGCGTGCCTGCGGCGTCCGTGTGACCGAGTTCTTTTTGGGCCTGCCTTGCCGCTTTGACATCCATTACACGTCGCGTCGCATTGGAACCAAGTTTGGCGTGACCCCGCTGCTGCTGGGTGGCTACGCTGCCATCTGCGGTATGGATCCGACCGACGTCTCGTGTGCCGATCGCGTGCTCGCGGCTATCTATCGTCATGGTCGCGTGACCGTGGCCGACCTTGCTGTCGAGCTCGAGCTATCCGAGGAGGTTGTGCTCGAGGCATGCGCCTTGCTCTTGGGTTGGGGCTCTATCGCGCCTTGGTATGAGGAAGGGGAGAAGCCCTCGCCGAGCTACTATCCCACCAAGTATCAGACGCTGCCGCGAGACGCGGCGGGTTACACCACCTTTGACGGCCGCCGTTTCGATCGAGAGCATGCGACTACCGAGGGCGATGTGTGGGAGCTGCCGTGCGGCGAAGCCGAGTTCCTTGCGCAAGAGCGTTCGCATACCTATCTGGGCCAGGGTTTTCTCAAGCGCGCCTTTATGCTGCTCGCGGGCATTCTCGTCAATATCCTGACGGGCTTTTTGCTGCTTATGAGCATCTACTCTATTGCGGGTGTCACCGTGCCGATGGATACCAACGTGATCGGTCAGGTTGACGAGGGGTCTATTGCCGCCAAGGCGGGTATCGAGGGCGGCGACGCGATCCTTTCGGTTGACGGAGTATCGTGCTCTACCTGGATGGACGTTTACGATGCCATCGGCAAGGCCGCCGGTAAGGACGATATCGCCATTGAGTATGAGCGCGACGGCAAGCAGCATTCGACCTCGGTTGCGCTCAAAGAGGACGAGCGCCTAGGTGTGTATGCCTCTACGCAGGTGGTCCGTTTAGACCCCATCACGTCGGCTCGCCTTTCGTTCTCCTGTGTCGTGCAGACAGCGGAGGGCGTGATGCGCCTGCTCCAGCCGCAGCATACGATGGAGATTCTCGATCAGTCTTCTTCGATCGTGGGCATTAGCGTTATGTCCTCACAGGCTGCTGCTGCCGGCCCTGCCACGTTCCTTTCGTTTGCCGCCCTCATTTCGTTCTCGCTTGGCTTTATGAACCTGCTGCCCATCCCACCACTCGATGGCGGCAAGCTGGTCATCGAGATCATTCAAAAGATTGCTGGCCGCGAGCTTCCGCTCAAGGTCCAGACGATTGTGAGCTATGTGGGCATCGCGCTCTTTGCGCTGCTGTTTGTCTATATGCTTCGTTCCGACGTCCTTCGATTTATCCTGTAGGGGAGTGTTTGGATTGTCTTTATCCCATCCTTTGCCTCGCGAGTTGACGCGCCCCGTGCATGTGGGCGGTGTGCAGATCGGTGGCGGCGCGCCGGTGGTGGTCCAATCCATGACCTGCACCGATACCGCTGACGCCCAGGCAACGCTTGCGCAAGTGTGCGCGTTGGCGCAGGCTGGCTGCGATATCGTGCGTGTGAGCGTGCCCACCGAGGCCGCGCTTGAGGGTTTCCGCACCATCTGTGCCGAGTCTCCGGTGCCAATCGTTGCCGATATCCACTTTAACCACAAGCTGGCCATTGGCGCTGTGGAGGCCGGTGCCGCCAAGCTCCGCATCAATCCCGGCAACATTGGCGATTGGGCCAAGGTCGATGCCGTCATCGACGCCGCCGGCGCCGCGGGCTGTGCGATTCGTATCGGCGTCAATGCCGGTTCGCTTGAGCAGGATATCGCCGAGCGCGAAGACCTCACGCAGCCCGAAAAGCTCGTGATGTCGAGCGAGCGCTTCGTCAAGCACTTTGAGGACCGCGGCTTTACGAACATTGTGCTTTCGGCCAAGGCCCATAGCGTGCAAACGACGCTCGATACCTATCGAGCCCTGTCGCGTGAGATTCCCCACGTTCCGCTTCACCTGGGCGTGACGGAGGCGGGGACCAAGCTCCAGGGCACCATCAAGAGCTCTGTAGGCTTGGGTATCTTGCTTTCCGAAGGCATTGGCGACACCATGCGTGTGTCGCTCACAGCCGATCCGGTTGAGGAGCCGCCGGTTGCCTGGGGTATACTGCAGTCGTTGGGCCTGCGTCGCCGTGGCCCCGAGATTGTCTCGTGCCCCACATGCGCCCGCTGCCAGGTTAACCTTATTCCCATTGCCGAGGAGGTTACCGAGCGGCTTAAGAACTACTCCGCGCCGCTTTCGATCGCTGTGATGGGATGTGCCGTTAATGGCCCCGGCGAGGCTTCTGATGCCGATCTGGGCGTTGCTTGCGGACGTGGTCAGGCCTTGCTCTTTTCGCATGGCCAGATCATTGGTAAAGTAGCTGAGGACCAAATTGTCGACGCGCTTATGGCCGAGGTCGACAAGCTTATTGAGGAGAAATAAATGACCCGAGCAATGTATATGTCTAAGCTTTATGCGCCGACGCTTAAAGAGGATCCGGCGGACGCTGAGCTCGCCAGCCACCGTCTGCTGCTCCGTGCCGGCATGATCCGCAAGGAGGCCGCCGGTCTATATTCCTACCTGCCGCTTGCTTGGCGCTCGATTCGCAAGATCGAGAACATCGTGCGCGACGAGATGGACGCCGCCGGCGCCCAGGAGCTTATGATGCCTATCATGGTCGATGCCGAGTTGTGGCGTGAGTCCGGCCGCATCGACGCCTATGGCAAGGAGCTTGTGCGCTTTGACGACCGTCACGGTCGCGAGTTCGTCCTGGGCCCCACGCACGAGGAGACCGTCACGGCCCTGGTGCGCAATGAGCTGCGCTCCTACAAGCAGCTACCCGTTAACCTCTACCACATCCAGGATAAGTTCCGCGACGAGTTCCGCCCCCGCTTTGGCCTGATGCGCGGTCGCGAGTTCATCATGAAGGACGCCTACAGCTTCTCCGCCACGCAGGAGAGTCTGCAGGAGGAGTACGACAAGATGAAGCAGGCCTACGCTAACATCTGCGAGCGCTGCTATATCAAGGCCCTGCCCGTTGTTGCCGACTCCGGTGAGATCGGTGGCGATACCTCCGTCGAGTACATGGCTTTGGCCGACGCCGGCGAGGCTTCGCTCGTCTACTGCGACGATTGCGGCTTTGCTGCCGATGACGAGGCGGCAAGCACCAAGGTCGTCGTGACTGAGGGCCCCGGTGACGGTACGCTCACCAAGGTCGAGACTCCGGGCATGGGCACCATCGAGGCTGTTGCTAAGTTCTTTGGGTTCCCCGAGAACGGCACGCGCAAGTCCCTGGCGCTCATCGATGCCGAGGGTAAGCCCGTCGTGGCCATCGTTCCGGGCGATCATGAGCTCAACGACTGCAAGGCCGAGCATGTCTTTGGCAAGGGCTATCGCATGATGACCGACGAGGAGCTCCAGACCTACGGCCTGCATAAGGGCTTTATCGGGCCGGTCAACCTGCCCGAGGGTATCCGCCTGGTGTGCGACGAGAGCCTGCGTGAGTCCAAGCAGTGGGCCTGCGGCGCCAATGAGGTCGACTATCACTTTACCGGCGCCTGCCCCGAGCGCGATTTTACCGTCGATGAGTGGGCCGACCTGGTCACCGTCGTCGCCGGCGATCCCTGCCCGCACTGCGGCAAGCCGCTCTCTGCTGCTCGTGGCATCGAGGTCTCTCAGGTCTTCCAGCTGGGTACCAAGTATTCCGAGGCCATGGGTGCCACCTTTATGGATGAGGACGGCAAGGAGAAGCCGCTTATCATGGGTTGCTACGGCGTGGGCGTGTCCCGCTCGCTTGCTGCCGTTGTGGAGCAGCACAACGACGAGCACGGTATCGTCTGGCCGGTCTCTGTCGCTCCGTACGAGGTCGCGGTGATTCCGCTCGATCCCAAGAAGGAGGAGTGCTCGACCGTCTGCGAGCAGATTGTTGATGGCCTGTGCGCCGAGGGAATCGAGGTTGTCGTCGACGACCGCGACGAGCGTCCCGGCTTTAAGTTTGCCGACAACGACCTTATGGGCTTCCCGTATCAGGTCGTTCTGGGTAAGCGTGGCCTTAAGGATGGCACCGTTGAGCTCAAGGACCGTGCCACGGGTGAGCGCGAGGATGTGGCGATCGACGAGGTCGTCGCCAAGGTTGCCGAGCTTGTGAAGGCAGCACGCCGTTAATCGACGATTTCGCTTGTAGTTCGATATACGGGACGGCCCCGCATTTCTCCAGATCGGGGAGATGCGGGGCCGTCCTTTTATCTTGTGGCATCCTCGATATCTAAAAGGAAAACCCCACAGCCCATGTGAGCTGCGGGGTTTTCCTTGTGCCTCCGATGCGAAATAAATCGCTCAGATATTACTGATAATCGACGACGTCGATCCAGTTCTTCAGGAACTCATCGTTCACGTTGCGCTTACGAGCGAGCTCGGAAGCGGCGACGATGCTCGTCCACTGACGCACGACCTGCATGGGCATGTCGGCGCGGTCGCAGTAGAGCTCCAGGTAGGCCTCAGCCTGATCCTTGCTGTTGAGGGCAAAGAGCAGGTAGGTGGTGGCAACGTCGGCAGCAGGGGAGCCCTGGGTGGCGTGTGCCCAGTCGCACACATAGAGCTGGCCGTCGTCGCCGACGATGACGTTGGAGGGGTTGAAGTCGCCGTGGCAGACCTTGAACTCCTTGGTCATGCCGTCCAGACGCTCCTGAAGGTTGTAGCGCGTGGTGGCATTGAGCTGATCAAGGCTGTCGATCATGCGGGCGTACTTGTCGCGCTGACGGTTGAGCAGCGGGGAGGTGTAGCCGTGGATCTCGATCTGGAGGTCGACGAACATCTCGAGGTACTCACCAAAGCGCTGGGGCTCGGCAGTCATCTTCTCGGCAAGGGTGGTGCCCGGAACCTTCTCGGTCACGAGCGCCCAGCCGTTGGCGTTCTCGAGCTGGGAAACCTCGAGCGCCTTGGGGCTGCGGATGCCGCACTCATTGATGCGGGCAAGATTCAAAGCCTCGTTGAACACGTCGGAGACAGGCTTGGTCTCGTTAAAGACCTTGACAATCTTGTCGCCCAGGTCGTAAACGACCTTGTTGCCACGGCGGACGAGCTCGGTCTTGGAATCGGGTAGCAGCATGGTTGCATCCTTTCAACGATGCGATAGAAGCGACGGCGGGGGTGTGTGAAACACCCGTGCACCCCCGCCGTTAAAAACCGTGCTAAAACTAGCAGACGGCGTAATCCTGGGGCTCGCGGCCGTAGTAGGCGTCCAGGTAGAGCTCCTTGATCTCGCTCATGAGCGGGTAGCGCGGGTTGGCGCCGGTGCACTGGTCGTTGAATGCCTGCTCGGTCATTTCGTCGAGGGTGTCGAGGAAGTACTGCTCGTCAACACCGTAGTCGGCGATGGTCTTCTTGACGCCGATGAAGTCCTTGAGCTCTTCGAGCTTCGTGATGAAGTTCTCGAAGACCTCCTTGTCGTCCTTGCCCTCGATGCCGCAGTACTTGGCCATCTCGGCGTAGTTGTGCAGCGCGTTGGGGTAAGGATACTGGGAGAAGGTACCCATCTTGACGGGAGCCTCGGCGGCGTTGTAGCGCATGACGCGGGTCAGGATGACAGCGTTTGCGAGGCCGTGGGGCAGGTGATGGAAAGCGCCGAGCTTGTGGGCCATGGAGTGGTTGAGGCCCAGGAAGGCGTTGGCGAAGGCCATACCGGCCATGCAGGAGGCGTTGTGCATCTCCTCGCGGGCGTGCGGGTCCTTGGCGCCGTTCGTGAAGCTGGAGGGCAGGTTCTCGAAGACGAGCTTGGCAGCGCGCTCGGAGAGGCCCTTGGTGTAGTCGGAAGCCATGATGGAGACGTAGGACTCGATGGCGTGGGTCATGACGTCGATGCCGGAGGCAGCGGTCAGGCCGCGCGGGGCGGTCATGCAGTTGTCGGCGTCGACGATAGCCATGTTGGGGAGCAGCGCGTAGTCGGCGAGCGGCCACTTGATGCCGGTCTCCTTGTCGGTGATGATGGCGAACGGCGTGCACTCGGAGCCGGTACCCGAAGAGGTCGGGACGGCGACGAAGTAGGCCTTCTTGCCCATCTCGGGGAAGGTGAAGATACGCTTGCGGATGTCCATGAAGTCCATGGCCATGTCCTCAAACTTGCACTCGGGGTGCTCGTACATCATCCACATGATCTTGCCGGCGTCCATAGCGGAGCCACCGCCGACGGCGATGATGACGTCCGGCTCAAAGAGAGCCATCTGCTTGGCGCCGCGACGTGCGCACTGCAGCGACGGATCGGGCTCGACGTCGTAGAAGCAGTCGTGGGCGATGCCCATCTCGTCGAGCTTGGCCTCGATGGCGCGGGTGTTGCCATTCTTGAAGAGGAACTGGTCGGTGACGATGAAGGCGCGCTTCTTGCCCATGACGTTGCCAAGCTCGTCGAGGGCGACGGGCGTGGAACCCTTCTTGAAGTAGACCTTCTCGGGAGCGCGGAACCAAAGCATGTTCTCACGGCGCTCGGCCACAGTCTTAACGTTGATCAAGTGCTTCACCCCAACGTTCTCGGAGACGGAGTTGCCGCCCCAGGAGCCGCAGCCCAGGGTCAGAGACGGCTTCATGCCAAAGTTGTACAGGTCACCGATGCCGCCGTGCGAGGACGGGGTGTTGATGACGATACGGCAGGCCTTCATGACGTGCTCGAACAGGCTGATCTTCTCGGCCTGGGCGGGGTGCACGTACAGAGAGGCGGTGTGGCCCGGGCCACCGGCGAGCACCAGGTGCTCGGCCTTGTCGACGGCCTCCTGGAAGTCCTTGGCGTGGTACATGGCCAGGACCGGGGAGAGCTTCTCGTGGGAGAACTCCTCCTTGGCGGGGTCGGTGGAGGTGACCTCGGCGATCAGGATCTTGGTCTTGGCGGGAACCTCGATGCCGGCGAGCTCGGCGATCTTGGCGGCAGCCATGCCGGGGATGCGGTGGTCGAGAGCGCCGTTCTTGAACATGGCGGCACGCAGGGCCTCCATCTCGGCACCCTGCTTGACGAAGTAGCAGCCGCGCTTCTGGAACTCGGCCTTGACCTGGTCATAGATGGTGTCGATGACGGTCACGGACTGCTCGGAAGCGCAGATCATGCCGTTGTCGAAGGTCTTGGAGTGGATGATGGAGTTGACGGCGAGCAGCACGTCGGCGGTGTCGTCGATGACGACCGGGGTGTTACCGGCGCCAACGCCCAGGGCGGGCTTGCCCGAGGAGTAAGCGGCCTTGACCATGCCCGGGCCACCGGTGGCGAGGATGATGTCGACGTCGCGCATGACCATGTTGGTCAGCTCGATGGAGGGGACATCGACCCAGCCGATGATGCCCTCGGGGGCGCCGGCCTTGACGGCGGCGTCAAGCACGAGCTTGGCAGCGGCGATGGTGCACTTGGCGGCAGCCGGGTGCGGGGAGATGATGATGGCATTGCGGGTCTTCAGGCTGATCAGCGTCTTGAAGATTGCGGTGGAGGTGGGGTTGGTCGTCGGGATGACGGCGCCCACGATGCCGATGGGCTCGGCGATCTTGGTGATGCCGTAAGCCTCGTCGCGCTCCAGGACACCACAGGTCTTGGTGTTCTTGTAAGCGTTGTAGATGTACTCTGCGGCGTAGTGGTTCTTGATGACCTTGTCCTCAAGAACGCCGCGGCCGGTCTCCTCGATGGCCATCTTCGCCAACGGGATACGAGCCTTGTTGGCGGCCATGGCGGCCTCATAGAAGATCTTGTCGACCTGCTCCTGCGTGTACGTAGCAAAAAGCGCCTGGGCCTCTCGCATCTGAGCGAGCTTAGCCTCAAGCGCCTCTACGTTGTCCACAATTGCGGGAGTAGTGTTTTCCGGTGACTTTTTCACCATTTGTGTCTCCTTGCGATCGGAGATTTACCCTACGCCTTGCATGATAGCAAGAAATAATTCGGTGAACGGCCAGATTCCTCTAAAAGGCACACTAAAACGCTTCAATAAAATGAAGCGTTTTAACTAGAACTATCTGCCTACTGCATCTCCCCGCTTATTGGGGACGGACTTACATGAGAATTTCAATCGGAAAACGGGAAGAACGGGGCATCTTTTTGACAATTGCTATTCGCGGGTCGCGGTTGAGTCAGACACGCAGGCGGTGCAGCTGCTCGACTATATTCGTCTCAATCTCGTGAAAGGTGCGCTTGGCTCAATCGAGGCGTACCGCTGGTCAAGCTACAGGGCATACCAGCTGGGCTACGATCCCTTTGACATCTGCAAACACTCATGTAAGTCTGTCCCAAATGAGTGCAAAAAGGCGCCCTCCGTAGGGGAGGGCGCCTTTGGTAAGTTCTATATGAACGCGAGGTCTTTGACCCGGAGAGTCCGAGGTACTTGTTGGTAAGACCTTATTTAGGAGCGCGCAACCTTGCCAGACTTGAGGCAGGTGGAGCAAACGTTCATCTTACGACGGTGACCATCGACGACGACGTAGACGCGCTGGATGTTGGGGCGGAACTTACGGTTGGTGACGCGGTGAGAGTGGCTGATGGAGCGACCGGCAACGGGGTGCTTACCGCAAACTTCGCAAACTTTGGACATAACTGACCCTCCTTGGGCGACAAACGAACATGTCGCGTTAACAAACAAGCCTGAACTATAGCACAGAAGCAACTCCCTGTGCGTAATCTACACAGAGATATTCCTCTTTTGGCGATAGTGCTCACGCCACGGCCCTGGACGTAGATCCGATTTGCGTGCAGCAGAGGGGATTATGCCAGCTCGTGCGTGCGTTTTCAAGCTCGTCCCACAAATATATATAGGTTTATTGAGCATTGGGCTCCGTTTACGGATTGCTCTGTATTAATGCTCGCAATTAAGCTCGAGGTTGGCTACACTATCCCTTGACCATTAAAGGGGTACGAGATACCCACATGGAATTACATAGCTGCCAAAGAGCAGCCCTTCCTGTGGGTGTCTGGTCCGCTTTAAGCGGTCGGGCATCTATTTTTTTGACTGTGTCAGCAGTCAAGACATGTGAGGAAGGAGATCGATGGGCACGACTTCCCCCAAGGCGGTCATCATGGACGAGACCGCCGTCAATCGAGCGATGACCCGCATCGCGCACGAGATTCTCGAGCGCAACGAGGGCTGTGAAGACCTCGCTCTGGTCGGCATCGTCACGCGCGGCGACCTTCTGGCAAAGAAGCTCGCCGAGGAGATCAAGGAGATCGAGGGCGTCGACGTTCCGCTCGGCAGCCTGGACATCAGCTTCTACCGCGATGACTATGCGACCAATTTCGCTCCCGCGATCCACGCTACCAACATTCCCTTCAGCGTCGATGGCAAGCGCGTCGTGCTGGTGGACGACATCCTGTATACGGGCCGTACCATCCGCGCCGCTCTCGACGCCGTCATGGACCTGGGCCGTCCGAGCCGCATTGAGCTGGCAGTCCTCGTTGACCGCGGCCACCGCGAGCTCCCCATCTCGCCGGACTTTGTCGGCAAGAACGTTCCCTCGTCGCATGAGGAGAACGTGCACCTATATATGAAGGAAGTCGACGGCCACACCGCTGTCGAGATTAACGACGTCGCGCCGGGTTCCCACGTGGGCTCCGCGCCGCTGGGAGGTGAGTAGTACCGTGGCGTTCAACCATAAGCACCTGATCGACATTACCGAGTACTCCGAAGAGGACATCAAGCTCATCCTCGAGACCGCCAAGGCGTTCTCCGAGGTCAACGAGCGTGCCATCAAGAAGGTCCCCACGCTCAAGGGCAAGACCATCGTCAACATGTTCAACGAGCCCTCGACGCGCACCCGCAGCTCCTTCGAGCTCGCCGAGAAGCGTCTTTCGGCCGACAGCCTCAACTTTGGCGGCTCCTCGACCTCCACGGTCAAGGGCGAGAGCCTCGTCGACACCGTCGAGACCCTCAACGCCTACAAGATCGACTGCATCGTCGTGCGCGATAAGCACGCCGGCGCTCCCTACATCGTCACGCAGAACTCGCCCGCGAGCGTCATCTGCGCCGGTGACGGCAAGCACAACCATCCCACGCAGGCCCTGCTCGACCTGTACACCATCTGGGAGCACAAGGGTGACTTCCACGGTCTGAAGGTCGCCGTCGTCGGCGATATCGCGCACTCCCGCGTCTGCGGCTCGCTGATCCCCGCCCTTAAGATCATGGGCTGCGAGACCTACGCCGTCGCCCCCGGCACGCTGCTGCCGCCGGCGCCCGAGGTCCTGGGCTGCGACCACGTGACGAGCGACCTCGATTCCGTCCTGCCCGAGCTGGACGTCGTCTACATGCTGCGCGTGCAGCAGGAGCGTCTCGAGGGTGCCCCGTTCCCGACCATTCGTGAGTACCACAAGCTCTTCGGTCTGACCAAGGACCGCGAGAAGCTCATGAAGCCCGACGCGATTATCTGCCACCCGGGCCCCATCAACCGCGGCGTCGAGTTCGATTCCTATATGGCCGACCACCCGCAACGCTCCGTCATCCTGGAGCAGGTCTACGCCGGTATCTGCGTGCGTATGGCTATCCTGTATCTGCTGCTTGGAGGTGCCGATAATGGCCTTGCTTCTTAAGAATGCCCACGTCGTCGACCCGTCCGTCGAGCTTGACGGTGTCGTTGACGTCCTGATTGACGGCGACAAGATCGCCGAGGTCGGCGAGAATCTCGCCGTCGAGGGAGCCGAGGTCCGCGACCTTTCCGGCAAGTACCTCGTCCCCGGCCTGGTGGATATGCACGTTCACCTTCGCGAGCCCGGCTACGAGGTCAAAGAGGACATCGAGAGCGGTACCCGCGCAGCTGCCAAGGGCGGCTTTACCGGCGTGTGCTCCATGCCCAACACCGATCCCGTCACCGATAACGGCACCGTCGTGGAGTTCGTAAAGTCCCGTGCTGCCGAGGTCGGTCACTGCCGCGTCTATCCGTCGGGCGCCATGACCCGCGGTCTTAAGGGCGAGGCCATGTCCGAGATGGGCGATATGGTCGCCCACGGCGCCGTCGCCTTCACCGACGACGGTCGCGGCGTGCAGGGCGCGGGCATGCTCCGTCGTTGCATGGACTACGGCAAGATGTTCGGCAAGGTCTTTATGAGCCACTGCCAGGACGAGGACCTGGTCGGCCACGGCCAGATCAACGAGGGCAAGGTCTCGACCCGTCTGGCTCTCGAGGGTTGGCCGGCTGCCGGCGAGGAGCTCCAGATCGCCCGCGACATCGAGATCGCCAAGCTGACTGGTGCCAAGCTGCACATCCAGCACATCTCCACCGCCCATGGCCTGGAGCTCGTGCGTGCCGGTAAGGCCGCTGGCGTTCAGGTTACCTGCGAGGCCACTCCGCACCACATGTTCCTGACCGAGAACGACCTGGACGAGACCTACAACACCTCGCTCAAGGTCAATCCGCCGCTGCGTACCGAGGAAGATGCCGAGGCCATCCGTCGGGGCGTCATCGACGGCACCGTCGACGTTATCGTCACCGATCACGCTCCCCACACCCCGTGGGAGAAGGCCCGCGAGTTCGAGCTTGCGCCCTTTGGCATGATCGGTCTCGAGACCTCGCTGTCGCTCGTGCTCACCGAGCTGGTCAACACGGGCAAGATGAGCATGGGCCGCATGGTCGAGCTCATGGCCATCAAACCGCGTGAAATCCTGGGTCTCGACCAGGTTCAGGTCAAGGCGGGATCCGTTGCCGACCTGACCGTGTTCGACCCCTCCGCAACCTGGACGGTTGGCGAGGACGGTTACGAGTCGCGCGCCGAGAACTCCGGTTTTGCCGGCCGCACGCTCACCGGTCGTGCCACCGATGTATTTGTCGGCGGTAAACAGACGCTTGCCGACGGCTGCATCTGCTAGCATAGCCTTATCGCTTTTGTGCGCGGCGCCCTTGCGGTGCCGCGCTTTCTATTCGTTTGGACCATGCAACCGCATGGGGGATTGGAGCGTTTATGCCCACACCTTCCACTGCACGCATGCACGACTTCGAGGTCGTCTCGAACCGGGAGATTGCCGACGGCGTCTTCTCGCTCGTCATCTCGGCCCCCAAGCTTGCAAGTGCGCTCAAGCCCGGTCAGTTTGTGAACATCGCCGTACCCGGTGATGCGTCCTCGCTGCTTCGCGTGCCCCTGAGCTACTACCGCGCCGACGCCGAGGCCGGCACCGTCGAGCTGTGGTACGCCGTCGTGGGCGACGATACCCGTCGTTTGTCCCAGATGGGCTCTGGCTCCTCCTCTAACCTGCTGGGCCCCGGTGGCCGTGGCTGGATGGTACCCGAGGGCACCAGGAAGGCCCTGCTCGTCGCCGGTGGCATCGGTGTTCCGCCTGTGCTGTGTCTTGCCGGTATGCTTGCCGAGCAGAGTGTTGATGTGGACGTGTGCCTGGGCTTTGGCACCGCTTCCAAGGCCGTGGGCATCGACGAGTTCCGCGCGCTGGGCGCCACGGTTAATGTGTGCACCGACGATGGCACGCTGGGCACGCACGGTTTTTGCACCGATCCTGCTGCCGAGCTGCTTAGCGAGGGCGGCTACGACTATGTCGCCAGCTGCGGTCCCGCCGTCATGATGAAGAAAGTCGCCGCCGCTGCCGCCGAGGCCGGTGCGTACTGCGAGGTGTCGCTCGAGCGCATGATGAGCTGCGGCTTTGGCGCCTGCAACACCTGTAATGTCGAGACGGTCGACGGTATGAAGGGCGCCTGCATGTGCGGCCCCGTGTTCGATGCTTCCAAGGTGGTGGTCTTCTAGTGGGTACCGTGAACATGGCCGTCGATTTCGGCGGCGTCAAGATGCAAAACCCCATCAACACCGCAGCCGGTACCTTTGGCTACGGCTGGCAGTTCCAGAACTTCTTTGATGTCTCCCAGCTGGGTGCCATCACCACCAAGGGTTGCGCAGCCGAGCCCTGGCCCGGCAATCCCGCGCCCCGCATGGCCGAGATTCCCGGCGGTATGATCAACTCCGTGGGCCTTCAGAACCCCGGCGTGGCCGCCTTTGCCCGCGAGTCCGGTCCGTGGCTCGAACAGCTGTCCAAGGACGGCTGCCAGGTCATCTGTCAGGTTGCCGGCCACTCCGTTGACGAGTTTGTCCGCGCACTCGAGATGTATGTCGAGCTGTGCCCCTGGGCTGCCGGCTACGAGATCAACGTGAGCTGCCCTAATATCGCCGCCGGCGGTGCCGCCATGGGCTCCACGCCCGAGGGCGCCTCTTCCGTTATGGCTGCCTGCCGTAAGGTGACCGATAAGCCGCTGTTCGTGAAGATGGCGCCGGTCAACGTCGCCGAGATCGCCAGGGCCCTCGAGGCTGCCGGTGCCGACGGCCTTTCAGTTATCAACTCCATCCAGGGCATGGCCATCGACGTCCATACCCGCAAGTCCCGCGTGGCCAAGCCCAAGGGCGGCCTTTCGGGCCCGCTGTGCCACCACATCGCCGTGCGCATGGTCTGGGAGGTTGCCCAGGCCGTCGATATCCCCATCAACGGTGTCGGCGGTGTCATGACCGGCGAGGATGCGGCCGAGTTTATCCTGGCCGGTGCCACCTGCGTGTCGGTTGGCATGGCCAACTTCGTCGATCCGTGCGCTTCGCTCAAGATCGCGCATGAGCTCGAGGCCTGGGCCGAGTCCCAGGGCGTAAAGGACATCAACGAGCTGGTAGGTGCTTTCGAATGCTAGAGACCGATGCCCGCGACCGCGTAATCGTCGCCCTCGACTGCGATCGTGAGCGTGCGCTCGAGCTCGCCCACGAGCTTTCGGGCCATGCCGCCTGGCTTAAGGTTGGTATGACGCTCTATTACGCTGAGGGCCCCGAGATCGTCAAGACCTTTAAGGACCTGGGCTTTAAGGTCTTCCTTGACCTTAAGTTCCATGATATTCCGCATCAGGTTCGCGGTGCCGCCCGTTCGGCCTCGCTTGCCGGTGCCGACCTGCTCTCGGTTCACGGCTTGGGTTCGGGCGCCATGCTCGCTGCCTGCCGCGAGGGTGCCGAGGAGGCGCGCGAGGACCGCGCCAAGCTCGTCGCCATCACCGTGCTCACGAGCATGAATCAGGATGCCTTGAGCGAGATCGGCGTCGAGTCGCCCGTGGCCGAGGAGGCCGCCCGCCTGGCAAAGCTCGCTCAGGCCAGCGGCATCGATGGCATTGTGTGCTCGCCGATGGAGGCTCACGACATGCGTGAGCTGCTGGGTCCTGATGCCCTGATCGTGACTCCGGGTGTGCGTCCGGTGGGTGCCGCCTTAGGCGACCAGTCTCGCGTGGCGACGCCTTCCCAGGCTATCGAGCGAGGCGCAAGCCACATTGTGGTGGGCCGTCCCATCACTGGTGCCGACGATCCGGTTGCCGCCTTTGACGCCATCGTCGCCGAGCTGGTCGAAAACGTCGCGTAAAAGATTCCCCTAAGTCACCACTTTTGGGTCTCATTAGCACAAAATAGCCCCTGTGCCTGCGTAAACTTTCCCATCCTTTGTGTGGAATCGCAGGTCAGGGGCTTAACTTTGGGCGCAGTATATTGCACTTTTTGCGGGTATCGTCTAACCTATGGAGCCGCGATTGGGCATTTTGTACGTTCTACGTGCTAAAATGCCAATTATTGAATCAGATATAACCCAACTATTTGGAGGTACGAATGGCACTCCCTCAGCTTACCGATGAGCAGCGCAAGCAGGCTCTTGAGAAGGCTGCTGCCGCACGTCACGCCCGCGCTGAGCTTCGCGAGCAGATCAAGAAGGGCGAGAAGTCCCTCGAGTCCGTGCTCAACTCCGATGACCCCATCGCTTCCCGCATGAAGGTTTCCACCCTCATCGAGTCTCTCCCTGGTTATGGCAAGGCCAAGGCCGCCAAGATCATGGAGGAGCTCGGTATCTCCGCTACCCGTCGCGTCCAGGGCCTCGGCGTCCGTCAGCGCGAGCAGCTCCTCGAGCAGCTGACCAAATAAGTGAGCGCTCAGGATTCCAAGCTCTTTGTGATTTCTGGACCGTCAGGCGCAGGCAAGGGTACGCTCGTCACTCGTGTGCGCGAGCGCCGCTCGAACCTGGGCCTGACGGTTTCGGCTACCACGCGAGCACCACGCAAAGGTGAGGTCGACGGCGTCAACTACTTTTTTCTGACGCGCGAGGAGTTCGACCGCCGCGTGGCAAACGGTGAGTTTGTTGAGTGGGCCGAGGTCCACGGTAACTGCTACGGCACGTTGGTGAGCGAGGTCCAGTCCAAGCTCGCCTCTGGTTCGTCTCTCATCTTGGAGATCGATGTCCAGGGTGCCCTGCAGGTGAAGGAGCGTTTCCCCGAGGCCGTGCTGATCTTTATCAAGCCACCTTCGCTCGAGGTGCTTCGCGAGCGTCTAGTCGGTCGCGGTACCGAGACGCCCGAGACGATTGAGCTGCGTATGGCAAACGCCGCCGATGAGCTTGCCCTTGCCGACCGCTACGACGACGTCGTGGTGAATGACGATCTCGACCGCGCGACCGATGAGCTCGTTCGCGTTCTCGATATGCATGAAAGGATCTGAGGTCCGTGTCCGTTGTAAAGCCTTGCATTGACGATCTTCTGGAGAAGACCGATCACAACCGCTTCCTGCTCGCTTCGCTTGCCTCCAAGCGCGCCTGCGACATCAATAGCATGCTGCGTGGCCAGCACAACCGTGTGCTTGCCGTCCAGGATGTCGATGACATCACCATCGGGCTTTCCGGTGCCGATACCATCTCGATGGCCATGGACGAGATTGTCGACGGCGACATCTCTTATGACGAGGCCCGTTACGAGAAGGCGCTCGGCCACAAGGTTGCTGAAGCCTAAGTGGCGGCTCGCGTCTGCCTGGTCCACTATCACGAGGTTGGACTGAAGGGTAAGAACCGCGCACATTTTGAGCATATCCTCATGGATAACATCAAGGCGGCCTTGGCCGCCTTTTCCGTGAATGCCGTGTCTCGAATTTCCGGTTATATCCTCGTGACCTTTAACGAGCATCAGGCCGACGAGGCGGCGCGTGTCATTCGCACCGTTCCCGGCGTTGCTCGTGTGTCTTTGGCGTATCACACCAATCGCGACCCTCAGGAGTACTGTGCCGCCGCCGTGAAGGCGCTGCGCGAGTTTGGTTCCTTCGATTCGTTTAAGGTGCACGCCAAGCGCTCCAATACCGATTATGAGCTCACCTCGATTGACATCAATCGTCAGGTGGGCGAGGTGCTGTGCGAGGCCTTCCCCGATAAAAAGGTTCAAATGCACGACCCCGATGCGATGGTGCACGTACTGGTGGTCCAGGGTAGCGTCTATGTGTATGCGCGCTCTGAGCGCGGCGTGGGTGGTCTTCCGGTGGGGTCTGCCGGCAAGGTCGTGACGCTGCTTTCTTCGGGTATCGATTCTCCGGTGGCGACCTGGATGCTCGCGCGTCGCGGCGCGGTGTGCGTGCCGGTACATTTCTCCGGTCGTCCGCAGACGCCCGATACGAGCGAGTATTTGGTGCAGGACATCATCCGTGCGCTTGAGCCGGGTGTCCAGATCGGCCGACTGTACGTAGTGCCGTTTGGCGACTGCCAGCGTGAGATTTCGGTCACCTGTCCCAGCAACCTGCGCGTGATCATGTATCGCCGCATTATGTATTCGGTTGCTGAGCGCATTGCGCACATCGAGGGTGCCAAGGCCATCGTTACGGGCGAATCGCTTGGGCAGGTTGCCTCCCAAACGCTTGAGAATATCATGGCCGTCAACGAGGCCGTGAAGATCCCCGTGTTCCGCCCTCTCATCGGTTCGGACAAGCAGGAGATCATCGCGCGCGCCGAGGAGATCGGTACGTTCGATATCTCCACTGAGGCCGCTCCCGACTGCTGCACGCTGTTTATGCCGCGCCGTCCCGAGACGCACGCTAAACTCGATGCCGTGCATGAGGCCTGGGAGTTGTTCGATCACGAGGAGATGATCGAGCGCCTGCTCAAGCAGGCCGAGTACATCGACTTCGAGAGCAACACGTATAAGGCCCCTAAGACCTTAAAGCGCAAACATTCGGAGCTTGCTCCGCGTGAGATTTACCAAGATCACGAGTAATTTTGTGCATAGACCGACGATGCGTCTGCATCGTCGGTCTTTTGCTATCTGGGCATTTTGCGGCTAAGTGTTCATTTGCTGACGTGTGCTTGAATAAATGGACAGATTTGTGCAAGGTTTTGGTCAGCTTTTGGTTTGACCGCTAAAACCGGTTTTGGAGCGTGGCTGTTGCAGGGCTCTTTTCCTGACACGATGTTGTTGGGAGGTTTTGCTATGGCGCAGCGCGAACAACACGAACGGGTCAAACGGATGGACCGCTTGGCGGACAAGCTGCTCGGTCATAAGGCAGTGGTGATGGCGATACTGGTTGTCATTGCGATGGCGAGCGGCTTGGCGATGGCGAACCTTGGCGGCGGTGCCAGCGGCGTGTCTTTTGAGCGGACTGATGGTTCGGGCTCGTTGGTGGAGCCGGGATCCGGCGATGCTTCGAGCGGAAAGACATCCGAAGGCTCTTCGCCTAAGGCGTCTGCTGCGGCAGAGGTCTATGTCGATGTTGATGGCGCCGTTGTGTCGCCCGGCGTATATCGTCTCAAGGACGGCGCGCGGGTGGCTCAGGCGATTGATGCTGCCGGCGGGCTGGCGCCCGAGGCAGACGTTACGGGGCTCAATCGGGCATCTAAGGTCACTGATGGACAAAAAATCCATGTTCCAACGGTAGGGGAGCAGCAGGCGTCCATTGCGGAAGCCGGTGTTGATGGTGGGGTTTCCGCATCATCGGGCGCGGGTGGCGCAACAGGCCTAGTAAACATCAATACGGCAAGCGCAGAAGAGCTGCAGACGCTTTCGGGCATCGGCCCCTCCATGGCCCAGTCGATTATCGATGAGCGGACAAAGAACGGTGCTTTTTCTTCGGTTGACGATCTGATGCGTGTGTCGGGAATCGGCGAGAAGAAGCTTGCCAAAATCAAAGATTGCATCTGCGTATGAGTGCGACCGAGCGCGAGCACGTGATGCCTCCGCGGCCCCTGATGCCGTGGACGATGGCCCTGTGTGCCGGCATGTGCATGAGCTGCGTCTTGGTGCTCAACATGGTCGCTGATGCGCTGCTGAGGGAGCGGGCTCCGGCGGTCGGGCCGCTATGGGCCATTCCCGTTGCGGCGGCGGTATTCGTTGTGCTGGCTCAATCTTGTGCGCGGCTTGCCCCTTGGAAGCGGTGGCTGTATGCCGCGTCCGTCGGTCTCGTGGCGGGAGCGGTCGTCTCGGTGTGGTGGGCTGTGGGCACGCTGAGTGCCTCGAAGGCGCTCGATGGTCGAGCGGCAAGCAGCCTCGAGTTTGTCGTGCAGGGTGATCCATCCATAAACGACGACGTGTATTCCTATACCTGCGAGGCACGCGCGGACGGTAAGAACCTGGCAACGGTTCGCCTATCGTTTGACCGCGAGCTCAAGGTCGGGGCGCACGTGCGTGTTATCGGTCGCGTTTCACGTTTTGAGAACGATGCGTATGGACGATCGCGCGTGCTCCGAGGCGAGGTGCGCAAGGTTAAAGCCGTTCGGATTGTGTCGGTCGATGAGGGCTCTCCGGGGCCGCTGCTTCGGCTGCGAAATGGGCTGCTTGCGTCCATCGCGGCTGCGACCGACCCGGCGCGTGCGCTCATAGCCGGTGTCGTCTGCGGTCGTTCGGCCGAGCTGCGCGCCCAGCCGGCGGGCGACTGGTTTTCGGTGACGGGAACGGCGCATCTTATCGCCGTCTCGGGTAGCCATTTGGCTATCGTGGGGTTTGTAATCGAGGGTTTATTGCAAAAGACTCGGTGCTCACCTGGTCTTCAGCGGGCGATACTGGCGATAACGCTTGTGGGCTACGCTGCCTTTACGGGCGCGTCTCCCTCGGCCGTGCGCGCGTGCTGCATGGTATTCGCGACGCTTGTCGTAAACGGCGCGGGGCGTCGCCGGCACGGCCTTTCGGCACTCTTTGTTACCATGTCCATCTTTGTTCTACTGCGGCCGACGGTGCCGTTCGAGATGGGCTTTCAGCTTTCATGTGCCAGCGTCTTAGCCATTCTGTGCTTTTGCCCCTATGCGACCTACGCTTTGGGCGAGCTGGGTGTGCCATCGGGCGTTGCCAGCATGCTTTCCGTCACGCTGTGCTCGCAACTGGCGACACTTCCCATTACCATTCCTGCCTTCGGTACGTTCTCGCTCATTGCTCCGCTGGCAAATGCGGTCATCGGTCCGGTGGTGAGCGTACTGCTTGCCGTGTCGATCGTGCTGGTTCCCTTTTCGCTCGTGGCACCGTTGCGGACTTGGGCGCTCGTTGTGCCCATGATTGCCTCCCGTTGCGCGCTGTTCTTCGAGCAGCTGTTTGCCGCCGTGCCGGGTGCATCCGTGAGCGTGCCGCCCGATAGCATGTGGATTTATCTAGTGCCGTGTTTGCTGGCGGTGCTGCTGGTCTGGTGGCCGCGTCCCCGTGCACGTTCTGTGGCGGTGGGGCTTGCATGTCTGGTGTTCCTGGCTGCGATTCCGTACGTCTACTGGGATCGATTCGCTCCGCCTTCTGTGACGGTGCTCGATGTGGGCCAGGCCGATGCGATTCTTATCCGCCAGGGCCGTGCAGTGGCACTCGTCGACTGCGGGCTCGACGAGCGCGTGGTGGCGGCGTTGGTTCGCAATAACGTGCACCATATCGATGCCGTCTTTGTGACGCATTGGGATGAGGATCACTGGGGTGGTCTGCCTGCCGTGCTCGAACAGTTTTCGGTCGGTACGATTGCCGTGGCGGCGGATGCGCTGGAGGATGCTCCTGCCGAGGTATTGAACCGACCTGGCGTGGAGTATCGGCAGGTGCGCCGTGGGGATACGGTCGATATCGGCTCATTTTGCGCCCGCGTGATGTGGCCATTCGAGTCCGTGGATGGCGAGGGCAATGAGGACTCGCTTGTCCTGCTGCTCTCTTATGTTCAGGAAGGCAAGGGCCTGCGTATGCTCCTCACCGGTGATGCCGAGATCGACCAAGAACGGGAATTCGTGCAGGAGGTGGGGGATATCGACATACTTAAACTTGGGCATCACGGCTCTAAGGTTTCGGTCGATGATGAGTTGCTGGACGTCCTGAAGCCCGAGCTTTCCCTCGCGAGTGCGGGCGAAGGGAATCGATACGGCCATCCGTCCGATGCCTGCATCGATGCCGTTAAGGAAGCGGGCGGCGTGTTCGCGTGCACTATCGAACACGGCGACATTACCGTCACGCCGACTGCGAATGGCTTTGCGATGCGATGCCAGCGACCGTAACGACGTCGTTGGCGTGTGGTGGCCCCTGGGCTAGAATGGCACGGAACGAATACGAAGGCCTGCGGGAGGGGAGCGCAATGTCCGAAACCGGTCTGCTGCCGGCATATCTGATCGTCGGTACCGACGGAGTCAAGCGCGATCACGCCGTCTCGCGTATGAAAGCGCGTCTGGAAAAGTCGGGTATGGTCGAGTTTAACCTCGACGAGCGCGACATGACTAAGGACCCCGATATCGAGTCCATTATCGGATCGCTTAACACCTTTCCGATGGGCAGCGAGTTTCGCCTGGTAATCCTTGATGGCTGCTCAAAGCTCGCTAAGGCTGTCTCGGAGCCGCTCGTCGAGTACCTCGCAAGTCCCAGCCCCACAACGGTCTGCCTCATCATCGCCGACTCGCTTGCCAAGAACACGCGCCTGTATAAGGCGATCGCCAAGATCGACAAGAAGGCCGTGATCGATTGCTCCGGCACCAAGCGCTGGGAGCTACCGCGCCGCGTTCAGCAGATGGCGACGCAGCATGGCAAGTCGATCTCGACGGCGGCCGCCGAGGAACTCGTCTCGCGTTCGGGTGAAAACACTCGCATGCTCGATAACGATTTGGCTAAGCTTGCCCAGATGGTCGAGGCGCCCCAGATTGAGCTTGCCGACGTTGAGCGCTGGATTGTACGTACGGCCGAGGTTCAGCCCTGGGACTTTCTCAATGCGGTCTCGGCCCGTGACATGCGCCGCTCGCTCGAGCTCTTCAATCTACTGCCCGCCAAGAGCTACGTGTGGACTTACACATTGCTGTGCGGCCGTATTCGCGAGCTTATCGTTGCCAAGGCGCTCGATGCGCGCGGACAGGGTCGTGAGCTGGCCGCAACGCTTAAGCTCCAGTCCTGGCAGGTCAAGAATCACCTGACCTGGGCTCGCCGCTTTTCGATGGCAGAGCTCGTCGCAGCGCTCGAGGGAGCGGTCGATGTGGAGCTCGCGCTCAAGGGTTCGGCCGATTCTCGGACCGCGCTTTTGCTCTGGATTACGAACATCTTGAGAAAATCGTGATGATACCTGCCTATTTGACAAATTCGTTCTATCCCTTTGGGGGGGAGCGTGCTATAGTAGGCGCTTGCATGACCTCACCGTGTCTCAGAGGTGTCATACATTTTTTGCAAGGAACTCGAAAGGAACTCCAGAAGTGGCAAACATCAAGTCTCAGAAGAAGCGTATCCGCACCAATGAGGCAGCTCGCATGCGTAACAAGGCTGTCAAGTCCGAGCTCAAGACGCTGACCAAGCACGTCCAGTCCGCCGTCGCCGAGGGCGACGCCGAGAAGGCCCAGGCCGCCCTCAAGACCGTCACCAAGCGTCTCGACATGGCTGCCGCCAAGCATGTTATCCACAAGAACCAGGCTTCCAACCGCAAGTCCGGTCTTGCCAAGCTCGTGAACAGCATCAACGCCTAAGTTGTAAATTTCACACCACACAGATTACGCGCATAAATGGAGCCTGTTTTATGGAACAGGCTCCATTTTTTGTATCGCTCGGGTAAGATAGTCCGCATGAATACTTCAAATGACATTTCCCACATCCGCAACTTCTCGATTGTTGCGCACATCGACCATGGCAAGTCAACGATCAGTGACCGCATCCTCGAGCTCACCCATACCGTCGACGAGCGCGACATGGAGTCGCAGCTGCTCGACACCATGGATATCGAGCGCGAGCGCGGCATTACGATCAAGTCCAATGCCGTTCGCGTGTCCTATGACGCCGACGATGGCGAGACGTATCAGTTCAACCTGATCGATACGCCGGGCCACGTGGACTTTACCTATGAGGTCTCGCGCTCGCTGGCAGCCTGTGAGGGCGCGGTGCTTGTTGTCGACGCCACGCAGGGCGTCGAGGCGCAGACCGTCTCCAACGCGACGCTCGCCATGAACGCCAATCTGGACATTGTGCCGGCCATCAACAAGATCGACCTGCCCTCGGCCCATCCCGATGAGGTTAAGACCGAGATCGAGGATGACCTGGCGATCCCTGCCGATGATGCCGTGTGTGTCTCGGGCAAGACCGGCGAGGGCATCCACGATCTGCTGGAGTCCATTGTCTTTTTGATCTCCCCGCCCAAGGGCGATGCGAACGCGCCGCTCAAGGCACTTATCCTGGATTCGTACTTCGATGAGTATCGTGGCGTCGTCGCCACGGTGCGCGTCTTTGACGGCTCAATCAAAAAGGGCGATACCCTGCGCATGATGCAGGCAAAGGGCGACTTTTTGGTCGATGGCGTGGGCGTCAAGCGTCCCGCCGAGACCCCGGTCGACGCGCTCACGGTCGGCGAGGTCGGATACGTGGTCACGGGCCTGAAGGACCCCGAGGCCGTTCGCGTGGGCGATACCCTCACGTGGGCGTCGAATCCCTGCCCCGAGCCGCTTCCCGGCTACCGCGAGGCCAAGCCCATGGTCTATACGGGCCTGTTCCCGATCGATAACAAGGACTACGAGAACCTGCGTGACGCGCTCGATAAGCTGCACGTCAACGACCCGTCGTTGGTGTGGGAGCCCGAGACCTCGGTGGCGCTCGGCTTTGGCTTCCGCGTGGGCTTCTTGGGCCTGCTGCATATGGAGGTCGTCAAGGAGCGCCTGGAGCGCGAGTTCAATCTTGACCTCATTGCCACGAGCCCCTCGGTGGACTATCACGTGTACAAGACCGATGGCGAGATGATCGATGTCCGCAGCCCGCAGGATCTGCCCGAGGCTACGCGCATCGAGCGCATTGAGGAGCCCTACCTCAAGGCAAAGATCATCTGCCCGCCTGAGTACACGGGTGCCGTCATGCAGCTCGCCATCGAGCACCGCGGCGTTACGACCGACATGATCCACCTGACGAGCAAATCGGTCGAGATGCGCTTCGATATGCCGCTCGCCGAGCTCATCTTGGACTTCTTTGACCAGCTCAAGAGCCGTACCAAGGGCTATGCCTCGCTCGACTACGAGTTCAACGAGTACCGTCCCTCCGAGCTCGTTAAGCTCGATATCTTGCTTTCGGGCGACGAGGTGGACGCGCTTTCGTTTATCGTTCACAAGGACAAGGCCTATGGCCTGGCCCGCGGTCTATGCGACAAGCTCAAGGAAATCATTCCGCGCCAGCTGTTCGAGGTGCCTATTCAGGGTGCCATCGGCAACAAGATTATCGCCCGCTCCACCGTCAAGGCGCGCCGCAAGGACGTTTTGGCCAAGTGCTATGGCGGCGATATCTCGCGTAAGCGCAAACTGCTCGAGAAGCAGAAAGAGGGCAAGAAGCGCATGAAGGCCATCGGTTCGGTCGAGGTCCCGCAGGAGGCCTTTATGGCGATCCTCAAGGTGGACGAGTAGGTCCATGGCGCTTTGTGAATACAGTACGCGGTTGCTGGGTGCCTATGCCGAGCAGCCGTTCCTTATGGCTCCCATGGCCGGCGTGACCGACCCTGCCTACCGCATCATGTGCCGCCGCCGCGGTGCCAACCTTGCCTATAGCGAGATGGTGAGCGTGGCGGGCCTTGCCTATGCCAGCAACAAGACCTGGCGCCTGGTGCTACCGGCCGACGAGGAGCAGCAGATTTGCGTGCAGCTCTTTGGCTCCAAGCCCGAGCAGTTTGCGAGTGCCGTCGCTGCTGTCGAGGAACGCGTGGGCGATCGCCTGTCATTGATTGATATCAACATGGCTTGTCCGGCGCGCAAGGTCGTTACCAAGGGCGAGGGCTCGGCGCTTATGCGCACGCCCGATCTGGCCGAGAAGATCGTCGAGGCGGCGGTGGGCGCGGCACATGTGCCCGTGACTGTAAAGATCCGCAAGGGCTTTTATGCCGAGGACCGTAATGCCGCGACGTTTGCCCAGATGCTCGAAGGCGCCGGTGCCGCCGCAGTCGCCGTGCACGGTCGTTGTGCCACGCAGCTCTATACGGGCCAGGCCGATTGGTCTGTCGTCGATGAGGTTGCCGACGCTGTCGAGATTCCCGTGATTGGTTCGGGTGATGTGTTCTCGGCCGAGGACGCTGCTGAGCATCTGCAAGGCTCGGGTGCCAGCGCGGTGTTTATCGCGCGCGGCATCTACGGCAATCCGTGGGTGTTCGGTGATGCTCGCGCCCTTGCGCTCGATGGCACGCCGGTTCCTTCTCGCTCCTCGGTCGAGCGCCTGGAGGCTCTGCGTGAGCACCTGACGTTGACGCACGAGCTTCTGCCGCTTATGTCGCGCGCCCGTACGTACGCGAGCTGGTATCTAAAGGGCATGCCCCATGCCGCCGCCTGGCGCGCTCAGGTGGTGCGCTGCTCCACGTACGAGGAGTTTATGGCACTGGTCGATGATATCGAGCGCGATGTGGTGGCCTGCGAGGCTGCCCTTGCCGCCGGCGAATCGGTGCCCCCTAATCCGCTGGAGGCTTAAGGGTGGCCGTTACCGCGCTGTACGTGCACGTGCCGTTTTGCGCCCAAAAGTGCCGGTACTGCGACTTTGACTCGCGCAGTTTTTCTCCGTGCGACCTGAGTGCTGCGCTCGATGTCTATTTTGAGCAGTTGTTCGCGCGCCTCGATGCTTTTGGCAAGGCTGGGGCCCTTGACCATATCCGCACCGTCTATGTTGGCGGCGGTACGCCGTCGCTGGCGGGGGAGCGCCTGGTGGAGCTGGCGCGGCGTATTCGTGCGTGGTGCGCTCCCGTTGAGTTTACCTGCGAGGCCAATCCCGAGTCGCTGACCGCCGAGCTTGCCACTGCGCTTGCCAAGGTTGGTGTCACACGCGTCTCTCTGGGCGTGCAAACGCTCGATAACACCGAACTTACCGCCATCGGCCGTATTCACGATGCCGATCGGGCGTTTGCCGCCATCGCGACGGTCAAGAACTCTGGGCTTGACGTGTCGTGCGACCTTATGTGCGGACTTCCCGGGCAGACCGCAGCGAGTTGGAAGCGCACGCTCGATGGCGTGCTGGCGGCGGCTCCGCATCATGTGTCGGTCTACCCGCTCACGCTTGAGGAGGGGACTCCCCTTTATCGCATGGCGTGCCGCGACGAGTCGGTCGAGCCCGACGAGGATTTTCAAGCTTCGTGCATGGATGTGGCGCGTGAGCGTCTGGGTGCGGCCGGCTATCACCCGTATGAGGTGGCAAGCTATGCGCTCGACGGACATGAGTGCGCCCATAACATTGCCTACTGGACCGACCAGGGCTATTTGGGCCTGGGTCGTTCCGCCGCGGGCATGCTCGACGCCGAGGATTTCGACCGTCTTGTAGGTTTGTTTCCCGGCGTGTCTTCTCGAGGCGATTCGTACCGCGTGCGTCTGGTGCAACGTGACGATGACGCGACGGCGTTTGAGGCCGAATATCTGTCGCAGCGTGAGGCTGCGGCTGAAGACCTGATGCTGTCTTGTCGCATGACGGGCGGTGTTGCGTCCGACCTGTTGGTTCGTGCAGCTTGCGTCATCCCGGCCGATGAGCTGGCAGCTGCCTGCGATCGCGCGCTCGAATTGGGTCTTGCCACTTGGGTGCCCGAGACGCTCGGGGTCCATGAGGGACCTTTCACTTCGGCAGATGTCGTCGCGGGCTATGTTCGAGCTCGTCTGGCGCCGACACACTTGGGCTGGCTCGATGGAAATGTTCTGTTCGAGCTGTTTTGGGATCTAGCTTAGGCCGCTCGGGTAGAATTACCGGAATATATACGCTGCTGTGAGCAGGAGGTTGCCGCGCATGGCGACGATGAACGAAAAAGATTACTACGAGATTCTGGGTGTCTCCAAGGACGCCACCTCGCGTGATATTCAAAAGGCCTTTCAGCAAAAGGCCCGCAAGCTCCATCCGGACGTCAACAAAGAGCCGGATGCCGAGGAAAAGTTTAAAGAGGTTTCCGAGGCCTACGCCGTGCTTTCGGATGAGCAAAAACGTGCGCGCTACGACGCCATGCGCTCGGGCAATCCCTTTGCCGGCGCTCCTACGGCTTCGCCCTATGGTGGCGGCTACGCCGGCAACACAGGCTATGGCAATCCCTTTGAGGGCGGTTTTCCCTTTGGCGGCGCTTGGGGCCAGCAGCGTCGTGGGCAGGCTGCTTACAATCCCGAGAACGGCGCCAATGTGGTCGTCGATATCAAACTCGACGCCAAGGAGGCCAAGGGCGGTGCCCGCAAGACCGTCCGCTATACGCGCTTCGATACCTGTGGTCACTGCGGTGGTTCGGGCTCTGTTTCGTCCGAGCATGCACATACCTGTCCGAGCTGCGGCGGTCGCGGTCACATCGATGTCGACCTGTCCTTTCTGTTTGGTGCCGGCACGTTCCAGTCGGTCTGCCCTGAGTGCGGTGGCTCCGGTAAGGTCGTCGCCGACCCCTGTCCCGATTGCGGCGGCAGCGGGCGGACCCGTGTGACCTCCGAGCAGACGATTGAGTTTCCCGCCGGCACGCACGATGGCGACGAGGTCCGTATTGGCGGCATGGGTCACGCCGGCACCAACGGCGCCTCTGGCGGTGATCTGGTCGGTCGCGCCCATGTTGAGGCCGAGCGCCTGGAAGGCAAGGCCCGTACCGGTTTTTACCTGATGGGCATCGTGGCGCCGTTTTTGGTGCTATCGGCCATCTCGGGCGTGTTCTCGGCCTTTGCCGTGATGTGCTTTATTCCGTTTGCCATGGGCCTGTTCATGGTGCTCTCGGACGGCGTGCTGCACCGCAGCCTGCTGTGGTGGAAGCGCGGCGCGATGCAGTTTGCCAACGGTTTTGCCAACGGATTTATGTTTGCGCTCGTGTCGGTTTGGTTTGCGAGCTGCTCGCAACGTGCCATGCTTTCACCCTACGCAATGCAATAACATCAAACCCTCTGTTTGCGGCCGGCCCAGCTTGGGTATAGGACGCACTGTGACAATAATGAAAGTCGGAAGGATTCGGTCGTGTCGGAAAATAGGGATTACTACGAGGTGCTTGGCGTCGACAAGGATGCCGACGCGCGGACGATTAAGCGCGCGTTTCTAAAGAAGGCCCGTACCGTACACCCGGACGTTTCGGACGACCCCGAGGCCGAGGCCAAGTTCAAAGAGCTCAACGAGGCATATTCCGTTCTTTCCGATGAGCAGAAGCGTGCTAACTACGACCGTTACGGCATTGCCGACGGCCCTGGTGGTTCGGGCTACGTCGACATTAACGATATCTTTGGCGGCATGGGCATGGACGACCTCTTCTCGTCGTTCTTTGGCGGCGGTGCCGGCGGTGGCGCCCGAAATCGCCGTGAGCGTCGTCGCGGCCGCGACATGGCCATCTCCCTTTCGGTGACGCTCGAGGAGGCGGCACTCGGGTGCAAAAAGACGATCAGCTATGACCGCCTTGCTCCCTGTGAGGATTGCAATGGCACCGGTAGGGCCGAGGGCGCGCAGGAAAAGCAGTGCAGCCGCTGCCACGGCACGGGCTATGTCACGACGGTCCAGCGTTCGTTCCTGGGCCAGGTTCAGTCCTCTTCGCCTTGTCCCGACTGCCACGGCGAGGGCACGGTCATCGATCATCCCTGCGAGACCTGCGACGGTCAGGGCCGCACGCCTTCGCATGAAAAGATCGACATCGATATCCCCGCCGGCGTTTCGACCGGTCGCCAGCTGCGCGTGAGCGGCTTTGGCGAGGCTGGCCTTCGCGGCGAGCCCTCGGGCGACCTGATCGTCAACGTGCGCGTCGCCGACCACGAGCGTTTTAAGCGCAACGGTGACGACCTGTACCTCGTGAGCGATATTTCGATTGCGCAGGCAGCGCTCGGCTGCGAGATCGAGGTCGAGGGCATTATGCCCGATGAGGTCGTCAAGGTGACGGTCCCTGCTGGTACACAGTACGGCGACACCGTGAGCGTCAATAATTACGGCATGCCGCGCATTGGCGGTGGCGGTTCGCGTGGTCGCCTGATCGTGCAACTGCGCGTGGTCGTTCCCACCAATCTTTCCAATAAGCAACACGAGCTGCTCCGTGCTTTTGCCGATGAGATGGGCGATGACGTCGCTTCCGGTAAGAAGTCGGTGACCGACCGTATCAAGAGTGCCCTCGACGATATCCTCGATTAAGGAGCCCGCGTGCTCGCACCCCATATTTCCGTCGTCAACCTCGGCTGCCGCGTCAACCGGGTTGAGTCTGACCGTATCACTGCCGATCTTATGCGCCTGGGCTTTGCTATTGTGGATCCCCAGGATGCCGATCTGATCGTCATTAACACCTGTGCCGTTACGGGCGAGGCCGAGGCCAAGACCCGTAAGGCCGTCCGTCATGCGCTGGCCCATCCTAACGACCCTTACGTGGTCGTAACCGGCTGCGTCGTCAACCTGCATCCCGAGGAGTTGCTGGAGCTCTCCGATCGCGTGATCGCCGAGCCGTCCAAGATTGACGTCGCCGAGCGCGTCTGCGAGGTGCTGGGTGTCGAATCCGATAGCGTTCCCGCCTGCAGCGATGGCGAGGTGGTCGATGCGCTCGGTCGCTCTCGCCTGGGCGTGAAGATTCAGGACGGCTGCAACCATCGCTGCACCTATTGCATTGTGTGGAAGGCACGCGGCCCCGAGCGCTCCGTGCCCGTCGAGTCCGTGCTCGAGCAAGTTCGTGAGGCCCAGGAGGCCGGCGTACCCGAGGTGGTGCTGACCGGTGTGAACCTGGGTGCCTACGATGGCAAGAGCGCGACCGACGAGCACGTCGAAATCGATGAGCTGCTCGAGGCCATCATGGAGCGCACGTCTATTCCGCATGTGCGCATTTCCTCGGTCGAGCCCATGGATATCTCTGAGCGCCTGCTTAAGGTTATGGCGCGCTATCCGCAGCGTATCGCCCCGTTTTTGCACCTGCCCGTGCAGTCCGGCTGCACGGCGACCCTGCATCGCATGGGCCGTCCCTATAGTGCGGAGGCCTTTGAGGACACGGTGCGTATGATTCGCGCCAATCTGCCGCAGGCGTCACTTTCTTGCGACGTTATTGTCGGCTTCCCTGGTGAGACGGACGAGGAGTTCGAGGAGTCGCTGGCGCTGTGCCGCCGTGTGGGTTTCTCGCGTATGCACGTGTTCCGCTACAGCAAGCGTCCCGGTACCCTTGCTGCCGACATGCCCGACCAGGTTCCGCCCGAGGTTATGGCCGAGCGCAGCCGCCGTATGCGGGCCTCCGCACAGGAGCTCGCTATTGCCGACGCTCGCCGTCGCGTGGGCACGGTCGAGCGTGCCGTGCTCGAGTATGGCGACAACCTGACGCTCGGCTCGTTCCATCATGCCCGTCTTGACGATACCTGTGGACTTACAGCCCCGTGCCTGCTCGATGTTGCTATCATCGGAGTCGATGATTCCGGCTTGGTCCATGCACGCAGGGAGGTTCATGGAAGCCTCGAAGATTAGACTTACCGTTCCCGAGGGAATTGATCCCTCGCGCGTTTTGGGCGCCGGCGACGGCGTCCTTCGTGCGCTCGAGAGCTTGGTTCGCGCTCATGTGGTCGCCCGTGGCGATAGCATCGCCGTGAGCGGCGACCCGGACGAGGTCGAACTCGTGGCGCGCTTTTTCGAGCACGCTTTTCGCGAGGCGGCCGCCGGGCGCACGCTGTCTGCCGACGATGTCTCTCGCTGCCTGGCTGTCTTGCGCGACGGTGAGCACGAGGCTACGTCGCTTCGCGATGACGTGCTGCTTTCGTATCGCGGCCGCGTCATTCGCCCCAAGACGCTCGGGCAAAAGCGCTATGTGGATGCCATCCGCTCGCATACCATCACGTTTGGCTTGGGTCCTGCCGGTACCGGTAAGACCTATCTGGCTATGGCGCTCGCCGTTGCCGCGCTCAAGCGTCACGAGGTGGGCCGTCTGATCTTGACACGTCCGGTTGTCGAGGCGGGGGAGAACCTGGGCTTTTTGCCCGGTACCCTTGAGGAAAAGATCGATCCCTACATGCGTCCGCTCTACGATGCCCTTTTTGACATGATGGATCGCGAGCGCACCGATGAGCTTATGGAGCGCGGCGTGATTGAGATCGCCCCGCTTGCCTACATGCGCGGCCGCACGCTGAGCGATGCTTTCGTGGTGCTCGACGAGGCGCAAAATACCACGCCCGAGCAGATGAAGATGTTCCTGACGCGCCTGGGCTTCAACTCCAAGTTTGTGATTACCGGCGACCTGAGCCAGCGCGACCTGGTGGGTCGTCGTGGTGGTTTGGCCGATGTCGAGAAGATTTTGGGCCGTGTCGACGATGTCGCATTTTCGCACCTGGAGCGCGCCGACGTGGTGCGCCATGCCTTGGTGGGACGTATCGTCGAGGCATATGATGCTTATGATGACGTGCGCGAGCAGCGCCCGCGCGACCGAAAGGAGTCCCGTTGAGTGTATTGATCAGCAACGATGCCGAGCTCGATACGCTGCTCGACGCACAGGAGGTGGGGCACATCTGCGAAGTTGTGCTTGCTGCCGAGGGCGTTGAACGTGAAGTCGAGATTTCCCTTTCGTATGTCGACGAGGACGAGATGCACGAGCTCAACCACGAGTGGCGCGGTATCGACCGCACCACCGATGTGCTCTCGTTTGAGTGCGATTCGGCCTTTGACGATGACATTCCCGCCGATGAGACGCTCGAGCTCGGCGATATCATCTTGGCCCCGCAGGTTATTTCCCGTCAGGCCCCCGGCTTTGGCAATAGCCCCGCTGACGAGTGTCGTCTGATGCTCGTTCACGGCATGCTTCACCTGCTGGGCTATGACCACATCGAGGACGACGAAGCCGAGGTCATGGAGGCCCGCGAGGACGCGATCCTGCGCGATCTGGCGCTCGAGCGCGGCGAGGACCCAAAGCTAGTCCACGTCGGCCCCATCACCAACCACGCCCACGACTAGGAGCCTTCTATGATTCCCGGATCGAACAAGGACCATCCGTCCTTCTTAAAGTCGTTTTCCTACGCCATGGAGGGCTTTGTCACCGCAGTCAAGACTGAGCGCAATATTAAGGTGATGCTCGTGGCGGGCGTGTGCACTGTCATTGCCGGCTGTATCGTGGGGCTCGACATTGCCGAGTGGGCCACGATTATCATCTGTTGTGGCCTGGTGATTCACGGCGAGCTGTGCAACACCGCTATGGAGGCTATCGTCGACCTAGCGACCCAAGAGCTCCATCCGCTGGCCAAGCGTGCGAAGGACATCGCCGCCGCCTCTGTATACGTTCTTTCCATCACCGCCGCGATTGTGGGCGTACTGGTATTTGCCCACGCGCTCGACTTTATTTAGAAAGGGATTCCCATGTCCGACAATATGCAGCCTACCGATGAGATTTTGGACGACGAGTCCCTGGACGCGGTGGATACCGAGGAGCTCGAGGATGTCGAGGAGTTCGACCCGTTTGAGGGTATGAGCGACGAGGAACTCGACGCCCTGTGCGACGAGGACGACAACCTCGCGGGCTTTGGCGACGTGGAGCCCGGTTTCCGCAGCGGCTTTGTGGCCCTGGTCGGTCGTCCCAACGCCGGCAAGTCCACGCTGCTCAACGCCTGTTACGGCAAGAAGGTCGCCATCACCTCGCCGGTGGCCCAGACGACTCGCCGCCGCATGCGTGCCGTCGTCAACCGCCCCGGCTACCAGCTGGTCTTTGTCGATACCCCGGGTATCCACAAGCCTAAGGACGGCCTGGGTTCCGAGCTCAACAAGAGCGCGTTGTTTGAGCTGAACGATGTCGATGTCGTCGCGTTTTTGATTGATGCCACCAAGCCCATCGGCAGGGGAGACGCCTGGGTTGCCGAGCGTGTCAGATGCGCTCGTTGCAAGAAGGTCCTGGTGCTTACCAAGGCCGATGAGGCCGACCCCGCACAGGTCATGGAGCAGCTTAAGGCCGCCCACGAGCTCATGGAATATGACGACGAGATCGTGACGTCGTCGGTCAAGAACTTCAACGTCGATGCCTTTATCGAGACCGTTGCGCACTTTTTGCCCGAGGGTCCGCGTTGGTTCCCCGAGGACATGGGTACCGACGCTTCCGATGAGACGCTCGTTGCCGAGTTTGTGCGCGAGAAGGTCTTGCGCCGCACCCGTGATGAGATTCCGCACTCCGTTGGCGTGATCTGCGATGCGCTCGAGCAGACCAAGAAGGTGCTGCGCGTGCACGCCACCATTTACGTCGAGCGCGAGGGCCAAAAGGGCATCATCATCGGCAAAGGCGGCGAGATGATCAAGCATATCGGTATCGACGCCCGTCGCGATCTTGAGCGCATCTTTGGCACGCAGGTCTTTTTGGAGCTGGACGTGAAGGTCAAGTCCGGCTGGCGCGACGACGAGGCCCAGATTCGCCGCTTTGGCTATAACGCCGAGGACTAAGGACGCGCGGCGCGCATGGCAGGCTCCCGGACATATCGCACGAAAGTGCTCGTGCTCGATAAGACTAAGCTCAAAGAGACCGACCTGATCTTGACGATGCTTGACGAGCGGGGACGGCAGGTTCGTGCAGTGGCAAAGGGCGCCCGCAAACCCGGCGGACGCCTGGCTGCGCGCTGCGAGCTGTTCTGTACGGTCGATATGCTGCTCGCGCATGGACGGTCACTCGACGTGGTTTCTCAGGCCGAGCTTATGGAGGCGCCGCTCGGCGCTGCGCCCGATTACGAGACGACCTGCGCCGCAAGCGCGATCGCCGAGGTCGCGCGCGTGTGCTCGTTCGAGGACGCCGAGGACCCGTTTACCTTTGCTATAACGCAGCGAGCGCTTGCCCTGGTGGGCAGCGGGCTCGACACGGCGCATATGGACCTACTTGTGGCGGCATATGTCTTTAAGCTGCTGTCGCACGTTGGCTATCGACCCGATTTTTCGGCCTGCGTGCTGTGCGGAGACCCCATGCTGTCGTATTTTTCGCCCCAGGCGGGCGGCCTCATGTGCGGGTCGTGCGCGTCGAGCGTTCCAGGTGTCGAACTGGTGTCGACCGGTGAGGCCGCATGGCTGCGCGCCCTCATGTCCATGACCTTCGATGCGCTTTTGGCCGAGCGAATCGACCCGCATACCGCAGCCTTTTTGCTGGGGCTTTCGCATGTTTGGGCTGCGACGCACACCGATCAGCGCCTCCGTGCGATGGAATTCATGTTGGGTCGGTGATGATGCGCAGGCGCGGGCTGCTTGTGGTAACATACCGACCTGTTGGTACCTCGACCTTGGTTGCTCGCTCCACCGGCGGCTTCCCAGTCCGAGGCGAATCGAGTCGCCCGATGGCGACGCAAAACGAAAGGTGAAACAATGACTGTTTCCAAAGAGCGCAAGGCGGAGCTGACTGCCCAGTTCGGTAACACCCCGGTCGACACCGGCAACCCCAAGGTTCAGGTCGCCATCCTGTCCGAGCGCATCAAGGAGCTGACCGAGCACATGAAGTCCCACCAGAAGGACTTCCACACCCGTCGTGGCCTGCTCATGCTCGTCGGCCGTCGTCGTCGTCTTCTCTCCTACATCAAGAAGAACGACATCGTCGAGTACCGTGAGCTCATCAAGGCTCTGGGCATCCGCGACAACATCCAGTAGGATTTGTACATGCTAAGAGCGTCCTGCGCAGCGGGGCGCTCTTTTTGTGTAAGGGCGTGAACAATCACGCTCTGAAGCGTGGCGGGGGCAGGGGGCCTGCGTCACATGAGAAGCCCGCAGGCAAGGGGCCTGTGGGGTAAAGGAGAACAATGACACTTGTATCCAAGACCTTTGAGCTGTACGGCAAGACCTACACCTTTGAGTCGGGCGAGCTTGCCAAGCAGGCCACCGGCGCCTGCCTGGTCAAGCAGGGCGACACCACCATGCTCGACACCGTGGTCGTCTCCAAGGAGCGCAAGAACTACGACTTCTTCCCGCTGACCGTCGACTTCAACGAGAAGATGTACGCCGCCGGCCGCATCCCGGGTGGCTACCTCAAGCGTGAGGGCCGTCCCAGCGAGAAGGCCACGCTCACCGCGCGCATGATCGACCGTCCGATTCGCCCGAGCTTCCCGGACGGCTTCCGCAACGAGGTGCACATCGTCGCCACCTCGCTCGTCGCCGACCAGGTCAACCCCTTCGACGTCATCAACGTCATGGGTGCTTCTCTGGCCATGACGCTCGGCGGCGTGCCCTTCGAGGGCCCGCTTGCCTGCGTGCGCATTGGCCGTAACGTGGAGACCGGTGAGTTTATCGTCAACCCCACCTACGAGGAGCGCGAGAACTCCGATCTGGACCTGGAGCTGGGCGGCTCTGCCGACTTCATCTCGATGGTCGAGGCCGGCGCCGAGGAGATCTCCGAGGACGACATGCTCGCCGCTATGAAGTTTGGCCAGGAGGCCCTTGCTGCCTTCTGTCAGGCTCAGGACGAGTTCGTCGCCGAGTGGGAGCAGGTCAACGGCCCCATCGTCAAGAAGGAGTACCCGCTCGACCAGCCCGTCGAGGAGGTCCAGGAGCGCATCTTCGCCCACTACGACGAGATGGCAGCCGCCCTTCGTGACGCCGACAAGCTCTCCCGTATCGGTAAGGTCGAGGCTCTGAAGGAGTCCATCCGCGCCGAGTTCACCGAGGAGGAGCAGGCCGCTTGGGAGCGCGAGATCCCCGTGGCGCTCAAGAAGCTCGAGAAGAAGGCCATGCGCACCATGGTCGTCGAGACCGGTGAGCGTGTCGACGGCCGTGCCGCCGATGAGATCCGCCCCATCATGGTGAAGGACAACTACCTGCCGCTCGTTCACGGCTCCGGCCTGTTCCAGCGTGGCCAGACCCAGGTGCTCTCGGTTCTTTCGCTCGGCATGCTCAACGAGGGCCAGCGTCTGGATACCATCGAGCCTACCGAGGGCAAGCGCTACATGCATCACTACAACTTCCCGCCGTTCTGCACCGGCGAGACTGGCCGCATGGGCAGCCCCAAGCGCCGCGAGATCGGCCACGGCAACCTTGCTGAGCGCGCTCTGCTTCCGGTGCTCCCCGACGAGAACGAGTTCCCCTACGCCATCCGCGTCGTCTCCGAGGTCATGGAGTCCAACGGCTCCTCTTCGATGGCTTCGACCTGCGGCTCCACGCTCGCCCTTATGGACGGCGGCGTGCCCATTAAGCGCCCGGTCTCCGGTATCGCCATGGGCCTGATCCAGGAGGAGGGCAAGACCGTGGTCCTGTCCGACATCCAGGGTCTCGAGGACTTCCTGGGCGACATGGACTTTAAGGTCACCGGCACCACCGAGGGCATCACCGCCCTGCAGATGGACAACAAGGCCACCGGCCTCACCTTCGACATCCTGGCCCGCGCCCTGCAGCAGGCCAAGGAGGGTCGCGCCTTCATCCTGCAGAAGATGCTCGATGTGATCCCCGAGCCGCGCCACACCACACGCAGCACCGCTCCGCGCATCGTCTCCATCCAGGTCCCGACCGACAAGATCCGCGACGTCATCGGTTCCGGCGGTAAGGTCATCCGCGGTATTCAGGACGAGACCGGCGCTTCGGTCGACATCCAGGAGGACGGCACCGTCTTTGTCGGCGGCACCGGCGAGTCCGTGGACCAGGCCGTCGAGCGCATCAAGCTCATCATCAAGGTTCCCGAGCCGGGCGAGGAGTACACCGGTCGCGTGGTCTCCATCCAGCCCTTCGGCGCCTTCGTCAACCTGCTGCCCGGTAAGGACGGCCTGCTGCACATCTCCCGCGTCGCCAAGGGTCGCGTGGAGAAGGTCGAGGACGTCCTCAATGTGGGCGACGAGGTCAAGGTCGTCGTCATCGAAGTCGATGACCGCGGCAAGATTTCGCTCGATCGTCTGGATAAGCCCGAGGCCCCGGCTCGCGCCGAGGGTGCCTCCGAGGGCGACGGCGAGCACTTCCAGCGCCGTGAGCGTCCGCGACGCGAGCGCTCCGAGCGCAGCGACCGTCCGCGCCGTCCCGGCGACAACGGAGGCCGCAAGCCCCGCCGTCACCACGACGCCGAGTAACAGCCGCACATAAGCAGTTCAACAAGGGCGACCCCGGACAGGGGTCGCCCTTTTGCTATTCCCGGCGGGGTCCGCGGATAAAGTTTCCTGCTCTACAGTCCTGCTCACGACGGAGGCCACATTAAGTGGCCTCCTGTTCGTGCGGAACTCGCGATAAAC